>NZ_JBQHDF010000003.1:0-649160 GCF_052068495.1 Micromonospora sp. SD12 | reverse complement strand
ACGGGCTTGGTCTGGGTGGGGGCGGCGTAGGCGGTGGTGACGGGGCCGGCGATGGCGCCGCCGGTGAAGGCGAGCCCGGCGGCGGTCAGGGCGGTCTTACGCAGCATGTCGGTACGCATGGTGATAGCACCTTTCGATCGGGGGTGCGCGGACGCGCGGGGGAGCGGCGTGCCGCGAGGGGGAAGTCAGAACGGATCGCTCCGGCGGCGGGGGGCCTGCTCGGGCGTCCGGGATGTCTCAACGACCCGCGTCGGCCAGCCATTCCGCCGGCCGGTCGGGCCACCCGTGGCGCGGGGGGAGCGCCGTGGGTATGCCATGTTCAACGACCCGCGCGGGCCCACGATTCCGCCACCCGGGTGGCGCCGACCACGGGACGCAACCGGACATCAGGTGACGTCTGGAGATCGGTCGGACGCTAGAACCGGACAAATGGGTCCGCGCCTCGCAGGGTGCCGCAGTCGGTCGTCGGGTGAGCATGGTGCGGCGAGCGCCCTGTCGAGCTGATGTCGTAAACGACTCACCAGTCCTGCCTGCCCGAGCCGAGGCGCGCCGGGCCCACCGGTGGCCCCGATGGAGGCCCTCATCCCCGGCCCGCCGAAGTCGCTGGCGCAGCGGCCGGCGACCCCCCGCTTGGTCCGCCGCTACGTTCCGGCCAGGGCCGCCACAACGGGGCGTCGTTGCGCCCGCCGTTCCGTGCGCTGGGTCCGCCGCTCCCTTCGCTGGGCCGCCGTTCCGTTCGCTGGGTCGCCGAGCGGCTCGACGACCGATTCCGGCCGGCACGAACCGACCGGCGCTCGTACCCCCCGACTGCCGCGCACGGGCTCTGCCACGTCCGCGGCCCGCCGCTCCGCCCGCCCGCCACGCCCCCCGCTGGCCGCCCGATTCGGGACGGACGGGGCATCCCTGAATCGTCTACGACATCAGCTCGACAGGGCGCGACGAGGTGCGGGCGTAAGGCGCGCGGGGCGGGACGTCAGGCGGGCGGGGCGGGCGCGGAAGCCTCCTCAGGGCCGGGCTGGCGGGGGACTGCTGCGGGTGCCGGTGGTTCCGGCTGGGTGGGGATCGCCGCCTGTGGGGCGGCGGAAGCCGGTGGCTCCGTGGGCCACGGGATCTCCGGCGAGCGGTGGAAGGCCACGCCGGCGGCGGCCCAGCGCGGGCCGTGCCCGGCCAGCCGGCCGCGGAAGCCGGCCCAGTCGTGCGTCGCGCGGGGCGACCAGCCCAACTCGGCGATCGCGGGCAGGCGCGGGAAGAGCATGAACTCGACCTCCGCCCGCGAGGTGACCGACTCGGTCCACAGCGGCGCCTCCACGCCGAGCACCGCGTCGGCCGGTACGCCGGCCACGTGGGTGCCGGGATCCCAGTCGTACGCCCGCCGCACGTCGATGAGGCCCGCCCAGTCGTGCCCGATCGGGGTGTCCGGGGCGTACTTCATGTCGAGGTAGGCGTGGTTGGCGGGGGAGAGCACGAGCCGGGCGCCCCGGCGGACCGCGTCCGCGGTGACCCGGTCCTCGCCATCGGTGCCCCACCACTGGAGCACCCGCCCCCCGCTGTGCGCGGCGGGCGCGATCTGGTGCCAGCCCACCACGGTCCTGCCGGTTGCGGCGACGATGCGCTGGGCCCGCTCGACGAAGGCCGCGTACGCCTCGGGGCGCACCTTGAACGCCTCGTCGCCCCCGATGTGCAGCCACGGCCCGGGGGTGAGCGCGGCGATTTCGCCGAGCACGTCGGCGACGAACTCGTACGTCCGCTCGCTCGTGGGGTCGACGTAGCTGAAACCGACCTCGGTGCCGGTGTAGGGCGGTGGTGCGACGCCCTCCGGGGCCAGCTCGCCGTACGCGGTCAGCGCCGCGTGGGTGTGTCCCGGCAGGTCGATCTCCGGCACCACGGTGACGTGCCGCTCGGCGGCGTAGGCCACGATCCGCCGGTAGTCGTCGCGGCTGTAGTGCCCGCCCGGGCCGCCGCCCACCTCGCCCGCCCCGCCGACCTCGGCCAGCCGGGGCCAGGAGTCGACGGCGATCCGCCAGCCCTGGTCGTCGGTGAGGTGCAGGTGCAGGTGGTTGAGCTTGTAGCGGGCCAGGTGGTCGATCACCCGCAGCACGTCCGGTACGCCGAAGAAGTGCCGGGCCACGTCGAGCATCGCCCCCCGGTACGGGAACCGGGGCCGGTCGGTGATCGAACCCCCGGGCAGCACCCAGCGCTCGGCGGCCGGCGTCGGGCTCTCGACGGCGGCGGGCAGGAGTTGCCGCAGGGTCTGTACGCCGAAGAAGAGCCCGGCCCCGGTGGCGGCCTCGACGCGTACCCCGTCGGACGTCACGTCGAGCCGGTAGCCCTCCGGGCCGAGGTCGGCGGAGTCGACGAGCGCCAGCACGATGTCGCCGCCCGTCCCCGCCCGGGTGTCGTCGCCCACCGGGAGCGGATAGCCGGTGGCCGGCCGGAGCAGGTCGGCGAGCTGCCCGGCGGCGGCGCGGGCGTCGTCGTCGGGGCTCACCCGGATCACCGTGTCGGGGGTGAGCACGAAGTCGGCGCCCGCGACCGGCGCGACCCGCTCCGGGGCGGGCACGACGTCGCCCAGCCGTACGCGGGCGGCCGGAGCGGCCCCGCCGGCGGTTGTGGCCGGCGCGACGGGCAGGTCGCCGGGCGGCGGGGCGAGCGCGTCCTCGGCGGACCGGGTGGCCGTCCGGGCCAGCTCGGCCGCGGCCGGTTCGCGGACCGGCAGGTCAGGGTGCCCGGCCGGCCGCTCGCCCGCCGCAACGCTGGACGGGTCGAGCGGTTCCGGGGCGGTGGGAACGGGTGGCACGGCGGCGGCTCCCAGGGGTGTATTTGCGGCGGTTATGGCAAAGGTGAGGTTCACCGAAAGGGCTGCGGCCAAGACTACGAGGCGAAGCGGGAAATGCGTGATCGTGCGCGTGGAAGCGTTCCCAAAAACCGGTACGAACGCGGATAGTCGTGATGGCTGTGCCGATTGTCACCGAACGGTCCCGGGCCACCCGAAGTTCGCCTAGCCTTCGCCCCACCGGCCGGCTTGGCACCGGGATTGCCGGTGGTCCATCCCGGGGTAATGGGAGCAACTGAACCTTCGTTAAGTGTCGGACCGGCGTGCGTGGGAGGGCTCTGGTGGCAACGCAGGAGACGGTGGAACACAAGTACGTCTACGCCTTCGCCGAGGGCAACAAGGACCTCAAGGAACTGCTCGGCGGCAAGGGGGCCAACCTGGCCGAGATGACCAATCTCGGCCTGCCGGTCCCGCCGGGCTTCACGATCACCACGGAGGCCTGCAAGGCGTACCTCGCCACCGGGGAGGAGCCCGACGGCCTGGCCGACCAGATCGCCGCGCACCTCGCGTCGCTGGAGCGGGCGATGGGCAAGCGCCTCGGTGACCCGGAGGACCCGCTGCTGGTCTCCGTGCGCTCCGGCGCCAAGTTCTCCATGCCCGGCATGATGGAGACCGTCCTCAACGTCGGGCTCAACGACCGCAGCGTCCAGGGGCTCGCCCGGCAGGCCGGCGGCTCGGGCGGGCAGTCCACCCCCGGCGGCGCGGACCGGTTCGCCTGGGACTCCTACCGTCGCCTGATCCAGATGTTCGGCAAGACGGTGTGCGAGGTTCCGGGCGAGGAGTTCGAGCACGCGCTCGACGACGCCAAGCGGGCCAAGGGCACCCGCAACGACCTCGACCTCGACGCCGACGACCTGCGGGGGCTGGTCGACGCGTACAAGAAGATCTTCTTCAAGCACACCGGCCGGGAGTTCCCGCAGGAGCCGCGCGAGCAGCTCGACCTGGCCATCCGCGCGGTCTTCGAGTCGTGGAACGCCGAGCGCGCGGTGCTCTACCGCCGCCAGGAGCGCATCCCGGCCGACCTGGGCACGGCGGTCAACGTGGTGGCGATGGTCTTCGGCAACCTCGGCCCGGACTCCGGCACCGGTGTCGCGTTCACCCGCGACCCCGCCAGCGGCGCCCAGGGCATCTACGGCGACTACCTGGCCAACGCCCAGGGTGAGGACGTCGTCGCGGGCATCCGCAACACCGTGCCGTTGCAGGAGCTGGAGCTGCTGGACAAGAAGTCCTACGACGAACTGCTCGGCATCATGGCCCGGCTGGAGGGCCACTACCGCGACCTCTGCGACATCGAGTTCACCATCGAGCGCGGCAAGCTCTGGATGCTCCAGACGCGCGTCGGCAAGCGCACCGCCGCCGCGGCGTTCGTTATCGCCGGGCAGCTCGTCGACGAGGGCCTGATCGACCTCGACGAGGCGTTGCACCGCGTCAACGGCGCGCAGCTCGCCCAGCTGATGTTCCCGCGGTTCCGCCTCGACCACGAGTTCCAGCCGGTGGCGAAGGGGATCGGGGCGTCGCCGGGCGCGGCCTCGGGCAAGGTGGTCTTCACCTCCGCCCGCGCGGTCGAACTGGCCGCCGAGGGGGAGTCGGTGATCCTGGTCCGGCGCGAGACCAACCCGGACGACCTGAACGGCATGATCGCGGCCCAGGGCATCCTCACCTCGCGCGGCGGCAAGACCAGCCACGCCGCCGTGGTGGCGCGCGGCATGGGCAAGACCTGCGTCTCCGGCGCCGACGAGATCGAAGTGGACGTGCCGCAGCGCCGGTTCGTCGTCGGCGGGCAGACGGTCGTCGAGGGCGACGTCGTCTCCATCGACGGCACCACCGGCAAGGTCTACCTCGGCGAGGTGCCGGTCATGCCGTCGGAGGTGGTGCAGTACTTCGAGGGCAGCCTCGACCCGGAGCACGTCGACAACGCGCTGGTCCGGGCCGTACACCGGATCATGTCGCACGCCGACGCCAGGCGGCGGCTGGCCGTCCGCACGAACGCCGACACCGGCGCGGACGCCGCCCGGGCCCGGCGCTTCGGCGCGGAGGGCATCGGGCTGTGCCGCACCGAGCACATGTTCCTCGGCGACCGGCGCGAGCTGGTCGAGCGGCTGATCCTGGCCCGCGACAACGCCGAGCGGGAGGCCTCGCTGGCCGCGCTGCTGCCGTTGCAGCGCGCCGACTTCGAGGAGATCTTCCGGGAGATGGACGGGATGCCCGTCACCGTCCGGCTGATCGATCCGCCGCTGCACGAGTTCCTGCCCCCGCTGGAGCAGCTCGCGGTCAACGTGGCGGTCGCCCAGGAGCGCGGCGAGGACGTCGCCAAGGAGGAGGCGCTGCTCGCCGCCGTGCGGCGGATGCACGAGGAGAACCCGATGCTGGGTCTGCGCGGCGTCCGCCTCGGCCTGGTCATCCCCGGCCTGTTCGCCATGCAGGTCCGCGCCATCGCGGAGGCCGCGGTCACCGTCACGCGCGGCGGCGCGGTGGCCAAGCCGGAGATCATGGTCCCCCTGGTCGGCGCGGTGCAGGAGCTGGAGACGGTACGCGCCGAGGCCGAGAAGATCATTTCCGACGTGGTCGGGGACAGCGGCGTCGAGGTGCTGATCGGCACGATGATCGAGGTGCCCCGGGCGGCGCTGACCGCCGGCCAGATCGCCGAGGCGGCACAGTTCTTCTCCTTCGGCACCAACGACCTGACCCAGATGGGCTGGGGCTTCTCCCGCGACGACGTCGAGGGCGCCTTCTTCTGGCGCTACCTGGAGCTGGGCATCTTCGGCATCTCGCCGTTCGAGTCGATCGACCGCGACGGCGTGGGCCGGCTGGTGCGCATCGCCGCGGAGGAGGGCCGGGCCGCCCGTCCGGAGCTGAAGCTCGGCGTCTGCGGCGAGCACGGCGGTGACCCGGAGTCGGTGCACTTCTTCCACGAGGTCGGCCTGGACTACGTGTCCTGCTCGCCCTTCCGGGTGCCCGTCGCCCGGCTGGAGGCCGGCCGCGCGGCCGTGGAGACGGACGGCTCCGACAGCCGCTGACGCGGCGGAGGCGACAGGCCGGCGGCGGACCCGGGGGAGCGGGTCCGCCGCCGCTGCCGTGCGGGCGGCCCGTGCCGGCACGACCGCACCGTGGGTCGGGGGCCGGTCGCGACCGGCCCCCGGAGGGTTGCTCAGACCGGCGGGCGACGCCAGGCGTGCGGGCTGACGCGCCGGGGAAGCCTGCCGCCCGAGGTGCGGGCCGCCAGCGCGGCGTGCGCCTCGCGTACCGGCGCCGCACCCACCCGGCGGCTGGTGTCCAGCACCGAGCCGGTGCGCCGGGCCACCGCCCGCGCGTCGGCGTGCAGCTCCTCCAGGTCGGCGCTGGCGTCGGCCACCAGCGTCAGCAGGGCGTTACGCCCGGCGGGGTAGGTGACGACGGCGCCGGCGGAGGTGCGTACCACCGATTCCCGGAACTCGCCGTGCCGCACCGTGTCGGCCACCCGGTGGCCGAGGCCGAAGCTGGCCGCCGCGAGCGCCGCCAGGTGGGTGGCGTCCGTCGCCGGCAGGTCGCTGGAGATCAGCAGGCCGTCGGTGCCGGCCAGCACCGTGCCCGCCACCTCGGGGCGGCGCAGGCGCAGCCCCGACAGTTCCGTTCCCATCATCGTGTCCGCGTCCACGGGTTTCTCCCCCACCGTCGGGCCCTCAGTCTGGTCACGTTCCGCGCTGGGAACGCTACCGGCGGCCATGCCGGATCGCGATCCCGTAACCGTCGGCGATCGGTCGACAACTCTCGACTGTTCGGAGGTTGCGCAGCCGTCGCCCGCGCGCCGGCGGCGAGCCGTACGCGGCGCGCGGGCGTAACCTGATCGGCATGAGCAGCGCCTGGGAGAGCCTGACCGTCGACGCCCGGGACCCCGCCCGGCTCGCCCGCTGGTGGGCCGAGGCGCTGGGCTACCAGGTGGTCACCGAGCAGCCGGACGAGGTGGAGATCCGCCGATCCGCCGACCGGTTGCCGGGCATCGTCTTCGTGCCGGTCGCCGACGACAAGACCACCAAGAACCGGTTGCACATCGACCTGCGCCCCGACGACCTGGAGGCCGAGGTCGAGCGGCTGGTCGACATGGGTGCCCGGCACGTCGACGTGGGCCAGGGCGAGGTGGACTGGACCGTGCTGGCCGATCCGGAGGGCAACGAGTTCTGCGTGCTGCGGCAGCGTGCGTCCTGAGCGTGGCGGGCCGGACGATCCGGACGTCGCCCGTCGGGTCGACGAGCCGCCGAAGGACACCGGGTACGGGCGGTCGGCGTACGAGCGGGACCGTGCCCGGGTGCTGCACTCGGCGGCCTTCCGGCGGCTCGCCGCGAAGACCCAGGTGCACACGGCCGGCACCGACGACTTCCTGCGTACCCGGCTGACCCACTCGCTGGAGGTCGCGCAGATCGCCCGCGAGATGGGGGCGCGGCTGGGCTGCGACCCGGACGTGGTGGACACCGCCGGGCTCGCCCACGACCTCGGCCACCCGCCGTTCGGGCACAACGGCGAGGACGCGCTCGACGAGCTGGCGGCCGGGTGCGGCGGCTTCGAGGGCAACGCGCAGACGCTGCGGGTGCTGACCCGGCTGGAGGCCAAGGTCCTCGCCCCGGACGGCAGCTCCGCCGGCCTCAACCTGACCCGCGCCTCGCTCGACGCGGTCAGCAAGTACCCGTGGCCGCGCCGGCCCGGCGTACGCAAGTTCGGCGTGTACGACGACGACCTCCCGCTCTTCGCCTGGCTGCGGGCCGGCGGGCCGGGTGACGACCGGCGCTGCCTGGAGGCGCAGGTGATGGACTGGGCCGACGACGTCGCGTACTCGGTGCACGACGTCGAGGACGGCATCCACGGCGGGTACGTGGCGCTGCGCCCGCTGCTGCACGACCCGCAGGAACGGGCCGCGCTCTGCGCCGACGTCGCCGCCACCTACTCCGGCGAGTCCCCGGCCGACCTCGGCGACGTGCTGCTGGAACTGCTCGACGACCCGGTGCTCGCCCCGCTGGCCGGCTACGACGGCAGCCACCGGGCGCAGGCGGCGCTGAAGGCGACCACCAGCGTGCTGACCGGCCGCTTCGTCTCGGCCGCGGTGGCGGCCACGCAGGAGCGCTACGGTCCCGGCCCGCACCGCCGCTACGCCGCCGACCTGGTGGTGCCCCGGCGCGTCCGGGCGCGGTGCGCCCTGCTCAAGGGCATCGCCCTGCGGTACGTGATGCGCCGCCCCGGCTCGGGCGAGCGCTACCGGCGGCAGCGGGAGGTCCTGGCCGAGCTGGTGCACGCCCTGGTCGCCCGGGCGCCGGACGGGCTGGATCCGGTCTTCGCCCCGCTCTGGTCGGCGGCGCCGGACGACGCGGCCCGGCAGCGGGTGGTGATCGATCAGGTCGCCTCGTTGACCGACCCGGCGGCCGTCGCCTGGCACGCGCGGTTGGTGCGCGGCGCGGGGGCCGATCGCCCGCCGAGCGGATGACGGGGATGGGCGGGGGAGCAAACTTAGGCTAACCTAACCGGCATGACGGAGCGCCCCATCAAGGTCACGACCGCCCGGGTGCTGCGCACCGGGCGGCCCACCCCCCATCTGGTCCGGCTGGTGCTCGGGGGTGAGGAGCTGGCCGGCCTGCCGGTGGGCGAGTTCACCGACCACTACATCAAGATCGTCTTCCCGGTGCCGGGGGTGGAGTACCCGAGCCCGATGGAGCTGAACGCGATCCGTCGTGACCTGCCCCGGGAGCAGTGGCCCCGGCTGCGCGCGTACACAGTGCGGGTCTGGGACGCGGCGAGCGGCGAAATGACCGTCGACATCGTGCACCACGGCGACGTCGGGGTGGGCGGGCCCTGGGCTGCCGCGCTGCGCCCCGGCGACCCGGTGCACTTCGTCGGCCCCGGTGGGGCGTACGCCCCCAGCCCGGACGCCGACTGGCACCTGCTGGTGGGCGACGAGAGCGCCCTGCCGGCGATCGCCGCCGCCCTGGAGCGGCTGCCCGTAGGCGCCCCGGCCGCCGTCTTCGTCGAGGTCGCCGACCGGGCCGACGAGCAGCCGC
The DNA here is from genome assembly GCF_052068495.1 of Micromonospora sp. SD12. Lineage (NCBI taxonomy): Bacteria > Bacillati > Actinomycetota > Actinomycetes > Micromonosporales > Micromonosporaceae > Micromonospora > Micromonospora sp. SD12. The sequence continues at coordinate 640,307 of NZ_JBQHDF010000003.1, read as the reverse complement.
TGGCCAGCCCCGGCGCCGTACGCCTGACCTGGCTGCACCGGGGCGACCGCCCGGTCGGGGAGGCCCTGGTCGCGGCCGTGCGCGCCCTGGAGTTCCCGCCCGGCGACGTGCACGCCTTCGTGCACGGCGAGGCCACCTTCGTCAAGGAGCTGCGCCGCCTGCTGCGCGTCGAGCGCGGTGTCTCCCGCGAGCGGCTCTCCATCTCCGGCTACTGGCGTCGGGGCCTGGACGACGAGGGCTGGCGTGCCAGCAAGTCCGACTGGAACCGTCAGGTGGAGGCCGAGGAGTCCGCCGCCGTACCGGCCTGAGCGACGCCGGAACCCTGCCCCGGCGCCGTCCCGGTCGCCCGGCAGCGGGGTGTTTCGCCCGATGTCGCCCGGTTGCCACCCCCTGCCCCGCACGATGGGCAGGGGGTGGCGCATGAGCGGGCAGGTACGGGACCCGGCGCGGGCCGTGGGCCGGATCGACCGGACGGTGCTGGCGCTCAGCGTCGGCGGCGTACTGGCCGTGGTGGCATGGGGTGTGCTGGCCCGGACCTCCCTGGCCGAGTTCGGCACGTCGGGCCTGGCCTGGGTGATCGACACCTTCGGCTGGTTCTTCGTGGTCGCCGCCGACGCCTTCCTGGTGCTCGCGGTGGTCATCGCGGCGACGAGGTTCGGGCGCGTCCGGCTCGGCGCCGACGACGACGAGCCGGAGTTCAACACACTGGCCTGGGTGGCCATGATGTTCAGCGCCGGGATGGGGATCGGCCTGGTCTTCTTCGCCGTCGCCGAACCCATCCAGCACTACGCGGCGCCCCCGCCGGCGACCGGTGTCGCACCGCAGACCGGCGCGGCCGGCGCCACGGCGATGCAGTACACCCTCTTCCACTGGACGCTGCACCCCTGGGGGATCTACGCGGTCGTGGCGCTCGCGCTGGCGTACTCGACCTTCCGCAAGGGCCGGGAGAACCGCATCTCGGCGGCCTTCCAACCCCTGCTCGGGCAGCGTGCCGACGGTGCGGCCGGCCGGGCGATCGACCTGCTGGCCGTGTTCGCCACCGTGTTCGGCTCGGCGACCAGCCTCGGCCTCGGCGCGCTCCAGGTCGCCGCCGGACTCGACCTGGTGGCGGGGATTCCGGACACGACCACGGTGGAGCTGGTGGTGATCGGCGCGCTCACCCTGGCCTTCGTGATCTCCGCCTTCTCGGGACTGCACCGGGGCATCAAGTGGCTCTCCACCACCAACGTGCTGCTGGCGGTGCTGCTGATGCTCTTCGTCTTCGTGGTCGGGCCGACCATCTACACGCTGGAGGTGCTGCCGGCCTCGGTGGGCGACTACCTGAGCAACCTGGTCTTCATGTCCACCCGCACCGGCGCCTTCTCCGACCCGTCGTGGCTCGGCTCCTGGACGATCTTCTACTGGGCGTGGTGGATCTCCTGGGCGCCCTTCGTGGGCACCTTCATCGCCCGGATCTCCCGGGGCCGCACCGTCCGCCAGTTCCTCGTCGGCGTGCTGCTGGTGCCGAGCGGGGCCAGCGCGCTCTGGTTCGCGGTGCTCGGCGGCAGCGGGCTGCGCGCGCAGGCCACCGGCGCCCGGGACCTGGTGGCCGACGTCGGGGCGGGCACCGAGCAGGCGCTGTTCGGCCTGCTGGACGCGCTGCCGCTGGCGACGCTGACCAGCGTGCTGGCCATGGTGCTGATCGCGCTCTACTTCGTCACCAGCGCCGATTCGGCGTCGCTGGTGCTCGGCTCGCTGACCTCCCGGGGCGCCCTGCGCCCGCACCGCGTGCTGGTGGTGCTCTGGGGGGTGCTGATCGGCGCGGTCGCCGCCGTACTGCTGCTGGTGGGCGGGCTGGACGCGCTGCAACAGGCGACCATCCTCGTGGCCCTGCCGTTCGTCGTGGTGATGCTCGGCCTGGCCGTCGCGCTGGTCCGGGACATGGCCCGGGACCCGGCGGTGCACCCGCCGCCGCGGGTCCGTCGCTCCGGCCTGGCCGCGGCCGTGCGGGCCGCCCGGTCGTACGACGAGGAGGACCCGCCGCCGGTGCGCCGCTACCTGCGTCGCCCCCGCTGATCCGGGCCGGAAGGGCGGGACCGGTCCGGACGCGGGCGCGACCGCCGAGGTGGCGGCGGTCGTCGCCACACGCGGCGTCCCCCGGCGGCGCGGCGTCGGTGCGGCAGGGCAGGATGTACGCCGAGGGGGTGGCGGACATGGCTGGGCGGATCCGGGACGAGGACATCGCGCTGGTCCGGGAGCGCAGCTCGATCGCCGACGTCATCTCCGAGACGGTGACGCTGAAGTCGGCCGGCGCCGGCAACCTCAAGGGGTTGTGCCCGTTCCACGACGAGAAGAGCCCGTCGTTCAACGTCTCGCCCGCCCGCAACGTCTGGTACTGCTTCGGCTGCGGCGCCGGCGGCGACGCGATCAAGTTCCTGATGGACGCCGAGCACCTCAGCTTCGTCGAGTCGGTCGAGCGGCTCGCCGACCGCGCCGGCATCCAGCTGCGTTACGTCGAGAACGACTCCGCCGCACCGCGTCCGCGCCCGCAGCAGGGGCAGCGGCAGCGCCTCGTCGCCGCGCACGCCGCCGCCGTCGAGTTCTACCGCGCGCAGCTCACCACCGCCGGCGCGCGCCCGGCCCGCGAGTTCCTGGCGCGGCGCGGCTTCGACCGGGCCGCCGCCGAGCGCTACGGCTGCGGCTTCGCGCCCGACGCCTGGGACCTGCTCACCAAGCACCTGCGTCAGCAGGGCTTCACCCACGACGAGCTGGTCACCGGCGGGCTGTCCCGGCCGTCGCGCTCCGGCACGCTGATCGACCGGTTCCGCCGCCGCCTGATGTGGCCGATCCGCGACCTGGCCGGCGACGTCATCGGCTTCGGGGCGCGCAAGCTCTTCGACGACGACGACGGCCCGAAGTACCTGAACACCCCCGAGACCCCGATCTACAAGAAGTCGCACGTCCTCTACGGCATCGACCAGGCCAAGCGGGAGATCGCCAAGCAGGGCAAGGTGGTCGTGGTCGAGGGCTACACCGACGTGATGGCCTGCCACCTGGCCGGGGTCCCGACGGCCGTGGCGACCTGCGGCACGGCGTTCGGCGGGGACCACATCGGGGTGCTGCGCCGGCTGCTGATGGACACCGACGACGTGGCCGGCGAGATCATCTTCACCTTCGACGGGGACGCCGCCGGCCAGAAGGCGGCCCTGCGCGCGTTCGAGGACGACCAGCGCTTCGTCGGGCGTACGTTCATCGCGGTCAGCCCCGACAACATGGACCCGTGCGACCTGCGCCTGGCCAAGGGCGACCTGGCCGTCCGCGACCTGGTCGCCCGCCGCGAGCCGCTGGTCGACTTCGCGCTGCGGCACGTGATCAACCGCTTCGACCTCGACACCGTCGACGGCCGGGTGGAGGCGATGCGCCGGGCCGCCCCGCTGGTCGCCAAGCTCAAGGACCGGGAGAAGCGTCCGGAGTACGTGCGCAAGCTCGCCGGCGACCTCGGCATGGAGATCGAGCCGGTGCAGCGGGCCGTGCTCGCCGCCGCCTCGGCCGCGCCGGGCCGGGACGCCCCGCCCGCGCCCCGGCCCGCCCCGGCGGAGCCGGTCGTCGACAACCCGCAGTCGATGGTCGAGCGGGAGGCGCTGAAGCTCGCCCTCCAGGAGCCGGTGCTGGCCGGGCCGATGTTCGACGCGGTCGAGGCGTCGGAGTACCGGCACCCCGTGCACGTGGCGGTGCGGGCCGCCGTCGCGGCCGTCGGCGGCGCCGCCGCGGCGACCGGCGGCGCGGTCTGGATCGAGTCGGTCCGCGACGCGTGCGAGGACCTGGCCGCCCGCGCGCTCGTCGGCGAGCTGGCCGTGGAGCCCCTGCGCATCGACGGCGAGCCCGACCCGCGCTACGTCTCGATCACCATGGCCCGGGTGCAGTGGGGCTCCGTCACGAGCCGGATCAGGGACCTCAAGTCCCGGATCCAGCGGATCAACCCGGTCAACAACAAGGACGAGTACTTCGCCGCCTTCGGCGAGCTGCTGTCGCTGGAGCAGCACGCCCGGGCGTTGCGCGAGCAGGCCGCGGGAGGACTGTAGATGGGACTGTTCCGCCGCAAGCCGAAGCTGCCCCCGGCCGACCGTCCGCCGCTGGCCGCCGACGAGCGGGTGCTCGCCTGGGCCGCCGCCGGCAACGGTGAGGGCGACGGGGTGGTGGTCGCCAGCAACCAGGGGCTCTGGCTGCCCGGCCGGGCGCACCGGCTGGGCTGGCACGACGTCCTCAAGGCGGTCTGGTCCGGCCGGGAACTCACGGTGACGCCGGCCGAGCGGCTCGCCGAGCACGACGGCTACCTGGTCGTGGCCGACTGCCCGGCCGAGCGCTACCTGCTGCTCGACCCGGGTGAGCTGCCGCACCAGGTACGGGAGCGGGTCACCCGGTCGGTGGCGTACACGCGGCACCACCCGGTGCCCGGCGGCGCCGCCCGGGTCGCGGCGCGCCGGGTGCCGGGGGTGGACGGCCTCACCTGGACGGTCCGCCTCGACCCCGGCACCCCGACGGACGCCCCCGAGGTGCTCGCCGAGCTCGACCGCCTCGTGGCCGACGCCCGCGCCGCCACCGCGCCGGCGGACGTCTGAGCGGCGCGGTCACCCCCGCTGGTAGAACCGGGCCGCCCCGGGGTGCAGCGGGATCGGGTCGGTGCCCGAGGCGCTCTGCTGGGTGAAGTTGCCGGCCTCCGGGTGCACCTTGACCAGGTCGGCCTGGTAGGCGAAGAGCAGCCGGGTCAGGTCGTACGCCAGTTGGTCGGGCATGTCGGCGCTGACCAGGATCACGTTCGCCACCGTGACCGTCGGCGTGGCGCTCCTCGTCCGGTAGACCTCCTTCGGCAGCTCCGCCGTCGTGTAGACCGACCCGTGGCGTGCGGTGAGCGGCTCCATCAGGTCGGCGATCGGCAGCAGCGCGTACTTGCCGGGCGCGCTGGCCAGCAGGTCGGCGATGCCCGGCGTGGGCAGGCCGCCGGAGAAGAACATCGCGTCGAGCGTGCCGGCCCGCATCCGCTTCACGGTCTCCGGCAGGGAGAGCGTGGCCCGGACGACGTCCCGGTCCGGATCGAGACCGGCGGCCGTCAGCAGCCGCCCGGCGATGATGTCCGTGCCGGACTTCGGCGAGCCGGTGGAGACCCGCTTCCCACGCAGCCCCGACAGCTTGGTGATCTTCGCGTTGGCGCGCACGATCACGTGGGTGTAGTTGCTGTAGACCCGGGCCAGCGCCCGGACCTGCTGCGGCTGGCCCTCGAAGGCCCCGCGCCCGGCCACGGCGTCCGCTGCCGTGTCGGCGAGGCTGAAGGCGAGCTCCATGTCGCCGCTGGCGAGCCGGTTGATGTTCTCCACCGACGCGCCGGTCGGCTCGGCCCGCGCCTCGTAGCCGGGCAGGTGGCGGCTGATCACGTCCGCGTAGCCGCCGCCGAGCTGGTAGTAGACGCCGGTGGTGTTGCCGGTGGCGAGGAAGATCCGGCCGCCGTGCCAGGGCTGCGGCCCCGCCTCGGCCGCGCCGCAACCGGCGGCGAGTACGGCCGTCAGCAGGGCCGCCAGCAGCCGGAACGAGCGTCCGATCACGCCCGGACCGCCGGCTCCAGGGCCTCCGCCACCCGCTGGACCAGCATGGCGGTCTCGTAGCCGATCTGACCGAGGTCGCAGCCGGGCGCGGCGAGCACCCCGACGAGCGCGCGCTCGCCGACCGCCATCACCAGCATCACCCCGCCGTCCATGTCGACGATCTGCTGGCGTACCCGGCCGGCCGACATCAGCCGGGCGGCGCCGACGGTCAGGCTGGCCAGGCCGCTGATCACGGCGGAGAGCTGGTCTACCTGGTCGGGCGCGAGGTGGGGCGAGGCCGCCAGCCGCAGCCCGTCGCCGGAGACCGCGAGGGCGTGCGACACGTCCGGCACCTGTTCGGCGAAGTTGGCCAGGAGCCAGTCCAGGCCGGCGCTCTCGGATGGGGTCATGGGTTTCTCCTGGGGGGTGTCGTCTGGGTACGTCGGGTCGCGGCGGCGACTCCCTCCGCGAGCGAGGACAGCCGGGACCGTACGACCTCGGGGTCGAGCAGGTCACCCGCCGGCCGCGCCGGCGGGGCCTCGTGCAGCGGGGCCGGAAGCTGCCCGCCCCGGGTACGGCGGGGCAGCCCGGCCCCGGTGAGCGGGGGCGACGCGGGCGGGGCCGACGCGGGACGGGGCGTGGTCGTCGCGCCACCCGGCCCGTCCGGGCGCGCACCCAGCACCGGGAGCGTGATCGTCGGCGCGTGGTGGACGCTGGCCAGGTCGGGCACGACGGCCGGACCGCCCGTACCGGTCCGTGGCCGGAACCAGGCGGTCTGCGCGGGCACGACCGGCGCTGGCGCGGGCGTACGCACCTCCCGGACGGGCGGCACCTGCGCGCGCACCTCCTGGGCGACCGGCGTACGGGCCTCGGGGGCGGAGCGCGGGGCGACGTCCTCGATCCGGGTCAGCGCCGACTCCGGGATGTCCACCTGCGCGACGGTGCCCGCGCCGCTGTTGTGCAGCTGCACCCGTACCCCGTGTCGGGCCGCCAGGTGGGCCACCACGTGCAGGCCCATGCTGCCGGCGGAGGCGCTGGACAGCATCGCGGGGGAGAGCAGGCGCTCGTTGATCGCGGCGAGCCGGCTGTCGCTGATGCCGATGCCCTGGTCGTGTACGCGTAGCGTGAGGCCGTCGATCGTGCGCCGGCCGTCGACGTGCACCGGGGAGTTCGGCGGGGAGTAGACGGTGGCGTTCTCCAGCAGCTCGGCGAGGAGGTGGACCAGGTTGCCCACGGCGGCGCCGTGCACCGCGGCGGTCGGCACGTCGACCTCCACCCGGGGGTAGTCCTCGATCTCGGAGGCCGCCGCCCGGACCACGTCGGCGAGCAGGTGCGCGCCGTCGTGCGTACGGCCGGGCTCCCCGCCCGCGAGGACCAGGAGGTTCTCCCCGTTGCGCCGCATGCGGGCGGCGAGGTGGTCCAGCGCGAAGAGCCGGGCCAACGCGTCCGGGTCGGTCTCCTCGCGTTCGAACTCGTCGAGCAGCCGCAGCTGTCGGGTGATCAGGGTACGGATGCGCCGGGCCAGGGCCTCGGCCATCCGGGTCACGTCCATCCGCACCTCGGCCTGTTCGCCGGCCAGGCGCAGGGCGGCCCGGTTCACCGTGTCGAAGGCCTGCGCGACCTGGGCGATCTCGTCGCGGCCCTGCCCGATGCCGGCGGTCAGCCGGGTGGCCGCGCCGTCGGTCGGCGCGCCGTCGCCGGCCGCGATGGCGGTGATCCGTTCGGGCAGTTCCCGGTTCGCCATGGTGAGCGCCGCGACCCGCAGCCGGCGCAGCCGGCGGCTGGTGCGGACGGCCAGCAGCACGGCCGCGGTCAACGACGCCAGCGCGACGGCGGTGGTCGCGCCGCCGGTGATCAGGGCCCGTAGCTGGGCTTCCCGGGCCAGCCCGGCGGCGTTGCGGTCGAGTTCCTCGGAGAGTTCCCGGCCGAGCAGGTTGTAGCGCCGGATGGCGCCGCTCTGGGCCACGTACCAGGCGTCGCCGTCGGTCTTCAGCCCGGCGGGCTCGGCCTCCACGTTGAGCGCGCTGTCGCGCATCCGGCGGGCGGTGGAGACGTCGGTGCCGGCGACCAGCCGGGTGTACGCGTCCGCCGCCGGCCGGCTGGCGATCCGGGAGAACTCGGCCTGCCGCTGCTCCTGCGCGCCCCGCAACTGGCCGAGGCGGACCAGTTCGCCGTCCACCAGCGCCCCCCGCACGAAGACGGTACGCAGCAGGTCGCGTTCCACGGCAGCGAGGTGCTCCTGGGCGGCGACGGCGGCGACCTCGCGCGCCCCGTTGGCCAACTCCCGGTCGCGCAGCTGGGCCGGCAGCGCGTCGGCGACGGCGAGCAGCGACTCGACCAGCGATAGGTAGGTCGGGTCGGCGGTGGTGCCGCCCAGGGCGGACCCGCGGGCCGTTTCGAGCTGGCCGAGCTGCGCGTCGGCGCCGTCGAGCACCTGGCGCAGGTCGGGGGCGGCACGGCGGGCGTCCCGGCTGGAGCCGCGGTACCGCTCGACGGACGCGTCGACCCGCCGGCGCTGCGCGTCGACGAGAGGGCGTCCGCTGCTGCCGCCCCGCTGGCGCAGGGCCGCCGTCTCGCCGAGTTCCCGTTCCAGCTCGTGCACCAGGCGCACGGTGGCCGTCGCGGTGCCGGCGAGCACCCGGGCGCGGTCCGCGTCGTCGGTGGCGGCCATGGCGATGGCGGTCTGGGTGGACCCCAGCACGACCAGACCGATCGTGGCCACCAGGATGGGCGCGAGCAGCTGGGTGCGTACCGACCACAGGCGGTCGGTGTGGTCGACGGGCCGGTGGTGCCGGCGCACCCGGCCGGGGGTGGGGAGCGACACTCGTGCCCTCCGGGGTGGGGGGTCGGGGGTGCCGGGCCCGGGCGCGAGGCCCGGACCCGGCACGGGGATCAGCGTGCGCCGAGGTCCTGCAACGCCTTGTCCGCGCCGCGGTGCAGCGGTACGGGGGCGGTCTTGCGGGCGTTGTCGAGGCTGATGCCCTTGGCGGCCGGGTTCGCCTGCGCCAGGGCGTCCTTCTTGTCGAACACCGTCCGGGTGATCGCGCAGGCCACGTTCGCGTTGAGGTCCTTGCGGACCAGCAGCACGTTCGGCACCACGATGGTCGGGGTGTCCGCGGCGGTCTTGTAGATGTCCGCGCCGATGGTCCCGGTCTGGTACGCCGGGTTGAGCTCGGCCATCTTGGGCAGCAGCGGGGTGATGTCGATGAACTTCACCTTGTCCCCGGCGGTGGTGAACAGGTCGGTCAGGCCGCCCGTGGGCACCCCGCCCGACCAGAAGAGCCCGTCGACGCTGCCGTCCTTGACCCCCTCGACGCTCTTGGTGAGGTCGAGCCGCTGCGCCTGGACGTCCTTGGCGGGGTCGAGGCCGGCGGCCTCCAGCAGCCGGTTGGCGATGACCTCGGTGCCGGACTTGGGCGAGCCGGTGGAGATCTTCTTGCCCTTCATGTCGGCGACCGAGTTGATCCCCGAGTCGGCCCGGACGACGACCTGCGTGTAGTTGTCGTAGATCCGGGCGAGCGCCTCGACCGGCTGCGGGGACGTGAAGCTGCCCTTGCCCTGCACCGCGTTGACCGCCGTGTCGAACAGCGAGAAGGCGACGTCGTACTGGCCGGCGACGAGCTGCTCGACGTTCTGCACCGAGGCGCCGGTCTCGGCGGCGGTGCCGGTCAGCTTGCCCTCGGTCGCCCCGGAGAGCTGACTGGCCAGCGCGTTGCCGACCACGTAGTAGACGCCCGTGGCGTTGCCGGTGGCGATGCCGACGCGGGTGCTGTCGGTGACCTTGCAGGTGACCTCGCTGGCGGCGTCGTCCTTGGTCGCGCCGTCCTGACGGCCTCCGCAACCGGCGGTGCCCGCCGCGACGAGGGCCAGCGCGCCAACCCCCGCGGCGAGCCGCACGTTGATCCGTCTCACTGTTTTTCCTCCCCATGGTTCACCGTTGGTACTGCTGACGGCCCGCCGTTCCGGCCGGCGGATCCGCGTCTGACGAGCACACCCGCCACCATGACGGCCGCCAGTACGGCGCCGATCGCGACGGGCACGGGTTCGAGCCAGAGCAGCGTCAGCCCGGCGAGCGCGCCGAGGATCCGCTCCGGCGTGCCGGCGGGGCCGACGCCGGGCAGCCAGCCGCCTGCCGCCACCGCCAGCACGGCGACGCTGAGGGCGGCGACCGTCGCGGCGACGGCGATCCGCTGCGCGCCCCCGATGCCGAGCAGCCCGAGGCCGGTCGGGGTGACCACGAAGGCGAGCGGGATGAGGTAGGCCGGCAGGGCGTACCGCAGGGTCTGCCACATGGTGGGCACCAGCCGGCCGCCGGTCACCGCGGCGGCGGCGACCGCGGCGAGTGCAGTCGGCGGGGACGCCTCGGACAGGACCGCGAAGTAGAAGACGAACATGGCGGCGGCGGGAGCGGTGACGCCCAGGTCCAGCAGGGCCGGGCCGATGATCACCCAGCCGATCACGAACGACGCGGTGACCGGCACGGCCAGCCCGAGCAGGGTGAGGGCGACGGCGGCGAACAGTGCGGTGAGCGCCAGCACCACGGCCGGCTCGGAGCTGACGGCCCGGGCGTTGTCGATGAGCAGCGCCGCCGCCTGGGGGCCGAGGCCGGTCTTGGTGGTGGTGGCGGTGATGATGCCCGCGGCGGCGCAGACCGCGCTCACCGCGAGCACCCCGCGCACCCCGGCGCTCAGCGCGGCGAGCAGGCGGGCCGGGGTGAGCCGGTGCCGACGGTCGAGGAAGGACAGCACGGCGGCCAGGATGGTGGCCAGCACCACGGCCTTCGTGGCGGAGAAGCCGACGGCGAGCAGCCCGACGATCGCGAAGAGCGAGAGGAAGTGGTAGCCGAAGCGGGCCAGCAGCCGGCCGGCGGAGGTCGTCTCGATCACCACCGGTCGCACGCCCGAACGCCGGGCGTCGATCTCGACCGAGAGGAGGATGCCGAGGTAGTAGAGCACGGTGGGGACGGTGGCCCAGCCGAGCACCTGGAGGTAGGACACGCCCAGGTACTCGGCGATGATGAAGGCCGCCGCGCCGAGGGTGGGCGGGGAGAGGATCGCCCCGACGCCGGCCGCGGCGAGCATGCCGCCCGCCCGCTCCGGCGGGTAGCCGGCCCGCCGCAGGACGGGCCAGGTGACCGCGCCGATGCTGACGGTGGTCGCCGCGCCGGAACCCGAGACGGTGCCGAGCAGGAAGCCGGAGGCGACGGCGGTGCGCCCGGCGGCCGTCCGCGAGCGCCGGAAGGCGGCGGCGGAGAGCTCCACGAAGAACCGGCCGGCCCCCGAGAGGTCCAGCACCGCGCCGTAGATGGTGAACAGCACGATGTACGTCGCCGCGACGTCGAGCGGGGTGCCGTAGAAGCCGCTGTCGGAGTTGTAGAGGCCGTCGACGATCTGCCCGAAGTCGAGGCCCGCGTGGGCCACCTGCCACGACTGGGGCAGCAGCCCGCCGTAGTAGCCGTAGGCGAGGAAGACCACGCAGACGGCCGGCAGGATCCAGCCGGTGGTGCGCCGGCACGCCTCCAGCAGCAGGAGCAGCACGACGGTGCCCATCGCCACGTCCAGACCGACCAGCAGGCCCTGCCGGTCGAGGAAGGCGTCGTACCCGCCGCCGCCGGAGCCCAGGCCGACGGGCAGCACCGGGTAGAGGCAGGCGACCAGCGCCGCGCCGGCCAGGACCCAGTCCGGCAGGGTGGGACCCCGGCGCTTGGGGCGCTCCGCCGGGGCCGCGTCGTCCGGGCCGGTCGCGCCGGTGCGGCGCAGCCGCCGGGGCAGGCGCAGATCCGCGGGGTACGCCAGGAAGACCATCGGCAGGACGCCGGCCAGGAAGATGATCAGATAGAACTTGCTCCCCTGCGGCAGCGGATTGAACACCTGCCAGAGGGCGAGCAGCGCGATCGCCAATGTCGTTCCGGTGACCAGTACGCCGATCGGTCCGGAGAGTTCCCGCCCGGGCTTTTCGTCCTCGAACTGCGCGGCGAGTTCCCGTGGATCGGGCGCCGGGCCGTGGGGGTCGATCCGATCGCCCGCCTCGGGCGGCAACGGGACCGGACCGTCGTCCGGGGTGGACCCGGTGCCCATGGTGGACGGCTGCGGGGCGGACTCGCCGGATGAACGCACTGGTGGCACGAGGGGGCACGATACGCGAATTACATACCGGGCGGAACATTGCTGATCGTGATTGCGGTCAGTAATAAATTCGGACCTCGATCACACAGAGAGACCACATTCGAGTACGGATTTGCGGCAGGCCGTACGCCATATTTAGTAACAATGCGGCAAGCCGGCGGCGGGTTTGTATCCGATCCGTCCACTCTGGTCCGGTAGCCGCACGTACCGGTCCCCACCTCGCCCCGCCGTCGCCGCACGTTTGGTGGCCGTACGGATCGATGACGCAGGGTAGTTTTCGTCGCTCTCCGTTGCCGGATGGGCCCTGACCAGGGCGCCTGTACCCCTACCGCCACGGCCCCACCCTTACCCCTACCGCCCGGCGACGGACCCGCCCGGAACCGGTGGGGTGCCGCAGCCGTCCGGTGGGAGGTGTCGGAGCCGGAGGTTATGGTCGGGCGATGACGACGGCTCCACCACTCATCCAGGCGCGGGCGCTGGTGAAGCGGTTCGGCGACTTCACCGCCGTCGACGGCATCGACGTCGAGGTGCGGGCCGGCGAGGCGTTCGGCTTTCTCGGGCCCAATGGCGCCGGCAAGTCCTCGACCATGCGGATGATCGGGTGCACGTCGCCACCCAGCGGCGGCGAGCTGCGCATCCTCGGCATGGATCCGGTGCGCGACGGGCCGGCGATCCGGGCCCGCCTCGGTGTCTGCCCCCAGCTCGACAACCTCGATCCCGAGCTGACCGTCCAGGAGAACCTCACCACCTACGCGCGCTACTTCGGCATCTCCCGCCGGGTGGCCCGGGCGCGGGCCGCCGAGCTGCTCGACTTCGTCCAGCTCACCGAGCGGGCCGACAGCAAGGTCGAGCCCCTCTCCGGCGGCATGAAGCGGCGGCTGACCATCGCCCGCGCGCTGGTCAACGAGCCCGAGATCGTCCTGCTCGACGAGCCGACGACGGGCCTCGACCCGCAGGCCCGGCACCTGGTCTGGGAGCGGCTGTTCCGGCTCAAGCAGCAGGGCGTCACGCTCGTCCTCACCACGCACTACATGGACGAGGCGGAGCAGCTCTGCGACCGGCTGGTCGTCATGGACGGCGGGCGGATCGTCGCCGAGGGCTCGCCCCGGGCGCTGATCGACCGGCACTCCACCCGGGAGGTGGTCGAGCTGCGGTTCGCCGCCGAGTCCCAGGAGGCGTTCGCCGGCAAGCTCGACGGGCTGGGCGAGCGTGTCGAGGTGCTGCCCGACCGGATCCTGCTCTACGTACCCGACGGAGACGCGGCTGTCGCCGAGGTCGGCGAGCGGGGGCTGCACCCGGCCAACGTACTGGTCCGGCGCAGCAGCCTGGAGGACGTCTTCCTCCACCTCACCGGCCGCACCCTGGTCGACTGACAGAGCCTTGGGCGGGTGCGGCGGCGCTGGCCGTTACGTAGCATCGGCGGGCCGGCGGCACGTCGCCCGCCCGGCGACGCACACGGGGGTGTCATGTCGAGGTTGGAGTTCCAGTCGCGCCGCCAGGCCGGGCTCGCCGCGCTCTACCTGGGCGTGTTCGCGACCATCTGGTTCAGCGTGCCGGCCGCCCAACAGCCGCTGCGCGCCCTGCTGGTGGTCGCGAGCGGGGCGGCGCTGGTCACGGCGGTGGTCGGGGCCGTCGTCGTGGCCCGCAGCCGGGCAACCGCCGTCGACGTCGCCCGCGACCGCGCCGCCGACCGTCGTTACCTGCTGATCGTCCTCGCCGAGTTCGCCGCCGCCGGGCTGGGTGCCGTCCTGCTCGCTCTCGTCGGGTGGTCGGAGTTCATCCCGGTGCTGGTCTGCGCCGTGGTGGGGCTGCACTTCTTCCCCCTCGTGCCGGTGCTGCGCGACCCGGTGCTGCGGCTGCTCGGCGCGGCGATGTGCGTCGTCGCGCTGGCCGGGCTGGTCACCGCGCTCGCCACGGCGGTGTCGGCGGGGCTCGTGGTGGGCACGGGCGCTGGCCTGCTGCTGCTCGCCTACGCGGTGCTGGTGCTGCTGCGCGCGGCCCGGCAGCCCTGACGGGGCGACGGAGTCGCCGGCCTGTCGTACCCGCGAGGCTGTCGTACCCGCGAGGTAGGAAGACCGTGGTGGACGCGGAGCGAGACGGGGTGGTCGCGTGAGCGTGGCGCAGTCGGCGCGGGAACGGGCGCGCCCGAGGTTGCCGCGGGTGCCGGCGCTGGCGGTGCTGGCGCACCATCTCGTCGGCTACCGGCGCACCTGGCGAGCGGGTCTGTTCTCGTCGTTCCTGCTACCGGTGCTGACCGTCCTCGGCTTCGGCGTCGGCGTCGGCGCCTACGTCGACCAGGGCATCGACGGGGTGAGCTACCTCGACTGGATCGTGCCCGGCCTGATCGCGTCGACGGCGTTGCAGACGGCCGTCAGCGAGTCGACGTGGCCCGTGTTCGGCAACTTCCAGTGGGTCAAGACCTACTTCGCGCAGGGCGCGGCGCCGCTGCGGGTGGGCGACATCCTCGGCGGGCACCTGGCCTTCGTGGTGTTCCGGGTGGTCACCACCGTCGCGGCGTTCCTGCTGGTGACGGCCCTGCTCGGGGCGCTGCGCTCGCCGTGGGCGCTCGTCGCGCTGCCGGTGACGGCGCTGCTCGGGCTGGCGGTCGCCGCGCCTACCTTCGCGTACGCGTCGGTGGTCTCCGTCGACAGTTGGCTCGCGATGCTGCTCCGCTTCGCGGTGATCCCGATGACGCTCTTCGCCGGCGTGTTCTTCCCTGTCGAGTCGCTGCCCCTGGCGCTGCGCTGGCTGGCGTACGCGACTCCCCTCTGGCACGGCGTCGACCTGTGCCGGGCGGCGGCGCTCGGCGTCGCCCCGCAGTGGTCGGTCGTCGGCCACCTGCTCTACCTCGCGGCCTGGGCGGTCGGCGGCTGGCTGCTGGCCCGGCACGCGTTCCGTCGCAGGCTGGTCGTCTAGGAGGGTGGCAGTGGTCGGTCTCGTCCTGCCCAGGCTGGTCGCCGTCTCCGCCGCGTCCCGCCGCTCGGTCTCCGTGGCCGAGCGCAACGTCGCGGCCCTGAAGGCCGTCTACTGGCTGCTGCTCGTCTCCGGGTTCGTGGAGCCGCTGCTCTACCTGCTCTCCATCGGTGTCGGGGTCGGCAGGCTGGTCGGCGACCTCACCCTGCCGGGCGGCGAGGTCGTCACCTACGCGGCGTTCGTCGCGCCGGCCATGCTCGCGTCGTCGGCCATGTCCGGCGCGCTGTCGGAGACGACCTTCAACTTCTTCGGCAAGATGAAGCAGATGAAGCTGTACGACGGGGTGATCGCCACCCCGGTGCAGCCGTTCGAGATCGCGCTGGGGGAGCTGCTCTGGGCGATGCTGCGCGGCAGCGCGTACTCGGCCGCCTTCCTGGTGGTGATGGTGGTGATGGACCTGACCACCGCCGCTCGGGCACTGGTCGCCTTCCCGGCGGCCGTGCTGGTCGGCTTCGCGTTCGGCGCGCTGGGCATGGCGATCACCACCTTCATGCGTAGCTGGCACGACTTCGACCTGATGTCGGCGGCCCAGTTCACCCTCTTCCTCTTCTCCGGCACGTTCGTCCCCGCCGAGTCCTACCCGGCCGCGCTGCGCTGGGCGGTCGAGGTGACGCCGCTCTACCGCGCGGTGCACCTGATCCGCGGCGTCTCGGTGGGCGCGGCCGGCTGGGAGTGGGTGCTCGACGTGCTCTACCTGCTCGTGGCGATGGTCCTCGGGCTGCTGATCGCCTCGCGGCGGATGGGCAGGTTGCTCTACGGCTAGGGGTTAACGGCGGCGGCTGCCTGGGCATGTCGAGGGGACTGACGCCGAGCACGAGGAGGGGCGATGGCCTCCGACGAGTCTTCCGCCCGCGGGCGCGACCGCGACGATCCCGGGGCGGTGGCCGCCGGCCGGATGGCCGACCGCCGGACGGGCCACCCCGACCGGGGGTCCGACGCGCGTACCGAGCGACACCGCCCGGGGCGCGGCCCGGTGGGGCCCGACGAGGGTCCCGACAGCCCGACCGAGCTGCCGGGCGCCGGGTGGAAGGCCGCGCTGCGCCGCACCGCACGGGAGTTCCAGGACGACAGCCTGACCGACTGGGCGGCGGCCCTGACGTACTACGGCGTGCTCTCCATCTTCCCCGGCCTGCTGGTGCTGGTGTCGATCCTCGGCCTGCTGGGTCCGGGCGCGACGCAGGGCGTCAAGGACACCGTCAACCAGGCGGTTCCGCAGGGCGAGATCCGGCAGATCGTCGAGGGGGCGATCGACCAGGCGCAGCAGAGCGGCGGTTTCGCCGGTTTCGCCGCGATCCTGGGTCTGCTGGCCGCCTTCTGGTCGGCGTCGGGTTACGTCGCCGCGTTCATGCGCGCCTCCAACACCATCTACGACGTGCCGGAGGGGCGCCCGATCTGGAAGACCCTGCCGATCCGCGTCGGGGTGACCGCGGTGATCGGCGTGATGCTGCTGGCCAGCGCCGTGATCGTGGTCTTCACCGGCGGCCTCGCCGAGCAGGTGGGGGAGGCGATCGGGCTGGGCTCGACGGCGGTGACCATGTGGAACATCGCCAAGTGGCCGGTGCTGCTGCTCCTGGTGAGCCTGATGTTCGCGATCCTCTACTGGGCGTCGCCGAACGCGCGACACGGTGGCTTCCGCTGGGTCAGCCCCGGTGGCGTACTGGCCGTGGTGATCTGGCTGGTGATCTCGGGCCTGTTCGCGCTCTACGTCAGCAACTTCGGCTCGTACAACAAGACGTACGGGGCGCTCGCCGGTGTGATCATCTTCCTGATCTGGCTGTGGCTGAGCAACATCGCGATCCTCCTCGGCGCGGAGTTCGACGCCGAGCTGGAGCGCAGCCGCGCCATCGAGGCGGGCCACTCCCCGGACAAGGAGCCGTACGTCGAGCTGCGCGACGACCGCAAGCTCAAGAAGAAGCGCAACGCGGCCAACCGCAGCTGACGCTCCGCCCGCAACCGCAACCGTCTCCCGCCGCCCCGCCACCAGTCCGGTGCCGGGGCGGCGGCACGTCCCGCGCCACTGGCACGGCGTGCTGGCCCACCCACCGCCCCACCCGCCCACCCGCCCGCCTCCTGTCGTGGGCGTGCCGCCCACCCGCCGCCTCCTCCGAGGTGATCCCCGGGTGATCAGGACGCGGTGGGCCTTACCCGCCGGCTTTTAGGTACATGGCGTCCTGATCACCGTCGGTAGGGGCCGCTTTTCTTGATCCACCCGAAGCTTTTGCTCGTATGGACAAAAGTTTGCGTCAGATCGGCCGAAGCTCTGGACACGTGACACGGAACACTCCTACTGTGTCGGGCACGACACCTCGGCAGTACGTCGATGTGCACGAGCCCGCGAAGAGGTGAGTCCGGTGCGGACGGTCGACCCCCTGCACGTACGGCTGCTGCGCCTGCTCCGTGACGAGGGTGCGGTGTCCCGGGCCGAGCTGGGCGACCGGCTCCAGATGCCCCGTCCCCGGTTGCTGGCGGAGCTGGAACGGCTCGTCGGCCTCGGCTACGTGGCCGAGGCGGGGCTGGCAGCCTCCCGGGGCGGCCGCCGCTCCACCCTCGTCGAGCTGAGCCCGCGCCTGCGCTTCGCCGCCGTCGACCTCGGCGCCAGCTCCATCGACGTCGAGGTGGTCAACGGTCGGCTGGAGCCGGTCGCCGCGTACGCCGAGGCGGCCGACATCCGCACCGGCCCGAAGGTGATCCTCCAGCGGGTCAACGAGCTGCTGCACAAGGCCCGGGTGGACGGCGCCTACGAGCGGCTCGACGCCGTCGGCATCGGCGTGCCCGGCCCGGTCAGCTTCCGTGACGGCGTGCCGGTCTCCCCGCCGATCATGCCGGGGTGGGACCGGTTCCCGGTGCGCGAGCTGCTCACCCGTGAGCACGGCTGCCCGGCGGTGGTCGACAACGACGTCAACATCATGGCGATCGGGGAGCGGCACGGCGGGGTCGCGCACTCCGTGGACGACTTCCTCTTCGTGAAGATCGGCACCGGAATAGGGTGCGGGATCTACCTCAGCGGCGAGGTCTACCGGGGCACCGACGGCTGCGCCGGCGACATCGGCCACATCCAGGTCGACGCGCACGGCCCGATGTGCTCCTGCGGCAACGTCGGCTGCCTCGAAGCGCTGTTCAGCGGGGCCGCGCTCGCCAAGGACGCGACCGCCGCCGCGCGCAGCGGGGCCTCGCCCGCGCTGGCCGAACGGCTGGCCGCACGCGGCGCGGTGACCGCCCTGGACGTCGCCGGGGGCGCGGTCGAGGGGGACGTGACCTGCATCCAGCTGATCCGCGACGGGGGTCGGCGGGTCGGTGGGGTCCTGGCCGGGCTGGTCAGCTTCACCAACCCGTCGATGATCGTGATCGGCGGCGGGCTCGCCCAGCTCGGGCACATCCTCCTCGCCGAGATCCGCAGCGTGGTCTACCGCCGGTCCCTGCCGCTGGCCACCGGCAACCTGCCCGTCGTCCTGTCCGAACTCGGCCCACGGGCCGGCGTGGCCGGCGCGGCCGTGCTCGCCAGCGACGTCGCCTTCGGGGAGGCGTCGTGAGCGTGAGGAGTGAGCCGGGCCTGCGAGCCCCGCAGTCGCGAACAGGGAAGGCGTCGTGAGCGTGAGGAGTGAGCCGGGCCTGCGAGCCCCGCAGTCGCGAACAGGGGAGGCGTCGTGAGCGAGCGCGAGGAGGAGACCGTGGCCCGAACCGAGGAGACGCCCGCCGCCGGGTCGGCGCCGCTGGCCCCCGCCGGCGCCCCGCTGGTCGAGGCGCCCGCCGGCACCGTCGCGGGCGAGGTGGTGCTGCGCCTCACCGACGTGGTCAAGACCTTCCCGGGCGTACGGGCCCTGGACGGGGTGCAGCTGGAGGTGCGCGCGGGCGAGGTGCACTGCCTGCTCGGGCAGAACGGCGCCGGCAAGTCCACCCTGATCAAGGTGCTGGCCGGGGTGCACCGGCCCGACTCGGGGCTCGTCGAGTGGCGGGGCAGCCCGGTCACCTTCGCCAACCCGCAGGCCGCCATGCGCGCCGGCATCGCCACGATCTACCAGGAACTCGACCTGGTCGAGGACCTCTCGGTGGCGGAGAACGCCTTCCTCGGCCACGAGCCGCGTCGGCTCGGCTTCGTCCGGCGGGGCGCCATGGCCGGGCGTACGCGGCAGATCCTCGGTCGGCTCGGCCACGCCGAGATCCCGCCCGGGCGGATGGTGCGCGCGCTGCCCGCCGCCGGCAAGCAGATCGTCAGCATGGCCCGCGCGCTCTCCCACGAGGCCCGGCTGATCATCATGGACGAGCCGAGCGCCGTGCTGGCCCACGACGAGGTGGGCAACCTGTTCCGGATCATCCGGGAGCTGACCGCGCAGGGCATCGCCGTCATCTACATCTCGCACCGGCTGGAGGAGATCCGCGAGATCGGCGACCGGGTCACCGTACTCAAGGACGGCCGGACCACCGCGGCGAACCTGCCGGCCCGCGACACCCCGACCCGCGACCTGGTCAGCCGGATGACGGGCCGCACCATCGAGTACGTCTTCCCGGACCGCCCGACCGGCGCGGCCGACGGCGCGCAGCTGCTCACGGTCGAGGGGCTGACCCGGGCCGGCGAGTTCGCCGACGTCTCGCTCGACGTCCGGGCCGGCGAGATCGTCGGGATCGCCGGGCTGGTCGGCTCGGGCCGTTCCGAGCTGCTGGAGACCATCTACGGCGCGCGCCGCGCCGAGGCCGGCTCGGTGCGGATGGCCGGCCGGGCACTGCGCCCCGGCAGCGTCGGTGCGGCGGTGCGCTCCGGCATGGGGATGGCCCCCGAGGAACGCAAGAGCCAGGCGCTGCTGCTGGGCGAGCCGATCTACCGCAACGTGACCCTGGCGACCTTCGCCCGCTACGCCCGCGCCGGGTTCACCGACGCGGGGCGGGAACGGGCGGAGGCGGACCGGATCGCCGAGAGCCTGGAGCTGCGCCCCCGCGACGTACGCCGGCCGGTGCGCACCCTCTCGGGCGGCAACCAGCAGAAGGTGGTGGTCGGCCGCTGGCTGCTCGGCGACACCCGGCTGCTGCTGCTCGACGAGCCGACCCGGGGCGTCGACGTCGGCGCGCGGGCGGAGCTCTACCAGGTGATCCGGGGGCTGGCCGCGCGCGGCGTCGGGGTGCTGCTGGTCTCCAGCGAGGTCCCCGAGGTGCTCGGCCTGGCCGACCGGGTGCTGGTGATGCGGGAGGGGCGGGTCGTCCACGAGGCCCCGGCCCGCGAACTCGATGAGAACACCGTGCTCGACCTCGTCATGGCGGGGTCCCTGATGGAAGGCGCGCCGGCATGACCGAGGGTCCTACTCCCACCGTGGCGCCGCAGCCCGCGGCGCACCTGCCGGCGCAGTCGCCGCCGGTGCATCCCGCGCAGACCGGGGCGGCCGTCGACAAGGTGGCGGCACCAGGCCGGATCTCCTGGTGGCGGGGCGACGGCGGCGAGGGCGCCCGCCGCAACCTCGGCCTGATCGGGGTGCTGGTCGTTCTCGTCGTGATCGGCGCCCTCACCCGCTCCGACCTGTACTCGAATCCGGACTGGGTGTGGGACAACGTCCTGAG
Organism: Micromonospora sp. SD12; assembly: GCF_052068495.1. Classification (NCBI taxonomy): domain Bacteria; kingdom Bacillati; phylum Actinomycetota; class Actinomycetes; order Micromonosporales; family Micromonosporaceae; genus Micromonospora; species Micromonospora sp. SD12. The sequence continues at coordinate 620,110 of NZ_JBQHDF010000003.1, read as the reverse complement.
CATCCTCAAGCTGGCGGCCGTGGTCGGCGTGGTCACCGTGGGCATGACCTTCGTGATCATTGGCGGGGGCATCGACCTCTCCGTCGGCGCGATCGTCGCGCTGGCCGGCGTCTGGTGCACCACGGTGGCCACCCAGAGCTACGGCGCCGGCGGCATGATCTTCAGCGCGCTCACCGTCGGGCTGGCGGTCGGCCTGGTCAACGGGCTGCTCATCTCGTACGGCCGGCTGGTGCCGTTCATCGCCACGCTCGCCATGCTGGTGGCCGCCCGGGGCCTGGCGGCCGAGATCTCCGACAAGCAGACCCAGGTGTCGGAGAACGGCTTCATCAACGGGCTCGCCAGCAACAGCCTGCTCGGCATCCCGCTGCTGGTCTACATCCTCGCCGCCGTGGTGGCCGCCGGCTGGGTGCTGCTCAACCGCACCACCTTCGGCCGGCGTACGGTCGCCGTCGGCGGCAACCCGGAGGCCGCCCGGCTCGCCGGCATCAACGTCCGGCGGCACACGGTGCTGCTCTACGCGCTCTCCGGCCTCTGCTGCGGGATCGCCGCCATCATGCTCACCGCCCAGGCCAACTCGGCGCAGGCGGCGATGGCGAACCTCTACGAGTTGGACGCGATCGCCGCCGCGATCATCGGCGGCACGCTGCTCAGCGGCGGGCGGGGCACCATCATCGGCTCCCTGCTCGGGGTGGTCATCTTCGCCACCATCACCAACCTCTTCGCCATCAACGGCCTCTCCACCGAGGCCCAGAACATGGTCAAGGGCGGCATCATCGTCGCCGCCGTCCTGGTCCAGCAGGTCCAGTTCCGCAGCCTCACCCAGTTCCTGGGCCGCAACCGGCTCACCACCACCTGACCCGTGCCGCAGCACACCGGGCCGCACCGACCCGCTCCGCACCCGACCCGCATCCGCACTCCCGCGACATCCGGGCCACCCGAACGACGGTGGCCGGGCCCCGTACGCCCTCTTCCGTCCCGCACCGCCAGTTTCCTCCACCACCGTCAACCCAGGAGGTCGTCATGACCCAGCACAGTCGCGACATGTCACGCCGCCGACTGCTCTTCGGCGGGGCCGCCGTCGGCGCCGGCGTGCTGCTCGCCGGCTGCACCAGCAACGAGACCAAGCCGACCGAGGCGCAGACCAAGGCGGCGGCCGCGCCGGGCGGCAACAACGAGCCCGGCAAGCGGGTCGTCATCGGCTTCTCCGCGCCGGCTGCGGACCACGGCTGGATCGCCGCCATCACCAACAACGCCAAGGCACAGGCCGGGACGTACTCCGACGTGGAGTTCAAGTCGGTCGAGGCCGGCGCGGACGCGGCGGCCCAGCGGGCGGCGCTGTCCACGCTGATCTCGCAGAAGCCGGACGTGATCGTGCTGCTGCCGCACGACGGTAAGGAGCTCAACGCGTTCGGCCTGGAGGCGATGAAGGCCGGCGTGCCGGTGGTCAACCTGGACCGGGCGTTCCCCGACGCGCGGGCCTACCGGCTGCAGATCAAGGGCGACAACTACGGCATGGGGGTGGCCGCCGCCACCTACATGATCGAGCAGTTCAAGGCCAAGGGCATCAGCAACCCCGTGATCGGCGAGATCGCCGGCATGGACGAGCTGGAGCTGACCCAGGAGCGGTCGAAGGGCTTCGTCGACACCCTGACGGCGAGCGGCTTCAAGGTCGCCAACCGCCGGGCCGCCCGGTTCACGGCCGACTCCGGGCAGCAGGAGGCGGCGCAGCTGCTCCAGGCGCTGCCGAAGATCGACGCGCTCTGGAACCACGACGACGACCAGGGCATCGGCGTGCTGGCGGCGGTCAACCAGAGCGGCCGCAAGGAGTTCTTCATGGTCGGTGGCGCCGGCTCGAAGAAGGCGATGGAGGACATCCAGGCCGACAACACGGTGCTCAAGGCGACCGTGACCTACAGCCCCTCGATGGCCTCCTCGGCCATCTCCCTGGCCCGCCTGATCGGCCAGGGCAGGGGCATGTCCGACCTGGTGGAACTCCAGGTGCCCAAGGAGATCATCCTCGCCTCGGAGACGATCACCAAGGAGAACGCGGGCGACTACCTCAAGCTCGGGTTCTGATACACGGGGGGAGACCCACCTTGTCCACGACAGACAGAGAACTGCGGGTCGGCATGGTCGGCTACGCGTTCATGGGCGCCGCGCACTCGCAGGCGTGGCGCACCGTGAACCGGGTGTTCGACCTGCCGGCGCGGGCCCGGATGGCGCTGATCTGCGGCCGGGACACCGCGAAGGTGGCCGACGCCGCCGGCCGGCTCGGCTGGGACGCGCACACCACCGACTGGCGCGAGCTGGTCGCCTCCGACGACATCGACGTGGTCGACGTCTGCACGCCGGGGGACAGCCACGCCGAGATCGCCCTCGCCGCGCTGGCCGCCGGCAAGCACGTGCTGTGCGAGAAGCCGCTGGCCAACACGATCTCCGAGGCCCGGGCGATGGCCGCCGCGGCGGTCACCGCGCAGGCCGCCGGGGTGCGGTCGATGTGTGGCTTCAACTACCGGCGGGTGCCGGCGGTCGCGATGATGCGCCAGCTCGTCGCCGACGGGCGGCTCGGGGTGATCCGGCACGTCCGGGCGACGTACCTGCAGGACTGGATCGTGGACCCGCAGTTCCCCCTGGTCTGGCGGTTGCAGCGGGACCGGGCCGGCTCCGGTGCGCTCGGCGACATCGGCGCGCACATCATCGACCTGACCCAGTACGTCACCGGCCGGCGGATCACCGGGGTCAGCGCGATTACCGAGACGTTCGTCAAGGAGCGGCCGCTACCGGCCGGGTCGAGCGGGCTGGCGGCGATGGTGGACGGGGCGGCGGTGGACGGGCTGACGGCGGCCGACGCGAACGGCGCCGACGGCCACCGCCCGGCCACCGGGATGGTCACCGTCGACGACGCGGCGGTCTTCGTGGCCCGGCTCGACGGCGGCGTGCTGGCCACGTACGAGGCGAGCCGCTTCGCCACGGGACGCAAGAACGCCCTCCGGGTGGAGATCAACGGCTCGCTGGGCACGGTGGCCTTCGACCTGGAACGCCTCAACGAGCTGGAGTTCTACGACGCGACGCGACCCGCCGCCGAGCAGGGCTTCAGCCGCATCCTGGTGACCGAGGGGGAGCACCCGTACATGTCCGCGTGGTGGCCGCCCGGGCACATCATCGGCTACGAGCACTCCTTCACCCACCAGGCGCGGGACTTCATCGAGGCGGTCGCCACCGGCGTCGACCCGGCCCCCTCCTTCGTGGACGGGTTGCAGGTCCAGCTCGTGCTGGACGCGGTGACCCGGTCGGCGGAGCTGGGCTCCTCGTGGACGGAGGTGGAGCCGGCCCTGGCCACGGTGGCCGCCTGAGCCGACTCCGGTGCCGACCGGCGAGGGACCGGCCGCGGTTGCGCCCCGCGGCCGGGACGAGGTCGGAGCCGGAGGGCGTGCGGCCGGGCCGGCGTGGCCCGGTGCCGCACGAGCAGAACGGTCGTCCGGTGCGGCCGGACCGGGATTCCCCGGTCGCACCGGAGGACCGTCACCACCCGGCGACGCCGCCGGGCCGTGTCACCCCACGACGTCCGGTCGGTGCGCGCCGTCGTCCCGGCCGGCGGACGCGGGGGAGGCAGGGACGGGACGCCGACCGGCCCTGCCTGCCAGCCCCGTCCGTCCGCGCCCGCACCGGGAGCCGGGCCGGGGTCGTCGCCGCCGACGTCGACACCGGACCGGCGGGCTCCACCCGGGGCGGCCGGCGGACGGGGCCCATCCGCATAGATGCGTATCTTTCTGAACAAACTTCTGATATCTATGTAACTCAATGCACGGCTGGTTCCTCCTGATCGGGAAGGAGCACCATGCGTACGGGTGTCTGGCTGGTGGGAGCGCGCGGCTCGGTCGCGACCACCAGCATCGTGGGGGCGCTCGCCCTGCGGTCCGGGCTCACCGGCCCGACCGGCTGCGTCACCGAGCTGCCCGACCTGCGTGGGCCCGCCCTGCCGGCCTTCACCGACCTGGTCTTCGGCGGGCACGACGTCGTCACCACCCCGCTGGCGAAGCGGGCCGAGGCCCTGGCCGCCGCCGGCGTGCTGCCCGGCCGGCTGGTCGCCGCCCTGCCCGACGAGCTGGCCGCCGTCGAACGCGCGCTGCGCCCGGCCCCCGCAGGCGGTACCCAGGCGGACCGGGCCGCCGCGACCGTACGCGACCTGACCGACTTCCGCCGCCGGCACCGGCTCGACCGGGTCGTGGTGGTCAACGTCTCGGCCACCGAACCGGCCGCCCTGCCGCACCCGGGCCACGCCGACCCGGACGCGCTGGCCGCCGCGCTCGCCGGTGGCGACGAGGTGCTGCCACCCAGCTCCCTCTACGCGTACGCGGCGGTGCGCGCCGGCTGCCCGTACGTCGACTTCACCCCGTCCACCGGGCTGCGGCTGCCGGCCCTGACGGCGCTCGCCGCCGAGTGCGGCCTCCCGTACGCCGGGCACGACGGCAAGACGGGGGAGACCCTGGTCAAGTCCGTGCTCGCGCCGATGTTCGCGATGCGGCACCTCGCGGTGCGCTCCTGGTCCGGGGTCAACCTGCTCGGCGGCGGCGACGGCGCCACCCTCGCCGACCCGGCGGCCAACGCGGCCAAGGTGGAGAGCAAGCAGCGGGTGCTCGGCGAGACCCTCGGCCACCTGCCTCAGGGCGGCACCCGGATCGAGTACGTCGAGGCGCTGGGCGACTTCAAGACCGCGTGGGACCTGGTCACCTTCGCCGGCTTCCTCGGCACCGGGATGCGGATGGAGTTCACCTGGCACGGCTGCGACTCCGCGCTGGCCGCGCCCCTCGTGCTCGATCTGGCCCGGCTCACCGCCGCCGCGCACGCCGCCGGCCACGCCGGCCCGCTGGTGGACCTCGCCTTCTTCTTCAAGGACCCGCTCGGCGCGCCCACGCACTCGCTGGCCGAGCAGTGGACCCGGCTGTGCGACTTCGCCCGCCGGCTGCACGCGGGGGACACCGATGCCACGCCTCGCTGACCTCGCCGAACTCGTCCGGGCACCGGCCGCGCTGTCGGTACCCGGGGACGTCGTCGCCGGCGCGGCGGCCGCCGGCACGCTCGGCCGGCGTACGCCCGCGCTGGCCGCCGCGTCCGTCCTGCTCTACTGGGCGGGGATGGCGGCCAACGACTGGGCCGACCGCCGACTCGACGCCGTCGAACGCCCCGAGCGGCCCATCCCCAGCGGCCGGGTGGCCCCCGCAGCCGCGCTCGGCCTCGCCGCCGGGCTCACCGCCGCCGGGGTCGCGCTCGCCACCGCCGCCGGGGGCAGGCGCGCCGCGGCGGTCGCCGTCCCGCTCGCCGCCACCGTCTGGGGGTACGACCTGGCGGCGAAGTCGACCCCCGCCGGCCCGGCCGTGATGGCCGCCTGCCGGGGGCTGGACGTGCTGCTGGGTGCCACCGGCGGACGGGTGCTGCGGGCGGTGCCGGCGGCGCTCACCGTGGCCGCGCACACCGTCACCGTCACCGCGCTCTCCCGCCGCGAGGTAACCGGCGCCGACGCCGCGCTGCCGCTGCGTACCCTCGCCGGCACCGCCCTGGTCGCCGCGAGCGCCGCCGTGCCGCGCGCCGTCCCGCCGGTGCGGGACCGCCGTCCCGGCGCAGGCACCGAACCGCCCGGCCGCGCCCTCCAGCGGGGCCCGGCCGCCGCGCTGTCCGCCCTGCTGGCCGGCTGGTACGCGGCCCGCTACGGCGCGGCCCAAGTTGCGGTGGCGGCCGACCCCACCGCCGGCCGGGTACGGGCGGCGGTGGGCGCCGGGATCACCGGACTGCCCGCGTTGCAGGGCGCGCTGACCGCCCGCGCCGGGGCGGGGCTGCTCGGGGCGGCGGTGGCGGTGGCCGCGCCGCTGGGCGGCCGGCTCGCCCGGAAGGTCTCGCCGACGTGACCGCCCCGACCCGTTCCGCGCCGACTCCCCGCAGCCCGGCGCCGGCCGGCGCGGCCGGCGGGCTCCGCTTCGGCTACGGGACCAACGGGTTCGCGAACCACCGGCTGGCCGACGCGCTCGCCGTCGTCGCCGACCTGGGCTACCGGGGCGTGGCGCTCACCCTGGACCACGACCACCTCGACCCGTTCGCGCCCGCGCTGGCCCGGCGGGTGTCGGCCGTCGCCCGTCGGCTCTCGGCGCTCGACCTCGCCGTGGTCGTCGAGACCGGCGCCCGCTACCTGCTCGACCCGTGGCACAAGCACGCCCCGACGCTGCTGCACGACGACCCGGCGCGGCGGATCGAGTTCCTGCGCCGGGCCGTACGGATCGGCGCCGACCTGGGCGCGGAGGCCGTCTCCCTCTGGGCCGGCGTCCGGCCGGAGAACGTCGAGCCGGCGACCGCCTGGGACCGGCTGGTCGCCGGCTGCGCGACGGTGGTGGACGCCGCCGAGGCGGCCGGTACGACCCTCGGCTTCGAGCCGGAGCCGGGCATGCTGGTCGAGGACATCGCCGGCTGGCGCCGGCTGCGCGGCGCGCTCGGCGACCCGGCCCGCTTCGGCATCACCCTCGACATCGGGCACTGCCGCTGCCTGGAGCCGCTACCGGTCCCCGAGTGCGTACGCGAGGTGGGCGCGCACCTGGTCAACGTGCAGATCGACGACATGCGCCGGGGCGTGCACGAGCACCTGGAGTTCGGCGCCGGCGAGATCGACTTCCCGCCGGTGCTGCGTGCCCTCGGCGACGTCGGCTACCGGGGCCTGGTCGCCGTGGAACTGCCCCGGCACTCGCACGCCGCCCCCGCCGTCGCGGCCCGCTCGCTCGACTTCCTGCGCGCCGCCGCGAGGGAAGCGGCGCGACCGCAACCGGATGCGGCCGTGAGGGAGGCGGCGCGACGGCGGCGGTGACCGGTCCACGGCGGAGGCACGAGAGAGGAGACGGTATGACACCGGATGCACTGCGGGCCGCGCTGCGGGGCGTACCCGATCCCGACTGGCTCGACGCGGCGCTGCGACGGGTGGCGGCCGAACCGGCGGCGATCGACCGGTTCTTCCCGGCCGCCGGGCGACGCTGCGGCCGGACGCCGCTGCCCGACGCGCCCGGCTGGAGCGCCGACGAGGCGGCCCGGGCCCTGCTGCTGGCCGCGCTGCCCGACGAGCACGCCGCGTACGCGCGGACCCGCTACCTGCACGGCGACGCCGCCGAGAAGCGGGCGGTGCTGAAGGCCCTGCCGCTGCTGCCGGTCGGCGCGGCGGGCGTGCCGCTGCTGCACGACGCGATCCGCACCAACGACACCCGGCTGCTGACCGCCGCCCTCGGCCCGTACGCCCGGCACCTCGACCCGGCCGCCTGGCGGCAGGCGGTGCTCAAGTGCGTCTTCACCGGCGTGCCGCTGGCGGTGGTGCACGACCTCGACGCCCGCGCGGACGGCGAACTCGCGGCGATGCTCGGGGCGCTGGACGCCGAGCGGCGGGCCGCCGGGCGCGGCCTGCCGGCGGACGCGACCGACCTGCTCACCCGGCTGCGCGCGAACCAGGAGGCGTGATGCGCATCTTCGACCCGCACGTCCACATGACCTCGCGGACGACCGACGACTACGAGCGGATGGCCGCCGCCGGCGTACGGGCGGTGGTGGAGCCGGCGTTCTGGCTCGGGCAGCCCCGCACCAGCCCCGCCTCCTTCGCCGACTACTTCGACTCGCTGATCGGCTGGGAGCCGTTCCGGGCCGGGCAGTTCGGGGTGCGCCACCACGCCACCGTTGCGCTGAACCCGAAGGAGGCCAACGACCCGCGCTGTCGCCCGGTGCTCGACCTGCTGCCGCGCTACCTGGAGAAGGACGCCGTGGTGGCGGTCGGCGAGATCGGCTACGACTCGATGACCCCGCAGGAGGACGAGGCGTTCGCCGCCCAGCTCGCCCTGGCCGTGGCGCACGACCTGCCGGCCCTGGTGCACACCCCGCACCGGGACAAGGCGCGTGGCGTCGAGCGCAGCCTCGCGGTGGTGGCCGAATCGGGGATCGAGCCGGGCCGGGTGGTGCTCGACCACCTCAACGAGGTGACGGTGGGCCTGGTCCGCGACACCGGCTGCTGGCTGGGCTTCTCCATCTATCCCGACACCAAGATGTCGCCGCCGCGCATGGTGGAGCTGCTGCGGGCGTACGGGACGGAGCGGATGCTGGTCAACTCGGCGGCCGACTGGGGGCGCTCCGACCCGCTGCTGACCCGGGCCACCGGGGAGGCGATGCTGCTGGCCGGTTTCACCGACGACGACGTGGACCGGGTGCTGTGGCGCAACCCGGTCGAGTTCTACGGCCAGTCGGGGCGGCTCGACCTGACGGACCTGGACGCCGCCGTCGACGCCGGCACGGGCACGGGCACGTGGGCCGGCAACTCGATCCTGCGCGGCGGCAGCTGATGCGGCTGCGGCACCCCGGCGGCGGCACCGTCCACCTCGGCTACTGCACCAACGTGCACCCCGCCGAGGACCTCGCCGGCATCCTGCGCCAGTTGGACACCCACGCCGTGCCCGTACGCGAGGCGCTCGGCGCCGACCTGCTCGGCCTCGGGCTGTGGCTGGCCGCCCCGGTCGCCGCCGAGTTGGCCGCCGACCCGGCCGCCCGTCGCCGGCTGCGCGCCGAGCTGACCGTCCGGGGGCTGGAGGTGGTCACCCTCAACGGCTTCCCGTACGCGGCCTTCCAGGCACCCGTCGTCAAGGGCGACGTCTACCACCCGGACTGGACCACCCCCGCGCGGCTCGCGTACACCCTGGACCTGGCCCGGGTGCTCGCCGACCTGCTGCCCGACGACGCGGCCCGGGGCTCGGTCTCCACCCTGCCGCTGGCCTGGCGGCAACCCTGGGACGCCGCCCGCGCGGACGCCGCCCGTCGACGGCTCGACGAGCTGGCGGCCGGTCTGGCGGCCGTCGAGCGGGAGACCGGCCGGCCGGTGCGGGTGGGCTTCGAGCCGGAGCCCGGCTGCGTGGTGGAGAGCACCGGCCAGGCCGTCGCGGCCCTGTCCGGGCTCGACACCGAGCGGCTCGGCGTCTGCCTGGACCTCGCCCACCTCGCCTGCGCGTGGGAGGAGCCCGCCGACGCGCTGCGCCGGCTGCGTACGGCTGGCCTGCCGGTGGTGAAGGTGCAGGTGTCGGCCGCCATCGAGGCGCCCGCCGGGGCGACGGCGGAGCTGCACCGCTGGGTGGAGCCGCGCTTCCTGCACCAGACCCGCGCCGCCGGCTGCGCGGGCGCGGCGGACCCGGCCCACCCGGCCCACGCCGCCGACGACCTGGACGCCGCCCTGGCCGCGCGGCTGCCCGGGCCGTGGCGGGTGCACTACCACGTGCCGCTGCACGCTCCGCCCGAGCCGCCGCTCGGCTCCACCCTGCCGGTGCTGCGCGCCGCGCTGGCCGCGCTCTACGCCGGGCCCGCGCCGGGCTGCGACCACCTCGACGTCGAGACGTACACCTGGGGGGTGCTGCCGGCCGCGCGGCGCCCGCGCACCGCCGCGGAGCTGGCCGTCGGCATCGCCGCGGAGCTGGCCTTCGCCCGCGCGGAGCTGGTCGCCCTCGGTCTCGCGCCGGCGGGCCGCGCGGTCCCGGCGACGGCGGAGGTACGGCGATGAGCGAGCGTCAGCGAGCGAGTCATCGACACTGGGCTGGGGTGGCTCATGGCGGCGCCGAGCGGAGCGAGGTGACGACATGAGCCGGCGGCTGGTGGTGCTGGACGTGGTGGGGCTGACCCCTCGGCTGCTGGCGCACATGCCCCGGTTGCGCGCGGTCGCCGACGCCGGCTTCCGCGCCGAACTGGGCACGGTGCTGCCCGCGCTGACCTGCCCGGTGCAGTCGACGTTCCTCACCGGGGCGCTCCCGGCCGGGCACGGCGTCGTCGGCAACGGGTGGTACTTCCGCGACCTCGGCGAGGTGCTGCTCTGGCGGCAGCACCACGCCCTGGTCGGCGGCGAGAAGCTGTGGCAGGCGGCCCGCCGGGTCGAGCCGGGCTTCACGGTCGCCAACGTCTGCTGGTGGTACGCGATGGGCGCCGACGTGGACTGGACGGTCACCCCCCGCCCCGTCTACCGCGCCGACGGGCGCAAGGAGCCGGACTGCTACACCGACCCGCCGGAGCTGCACGACGCCCTCACCGACCGGCTGGGCACCTTCCCGCTGTTCAGCTACTGGGGGCCGGGCGCCGGGCTGGCGTCGTCGGCGTGGATCTGCCGGGCCGCCGAGCTGATCCTCGCCGACCACGCGCCGGACCTGACCCTGGTCTACGTCCCGCACCTCGACTACGACCTGCAACGCTTCGGCCCCTCGTCGCCCCGGGCCGCCGCCGCGGCGGCCGAGCTGGACGGCGTGCTCGGGCCGCTGCTGGACGCCGCCCGCGCCCGCGACGCCACCGTGGTGGTGCTCTCCGAGTACGGCATCACCGACGTGTCCCGCCCGGTCGACGTCAACCGGGCGCTGCGCGCCGAGGGGCTGCTGCGGGTGCACACCCAGGCCGGCATGGAGTACCTCGACCCGTGGACCTCGCGGGCCTTCGCGGTGGCCGACCACCAGGTGGCGCACGTCTACGTCCGCGACCCGGCCGACGTGCCGGCGGTGGCGTCGCTCTGCGCCGCGCTGCCGGGGGTGGGCGAGGTGCTCGACGCCGGCGGCCGGGCCGCGTACGGGCTGGACCACCCGCGCGCCGGGGAACTGGTCCTCGTCGCCGAGCCGGACGCCTGGTTCACCTACTACTACTGGCTCGACGACGCCCGCGCGCCCGACTTCGCCCGGCTGGTGGAGATTCATCGCAAGCCGGGTTACGACCCCGCCGAACTCTTCTTCGACCCGGCCGCACCGTTGGCGGCGAAGCGGCGGGCCGCCGTGGCGCTGGCCCGCAGGAAGCTCGGGATGCGCTACCTGATGAGCGTGGTGGGGCTGGACGCCGGCGCCCGCGCCGTGCGGGGGTCGCACGGGCGGCTGCCCGCCGACCCGGCCGACGGGCCGGTGCTGCTCTGCTCCGATGCGTCCGCCGCCCGGGACCGGGTCGCCGCGACCGAGGTCAAGGCGCTGCTGCTGGAGCTGGCGGGGCTGGCGTCCCCGCCGGCCCCCGGCGCGGTCCCGCCGCCGCGCCGTGTCGCGCCCCCGCCGGCCACCCCGGTGGCGGGTCGGCGGCCCGGGGAGGGGCCGTGACCGCCGACGCCGCGACCGACACGAGCGGGCTGCGGGCGCGCTTCGACGCCGCGCTCGCCGCGTTCCTCGACCGGCAGGGCCGGGACTGGCCGGACGGCGCGCCCCGGGGCGTCTTCACCGCGCTGCACCGGTTCGTGCTGGCCGGCGGCAAGCGGCTGCGCCCGCTCTTCTGCTACTGGGGCTGGCGGGGCGCGCACGGCGTCGACGGCGCCCCGATCGTGGCGGCCGCCGCCGCGCTGGAGCTGTTCCACGCGTTCGCGCTGATCCACGACGACATCCTCGACGGCAGCGACCGCCGCCGGGGCGGGCCGTCGGTGCACCGGCTCTTCGCCGACCTGCACGCCCGCTCGTCCTGGCGCGGCGACCCCGAGGCGTACGGGCGCAACACCGCGCTGCTCTGCGGCGACCTCTGCGCCGCCTGGTCCGACCAGATGTTCCACGAGTGCGGCCTGGACGTGGGCCGGGTGCACCGGGGGTACGCGGTCTTCGCGCTGATGCGTACCGAGGTGATCGCGGGGGAGTACCTGGACCTGGTCTCGGGGGTGGGCGACGGGTCGGTGGCGAGCGCGCTGACCGTGGTCCGGATGAAGGCGGCCCGCTACACGGTCACCAGGCCGTTGCAGATCGGCGCGACGCTGGCCGGGGCCGGGCCGGAGCGGGTCGCCGCGCTGGCCGGGTTCGGCGACCCGTTGGGCGACGCGTTCCAGCTGCGCGACGACGTACTGGGGGTCTTCGGCGACCCGACGGTCACCGGCAAGTCGGTCCTGGACGACCTGCGGGAGGGCAAGCCGACGGTGATGATGGCGCTGGCCCGTGGTGCCGCGGACCGGGCGCAGGCCGCGCGGCTGCGGGAGCTGTTCGGCAACCCGGAGCTGGACGGCGACGGCGCCGCCGAGCTGCGGAAGATCATCGAAGCCACCGGGGCCCGTGAGCGGATCGAGGGGATGATCCGGGTACGCGCCGAGGCCGCGCTCGCGGCGCTGGCGTCCGCCCCGGTGACCGCCGAGGCCCGCGCCGCCCTGGCCGGGCTCGCCGCCCAGGCCGTCGACCGGCCCTGCTGAGTCGCCGCGCGCCGACGACTTTCCGTGAGATCGACGAAAGTTAGTGCCGAATCGGCGGAAGGTATGGACACATCGATGCGCGCCGCTTAATGTCGGGCCATCACGAATGTGTTTCGTCGAGGTGAACCGGCGGCGCGGGAACCCATCGACTGGTGACCTCCGATCGATGGGGTCCGCCCCCATCCCTCGCAGGTCACGGCCGGCCGGGCACGGCACCCGGCGGGCCGAGCGCATCCCCCGCTACGGCATCCGGCGCGACGGCGCGCGCCCGCCCTGGCAGTCACTCGTCAGGAAGGGACGGCACACCCATGTCCACCCAGGACGCCCCCATCCACCGGCTCCGCCGACGGCTCAGCGCCGCCTCGGCGCTGCTGCTGGCCGCCACCGCGGGCACGGTCGCCCTCGGCGCCGGCCCGGCCACGCTGGGCGGCCCCACCCCGGCCGAGGCCCACCCCGTCGTCGGCACCGACTTCCAGCAGGTCACGCTCGCCAAGGGCGTCGCCGAGGTCGGCGAGCCCATGACGATCGCGGTGCTGCCGGACCGGTCGGTCCTGCACACCGCCCGCAACGGCACGGTCCGGCGTACGGACTCCGCCGGCACCACCTCCGTGATCGGCACGGTGCCCGTCTACACCCACGACGAGGAGGGGTTGCAGGGCATCGGGGCCGACCCCAACTTCGCCACCAACCGGCACATCTACCTCTACTACGCCCCGCCGCTGGCCACCCCCGCCGGGGACGCGCCCGCGACCGGCAGCGACTTCTCGGCCTGGCAGGGCGTCAACCGGCTCTCCCGGTTCACCCTCAACGCCGACTTCACGATGAACACCGGCAGCAAGGTCGACATCCTCGACGTGCCCGCCGACCGGGGCATGTGCTGCCACGTCGGCGGCGACATCGACTTCGACGCCGCCGGCAACCTCTACCTCTCCACCGGCGACGACACCAACCCGTTCGACTCGGCCGGGTACGCGCCCATCGACGAGCGCACCAACCGCAACCCCGCGTACGACGCGCAGCGCAGCGCGGCCAACACCAACGACCTGCGCGGCAAGATCCTGCGGATCAAGGTGAACGCCAACGGCACGTACTCGATCCCGGCCGGCAACATGTTCGTCGACTCGGACGCGCGGACCCGACCCGAGATCTACGCGATGGGCTTCCGCAACCCGTTCCGGATGAGCGTCGACCGGGCCACCGGCATCGTCTACGTCGGCGACTACGGCCCGGACGCCGGCACCACCAGCGCCCGGGGCCCCAGCGGCCAGGTGGAGTTCAACCGGATCACCGGGCCCGGCAACTACGGCTGGCCGTACTGCACGGGCACCAACACGGCCACCGAGACGTACGCCGAGTGGGACTTCGCCGCCGGGACCGCCGGGGCGAAGTACAACTGCTCCGGCGGGCCGACCAACAACTCGTTCCGCAACACGGGCCTGCCCACCCTGCCCGGCGCGAAGCCGGCCTGGATCCGGTACGCCGGCGACGCCGGCACCCCGCCGGAGTTCGGCGGTGGCTCCGAGTCGCCGATGGGCGGCCCGGTCTACCGCTACGACGCCGCGCTCAACTCCACCACCAAGTTCCCGCAGTCCTTCGACGGGCAGTTCTTCGCCGGCGAACTCGGCCGGGGCTGGGTGAAGCCGATCCACCTCAACGCCGACGGCTCCCCGGGTGGCATCGACACGTTCCCGTGGAACGGCAAGCAGGTCATGGACATGGCGTTCGGGCCCGAGGGCGCGCTCTACGTCCTCGACTACGGCACCGGGTACTTCAACGGCGACGCCAACTCGGCGCTCTACCGCTACGACTACATCGCCGGCGGCAACCGGGCGCCGACCGCCGTCGCCGCGGCCGACAAGACCTCCGGCGCGGCCCCGCTGACCGTGAACTTCTCCTCGGCCGGGTCCAGCGACCCGGAGGGCGGGGCGCTCACGTACTCCTGGGCGTTCGGCGACGGCACCAGCTCGACGGCGGCCAACCCCAGCAAGACGTACACCGCCAACGGCACCTACCAGGTCACGCTGACCGTACGCGACCCCCAGGGCGCCACCGGCACGGCGAACGTGCAGATCGGCGTCGGCAACACCGCCCCCACGGTCACCATCAACAGCCCGGCCAACGGCAAGCTGTTCAGCTACGGCGACACCGTGCCGTTCAGCATCACCGTGACCGACCCCGAGGACGCCGCCATCGACTGCTCCAAGGTCAAGATGACGTACGTGCTGGGCCACGACAACCACGGCCACCAGATCACCTCGAAGAACGGCTGCTCGGGCTCGATCACCATCCCCGTGGACGGTGAGCACGACGACGCGGCGAACATCTTCGCCGTCTTCGACGCCGAGTACACCGACGCCGGCGGGCTGACCACGCACAAGCAGCACACCCTCCAGCCGCGCAAGCGCCAGGCGGAGCACTTCAAGACCTCCTCCGGCGTCGGGACCTTCGACAAGGCCACCGCCGAGGGCGGCAGGACCGTCGGCGACATCCACAACGGCGACTGGATCGCGTTCGAGCCGTACCGGATCGACAACGCGACCTCGTTCAGCGCCCGGGTCTCCTCGGCCGGCGCCGGCGGCACCCTCCAGGTGCGGGTCGGCTCGCCCACCGGCACCGTGCTCGGCTCCGCCACCGTCCCGGTCACCGGCGCCTGGGACACGTTCACCACCGTCAGCGGCAGCATCTCCGGTGCGCCGGCCAGCACCGGGACCCTCTACCTCACGTTCGCCGGCGCGGGCACCGGCGCGCTCTACGACGTGGACACGTTCGCCTTCACCACCGGCGCGGCGGGGGTCCGCACCGGCCCGGTCGTCGGGCTCGGCGGCAAGTGCCTGGACGTCCGCAACGCGGCCACGGCCGACGGCACCCAGATCCAGATCTACGGCTGCAACGGCACCGCCGCGCAGACGTGGACGGTGACGCCGAACTCGACGGTGAAGGCGCTGGGCAAGTGCCTGGACATCTCCGGCGGCGGGTCCGCCGACGGCACGAAGATCCAGCTGTACGGCTGCAACGGCACCGGCGCGCAGAACTGGTCGGCCCAGGCGGACGGGACGCTGAAGAACCCGCAGACCGGCAAGTGCCTGGACGTCTCCGGCAACAACCCGGCCGACGGGCAGGCCGTGCACCTGTGGACCTGCCACACCGGCGCCAACCAGAAGTGGACCCTGCCCTGACCTGAGGCGGGGAGGGGCCGCCGTGCCCCTCCCCGCTTCGGCGGGCCCTCGACAGCCCCGGCAATTGGAGAGCGACATGCGCAGACTCCTCCGACCCATCCTCGGCGCGGCCACCGCCGTCCTCGCCGTCCTCGCCTGCACCACCCCGGCCACCCCCGCCAGCGCCGCCGACGCCCCGTACGACGTGCTGGTCTTCTCCAAGACGGCCGGCTTCCGGCACGACTCCATCGCGGTCGGCACGCAGGCGATCCGCGACCTCGGCGCGGCCAACAACTTCACCGTCACCGCCACCGAGGACGCCGCCCAGTTCACGACCGCCAACCTGTCCCGCTTCGAGGCGGTGGTCTTCCTCAACACCACGGGCGACGTGCTCGACGCCACCCAGCAGAGCGCCTTCGAGTCGTACATCGGCGCCGGCGGTGGGTACGTCGGCGTGCACGCCGCCGCCGACACGGAGTACGGCTGGTCCTTCTACGGCAACCTGGTCGGGGCGTACTTCGCCTCGCACCCGCACATCCAACAGGCGAACGTCAAGGCGGAGAACCGGGCGCACGCGGCGACCGCGCACCTGCCGCAGACCTGGACCCGCACCGACGAGTGGTACAACTACCAGACCAACGCCCGCTCCACGGCCCGGGTGCTGGCCACCCTCGACGAGTCCTCCTACTCGGGCGGCTCGATGGGCGCCGACCACCCGCACTCCTGGTGCAAGACCTACAGCGGGGGCCGGTCCTTCTACACCGGCGGCGGGCACACCCAGGCGTCGTACGCCGAGCCGGCCTTCCGCGCCCACCTGCTCGGCGGCATCCGGTACGCGGCCGGCCGGGCCAAGGCCGACTGCCGGCCCGAGAGCGGGTACACGCCGCTCTACAACGGCTCCACCACCGGCTGGTCGCAGGCCGGGCCGGGCAGCTTCAGCAACGCCGACGCCACCCTCACCTCGGTCGGCGGGATGGGGCTGTACTGGTACAGCGCGAAGCAGTTCACCAACTACTCGCTGAAGCTGGACTGGCGCCTCGCCGGCGACGACAACTCCGGCGTCTTCATCGGCTTCCCGGCCTCCAGCGACCCCTGGTCGGCGGTGAACAACGGCTACGAGATCCAGATCGACGCCACCGACGCGGCCGACCGCACCACCGGCGCGGTCTACACCTTCAAGTCCGCCGACATCGCCGCCCGGGACGCGGCGCTCAACCCGCCGGGGGAGTGGAACACCTACGAGCTGCTCGTCGAGGGCGAACGCCTCCAGGTCTTCCTCAACGGGGTGAAGATCAACGACTTCACCAACACCGACCCGGTCCGCTCGCTCGCCGGCCACATCGGGCTCCAAAACCACGGCACCGGCGACGACGCGTCGTTCCGCAACATCCGGATCAAGGAACTCGGCGTCAACCCGCCGGGCGGGAACACCACCGTCCAGGCGGAGGCGTTCAGCTCGGCCGGCGGGGTCGCCCCGTTCGCCAAGGCCGGCGCCAACGGCGGCCAGACCCTCGGCCACATCGACCCGGGCGACTGGGCCGCGTACGCCGGGCTCGACCTGACCGGGGTGACGTCGCTGCGGGCACGGGTCGTCTCCGGCGGTCCGGGCGGCACCCTCCAGGTGCGTACCGGGTCCACGACCGGCACCGTGCTCGGCTCGGTCGCCGTGCCGAACACGGGCAGTTGGACAACCTTCGCCGACGTCACGACCGCCCTGTCCGGGGTGCCGTCCGGCACCCGGGACCTCTACCTGACCTTCACCGGCTCGGGCACGGGGCTCTTCGACGTGGACGACTTCACCCTGGTCAGGTCCGGCGGCAGCGGCGGCGTCGGGCCGATCCGGGGCCTGGGCGGCAAGTGCCTGGACGTGCGCAACGGCGCCACGGCCGACGGCACCCAGATCCAGATCCAGACCTGCAACGGCTCCGCCGCGCAGACGTGGACGGTGACGCCGAACTCGACGGTGAAGGCGCTGGGCAAGTGCCTGGACGTCTCGGGCGGCGCCTCGGCGGACGGGACGAAGATCCAGTTGTGGACGTGCAACGGTACGGGCGCGCAGAACTGGTCGGCCCAGGCGGACGGGACGCTGAAGAACCCGCAGTCGGGCAAGTGCCTGGACGTCTCGGGCAACAACCCGGCCGACGGGCAGGCCGTGCACCTGTGGACCTGCCACACCGGCGCCAACCAGAAGTGGACCCTGCCCTGATCCGCTGACCCTCCCGCCCCTCCCCGCGATCCCGCGGTCCGGCCCGGCACGGTGTGCGTACCGGGGACGGAGAGCCGCAGGACCGCGGGGAGGGGCGGGGGCTTTCGTGGGGGGCCCGGCGGTCCTAGAGTGGGGGCGGCGACCGTCGCGGTTGCCGGTGACCGGCGGGAGGCGCAACCCGCCCGGGTCCAGGTGCGCAGGCACCCACCGGCGATCCGCAGCGGCCCGTCGCGTACGGCCCGGCCGGTCACCCTCGCCCCGGTCCCGCACCCACGGAATCCCCCATCACCACAGGGGAGAAGCACCATGGCGCGACCCATCACGCTCTTCACCGGCCAGTGGGCCGACCTTCCGTTCGACGAGGTCTGCCGGCTCGCCGCCGAGTGGGGCTACGACGGGCTGGAGATCGCCTGCTGGGGCGACCACTTCGAGGTCGACAAGGCGCTCGCGGACGACTCGTACGTCGAGCGGAAGCGGGAGACCCTCGCGAAGCACAACCTGAAGGTCTTCGCGATCTCCAACCACCTGGTCGGCCAGGCCGTCTGCGACCACCCGATCGACGAGCGGCACCAGGGCATCCTGCCCGCCCGGATCTGGGGCGACGGCGAACCCGAGGGCGTACGCCGCCGCGCCGCCGAGGAGATCAAGGACACCGCGCGGGCGGCCGCGAAGCTGGGGGTGGACACCGTCGTCGGCTTCACCGGGTCGTCGATCTGGCACACGCTGGCGATGTTCCCGCCGGTGCCGCCGTCGATGATCGAGCGCGGCTACCAGGACTTCGCCGACCGGTGGAACCCGATCCTCGACGTCTTCGACGAGGTGGGCGTGCGCTTCGCCCACGAGGTGCACCCGAGCGAGATCGCGTACGACTACTGGACGACGAAGCGGGCGCTGGAGGCGGTCGGACACCGGCCCGCGTTCGGGCTGAACTGGGACCCGTCGCACTTCGTCTGGCAGGAACTGGACCCGGTGAACTTCATCTTCGACTTCGCCGACCGGATCTACCACGTCGACTGCAAGGACGCGAAGGTGCGTACGGGCGACGGGCGGCGGGGCCGGCTCGCCTCGCACCTGCCGTGGGCGGACATGCGGCGCGGCTGGGACTTCGTCTCCACCGGCCACGGCGACGTGCCCTGGGAGGACTGCTTCCGGGCGTTGAACGCGATCGGCTACGCCGGCCCGATCTCGATCGAGTGGGAGGACGCCGGGATGGACCGCCTCGTCGGTGCCCCGGAGGCGTTGCAGTTCGTCCGCCGGCTCGCCTTCGACGCCCCGGCCGCTGCCTTCGACGCCGCGTTCAGCAGCAAGGACTGACCGCTCCGGGCCTACCCGGGCGGGCCGACGTCGAGGGTCCCGCACCCGGGCGGGCTTCCGTCAGCGGGCGCGCACGGGGGCGGCCGGCGGCAGCGGGCAACACCCGAGCGGGCCGGTCGCCCGAAGGCGTCCGGCCCGCTCGAAGGTGCGATCAGAGGGTGCTGCCGTTGGTGCCCGAGCTGGACGGCTTGCTACGGGGCGTGGTGGTGGCCGAGGTCGACCCGGGGGTCGCGCTCGTGCTCGACGACCCGGAGGCGCTCTTCGCGCCGACCGTGGCCGGCGTGCCGGCGAACGCGTCGTCGGCGGCGGTCAGCTCCTGCTTCTGGCCGTTGCTGCTCAGCTTCTCGCCCAGCTTCGACTGGCCGAGCTTGTCCTTGCCCTCACTGTAGAGGCGGGTCGCCTGGGCCTGCGCGACACCGGCCGCCTCCTGGACGGTCGGGTGGTCGAGCACCTTGCGGCCCCGGATCACCAGCTCCTCGTACTTCTCCCGACCGGCACGGGCGCCCAGGACGAATCCCGCAGCCAGCCCGCCAAGGAACATCATCTTTCCGCGCATGGCGGCTCCTTCCGTACCTGACGCGCCGTCGTCCGGCGGGCTACCCCACCGGAGGCGACCAAATCGCGCCTGCCTTCTCTGTCCGCAGCTAACTACCCATCCTGCTCTCCGCTCATACCTCCTTGTGCCGGGATGACGATTTGTCTCGGTTTATTATCGTCTGGCCCGGGGGATGGTTCCGGGGGTAACCCCCTGGACCAACACCCCCCGGAATCCTGTACTCTTGTCCCCGTCGCACGGCGCAGCGAGATCGGTGCCGGAAGACGCAACGGTCCCCCGTAGCTCAATTGGCAGAGCAGCCGGCTGTTAACCGGCAGGTTTTTGGTTCGAGTCCAAACGGGGGAGCTTCCACACCTGACGCCCGTCGGCCACGCCGGCGGGCGTTCGCCGTTCCCGCCCCCGTGACCCGTTCCCGCCCCCGTGGCCCCGTTTCCGTCACCCCGGGCCCGCTCGCCCGGCAGGATGGTCGATGTCGACTTAGACTCCCGCTGCGTCGATTGATGCGTCGATTCATGGGGTGGGTAGGGATGCCCGGAAGAGGTGGCCACGGCAGGATCACGCTCGTCGCCGTGGTGGTCGTGCTGGCGTGGCTGGTCGTCGGGGCGGTCGCCGGTCCGTACGCCGGCAGGCTCAGCGAGGTCGCCACCAACGACAACGTCTCCTTCCTGCCCGCCGAGGCCGAGGCCACCCGGGCACAGGAGCTGTCCGCCCGGTTCGTCGAGCGACCGACCACCCCCGCCCTCGTGGTCTACGAACGTGCCGACGGCCTCACCGACGCCGACGCGCAGCGGGTGGCCGCCGACGCCGCCCGGTTCGCCCGGGTGCCCGGCGTCGTCGGCCCGCTGCCGCCGCCGATCCCCAGCGAGGACGGGCAGGCGCTCCAGGTGGTCGTACCCATCGACGACGCCGACGGCGAGCGGATCGGCACGGTCGTCGAGGAACTGCGCGCGATCGCCGGCGACGACCGCGACGGGCTCGGCGTGGACGTGGCCGGCCCCGCCGGCCTGCTCGCCGACCTGATCGAGGTCTTCTCCGCCATCGACGGCACCCTGCTGATCGTCACCCTCTGCGTGGTGCTGGTCATCCTGCTCGTCGTCTACCGCAGCCCCGTTCTGTGGATCTTCCCGCTGCTCTCCGCCGGGATGTCCTTCGCGCTGGCGGCGGTCTTCGTCCACCTGCTCGCCGACGCCGACGTGATCAAGCTCAACGGGCAGGCGCAGGGCATCCTCACCGTGCTCGTCTTCGGTGCCGGCACCGACTACGCGCTGCTGCTGGTCGCCCGCTACCGGGAGGAACTGCACCGGCACGAGCGCCCCTGGGACGCGATGCGGGCGGCCTGGCGAGGCGCCGTGCCGGCCATCGTCGCCTCCGGCGGCACGGTCATCGTGAGCCTGCTCTGCCTGCTGCTGTCCAGCCTGAACTCCAACCGGGCGCTCGGCCCCGTCGCGGCCATCGGCATCGGCGCCACCCTGCTGGTCATGCTGACCTTCCTGCCCGCCCTGCTGGTGCTGGGCAGGCGGTGGGCGTTCTGGCCGCGCCGCCCCCCGTACGACCGGGCCGACCCCCGGACCGAGCACGGCATCTGGAGCCGGATCGCCGGCTTCGTCGCCCGGCGGGCGCGACCCGTCTGGCTGCTCACCACCCTCGCCATGGCCGCGCTCGCGCTCGGCCTGACGCAGCTCGGCGCGACCACGCTCGGCCAGTCCGACCTCTTCACCGGGCGCACCGACTCGGTCGCCGGGCAGGAGGTGATCGCCCGGCACTACCCGGCCGGCACCGGCAGCCCCGCCACCATCTTCACCACCCGCGACACCGCCCGGGAGGTCGCCCGGGTGGCCCGGGGCGTGCCGGGGATCGCCGCCGTACGACCCGTCACCGCCGACCGGACCGGCCCGCCCGACCCGAACGCGCCACCCGCCGTCGTCGACGACACCGTGCAGTTGGAGGCGACGCTCGCCGACCCGCCCGACAGCGACGGCGCCGAGCGGGCCGTCCGCGCGCTGCGGGCGGCGGTGCACGGCGTACCCGGCTCCGACGCCGTCGTCGGCGGCTTCACCGCGATCAACGTGGACACCTCCGCCGCCTCGACGCGGGACCGCAACGTGATCATTCCCGTCGTGCTGGTGGTGATCGCGATCATCCTGGCCCTGCTGCTGCGGGCGCTCCTGGCGCCGCTCCTGCTGATCGCCACCGTCCTGCTGAGCTTCGCCGCCACGCTCGGCCTCTGCGCGCTGGTCTTCCGGTACGTCCTCGACTTTCCCGGCGTGGACGCCTCGTTCCCCCTCTTCGCCTTCGTCTTCCTGGTCGCCCTCGGCATCGACTACAACATCTTCCTGATGAGCCGCGTCCGCGAGGAGTCCGTCCGGCGGGGCACCCGGGCCGGCGTGCTCGCCGGGCTCGCCGTCACCGGCGGCGTGATCACCTCCGCGGGCATCGTGCTCGCCGCGACCTTCTCCGCGCTGGCCGTACTGCCGCTGGTGGTGCTGGTCGAGCTGGGCGTCGCGGTCGCGGTCGGGGTGCTGCTCGACACCATCGTCGTCCGCTCGCTGCTGGTGCCCGCGCTGGCGTACGACATCGGGCCGAAGATCTGGTGGCCGGGCCGGCTGTCCCGGACGAACGGAGAGCGGGAGGCGCGACATGCTCGCTGAGACCGACGTGATCGTGGTCGGCGGCGGCCTGGCCGGGCTCGCCGCGGCCCGGCGGCTGCACCGCGCCGGCGTGCCGTGGCGGCTGCTGGAGGCCGGCGACCGGCTCGGCGGCCGGGTCGCCACCGACGCGGTCGACGGCTACCTGCTCGACCGCGGCTTCCAGGTGCTCAACACGGCCTACCCCCGGCTCGGCGCCCTGCTCGACGTCGACCGGCTGCGCCTGGGCCTCTTCACCTCCGGCGTGCTGGTGCGCAAGGGCGACCGGCTGACCCGCCTCGTGAACCCGCTGCGCGAACCGACCGGCGCCCCCGGCACCGCGCTGGCCGGCGTGGGCTCGCTGCTCGACCGGCTGCGCTTCGCCGCGCTCGCCACGGGCTGCGCCACCCTGCCGAAGGGGCGGCTGCTCGCCGCCCCGGAGACCACCACCGAGACGGCGCTGCGCCGCGCCGGCCTCTCCGACGCGATCGTCGAGGAACTGCTGCGGCCGTTCCTCTCCGGCGTCCTCGTCGACCGGGAGCTGGAGACGTCCAGCCACGTGCTGGCGATGGTGCTGCGCTCCTTCGCCCGGGGCCGCATCGGCCTGCCGGCCGAGGGGATGGCCGCGCTGCCCCGCGCCGTCGCCGACCCGCTCCCGGCGGAACTGATCGACCTGGACACCCCGGTCGCCGAGGTGGCGCCCGGGCGGGTCCGCACCCAGGCCGGCGACATCCGCTGCCGCGCCGTCGTGGTCGCCGTGGACCCGCCGGCGGCGGCCACGCTGCTGCCGGACCTGCCGACCGTACGCATGCACAGCTACACGACCTACTACCACGGCACGCAGGAGCCACCGCTGGACGAGCCGATCCTGCTCGTCGACGGCGACCGGCGGGAGATCGTCGCCAACACGGTGGTCGTCAGCCGGGCCGCGCCCACGTACGCGCCCGCCGGGTGGCACCTGGTCGCCACGTCGGTCGTCGGTCCGTCGGCCCCGCCCGAGGCGACCGTACGGGTGGAACTCACCCGCCTCTACGGCCGCTCCACGGCGGACTGGACCCACCTCGGCACGGTGTCCATCCCCGACGCGCTGCCCGCCGCGCCGCCGCCGCAGGGCCGGCTGCGCAAGCCGGTGGCGCTGGGGGAGGGCCTGTTCGTGGCCGGGGACCACCGCGACAGCCCCTCCATCCAGGGCGCCCTGACCAGCGGCTGGCGCGCCGCCGGGGCCGTCCTGTCGGAGCTGCGTACCGGCTGAACGGTGGGTCACGACCCGTTGAAGATCACTTATGCTCCTCGCCATGCCCGCACCCCTTCCGCCGCCCGACCTCGACGCCGCGGCGGCGTACCCCCAGGTCGGTCAGGTGCGCGCCGCCCTCGCGGCGCGCGACTGGCCGGCCCTGAGCGCGCTCGTCGACGGGCAGGACCCGCACGGCCGGACCCTCCTCGTCGGCGAGGCCGGCGAGGCCGAGGACATCGAGGGATTCCTCCGGGACGTGCTGGCGCAGCGGCCCGACGACGCGCTCGCCGGCGCCCTGCTCGGGTCGCACCTGATCCGCGCCGGCTGGCGGATCCGCTCGTCCCACCGGGCCCAGCACGTCAGCCGGGAGCAGTTCGCCCAGTTCCACGCCCACCTGCGGCGCGCCGAGCAGGTGCTGATCGACGTCACCGCCCGGCACCCGGACGACGCGGCGGCGTGGACGCAGCGGATCACCAACGCGCGGGGACTGGAGCTCGGCCAGGCCGAGGCCCGCCGCCGCTACGACCAGCTCGCCAAGCACCACCCCCACCACCTGCCGGCCCAGGCGTCGCTGCTGCAACAGTTCTGTCCCAAGTGGAGCGGAACCTGGGAGCGGGCGCACGGCTTCGCCCGGGCGTGCGCCGACGCCGCCCCGCCCGGCGCCCCGAACGCGGTGCTGGTGGTCGAGGCCCACCTGGAGGAGGCGCTCGACCACGACAACCTCGGCAAGGCGAGCGCCCACCTGCGCGGCGCGCACGTGCGGCACGAGATCCACCAGGCGGCGCAGCGGTCGGTCTGGCACCCCGGGTTCCGCAACGGCTGGGGCTGGGTCTGGGTGCGCAGCGTCTTCGCGATGGCCTTCTGCCTCCTGGAGGAGTACCCGGCGGCGGCGCAGCAGTTCGCGGCCCTGGGGCCGCTCGGCGACGAGGCGATGTTCGGCTACATCGACGGCGACCCCGCCAAGCAGTTCCAGAAGTTCCGCGACAAGGCGTACGCGAAGGGCGGGCAGTCGTGATCCAGGAACTGGACGTGGACGGGGTGCCCACGCTGCTCGCCCCCACCGGCGGGCCGATGCGCGCCGGGCTGACCTTCCGGGTCGGCACCGCCGACGAGACGCTCGCCCGCAGCGGCATCACCCACCTGCTGGAACACCTCGCCCTGGCCCCCCTCGGGCTGGCCGACTACCACGTCAACGGTGCCACCGCGCCGGTGTTCACCACGTTCCACATGCAGGGCTCCGCACAGGACATCGCCACCTTCCTCACCTCGGTCTGCGCCAACCTGACCGAGCTGCCGACCGGCCGGCTGGAGGTGGAGAAGGAGATCCTGCGTACCGAGCACAGCAGCCGGGGCACGGCCGCCGTCGACGACATCCCGCTGTGGCGCCACGGCGCCCGCGACTTCGGCATCACCAGCTACCCCGAATGGGGGCTGGGCGCGCTCACCGCCGACGACCTGCGACAGTGGGCGGCCCGCTGGTTCACCCGGGAGAACGCGGTGCTCTGGATCGCCGGGAAGTCCGTGCCCGCCGGGCTGCGGCTGGCACTGCCGTCGGGCGTACGGCAGCCGGTGCCGGCGGCGTCGTCCGCGTTGCCGCACACCCCCGCGTACTTCGTCGGCGGCTCGCGGGCCGTGGTGCTGGACGCCGTCGTGCGGCGCCGGACCGCCGCGAGCGTCTTCGCCGGGGTGCTGGAGCGCGAGCTCTACCGGGCGCTGCGCCAGGACGGCGGCCTCTCCTACCAGACCACGGCGGGCTACGAGCCGCGCGGCGACGGCCACGCGACGCTGCGGGCGCTGGCCGACTCGCTGCCGGAGAAGCAGGACGCCGTGCTCGGCGGCTTCGTCGACACGCTCGCCAAGCTGCGCGTCGGCCGGATCGAGCAGGCCGACCTCGACGCCGTCGTGGCGAAGCGGGAGGACTTCCTCGGCACCGCCGAGGTGGACGCGGCACGGCTGCCGTCGTACGCCTTCAACGTGCTCACCGGCGAGCGCAACCTCACGGTCGACGAGCACCGCGCCGAGCTGAAGGCCGTCGACGTCGACGACGTGCACGAGGTGGCCCGCGAGGCGCTGGCCGGCGCACTCCTGATGGTGCCCGAGGGGCACCGGGCCGACTGGGCCGGCTTCGCCGCGGCGCCCACCCGCTCGGCCGACACGGTCCCCGGCACCCCCTACCAGGAGAAGGAGGGCGACGGCGAACTGCACGTCGGCGTCGACGGGGTGAGCTGGCTCGGCCACGGCGGCCCGCTCACCGTCCGGTACGCCGAGTGCGCCCTCATGCTCGCCTGGCCCGACGGTGCCCGGCAGCTCATCGGCGACGACGCCATCTCGATGCGGATCGAACCGACCATGTTCGACCTGCACCCCGGCGCGATCCGGGTGATCGACTCCCAGGTGCCGGCCGAACGGCAGGTGGCGATGCCGGCCCGCGACCCGGACCGCATCCCGCAGCCACGGGCCGCCGCCAGCGCCGAGCGGCGGGAGCCGGCGAAGCGCTCCTGGTGGGAGATCCCGCTGATGGTCGTCAGTGGCCTCGCCGCGCTGGCGATCGGCGGCGCGAACGCCCTGCTGACCCTCGGCATGTTCATCACCGAGACCGCCGAGAGCGACGAGGGCTGGCTGTGGGGCGTCATCACCGTGGGATGGCTGCTCACTGTTATCCTCGCGTTGCCCATCGTGCTGCTGCGCCGGCGACGCCGATGAGCGACGGCGTCGTTTCGTACTGGCCGGTGATCCACCGGGCGGGATAGGATCCGGCGCGGTAACGGGGCGGTAGCTCAGCCGGTTAGAGCAGGGGACTCATAATCCCTCGGTCGCGGGTTCGAGTCCCGCCCGCCCCACTCACTCTGCTGACCTGCGGTTTGCAGCCGCACCGCGATCTCACGCGCCCTATGGGTGAGAGACCGAGCCCTACCTGCGGGGCTGCTGCTTGCGTTGAACGCGGCGTTCCGCACCGTGGCGAGCAGGGTCTTGGCCAAGCCATCACCACAACCGATCGCGGCGCGATTGCCCTGTCGAGACGAAGCCGCTCCGGGAGCCGTCCCGGTCGCCGCTGCAGAAGGTATCCAGCTCCTCGCACTCGGCGGCCTGCACGGCGCAACGGAGATGAGGAGTTGGCCGAGTGGGACACCGGGTTCCGGGCATGGCTGCGGGGCATAGTTCAAGCACATGCGTGAGCTGTCCGGCGCGTACAGTCGAGTGGGTTGAGACGGACAGTGGCGTCTGGATGGGCGATGACCAACTCTGCTGCTGACGACCGGACGTTCGGCGCACTCCTGCGACGGCGGCGCGTTGACGCCGGCTTGTCCCTGGCCGACCTGGCTGCCCGTACCGGCTACAGCAAGAGCTACCTGAGCAAGGTGGAGTTAGGTACGAAGTCCCCACACTCGGTCCTGGCCCGGCGTTGCGACGCAGCCGTCGACGCGGGTGGAGAGCTGAGCCGGCTTGCTGACCAGCAGACGGTCCCTGACGACGATGGTGCCGGAACGTCGGGCGACCGTGACTGGCTTATCCGGCTCAACGCCGACGGCTCCCATCAGGTGCACGCACTTGGCACCGCGCTCGCGCCGCTCGACACGGAGGGATTAATCAGCACCTCCCTGCAGCGCTGGGGCGGCTCGGGCCGCCCTGCGGAGCAGCTCTCCGCCTACACTGCGGTCTTTGCCACCCTCCGTGAGCTCGCCCGGGCCGCCGATCCGCCGGACGTACTTCCAATGTTGATCAGCGGTGCCGGAACCCTGCGCGCCCTGAGTCGGCACTCGCCGTGCCGGGACAGCCAGCAAAGCCTGCGACTCGCGGCTCGCTTCGCCGAACTGGCGGGCTGGATGATGCAGGAGTCGGGTGACGACGAGGCTGCCCGGTGGTGGACCGAGTCGGCCACCACGATGGCGCAAGAAGCCGGTGACCGTGATCTTTCGGCATACACGGCTGTGCGGCTGGCCGAGCTGGCACTCTACCGAGGGGACGCGGCGTCAACCGTCGGGCTCGCCGATCGTGCGGCGCGCGAGGCGCCCAGCCGCCGCGTCCGCGGTCTCGCGATCCAGCGCAAGGCCCAGGGATACGCGTTGGCGGGCGACTACGGGGCATGCCGCTCTGCCCTCGACCTCGCCGCAGACACGTTACGGGACGACGACGGCGTCTCCGATCTGGGGAGCACCACCACGGTGGACCCGATGGCGCTCGCCACCGGCTGGTGTCTCTATGACCTGGGTCGGCCAGGCGAGGCTGCACCCGTCCTCCATTTGGAACTCGGCCGGCTCCCGGTAGCCGCCCACCGTTCCCGAGCCCGGCACGGCGCACGGCTGGCTCTGTCCTACTCAGCCGTCAAGGAGGTCGAGCAGGCCTGTGTGGTCGCCGAGCAGACGCTCACCGAGCTTGGCTTTGGGGGATCGGCCACGGTACGCAGTGATCTCGTGTTGCTCAACCGGGCCTTGGTCCGCTGGTCCGGGTTTGCCCCGGTGGCACGGGTGCGGGCCGCAATCGTGGAGGCTCAGGCGCGGAGAGGCTGACGGTTCCAAGCAGATCCGGCGTCCTTACGCAAGTGGCGGAAAGGTTTGCGCTGAGTCACTGATCCATGATGGTGTGTACGAACGGGCATGCCCGGCTCCCTCGTGTGGAAGCACGTCGGACCTCATCTCCATCCACACCGCAAATTGTGTCCCGTTGACCACCCGACTGGGCGAGGGAAACTCATTGCGATCCCACGCTTACCGCGTTCATGATGGATCAGTTCGTCGCGCTCAAGATTGAATTTCCCGCCGATCGTCATCGGGCAATGGGGCATGCGACTCATCGCACCTGCGCTCGTTTCTGTGGAAGGCTGCCGATGGCAGACGTATTCATCAATTACCGTACGGATGATGCCGGCTATGCCGCCGGGCTGGTCTACGAGCGGCTTCAGGCCGAGTTCGGTGCGGAGAACGTATTTCGCGACTGCCGGTCCATGCACGGCGGTGCCGACTTCCCTGACGAATTGTGGTCCGCCCTGCGCGGTAGCGCCGTCCTGCTCGTAATCATCGGCCCAGACTGGCTGACCCTGAAGGACGCGTCCGGCCGTCGGCGTATCGACAATCCAGACGACTTCGTACGTCGGGAGATCGAGGAAGCCTTCAGTCGATCGATCCGGGTGATGCCGGTGCTGCTTGACGGGGTGAAGCCGCTGGTGGGAAGTGATCTTCCGACCGATCTGGCCGCTCTGGCGGTCCGGCAGGTCGTCACGCTTCGCAGGCGCCACGACGGTGCCGACCTAGACCACCTGGTCAAGGAGCTGCAGCTGCTTGTCTCCAGGCGGCAGCCGGGCAAGCCGAAAGGCAACGACACGCCATCGAGGGGCGGCGTGCGGATCAAGGGGAATGCCAAGGTCATCGGTCCCGTGATCGGCGGCGATGTCAACGGCAACGTCGAAGGGCCGCAGGCCGGGTTTGGTGACGCCCGATGACCACACCCGAAGCGGGCGATCGGCCGGAACAGCCGAACGCCGCCCCTGCTGAGGAGGCCGACGCTCCGGCCAGGAAGATCAACGATGCCGGTGGTGAGCTGCGAGCCAACGCGGCGACCCCACGTCGGGCAGCCGAGACCAACGAGAACCTGAGAGCGGCGCGGGCGGTTTTCCGTCAAGACGGTGTCTCCGTCAGCGATGACGCTCGCATCGAGGGCACGGTAATTGGCGGCAACCAGAACATCTACCAGCAGTATGTCTCCGACGGCACCCGTTCGGTGGTCACCCTCGAGGTCAGCCGGCGTCTCGTCGAATTCGCCCGGGACGGGTATGCGGTGGGCGATGCCTATTCGAAGCTCGTCTCAGCCGCCCGATCGCGCAGGCTCGTCATCATCCAGGCGCCCCGTGGCCGGGGTAAATTCGCAGCCGCGATGCGACTGTGCGCGGAGGCGGGGATCCTTCAGTTCGTCGCCTACAGGCCGACGGTGCTGATCGAGGAGATCGCCCGGACCGTAAAGGCCGATACCGCGCACCTGATCGAGGGGATGACGCCGGCGGTGGCGCAAGCTCTCACCGCTGCCTCGCTCACCGACGTCGAGAGTAGGCTGGCCGCTCGCTCCCGGGTGGTTATCACGGTCAGCGACGAGATCACCTTCCTGGACCCGGGGGTGCACCAGTTCGTGGTGACGCTTGGCCCGCCGCCCGCGCATCGGGAGGTGCTCCGGGCCCGGCTGACCTACCTGGTCGGCGCCTCCCGCTGCGCGCAGGCACTCGACCGTCCCGACGTGATGAAACTCTTCGTCGAGGAGATCACCGGGGAGAGTTCGTGTGACCAGGTCGCTGCTTTTGCCTGGCACCTGTACGAATGTTGGGGCGAGGGCGGGCCGGACGTCGAAGCTGTGCGCGCCCGCACTCGGCACTCGAAGGAGCACGAGGTCGAGGGGTGGTTCCTCAGCTTACCGACTACTTCGCTCAAGGCTTTGGCGATCTCGCTGGCCCTGCTCGACGGTCTTCCCTACCAGACCGTGGCGGCCACCGCCGAGTCGTTGGCGAAGCTGCTGGAGCTGCCCTCAGCGACCACCACGACGAGACCCGACAAGTTCGCGGAGAGCCGGACCGCCCGGATTAACGCGATCCGTGCCGAGTTGACCTGGGAGGACGTGCCGAGTCGACTGGGTGCGGTACCGGCTCAGGTGATCCGATTCCTGAACAGTGCCTATCCGCCCATCGTGCTGCGGCTGGTGTCCGACGAGTACGACGACGTCCGCGACAACTTGCTGGAGTGGCTGCGCAACCTCGCCGGACATCCGGATGACGCGGTCCGGATTCGGGCTGCGGCGGGTGTAGGCGTGCTGGCCGACCGCTCCTTCGAGCGCATCCTACGCACGGTCATCCAGCCGTGGGCACGCAGCCGGTCGGAGCGCCGCCGAGAACTTGCGGCGTACGCGCTGCAGGATCCGGGTAACCGGCCGCATTTGCAGCGCCAGGTGCTTGCGTTGGTCGATGAGTGGGCAGCGCCGAGCGCGTCGTGGCAACTGCAGGCTGCGGCGGCCCGGGTCTACGGCGCCGCGCTGGGAGGCGACTTCCCCGACCGAGCGCTCGACCAGCTCAACCGCCTGGCAGTCACCGGAAGTGCCGAGGTGGGACTGGCGATCTCCTACAGCCTCGCCGAGCTCGTCGACGCCGATCACGGCAAGGCCGGTCGGGTTCTCGACCTTGTGGTCCGTTGGATGGGCAACGGCGTCGGCCCACGCACCCCCACCGGTGAGCTGGCATTCCTCACCCTAGCCACCGACCTGGTCCACCCAAGGGAAGGGCCGCTGTTGCTGGCCCTCTCCGCTACCGATCACCGGATCCAAAACGCGCTGGCGTCGGCGTGGTTCCATACCCTCAACGGTCGGCTCTTCGCGCAGGACGCCCGGGCGATCGCCGGCATCTGGGCCGGCATCGCGGAGGGCGAGGTATCGGTCCGGCTGACCATGGTCAGGCTCTTCGCAATTGCGGCGGCCGGCAGTACCCGCACCGCCAAGATCGTGGGCGTCACCGCCCGGTCGTGGCTGACGCGATCCGGCGCGACGTACGCACCACGCACCGCCACCGCGGTCCTCAGCGCCCTCGGGCAGCTGCCAGGTGGCGACCGCCCCGAACTTTCGTTCAACCTGTGAGGACTACCATGCCGCACTCCATAGTCCTGAGGGAGACCCCGGTCGCACGCTTTCACCTGTGGAAGCCGGTCCGGTCCTTTAGCGTGACTGTTGTCTACACCACCGTCGACGGCACTGTGGAGTGCCCTGGTCGACCGTTGTCGCGCTGGGAACTGCTCTCGGGCCGCTACCGGTCGATGTACGAAATTGATTCGGCTCACCAGACCGTCACCATCAACGAACACCTGCCGTCCCGCGACGACTCCTTCTTCTTTCTGGTGAACGCTGTGGTTGGCTGGCGGGTCATCGACGCTGCCAAGATTATTTCTGAGCGGGCCGACGGGAGGGTGGAGCCGTCGGTCGTGCGTCACGTCATGGCCCGGATGAGGGAAATCAGCCGACGCTACGACATCGACAACTTTGCCCCGGTGGAGGCCGGGTGCAATCAACTCACCGCAGGGCGACCGCTGGAGTTGCCGCACCTGGGCGTGGTGATCGAGAGCATCAGTGCGCACGTGACCCACGACGATGCGACCCGGCGGTTCCTCCAGCAGCACAAGGAGATCGACCGAAAGCTATCGCTTGGGAAGCGCGGCCATGCGCTCAACATTCAGGAACTGCACAATGAGCAGGAGCTGGAGCGCGAGCGACACACTGCGGTCGCCGCGATGGTGCAGGGCGAATTCGGACTGATCACCACGTTCCTGCGGCACCACCCAGACCAGTCGCTGACCGTGCTGCAGATGATGCGCGACCGGCAGTCCGAGTTGGAGCAGAGACAGCAGGCCCGGTTCGCCAACGACGCCTCGTTCGTCGACAAGATGATCGAGGCCGGCTTCTTCCAGGACATTGACGTCGAGCCCTTGCGGAACGCGGCCGTGAAGAACCTGCTGGCCTCGATGACCGGAAGCGACCCGTCCCACGGCGCCGGGTCGGGCGGCGCGGTGCCGCCCGCGACGACCTGGTACTCGTACGCCCTACCTGAGCAGGAGGCGCCAGGACCGGCTACTCAGCTGTCCCAAGCGCCGGAATCGACGACCGTCCGAGAGGAGCATGCGGTGCCCGGGGAGAGCGCCGACTCCACTGGTGTGATCGGATGGCAAGAGTTCAGGCCGTCGCGCGGCGCCGGTGAAGTGGACCACTGAGTTGAAAATCGGTGATGGTGTCGGCCAGGGGCGTCAGGCAGGCAGCGTACGCGGAGCCGCTGGACGCGTGATCTCCTGGTTCCGCCAGGCGTACGAGCCTCAGGCGGCGACGCTGCCCCTTCAGTCCGACGTCCCGTCCGGGACGGGAATCCCGGTTGACGCCCCGATTAGCGCCGATCCCCCGTGCGGGATACCACCGGCTCATCGGCCGCACCCGGTACCGCCGGTTGTGCCCACGTCGCAGAGCCCGTCCAACGCTTACCCGCCACGGTTCGGCAAGGGATCGCCGGCGGCTGCTCGGCAGTGGCGCCTGCCAGCCGGCTCTGCCGCGCCATCCGGCCTGGCGGCGGACCAGGCATTGGTCGGCGACCTGCGTGTGCGGGGCGCCTCCGTGGTGGGTGCCGGCCACCGGTGCGAGCATCCGGCACTACCCCGGCAGGATGCCTACCGTGTTGCCCAGGACCGCGACGGCCGGCACCTAATCATCGCGGTGGCCGATGGGATGGCCGACAGTTCCCGTGCCGAGCTCGGCGCTCAAGCCGCCACCGGCCAGGCCGTCGCGCTGATCCGCAGACATCTTGACTCCGGGCGGCGCCCGGACGAAATCCTCGCCACCGGTCTTTACGAACGCATCGCCAGCGCCATGATCCAGTCGGCCGAGGAACGCGGGCTGACCGCCGACGACGTGCGCACGACGTTGACCGTCGCGGTCGTCGATGCCCGTCCTCATCCAGGCCGAAGCCGCTCGCTCTGGACGTGTCGGCTCGGCGACACGGAGGTCTGGTATCGCACCAGCGACGAATGGGTGACCATGATTGGAGCGCCGAAGTCCGCTTTCGACGGTAATGCCCTGCACGAATTCTTGCCGCACTACCCGGACGCCGTGGTGCAGAGGACCTTCGCCATCCGACCAGGCGCGGTATTCGCAGTGATGACCGACGGGGTGAGTGACGCGTTGGCCGAGGTCGAAGGGTTCGCGCAATGGCTGCACGCCCGGTGGGCCGAGCCGCCGCCGCTGGCATCCTTCGCGCTCGACGTCGACTTCGACGCGCCGGGACAGCAGGATGACCGGACCAGCGTGGTGGTCTGGACCGGGCGGGGCGCTGATCGGTCGTGACCGTCACCCGTTTCCCCGCGATCGTCGAGATCGGTCGGCTTGGCCGGCTTCCGGACACGCCGCTGGCCACCGGAGGCCAGTGCGAAGGTGTCTGGGTGGTGCCGGCGGCACCGTCCCTGCTGTTCAAGAGGTATACGTCCGAGGTGCGCCGGCAGTTGGACAGCGTGGCGCTCGACCGACTGGTCGCCGAACCGGCCGCGATGGGCCGGGATCAGCGCCACCTGGTCGAGTCGTCCACCGCCTGGCCAAGCAGCCGGGTGACCGACGGCGGTACCACCGTGGGCGTACTACTGCCGCGTGCGCCGGACGCCTTTTCCGTCGCTTGGCGTTCCCCGACGGACGTCGAAAGCCCGGCGCGCCGGACCACGCTGGAGATCGACCTGCTGGCCAAACCAAACAAATTCCTCACCCAGCGCACCATCCCGGCTCAGTCGGCCGCCGCGCGGGCGACGATGTGTACGGCTCTTGCGCAGATCGCCGCGCTCTTCGAGGAACGCGGGCTGGTCTACGCCGACTGGTCCTATGCGAACGCCATCTGGCAGCCGGTCACCCACGGGGTGTTCCTGCTGGACGTCGACGGATGCTCGTTCGGGCCGCGGGACTACGTCATCACTCCGAACTTTGACGATCCGAGGACGCCACCCGGCACCAAGGTGGACAACTACACAGACCGATATCGGGCGGCGCTGCTGATCGCGCGGTGCCTCACCACGGTGCGCGACGTCGAGCCGCTGATCGCCGCGCTGTCGGCGATGTCCGGGGAGGCGCCTGCCACGCTGCTTCGCATCCTGGTCGCGGGCCGCCGCGAAGCCCGTCCTTCGCTCACCGAACTCGCTGCGGCCTTCACCGGAATCACATCGTCACCGTCATTGGCGAAGCCGGGGGACCCGACCGGCGTCGTGGATTGGGTCGAGTGGAAGCCACCGGCGAAGCGTGCGAAGCCCGTCCCTCAACAGGCTCAGCCCGCACGCGCAAACACGTCCACCTCGCAGCCGGCGACTCCGAAGCCCGTCACTCCGAACGGTTCGGCACCCAGACAGCCAGACGACACGGCCGGCACTGCGGCGTCCGGGTGTGGGGTGCTTCTTTTTCTGATCGCCGCTGTGGCGCTCGGCATCTTCGCCCTCATGCTATGGCTCATCTGACCTCAAGCGATGTGAAGGATAAGGCCCAAATCGTGAGTGATACCGCCTCAAAGAAGAAATGCCTTCCGGTCTATCTCGTGGTGGACACGTCCGGCTCAATGGAGAAGCACACCGACCTGCTCAACAAGACTGTGCAGCGCTTAGCCACCAACGTGGCCGACAGCCCTCGGGTCGCCGAGTTCGCGCACATCTCGATCATCACGTTCAACACCGGGCCGCACGTCGTCCTCGAGATGACGAGCCTCGATGACATGACCCGCCTGCCGCGGCTCGCCTGCACCGGTGTGACCAATTACGGTGCGATGTTCGCGCTGGTCCGCCAGCGCATCGAAAAGGACGTCGACAAGCTGATCGCGGCCGGGCGGAGTGTGTTGCGGCCTGCGGCGTTCATTCTCACGGACGGCGCGCCCAGCGACAAGGACTGGGCCACCCAGTTCGCCGCGCTCACCGATCTCGGCTGGAAGCGCCGGCCGCACACCATCTCGTTCGGCTTCGGCGATGCGGTGGAAGCGGTGCTCGCCCGCATCGGCACCAAGGGCGCCTTCAACGCCGCAGTCGAAGACACAGCCGCGATCACTAACATGCTCAACACCCTGCTGCACACGCTGGTCCAGTCGACGCAGGCGGAGGCGCTACGGATTCCGACGACGGTACCCGGCTATCGCAGCATCCCCATCGAGTACATGGAGGAGTGAGCCCCCGCGATCATCACCACCTTGGAGGAGAGGACCGCTCTCGCGTCGGTGGCGGGCGCTCGGGTTCCGTGGCCTTGCGCGACGATCGCGCCCACCAGCAGCAGCGCGAGCGACAGCGGTGCCAGCAGGAAGCGAGAGATCGCCAGACCGGCCACACCGGCTAGTACTCCAACAGCGCTGCCAGGTCAGGACGAGGCCCGGGATCAGGACGATGGTCACCAGCGTGCCGGCAGCCGGGGCAGGAGCGAACGTGACCGCCCAGCCCAACCCGCTCGGCCCGCCCGCGGTTCGGTGCAGCGTCGTCATTCGCCGGAGGGCGGTCTGCTGCGGGCGGCCTTCGGGCGGCCCGCGTTCCCAGTCGGCGATTCCGTCAGCGTCGACGCCCGCCGGCTCAACGCGTCGACCCGCTCGACGAGTCCGCGTACGGCGTCCTCGTCGTCCGCGTCCACGGCCGCGACGCGGTCGAGCAGCGCCGCGTAGTCCGACGTCAGCGCCAGGTATTTCCTGCCGAACGCCTCCTCGGCGCCGCTGACGTAGGCCTGGCGTTGCGCCCGGGCGTACCGCTGGTCGAGGTCGATGATCTGCTGGGCCAGCACGGCCGCGGCGGCGCCGAGCGCGCCGCGGGCGTCGGCGTTCTCGTCGCGGCGGCGGCGACGGGCGTCCGCGAGTCGGCCCGCGCGGCGGCCACCGACGTAGAGCACCGTCGCCCCGGCGACGACGGCCACGATCGCGGCGCCGGCGAGCAGGAAGCGGGGCAGCGACGGGCTGATCGTCCGCGCGCCGTCGGGGACGGTGCCGGCCTTCACCAGCAGGTCGTAGTTGACGGTGACGACCTTCAGCGCCTCCAGGGGGCGGTCGACGAAGGTGTCGACACCCCGGCTGATGGTCATCTCCGCCACGAAGGCCCGGCCGAAGTTCCCGTCGTCGCGCCCCGGCAGCAGCGCGCAGCCGTAGGTGTCGTACTCGTCGGAGTCGCGGCTCATCACCAGCACGACGGTCCCGTCGGCGGCGCGCTCGACCTGGCGGCAGCCCTGCCTGAGGTCGGCGCCCGGCTCCAGCATCAGCACGACCAGCCGGCGGTTGCCGATGATCCGTTCGGCCGCCGCGCGGTCCAGCTCGACGCCCGGTGCGACGTACACGGACGAGGCGCGCACGTGCCGGGCGACCGGACCGTCCAGCACCCCGCCGGTCCACAACGCCCAGCCGGCCAGCACCAGGCAGGCCAGGACTGCGATGCCGAAGGGCGTGCCGAACAGGTCACCGAGCCGACGTCGTACGGACGGGTTCATGACAGCCTGCCCCGGAGGTAGAGGTCCGGGCGGTAGCTGGTGATCCCCAGCGTCCGGGCGGCGTCGTCCAACTCCTCGGACGCCTCGTTGAGCAACGTACGCGCGTGGCGGTCCGGCAGCTCCTCGTCCAGCGCGGCGCGGGCCGCCTGGAGCTTGACGACGCCCCGGGTCAGCGCCGGGTTGCTATGCGCGTCGGTGAGCAGGGACATCTCGACGGCGAGCGCGGTGAGACCCGCCAACCGCGCGGGGGTGCCGCCCCGCCCCGGGTCGCCCCGCCGGACGCCGGCCCCGTCCGGCCGGCGCAGCGACCGGACCGAGAGGATCAGGAACGCCGCCACGCAGCCCGCGAAGATCCACGGCAGGGCCGGCAGCGCCACCCGCAGCGGATCGATCGGCCGGTACGGCAGCGGACGGTCGAACAGCCCCGAGTAGCGCAGGTCGGTGACCCGGTTCAGCCAGGCCGTCAGCACGTTGCCCTGCGGGTAGTCGTAGCGGCTCAGCCGGCCGGCGAACTGGCCGTAGAAACTCGCCCCGGCCAGCTCCGCGAAGTCGTCCGCCGCCGGCCCGTGGTATTCGATCCAGAGCCCGTACATCACGACGACCGGCGTGCCCGGGAACAGCTCGGCCAGCGCCGGCCCGTACCGGGGCACCGGCTCGCCGAACGGCTGCGCGGGCAGCGCCACGTACCGGGCGCCGTCCGGAAAGGCGTTGCGCGCGGCTTTGTCGGGGACACCGGTCAGCGTGGCCCCGGCCCCGAGGTGCAGGCCGGTGGCCCGCAGGTCGGCGGCGACGGCGGCCAGCTCCCGCTCGGTCGGGTCACGCCACCGCAGCTCGTCGTGCTCGGGCGGGTCGGGCGCGTCCCGCAGCGCGGCGATCAGCCCCACCAGCAGGTTCGTCACGTCGGCGGTGGCGAACTGCGCCCGCCAGTCGGGCAGCGTGTCGGCCACGGCCTGGTAGATGCCGCCGCTGACCTCGGTGCCGATCACCCGGATGGTCGCGTTCTCCACGTCCCGCACCCGGTCACGCTCGTCCTTGTCGAGCCCGGGCGGCGCGACCAGGATCCGGACGGGGCGGTCGCCGGCGGCCTCGCGGACCCGCTGCTCGTTCCAGCGTGCCGTCGAGCCGGGCAGCCGCACCACCGGCTCGGCGGCCACCAGCGCGGTCATCTCGTCCACGGAGGGCACGCTCGCGTCGCTCAGCTCACCCGCCGAGCCCTCGTCGATCTTCGCCGTGGCGGCCGGCGACCGGCCGTAGCTGACGTCGACGCTCTGCCGCTGGGCGAGCAGGAAGACCACCAGGACGACCACGGCGACGCCGAGCAGCGACCACCGCAGCAGCTCGTACTGGTAGTGCCTGCGGGGTGTCACTGGTGCGTGCGCCACAGCCGGTCGGCCTCCCTCGCGTGTTGCGCCGCCGCGCGGGCGGCGGAAGCCCCGCCGCGCCCGGCGGCCATCGACTCGGCGCGGGTCAGCAGCCGCTCGGCCTGCGGCACCCGGGTCGCCGCCGCGTCCCGGCTGACGGCCGCGCTGTCGATGGCCGCGCGCGCGGTGGACCAGGCCGTCCGGCGCTCCCGCTCCCGTGCCCGCCACCTCGGCAGCAGGGCCGTCGCGAAGCCCGCGCCCACCAGCAGGAGGCCGCCGACCAACCAGACGAGGAGGGTGTGGGACATGCGCTCCAACCATCGGACGAGGGGTACGGGGTGCGCGCGAGCTGTCGGGGCCGGCAGGGGTACGACCGAGTCTGGCTGATCGAGTCGAACCGGCGCGAACCGGCCCCGGCGGTCGAGGCGCGGCAGACGACCTGCGTCGTATGGTTTGCGCATGACGCACCCCGTCTGGGCGGATGGCCGGGTCTACGAGGCGTACGTGGGCCGGTGGAGCCGTCCCGTCGCGGGGGAGTTCCTGCGGTGGCTGGCCGTGCCACCGGGCCGCCGCTGGCTGGACGTGGGCTGCGGCACGGGCGCGCTCACCTCGACCGTGCTGGCGGTGGCCGACCCGGCGTACGTCTCGGGCGTCGACAGCTCGGCGGGCTTCGTCGCGTACGCCCGCGCGGCCGTCCGCGACGAACGGGCGGCCTTCCAGGTCGGCGACGCCCGGGCGTTGCCGCTGCCCGACCGCTGCGTCGACGTCGTGGTGAGCGGACTCGCGGTCAACTTCGTGCCCGAGCCGGCGCGCGCCGTCGCCGAGTTCGCCCGGGTCGTCCGGCCCGGCGGGGTGGCCGCCGCCTACGTGTGGGACTACGCCGGCGGCATGGAGTTGATGCGCCACTTCTGGGACGCCGCCGCCCTGCTCGACCCGGCCGTGGCCGAGCGGGACGAGGGACGCCGGTTCGCCGTGTGCGACCCGGATTCCCTGCGCGGGCTGTGGACCGACGCGGGCCTGACGGCGGTGGCGCTCCGGCCCGTCGACGTGCCCACGGTGTTCGCGGACGTCGACGACTACTGGACGCCGTTCCTGGGCGGGCAGGGCCCCGCCCCCACGTACGTCGCCTCCCTGACGGCGCCGGACCGCGCCCGCCTGCGCGACCTGCTGTCGGCCCGCCTGCCCGTGGCGCCGGACGGCTCGGTCCGGCTCACCGCCCGGGCCTGGGCGGTCCGGGGCACGGCGCCGGCCTGAACACCCGCAGGTGCGCGTAGCCCTCGCGGGCCGGAGCGCGCAACCGGATGATGCCGTCCGGCTGTCCGCTTCGAGACCCAGCGGTACTCGCCGCCGACGGCGTCGGTCAACCTGATCCGTGACGCCGGGTGTCGTGCCCGTCGTGGAGATCGGAGGACCGATGAAGGCCCGTTTCCGATGGCGGTCGACCCGCATGACGCTGTTCGCGGCCCTGGTCGCCGCGCTGGTCGCCGCACTGCTGCCCGCCTCGCCGGCGCTCGCGCTGCCCTCCGGTAGCGGCTGGTCGGCCTCGTGGAGCTACTACCATCCCACCGCCTACCAGTACGCCGGGACGCTGCCCGGTGTCCGGCTGACCGGTTATGCCACCGACAACTCAGGCACCAGCACCACGGTCGGTACGATCGAGGACACCGCCGACGACGGCCGCTGCGCCAGGGTGATGCTCTACGCCAACGGCGTCGGCTACGTCGCCGACCGGACCACCTGCGGCAGCGGCAGCTACCTGACCTACTCCACCGGCAGCTACAGCCAGGGGCTGCTGGTGATCGTCTATCGGATGGTGGCGGGCACCACCACCCACGACAAGGGCTTCGCGATGTTCGTTCCCGGTTCGTCCGCCGATCCGGAGATGCGCACCGTGGGCACCGGCGCCAGTTGGTCGTACTACACGTCGACGGCGTTCCAGTACACCGTCACCCGTCCCGGCGTGCGGCTGATCGGCTACGGCGTCCACCAGTACACGGACCAGCGCTCCTCGCTGAACACGGTGGAGAAGACCGCCGCCACGGTCGGCTGCGCCACGGCCAAGGTCACCGGCGGTGTGTCCACCAGCGGCGGCACCTGCGTCAACGGCGGCAGCACGTCCTTCTCCCGCTCCGACCTGACCAACAACCTGGAGGCGTCCGCCTGCTACCAGCCGGTCCCCGGCACCCGGCGCTGCCTCGCGGTGAGCATCCCCGAGCCCTGGTGACCCGACCGGCACCCGGTGGACGCACCCGGCCACCGACCCGGCAGTCCAGCCGTCCCCGGAGCGACCCGGGGACGGCTGCTGCTGTGACCCTGACGCGACGACGACGCCGACGCCCTGATCGCCGAGTACCGCGACGCGGGTCCGTCAGCGGCGGCGCTTCGGCAGGTCGAACTGGTCGGCGGCCCGGCAGTCGCGTGGACCGCCGACCGCGCCCGGCCCGGCCCGGTCGAGCGCCGCGCGTGCCCGGACCCGGCCCAGGTTCCAGGCGTACCAGGGGTCCGGCTCGTCGAGGTCCTTGGCGATCCAGCTCAGCGTGCAGCGGCGCACCGGATCGGGCAGGCCCGCCAGGGCCGGCGTCGCGTCCGCCGAGAGCGCCCGCAGGTACCAGGCGTCGATCTTCCCCGTCTGCTCGTACCGGGCGATGTTGCGGCGGGCGGCGTAGTCCTCCGGGTTGAGCACGGCCAGGCCCAGCAGCATCACCACGGCGAGCGCCACGGTGGTGCCGGGGATCCAGGCCCCGCGCCACCTCAGCCCAGCCACCAGGATCATCAGGAACACCGTGCCGAGCAGCAGCTCGAACGCCATCACGAAGAGCCGCTCGCCGGTGAAGCTGTAGACCTTCTGGTACGTGTACATCCGCGACAGCGCCGACACCACGATGACGAAGCTGAGGGCGCTGAGCAGGCCCAGCAGGACCCGCAGCAGGTGGCGCTCGACGGCCCGGTCCCGTCGCGCCCAGCGGGCCACCCCGCCGAGCACCGCCAGCGTCAGCAGGGTGACGACGACGAGCTGCCAGAACCCGCTGCGCGCGTACTCGGCGTAGCTGAGGCCGGCGGTGCGCAGGACGTGCCGCTGCCCGCCGAACAGGACGGTGAACTGCACCGCCACGAAGCCGCCGAAGAGCAGCGTCAGGGCGCTGATGACGGGAGCCCACTCCACGACGCCGAAGCGGCGCGTGCCGGGCCGGTCCACCGTCGACAGGTCGGGCGGCGCGGCCAACGTGTAGACGGCGGCGACGGCGCAGAGCCCACCCACGGCGGCGAGGAAGACCCAGCGGAACGCCGTGCCGACGTTGACCTCCGGGATCAGCTCGCCGAGCATCACGGAGAAGGCGCCGTCGGCCGAGGACAGCAGCGCGCCGAACACGATCAGGGCGACGATGGTGGCCGCGGCCGATCCGACGACACGGCGGACCAGGCCGGGATTCGCCGGGGCGTGCAGGTGACCACGCACCCACGGCAGCCCCCGGAACGCCGCGAACGGCGCCGCCACCAGGCTGAACAGGATCGAGCGGACGAGCCGGCCGCCGACGATCGCGAGGGTCGCGCACGCGAGGGCGCCGAGCACGCAGAACGTCACCAGCCACCACGCGTTACGGAAGGCCAGGACCGACAGCAGCGCCAGGGACGCCGCCGCCCAGCCGGCGCGGATCCGCCGGTCGGCGCGCGGCAGTTCCGCGCCCGTCCGCCGGACCGCGAGGACCACCGCGACGGTCAGGGCGAGCCAGCCGAGGAACCAGCCGATGCCGGTGCGGGTGAGCGGTACGAAGAACGCCAGCCCCAGCGCTCCGGCCAGGATCGCGGCCGGTACCGCCCGGTCCCGGGCCGGCGCCGGCCCCGGCCAGCGCGTGTCGAGGAACGACGGCGGGCGCGGGACCGGCTGGTAGCCGCGGTACGGCGCGGGCGCGCCGGACGGCACCCCGATCCGGTACGGCGCCGGCAGCGGCGCGGCGGCGGGCTGCTGGGCGATGGTCACGGGCGTACCGGCGGCGGATGCGCCGCTGCCCGCCCACGTGCCTGCCGGTGCTCCGGCGGCGGGCGCCGTCTCGGTGGTGGGCGCGGTCCCGGTGGGCGCCCCGGTGGTGGGCGCAGTCCCGGGTGAGGGCGCGGCCTGGTCGGCAGGCGCTGTCTCGGCGGGCGCTGCTCCGGTGGCGGGTGCCCTGGTGGTCGGCGCCGTCCCGGCGGCGGGCCCGTTCCCGGTCTGTCCGGCGGGGGCGGCGGCCGATGCCGCGTCGATGGTGGCTGACGGCGGGCTGACGGCGTCGGATGGCGGCTCGGTAGCCGGTGCCACGGCGTCCGCCGCCCTCACGGAGGCGGTCTGCGTGGGGATGCTCGCTCCCGGCTGGGCGGGGACTGTGGGGGCCGGCGCGGCCGACGCCTCGGCCGACCTGGCGGCGGGGACGGACGGTGCCGGGGCCGGCGGGTCCGCGGCGGCCGGCATCAGCGGGATGAACACGGCGTACCCGCGCGTCCCGGGCGGGATGCTGACGGGGATCGCCCAGGCGGGCGCGCCCTCCGCCCCGGGCCACACCATCGGAGGCGGCGCGCCCTCGGTGGGCGGCATGACGAGCAGGTACGGCGTCGCGTTCCCGGGATCGTCGCTGGTGTCGCCGTGCGTGTCGCCGGTTCCCGGAGGGCCCGGCACCGGTGGTGGCTGGGTCAAGAACCCCTCCTCGATCGAACGGTCGGCACACTGTACGGCCGACTCCGGCCCGCCGCCGCCCCGTACGCGCCCGACGCGAGCAACTCGCGTCCGTGCCTGGGCGCGGCTGAGGATCCTCCCCACAGACCATCGCCCGCCTGAAGCCCGGCGCGGCCGGACCAGTGGTGATCAGGACGCCACGGACCCTGAAACCGCCGGGTGACGTCCCTAGCGTCCTGATCACGAGCGGGAAAGCGGGGGAGAGGGTGGGGGGCGTAGACGAGCGCAGCGGCGCAGGCCCGGGTGACCGGATCGGGCGGGCGGCACGCCCGATCGATCCTCGGTAACGTGCTCGGCCATGGCCAGTGGCGTACCTCCCGGCAAGTGGTGGGAAGCCCTTCCACCACAGAAGGTCAGCCACCTGCCCGGCATCGACGCCGAGCTGCTACACGTGGGACTCGATCCGGCACCGGTCGCGGCTCCGGTCGTCGTTCGGTACCGCGTACCGGCCCGCGGCGGCTTCACCGACCTGCTCGCCGCCGTCCTGGACGAACTGGACCGGGCAGCGCTCACGCTGTTTCCCCGTTGGCTGCCCGGCGCCGAACGGCTCGACGGTTCCGGCACGCTGGGCGCCGCGGCGGTTCGGTCCCTGGCCTCGCGGGCCGCTGCACGCTCCGAGCACTTCGGCCCGTTCCTGGCCGACCTCGCCGAGCGCGCGCTGCGCGGGGAGAACCGGCAGCACCGGCCGCGCTTCCCGGCAGAGGTACGGGCTGCCGGCCTGGCCCGCGTCATCGCCTCCGCGTACGACCGTGACGGGTGCGTCCTGCTGGTCGGCCTGACCGACGAACTGACGACGGACACCGAACGCGCGTTGGTCGCCGCCGCCGAATGGCTGGTGCGGCACGGCCGCCTCACCGTCTGGCTGGCCGGGCGGGAACTGCGGACGGTCGACCGGGTCCGGTCGGTCCGGGTTGCACTGCCGTCGAGCCTGGCCGAGTTGGCGGTGCAGACGGGTCGGGTTCCCGACACCGTCCGCGAGCCTTTGCCGGCGCTGACGTTCCCGCCACTGTCCGGGGTGCCGCGCGGCGACAGCACTGCTGAGCAGGCCCTGGAGCTGGCGCTGGCACCGCACGAGTGGGCCCGGGGCCGGCGCTGGAACCACACGTACGACTGGCACCTGCTCGGCGAGACCTACCGCCTGGATCTCCTCTGGCCGGCCGAGGGACTTGCGGTCGAGGTGGACGGCCCGGAACATCGGGAACGAATCAGATTCGCCAACGACCGGCGACGTGACGTGCGGTTGCAACTCCTCGGGCTGGACGTGCTCCGGTTCACCAACGAGCAGGTGCTGTCCGACGTCCAGGCCGTGGTCGGCATGATCCGGCAACTGCTGACCCGTCGTCGCCGGACCGGCGCGCACCCCCACACAGAAGAGGCACCATGACGAGCACGGCGGACCTTCCCCAGCTGACGCCCAACCAGATCAACGCGCTCGTGGTGCTCATGGTCGAGGCCCGCGAACTGACCAACACCGAGCTGAAGGAGCTGGCCGGGTTCAGCCTCACCCGTGCCGACAACGCCAAGCTCGTCACGCTCGGCCTGGTCCAGACCGACCGGTCGCACCGACCCTTCTCCCACGAGCTGACCGACGAGGGGTGGCGGGTGGTGCGGCAGTTGCACGCCGGCGCCCCGCCCGCGCGCAGCGGCTCGGCCACCCGTTCGCTGTTCACCCTGCTGGCCGGCCTGCACCGCTCGCTCAGCCGGTTGGGGCTGAGCCACGCCGACTTCTTCACGCAGCAGTCGGTCGCCCCGGACCCGGCGGCCGGCTCGACGCCACCCGGCGCCGCGTCGGCACCGGTGGCCGCGGAGCCGGAGGCCGTGGAGGCCCTGATCCGCGCCGCCTATCGCGAACTCGCCCGGGAGCCGGGAGCCTGGGTGGGGCTCGCCGACCTGCGCGAGCACCTCGGTGGGCAGGACCGCGCGACCGTCGACGCGACGTTGCGCGCCATGGTCCACCGGGACGGCGTCCGGATCATCCCGGTCGCCAACACCAAGTCGTTGACCCCCCGGGACCGGGCCGCCGCGGTGCGCATCGGGGACGAGGAGAACCACACCCTGGCGATCGGCCCGGCATGATCGCTGAGGACGTACGGGCCGCGCTCGAGGCGGTCAGTCTCAACCCGGCGGTCACCCCCGACGACGTGTGGCGACCCAGCCCGCACGACGTGCCGGAGCTGCACGAGAAGGTGGTGGCGGAGATCCTGCGCGGGGTCGGCAGGGCCCGCACCGACGACACCACAGTGCCCCTCGGGGTGGCCATGCAGGGGCGCGCCGGTGCCGGCAAGACGCACCTGCTCGGAGCGGTGCGGGATCGGATCCAGCGCGAGGGCGGCTACTTCTTCCTGGTCGACATGGTCAGCG
Organism: Micromonospora sp. SD12; assembly: GCF_052068495.1. Taxonomy (NCBI): domain Bacteria; kingdom Bacillati; phylum Actinomycetota; class Actinomycetes; order Micromonosporales; family Micromonosporaceae; genus Micromonospora; species Micromonospora sp. SD12. Next base: position 575,453 of record NZ_JBQHDF010000003.1, on the reverse strand, counting down.
GGAAGACGTTCTGGGAGAGCGTGGCGCTGGCCCTGGTCGAAGGCATGGGGCGGGACGCGTTCGGCTGGGGCACCCAGCTGCGTACGTTCCTGCGTCGGCTCACCGCTCAGCTCGGCATCCCGGCGGAGGTACGCGACGCGGTCGCCGGCACGCAGCCGGTCACCCGGGAGCACCTGGACACCTTCGTGCGAGCCCTGCGGACGCGCCACCGCGAGATCGGCCGGGACTGCCAGGACACCGCCCGGGCGCTGGTCCTGCACGGCGCGCTCGACTTCGAGGCACAGGACGTCGGCTACGCCCACCTGATCTCCGAGCCGGGTGACCCGGCCGGCCGTACGACGTGGGGGCTGACCCCGGCGATCCGTACCCCGCAGCAGATCGTCCAGGATGTCTCGCGGCTGATGGCGCTGACGCTGGACCCCACGGTGATAGCCGTCGACCAGCTCGACACGCTCTTCGCCCAGACCAGCACCGCGATGTTCGACCAGTACGCCGGGCTGGAGGACGCCCAGGCGAAGGTCGTCGGGCCCATCGCCGACGGTCTGCTGAAGCTACGTGACGTCACCCGCCGGACGCTGATCGTGGTGTCGTGCCTGCCGGACACCTGGGAACTGCTGACCAGGAGCGCGCCCACCCCGGTCGGCGACCGGTTCCGGCAGGCGACCCTGCCCGACCGGATTCCCACCCCCGAGATCGGTCGGGCCATCGTCGCGAAGCGGTTCACCGCGGCATTCGCCGGGCCGCGTTTCGCACCGCCGCATCCGACCTGGCCGATCAGGCCCGAGGCGTTCGCTGACGCCCCGGCGTTGACGCCCCGGGCGCTGCTGCGCCGCGTTGACCGGCACGTCGCCTGGTGCCGGGACCGGGACGAGGTGACCGAACTCGACCGCCTCATCGAGGTGGGCGACCACGTCGCGGGCGTGCCCGAACCGTCAGGCGGAGGCACCACGGTCGGCCCGAGGGCGGCAGGCGAGACAGTCGCCGGCGACGATGCGTGCCTGCGGCGGCTCGACGACCGGTTCGCCGAGCTGGTGGCGGGGGCCGACGTGACGGCCGCGCTCGATCCGCGGACCGAGGACGCACAGATGCCGACGCTCCTCGCGGCCGGCCTGGCGGCCTGGATCGCCGAGCAGGCTCCAACCGGTGCCAGTTACAAGTACGACCCGCCGCCCGGCCGCAAGCCGGCGCTGCACGGGCGGCTGATCGAGGTGCTGGACGAGGCCACCGAGAACGAGGCGCACTGGTGTCTTCGCGGGATCTCGCATCCGAACGCGATCGCGGTGACCGCCAGGGTGAAGGCGGCCTGCACCATGGCGGGCCTCGACCGTGCGTTGCCGCAACGGCGGCTGGTGCTGCTGCGCAACGGCCCGTGGCCGACCGGCAAGCGTACGGCGGAGGTGTTGGCGGCCTTCGACGCGGCCGGCGGCATCCGCTGCGGCGTCGAAGAGGGGGACCTACGGGTTTTCGCCGCACTTCGTGAACTGAGCGGCGAACCGGCCTCCGTTCTGCGGGAGTGGCTGGTGGCGCGCCGCCCGGCCAGCTCCACGCAGCTGTTCGCAACGATCCTTGGCGAATCCGCCGGAGCGACCCGTGCGGAGACCGGGCCGGCCGCCCGCTCAGGCGGGCCGGCCGCCGGGGTGGGCGGCGAGGACGACGCGCGGGTCGACGGCGGAAGGGCCTCGGCCGACGGAACCTCGATCCTGTTGGGGCGGACCACCGACGGGGCGCGGCCCTTCGCGGTGGACCTGGAGTCGCTACGCCGGCACACAGTGATCTTCGCCGGCTCCGGCTCCGGCAAGACCGTGCTGATCCGGCGACTGGTCGAGGAATGCGCGCGGGAGGGCGTGTCCGCGATCGTGCTCGATCCCAACAACGACCTCGCCCGCCTGGGCGATCCCTGGCCGCAACCGCCAGCCGGATGGGGCCCCGGCGACGCCGAGCGGGCCCGCGACCACCTCGACCACACCGAGGTGGTGATCTGGACGCCCCGGGTCAACGCCGGTCGACCGCTCACCTTCCAGCCGTTGCCGGACTTCACTCCTGTCCGCGACTCACCGGACGAGTTCGACCAGGCGATCCGCTCGACGGTGGAGGCACTCGCCCCGCGCGCCGGGGTGGACCGGCCGACGAAGGTGGCCCAGCAGGGCAAGGCCGTGCTGACCGAGGCCCTCCAGGCGTACGCGAGGAGCGGAATGGTGGGCCTGCCCGGCTTCACCGACTTCCTCGCCGAGTTGCCCGACGGGGTGAGCCGGTTGAGCCGGGCGGAGAAGCTGGCCCAGGACCTGGCCGAGACCCTGAAGGCCGCCATGGTCACCGACCCGTTGTTCGGCGGCGTCGGCGCCCCGGCCGATCCGGGCCTGCTGCTGACTCCCTCGCCGGGCCGTCGGGCCCGCATCTCCGTGATCAGCTTTGTCGGGCTCACGTCGGACCAGGAACGGCAGGGCTTCGTCAACCAGCTCCAGATGGCCCTGTTCGCCTGGATCAAGCGGCACCCGGCGGGCGAGCGGCCCCTGGGTGGGCTCTTCGTGATGGACGAGGCGCAGACCCTGGCCCCGTCGACCGGGCAGACGGCCTGCACCGCCAGCACGATCGCCCTCGCCTCCCAGGCCCGCAAGTACGGGCTCGGGCTGGTCTTCGCCACCCAGGCGCCGAAGGGACTGCACAACCAGATCTCCGGCAACGCCACCACGCAGTTCTTCGGGCTGCTCAATGCTCCCGCGCAGATCGACGCGGCCCGTCAGTTGGCGGAGGCCAAGGGTGGCCGGCTGCCCGACATCGGCCTCATGCAGAGCGGCCAGTTCTACGTGGCCGGAGAGGGATTCGCGTTCGTCAAGGTGGACACGCCGATGTGCCTGTCCCACCACCCCAAGGCGCCGCTCAGCCCGGAGGAGGTCGTCGCCAGGGCCGCCTCGGCACACTTACGCCCGGAACGCAGTCATTTGCCGGACGCGACGGCCGTCCGATGACGGACAGGACGTAAGCCTCCTGTCCGACGCACTGTTGTAGCAGGTGAGAGGCGTGAGGATGGCGGGCCACATCCCATCCCTCGGGCCCGGCGGGGACAGCATCGTCCCGGCCGACACCGCCATCACCGAGCCCGGCCCCGCGACGGCCCCGGCGTAGTGCAGCGCCGGCCGCCCACGCACCGCGAGGCCGCGCTCCCGGCAGCCACCGTCCCGGGCGCCCCGGGCGGATGCCGCCTCACCGACACCGACACCGACGTCCCCGTTCCGGCAGCCACCTCAGCCGCGCGGCAGTCCCGAGACGAGCGCGGCCGGCGAGCCGTACCCAGGTGCCGCCCGGGCCCACGCCGTCGCGTGCCCGGCGGCTGAAGCGTCGCCCGACGCCATCCTCCCCAGCCGGAGCCGGCCGTGGTCACGAGCGGTCAGGTCCGGGGGGGGCCTAGCACGAGAGGAGCCGGCATGGCCGCTCCCACCGCCACCGCATCCCTGAACGCCACCACCTACTCGCCCGGCGACCAGATGATCCTGACGGTCACCTACGGCGACGCCGACACCAAGCCGGTGACCGTCACGATCGTGGTCACCGACGCGCAGGGCAACAGCAGCGCGCCGGTCAAGGTCACCGCCGTCATCGATCCGCTCACCCTCGCCGTCACCGACGACTCGGGCCGCACCTGGACCAGGGCGTCGGACAACGGTTCGGTCGCCGTCTACCGGGCGGTGGCGTGATGCCCCGGGTCACGGTCACGGTGCGCGACAACGGCGGCCGTACCGCCACCGCCAGCGCCGACTACACGATCGCGCCGCCGGTGCTGGGCGGCTACTACCTCTCCGGCGGCGCCGATCCGACGGCCGACATGGCCGGGGGGAACTTCCGCTCGCTGACCCAGTACCGCAGCTTCGCCGACGGCTACACCTTCCCCGGCTACCAACGGCCGTGGCTGATCACCCTCGGCCGGGCCGGGGTGCGGATGAACATGGTGCTGGAGCTGAAGCACTACGGCGCGCCCAACGCCGGGCCGCAAACCTTCACCGTGGACGGCGTCAGCTACACCGTCCCGGCGCCCGCGATGACCATCCAGCAGCGCCCCGGCACGACCTGGCCCCGGGCGTACGGCTACAGCCAGGTCCTGGCCGGGCACTGCGACGGTCTGTTCGCCCGCGCCCTGTCCCAGTACCGGACCCTGGGCTTCGGGGTGAACATCCAGCTCGCCTCCGAGTTGGACACCGACCACGAGTTCGGCACCACCGAGTCCGGCGTCACCTACCCGTGGGCGCAGTCGGATGCCCGCGCGGTGCAGGCGATGACGTACATCGTGAACTGGTTCAAGGCCCGCCAACTGCCCGCCGGCACGACGTTCTCGGTCGGGGTGGGCGGCTTCGACCGGGCGTGCTTCCAGCGCATCCACCCGGAGGCGCTGATGGCCAAGCTCGACTTCCTCCAGTGGAACGCGTACGCCACCAGCCCCACCCACACGGCGCTGGCCCGGTTCCGCCGGGCGAAGGACTGGGCGGTGGCCGATCTCGGCCCCGTCGCCCTCTCCCGACCGGTGATCATCGCCGAGTGGGGCGTACGCGTGGCGGAGGTGCCGGACCAGGCGGCCTGGATCGCCACCGTGCCGGCCGCCGTCGCCCAGCTCAACGCGGAGCGGGGCCCCCGGATCGCGCGGACCAACTACTTCAACTCCGGTTGGGGCACCCTGTCGCCGAAGTCGACGGGGCTGGCCGCGCTGCGGGCGGCGTACGCCACCCGCCCGTACGTCTGAACGGTCGGCCGGAGACCGGCGAGCCGGGCAGGCAGGCGGAACGACGTCGATCATGAAATCCATCGATGGTGGTATAAGATCCGCCGGATCGCGCGCAGGCACGCTCGTGCGCCACCCGGTGCGATGTCCGCCGAGTCCCGCTGCGCCAGGACAGCCATGGAGATCATGTGAAGTTCACTCGTCTCGCCCCTGCGGTGGCCGCTCTCGCGCTCGTGGTCGGCGCCGTGGTCGCCCCGGTGAGCGCCGCGCAGGCGCATCCGACAGCGGACACGGTCAACGTCTATCCGCCGATCCAGGGCGCGTCCACCTGGGACCGGTTCGGCCTCTCCGGGCCTACCTCACACCACATCGTCTTCGGCCACTGGGGATACCCCAACGACTGGGCCGTCGACATCTACCGCAGCCCGGGCGCCACGATCGTCTCGCCGTTCGGCACCAAGACCGCCTCGGGGCACCCGGTCGCCGTCAAGGTGGTCACCGTCCAGGCCGGCTGCGCGACCCGCAATCTCGCCGACGGCGGCTACCGCATCGGGCTCGAGGCCCGGGACACCACGACCGGGCAGATCCTCGGCCGGGCGGACGTGATGCACGTGAACAACAAGCCCGGTGGCATCGTCGTCGGCGCCTCGGTCGGTCCGTGGACCAAGCTCGGCGAGACGGGCCGCTTCCGCTGGTCCAGCTGCTACCAGGTCAACGGTGACAGCGGGGTGCACATCCACCTCGAAGTGATCAACCAGCACCGCTACTCGTGCTACGTGCACCGCGGTGCGAACACCGCCCTGACCGACCTGACCGTGGTGGGCAAGGTCGGCGTGCACTACACGGGGCAGCGGCAGCGCTGCTGACCCGTCGATCGACGGCGGACGGGTGCCCCGGCTCCGGTCGGAAACCGGGGACACCCGCCCGCGCCGAGGCGCCCACGCGCCGCTGAACCCCGGCGCCCCGCGCGCCGCTTGACCCCGGCGTCCGCGCGTCGGCTGCCCGGGCGCCCGCGCGCCGCCGACCGCGCGCCGCTTCACGCCGGCGTCAGTAGGCCAGCTCCACCGGCCGGCCGAGTACCCGCGCGCCGTTGTTGGCGAGCCAGCCCTCCGCCGCCGCCGCGTGCTGACTGAACGTGTGGATGTCGCGGAACCGGCGCTGCAACGGCGACGAGTCCCGGGCCGCCCCGCCGCCGGCCGCCCGGTAGCAGGTGTCGACCGCGGCGGCGGCCCGTTCCGTCACCCAGGGCAGCGCGGCGGAGATCCTCGGGTGCAGCGCGGGGATCGCCGCCGGGTCGGTGGCGCAGGCCGCCCACAGGTCGTCGGCCAGGTCGCGCAGCAGCGCCCGGGCCGCCCGTACGTCGAGGTCGGCGCGGCCGAGTTGGAGGCGGAAGGCGGGCGAGTCGGCGAGCGACTGCCGCGCGTAGAGCCGCTGCCGGCCGCCTTCGAGCAGCGCGACCATGTCGTCCAGCGCGCCCTGCGCGATACCGACGGCGACCGCGCCGAGGTGCAGGACGAAGTGGACCAGCGGCGCCACGAAGCCCGGCCCCGGTACGCAGGGCACCCCGGTGAACAGGTCGAAGCTCTCCTCCACGGGGCAGAACGCGTCCGCCACCTCGACGTCGTGGCTGCCGGTGCCGCGCAGGCCCAGCACGTGCCAGGTGTCGTGGACGGTGACGCGGGAGGCCGGGAAGAGCATGGAGCGCACCGCCGGCGGTGCCCCCGCCGGCCCGGGCAGCGGCGCGCCGCCCTCGGTGAGCACGCAGTTGCCGAAGATCCAGTCGGCGTGCCGGGCGCCGCTGGCGAACGCCCACCGGCCGGTGACCCGGAAGCCGCCGTCGACCTGCTCGGCGTGGCCCTGCGGGGCGAACCCGCCCCCGACCACCACGTCCGGCCCGTCGGCGTAGGCCTTGTCGAACCGGTCGCGGGACAGCATCGCCAGCAGGTGCGGCGTCTCGGCGCCGATCATCACGGTCCACCCGGTGGAGCCGTCGGCCCGGGCCAGCGCCTCCAGCACCCGCAACCCGGTGCGCAGGTCCGCGTCGTACCCGCCGTGGCTGCGGGGGACGAACATCCGGAAGCAGCCGGCGGCCCGCAGCGAGTCGAGCAGGTCGGCCGGGAGCCCACGGGCGGCCTCGATCTCGCCGGCCCGGCGCGACACCTCCGGCAGCAGCGCCTCCACCGCCCCGATCAGCCGGTCCCGGTGCTGGTCCTCCATGCGTCCTCCTCGACTCGTCGCCCGGCCTCCACTCTGGACCTGCTGACGACCCGGGGGCCAGGACCGCCGCTATCGGATCCCCGCCACTTCGCGCGGCGGCACCGCCGGAAGGGGCGGATCGGCGCGCGGGCCCGGCCGGCTCCCTATGCTCGAAGCATGGAACTGCGGATCTTCACCGAACCCCAGCAGGGCGCCACGTACGACGACCTGCTCGCCGTGGCCCGGTGCGCGGAGGAGACCGGCTACGGCGCCTTCTTCCGTTCCGACCACTACCTGAAGATGGGCGCGGTGAGCGGCGACCCCGGCCCGACGGACGCGTGGACGACCCTCGCCGGCCTGGCGCGGGACACCCGGCGGATCCGGCTGGGCACGCTGATGACCGCCGCCACGTTCCGGCTGCCGGGCCCGCTGGCCATCACCGTCGCCCAGGTCGACCAGATGAGCGGCGGCCGGGTGGAGCTGGGCATCGGCACCGGCTGGTACGCCGAGGAGCACACCGCGTACGGCATCCCGTTCCCGTCGCTGGGGGAGCGCTTCGACCGGTTGGCGGAGCAGCTCGCTGTCGTCACGGGGCTCTGGGCGACGCCGCCCGGCGAGACCTTCGACTTCGCCGGAAAGTACTACCCGGTCAGCGACTCGCCGGCGCTGCCGAAGCCGGTGCAGGATCCGCGCCCGCCGATCCTGCTCGGCGGCATGGGCCCGAAGCGTACGCCGCGCCTGGCCGCCCGGTACGCCGACGAGTTCAACCTGCCGTTCGCGTCGGTGGCGGACTCCGTCGCCCAGTTCGACCGGGTCCGGGCCGCCTGCGCGGAGGTCGGCCGGGACGCGGGCGAGCTGTGCTGGTCCAACGCCCTCGTGCTCTGCTGCGGGCGCGACGACGCCGAGGTGGCCCGGCGGGCCGCCGCGATCGGCCGGGAACCGGACGAACTGCGCGAGAACGGCCTCGCGGGGACCCCCGCCGAGGTCGTCGACAAGATCGGCCGGTACGCCGAGATCGGCAGTGAGCGGCTCTACCTCCAGGTGCTCGACCTGGCCGACCTCGACCACCTGGAGCTGGTCGCGGCCGAGGTGAAGCCCCAGCTCTGAGCCGGTGGCACGGTCCGCGCAGCTCCGAGCCGGCGGAAGGGGCTGCCCGGTGGCGCCCGCCCGTCAGGCGCCGCCCGCCGTCAGGCGCCTCCCGGCCGGGGCGCCGGCCCCGGGTGCGGTACCGGGCGCGGTGTGGGCGGAGGCGCCGGGACCGGCCGGGGGCCGGGCGTGGTGCCCGTCGGGTACGCCCCGGCCGGCGGGCCGACCGGAGACACCGGGCCGACGGGACCGCTCTGCGCCAGGCTCTCCGGGCCGTCGGGGCCGGTCTGCGCGCGGCGGCGGGCAACGTCTTCTCGGGCGGCGGGATCGCGGTACGTGTTCATCGTCGCGGCGTTCCCCGATCGCGGCGGGGTAACCGTGCCCGATCGACCGGTTCCGCCCCGCCGGTGCCCGCCGGATGATGCGTGCCGAAGACCGTGGTGTCGAACGGGGGTACGACGTGGAACTGCACCGCACCCGGGGGGCGCTGGTGCTGCCCCTGGTCTGTGTGCTCAGCGGCGGGGTGCTGCTGGCGCTGCCGGGGGAGCACGCGCTGCTGCGCCGGCTGGTCGCCGGTGGCGCCGTACTGCTGGGCGGGAGCGTACTGGCCGGCCTGCTGCGTCCGTTCCGGTTCGTCATCGGCGTCGACGGCCTGACCGTCCGCCGTCCGGGGCTGCGCCGCACGATCGCGTGGACGGAGGTCGAGGCGCTGGCGCTGGCCCGCCCGTCCGCCCGGGAGGGGCTGCCGGCCACGCCGAGACTGCTGCTGGTGCCCGTACCGGGCACGCTGGCCGGGCTCCCGGCCGACGCACGCCATCCGGTCGACGGCCGGGCCGCGGTGGAGCTGCTGGACCTGGCCCGGGTCCGGGAGGAGCCCGCCGAGGTGGCGGCGGCGCTCACCCGGCACGCCGGGGACCGCTTCGTCGACGCGCTCGGCGGCGCGCCGACCGACGAGCGGCCCGCCGAGCGCCGCCGCGTCCCGTGACCGCCGCCGATTCCGTGCCGCGGCGCAACTGGGCGGGCAACGTCCGCTACGCCGCCCGCCGCCACCACGCGCCCGCCTCCCTGGACGAGCTGCGCCGGCTGGTGGCGGGCAGCGAACGCCTCCGTGTCGTGGGCACGGGGCACTCGTTCAACCGCCTCGGCGACACCACCGGCGACCTCGTCTCGCTGGCCGGGCTGCCCGGGACCGTCGCGCTCGACCCGGACCGCCGGGCCGTCACGGTGCCGGCCGCCATGCGGTACGGGGACCTCGCGTCCTGGCTGCACGCGCGCGGGTACGCGCTGGCCAACCTGGCCTCGCTGCCGCACATCTCGGTAGCCGGCGCGATCGCCACCGGCACCCACGGATCGGGCGAGACGATCGGCAACCTGGCCAGCGCGGTCGCCGGGCTGGAACTGGTCACCGCCGGCGGCGACCTGCTGACCGTGGACCGGGCGGCCGACGGGGACACCTTCGCCGGGATGGTCGTCTCGCTGGGCGCGCTGGGCGTCGTCACCCGGGTCACCCTGGACGTGGTGCCGACCTTCGACATCCGCCAGTACGTCCGCCTCGGCCTGCCCCGCGCGGCGTTGGACGCGGCGCTCGCCTCGGCGTACAGCGTCAGCGTCTTCACCGACTGGCGCTCGTCGCGGCTGCGGGAGGTGTGGGTCAAGCAGCGCGCGGACGCGGACCCCCTCCCGGCGGACTGGCTCGACACGACGCCGGCCGACGGGCAACGGCACCCGGTGCCCGGCATGCCGGCGCGCAACTGCACGCCGCAGCTCGGCGAGCCGGGCCCGTGGCACGAACGCCTGCCGCACTTCCGGCTCGGGTTCACCCCCAGCAGCGGGGAGGAGTTGCAGTCGGAGTACCACGTGCCGCGGGCCTCGGCGGCGGCGGCGTTGGCCGCGCTGGACCCGGTGGCGCACCTGATCGCGCCGGTGCTCCAGGTCTGCGAGCTGCGGACGGTGGCCGGCGACGGGCTGTGGCTCAGCCCGAACCACGGGCGGGACAGCCTCGCCATCCACTTCACCTGGACCGCCGACGCGGCGGCGGTGCTGCCGGTGGCGGCGGCGGTGGAGGAGCGGCTCGCGCCGTTCGCGCCGCGCCCGCACTGGGGGAAGGTCTTCGGCCTCGCCCCGGCGGCGGTCGCCGCGGCCTGGCCCCGGTACGCCGACTTCCTCGACCTGGCGCGCCGGCTCGACCCGGCCGGCACGTTCCGCACGGACCTGCTCGACCACTACCTTCCCCGCGACTAGCGGCCGGGCCGGCTGCCCTGCATCTGCTCCCGGAGGCTGCCGCGCTGCACCGCCCGGCTGATGTCGCTCGGCGAGACGATCCCGACGAGCCGGCCGTCGGAGACCACCAGCGCCCGCCCGTCGGCGCACTCGCTGAGCCGGGGGAGCAGCTCGTTGAGCGGCTCGTCCGGCCGGGCGAGCACCAGCTCGTCGGCGCGGCAGGCGACCTCGGCCAGCGTGGTGGCGGCCCGGCGCTCCGCCGGGATGCCGCGTACCCGGTCGAGGGTGACCAGGCCGACGGGGTGGTCGTCCTCGGTCAGCGGCAGCGCCGTGTGCCGGTACGCGAAGAGGTAGTGGTCGACGAAGTCGCCCACCGTCATCTGCCCCGACGCGGTCTGCGGCTGCGGCGTCATCACGTCGGCCACCCGGACGCCCTCCAGCGCGCTGCCCATCCGGGCCTGCCGCTCCTCCATGCCTGCGGCGCCGATGAGGAACCAGCCGATCAGGGCGAGCCAGAGCCCGCCGAAGCCGACGCCGGCCAGGAACTGCCACAGCCCCAGGCCGATCAGCACCGCGCCGAGCACCCAGCCGGCCCGGGCGGCGACCACCGACGCCTTCGTCCGGTCGCCGGTCGCCTTCCAGACCGCCGCGCGCAGCAGCCGCCCGCCGTCGAGCGGGGCGGCCGGCAGCGCGTTGAAGACCGCCAGCAGCACGTTGATGCCGGCCAGCCAGGCCAGCGAGCCCAGCAGCAGCCCTTCCACCCCGGCCACGGCGAGCACCACCGCGATCGCGCCGAAGAAGAGCCCGATCAGCAGGCTCACCAGTGGGCCGACGCCGGCGATGCGCAGCTCAGCGCCCGGGTCGCGCGCCTCGCCGCGCAGCTCGGCCACCCCGCCGAAGAGCCAGAGGGTGATCCCGCCGACCTCCAGCCCGTTGCGCTTCGCGACGATCGCGTGCGAGATCTCGTGGGCGAGCAGGCCGAGGAAGAAGACCACCGCCGCCGCGAGCCCCGCCAGGACGTACGCGGCGACGGGCCGGTCCGGGTAGGCCCGGGGGAACTGGCTGCCGGCCAGCCCCCAGGCGATCAGCACGAAGATGACCAGGACGCTCCAGTTGACCCCGACCGGTACGCCCGCTATCCGGCCGAGCCGGAAACTCGCCCTCATGTTCGGGTACTACCCGCGACGGTCACGTGCATGCCAGGTCAGAAGGTCGTGCTGACCGATGCCGGTGGATACCGTCCTCTACTCGTGCGATTTGTGCGATGACTTCCGATACCGCTGCGCCACTGCGGCGAAGGCGGCCTTGGGTTCCCATTCCATGTCGGGGTAGGTCTGTCCCCGGCACCCTTCGAGGAGCTTGACGATGCCCAGGCTGGCCCGGTCCAGGTCGTCCCTGGGGTCGCCGTCCGGGCGGTGCGGGTAGCCAGGCAGGGCGAACAGGAACACGAACGCGCTGTCCACGCCCTCGGTCTCGAAGATCTCCAGCAGTTCGCTCAGATATGCGGCCTGGCCGGCCTCGTCACGCTCGTACGTGCCGTTGAGCCGCACGGGAGCCCTGGTCTCCGGGTCGTACTCGACCACTTCCAGCACCCGCCCGCCGCGGTCTCCCGCGCCTCGGTAGGCCGCGGTGCCGAACCCGGTGATGGCGAGCGGCTTCGGGCCTCGGGCCAGGGTGCGCACCGCGTCCCGGAACCGGTCGGCGACCTCGGCGGAGCGGATCAGCTCGAACGTCACGATGTCGAAGGGAGCCCAGTCGACCTGCTCGAACTGGATGGAGGCGTAGGTGAGTCCGCCCTGGAAGCGCTCGCGGACCGTGGCTGCGGCCTCGCGGAGGAATGCGTTGATGCGCACGCCGAGCTCGCGTATCGCTCCGGCCCGCCGCTCGGGTTGGCTCATCAGCTGCTCGACCCGCTCCTCGGGGCTCTCTCCGGACAGGAACCCGCGGTTCATCACGCTCAGCTCGACCCCTGCGACGAACACGACTGTGGCCCCCCGCTGCCGGAGCCGTTCCGCCCGCTCGGCGCAGTCGCGGAAGAGCGTCAGGATCTGCTCCGGGTCCAGCTCCAGCGGATAGGGCGAGAACCAGACCTCCAGGCCGAGTTCGGCGGCGGCACCGGCGGCCAGTTCCAGTCGATCCGGGTCGCCGCCGATGATCTGGACCGCGTTGCAGTGCAGGTCGTCGCGGATGATGGCGAGCTCGCGCCGGACCACCGCAAGGTCGAGGTGCTCGCGGGACAGTTGGCCGTGCACGACGAACCCGGTGTCGTAGGTCATCCCTCTTGCTCGCATGGTCACGTCCTCCCTGTTGGTCCCGGTCGGGTCGAGACTGGCAGGAAAAGTGCGTGCACGCAAGTTTGCGTGTACGCAACTTTGGCTCCCGCAGCCCTGCGTGGGACGCTGACGCCGTGACGAGACCACCAGGGCTGCGGGAGCGGAAGAAGCAGGCCACGCGCGAGGCGCTACGCGAGGCGGCCCTGCGCCTGGCCGAGGAGCGCGGACCGGACCAGGTGCGGGTCGAGGACATCGCCGAAGCGGCCGGGGTCTCGCCGCGCACCTACAACAACTACTTCGCCAGCCGGGAGCAGGCGATCGTCTCTGCCGTTACCGCGGACCGGGAGGCGCGCATCGCGGCGGCGGTCGCGGCCCGGCCCGCAGGAGTGCGCCTGGCTAACGCCGTCACCCAGGCAGTGGTCGAGCAGTACACGAACACCGGCGAGCGCGAACACAAGGCGCTGCTGCTGATCACCACCCAGACCGCGCTGCGCGACGCGTTCCTCGACACCACCGCCGGCATCGAGCGCCCTCTCACGGCGGTGATCGCCGAACGCCTGGACCACGCCGAAGCGCACACGGCCCGCGTCCTCGCGGCAAGCGTGGCCGCGGCGGTTCGCATCGCGCTGGAAGGCTGGCTCCGGCCGGCCGGGAACACGGACGCCGCCGAGAGTCTCGCCGCCGGAGGACTGGTCGTGCCCTCCGGCTCACTGGCCGACCAGCTCCGCGCGGCGCTGGCCCCGCTCGCGCCCGCGTTCGACGCCGCCGAGCGGCACACCCAGCCGTGAAGCCGACCCCACCGGTGCGCACGACGGTCAGGGTGGCGGTGAGCCGGGTGGTCGTCGCCATGCCGACAGGTGCCCCGACTCGGGCGTAGGCCTCCCGTCGGGGATAGTGGCGGGGTGGCGAGGCTGACCGTGGAGACCGACGACCCGTACCTCTGGCTGGAAGATCTTGATGGTGCGGACGCCGCGCGGTGGGTGCGGGACCGCAACGCGGAGACCGTGGCGGCCCTGACCGGCGGAGAGGGGTTCGCGGCCCTGCGGGCAGAGCTCCGGCAGGTGCTCGACGCGGACGACCGGATCCCCTATCCCGGTTGGCGCGGGGACCGCCTCTACTACAACTTCTGGACCGACGCGGCGCACCCGCGCGGCATCTGGCGGCGGACGACGCTCGAGCAGTACCGCCGGGCGGAGCCGGAGTGGGACGTGCTGCTCGACCTGGACGCGCTGGCCGCCGAGGAGGGCGAGAACTGGGTCTGGAGCGGGGCGACGGTGCTGCGGCCGGGCTACGGGCGCTGCCTGGTCAGCCTCTCCCGGGGCGGGGGCGACGCGGTCGTGGTGCGCGAGTTCGACCTCGACCGCCGCGTCTTCGTCGAGGACGGCTTCACGCTGCCCGAGGCGAAGAGCGACGTGGGCTGGATCGACGCCGACCACGTCTACGTCGCCACCGACTTCGGGCCCGGCTCGCTGACCTCCTCGGGCTATCCCCGGGTGGTCAAGCGGTGGCGGCGGGGCACGCCGCTGGCCGAGGCCGAGATCGTCCACGAGGGGCACGCCGACGACGTCGCCGTCTGGGCCTCGCACGACCCGACGCCCGGCTTCGAGCGCGACTTCGTGGGCCGCCGGCTGGACTTCTTCCGCTCCGAGCGACACCTGCTGACCGGGACGGGCGAGCGGATCCCGATCGCCGTGCCGGAGGACGCCGAGTGGGACGTGCACCGGGAGTGGCTGCTCGTCCGGCCGCGCTCGCCGTGGGCGGTCGGCGGGGTGACCCACCCCGCGGGCACCCTGCTGGCGACCCGGTTCGACGCGTTCCTCGCCGGCGGGCGGGAGATGACGGTGCTCTTCCGTCCCGACGACCGTACGGCGCTCAGCGGCCACTGCTGGACCCGTGGCCGGCTGATCCTGGCCACCCTCGTCGACGTGCGGAGCCGGCTGGAGGTGCTGACGCCCGACGGGGACGGCTGGCGGCGGGAGCCCCTGCACGGGGTGCCGGAGTTCGACCACAGCGAGGTCGTGGACACCGACCCGGACAACGACGACGCCTACCTGCTCGCCTCGGAGGGGTTCCTCCAGCCGGCCACGCTGCGGCTCGGGCGGGTCGGCGGCGCGGTCGAGACGCTCAGGCGGGCCCCGGCGACCTTCGACGCGGACGGCCTGGCGGTACGGCAGTTCTTCGCCGCCTCGGCCGACGGCACGCGGGTCCCGTACTTCGTGGTGGGGGACCCGGACGCGCCCGCCGCTCCGACGCTGCTCACCGGCTACGGCGGGTTCGAGATCCCCCTGACCCCGCACTACAGCGGGGTCGTCGGGCGGGGCTGGCTGGCCCGGGGCGGCACCTACGTGGTGGCGAACATCCGGGGCGGCGGGGAGTACGGCCCCGGGTGGCACCGGGCCGCGCTGCGGGAGAACCGGCCCCGGGCGTACGAGGACTTCGCGGCGGTGGCGGCCGACCTGGTGACCCGGGGCATCACCACGCCGGAACTGCTCGGCGTCGAGGGCGGCAGCAACGGCGGCCTCCTGATGGGGGTGATGCTGACTCGACAGCCGACGCTGTTCGGGGCGGTCGTCGCGCACGTGCCGGTGCTGGACATGCGGCGCTACCACCGGATGCTGGCGGGCGCGTCGTGGATGGCCGAGTACGGCGACCCGGACGTGCCGGCCGACTGGGAGTTCCTGCGCCGGTACTCCCCGTACCACAACGTCGACGGCGACCGGGCGTACCCGCCGGTCCTGCTCGTCACCTCGACCCGGGACGACCGGGTGCACCCGGGGCACGCCCGCAAGATGGCGGCCCGGCTGCGCGAGTACGGGCACGACGTGTCCTACTACGAGAACGTCGAGGGCGGGCACGGCGCGGCGGCGAACAGCGAGCAGCGCGCCTTCGTCTGGGCGCTGACGCTGGAGTTCCTGTGGCGCAAGCTGGCCGGACGGCCACACCAGCCCCTGCCGCGGCAGGTCGCACCGGCTGACGCGTTGTCCGGTCCGTGACGCTGAGGCTTCCGGTCGGCCCTCCACCCTGCGCGACTACGCCGCGAACCCCTCGGCCTCCGGCCGCGTCCGCAGTGATGTTGACGGCTCCCCGATGGACGTATACCTATGTAGTTATCGTCGTCAATCTCTTGGTCGCCGCCACGAGCCGATGGCCGGGAGACGCAGAGGAGTCCATGTGAACCGACGTACCTTCCGCCGCGCCGTCCTGTCCCTCGGCATCGCGACCACCACCCTGGTCGCGGCGGTCGCCACCCCGGCGTACGCCCGACCCGATGACCGCGCACCGGCACCGGCGGTCGCCGCCGGCCCGGTCTTCGCCATCACCGACGCCGTGGCGCGTCAGGTGGCGGTCACCGATCGGGCGGAGCTGACCCGGTTGGGCGTCGCCGCCGCGAGTGGCCCGGTCGACCTGCTCGCCGCCGGCGTCGACGCCCGGCTCGCCGGCGACCTGCGCGCCGCCAACCAGCGGTTGCTGGTCGCCAAGGGCCTGCCGGGCGGCACGGGTTCGCTGCTGCGGTTGCGGCTGGCCCACCCGGACATGCGCGCGGCACTGGCCCGAGGCGAGGCGCCGCTGGTGGCCGCCACCCCGACCGACGACTCGGCGCCGAGCGTGAGGGCGTACGACCGCTCCGGCGCCACGGTGGTGCTGGACGCCGCACGGGTGCCGCAGCGGCCGGTGCTCGTGGTCGACGTGGACACCGAGCGGGCGCTCACGGCGGGACTGGCGCTGATGCGTCAGGAGTTGGGCGCGCGGGGCATCGACCGGGCGGCTCCGGCGCGACCCGCGACCCGCACCTCCGGGGTGGGCGCCTCGGCCGGCTACTGGGCCACCAAGGTCAACGCCGTCCGGCTGAGCGACGACGAGGAGCCCTGGATCAAGGGGGACGCCGAGATCTACAACCTCGTGGCCGGGTTCGGGCTGGACGGCAAGGTCAAGGTCGACCTGGTGCAGATGCCGTACCTGGACCACGACGGCACCACCTACCACCCGAACCAGCTGCTGGTGCACTTCTCGTCGTACAAGTACAACCTGGCCGACGTGGTCATGATGGAGGACGACGGGGACACCAACTACTCGTCCCTGGTCAAGGCGATCGCGGGCGCCCTGCTGGTGATCGTGGACGGTGGCGCGTACACCCCGCTGGTCAACGCGATCCTGGACGCCATCCCCACCTCCTGGTACACCGACGACCCGGACTTCGTGGACGCCTGGTACACCCTGAGCACCAACAGCAGCGGCCGGAAGCACGGCGCTGGCGCCAACGGCTGGATGGACGTCGCCCCGTACTGGGTCGAGCAGTTCTGACCGGACGTCCGTGACGGGCAGCGGAAGGCCTGTGCGGGTGCACCGATCGGAACACCCACACAGGGCGGGACCCGCCGGCCGGTCAGACGCCCGGGGGCGTGGGGCCCGGGAAGTTGCGCTGCGGGCAGGTGTAGGGGCGGGCGGGGTCGTACCGGTGCAGGGCGACCGCCGTTCCGCCCGGCGGGGTGGTCGCCACCGGCGCGGCGTCCGCGACCATCAGCAGGCCGTGGACGCCGCTGTGGTTCGCGCGGTAGAGCGTGCAGCCCTGGGCGGTGCGCACCACCCCGGACGTGGCGTGCTGATGCCGGGTGCGCAGCCGGGTCGTGCTGTCGTACGGGCTGCTCTCCAGCAGGAAGAACAGCGTGTCGGGGGCGGTGTCGACCCAGAACGCCTCGCCGGCCTTGAGGTGGATGTCCGAGACACTGACCACCTGGGTGCTGCCCAGCGCGGCGAAGGCCAGATCCGGATCGGACGGACCGGTCACCCCGTCGTTGGCCGGGTAGGGCAACGTCGTCGTCGTGTGGGATTGCCGCCACTGCGTGTGGGCGATGGCGGGTCCGTAGCTCGTGCTGGTGCGGGCCTCGTACGACGCCAGGGGCGACAGGTGCGAGTTGACGGCGACGAATTCCGACCGGTTGAAGCCGTAGCCGTAACTGGAGGCGAGCCATCCACCCCACTGGTCGAAGAGGCTGATGTTGTAGTTCGAGGTCGAGTGGACGGCCGCTGCCGCCCAGGCGGGCCGGTCGGCGGTGACGAGATGGTCGGCGCCGGTGGTGGACTGGAGCACGACGCCGTCGTCGAGGACGACCGCGGCGACGGCCGCCTGCGGCATCAGCGTGATCATGGCCGTGGCGGCGGCTGCGGTCACGCCGAGGCGTCTGAGAAAGCGGGACGGGTGACGCACGGTGCCTCCTGGGTGACGGGCGCCCCAGTCTGGCCCGTCGGCGCAAGGCCGTCCCGTGTCCGTCCTCGGGTCCGCGCTTGTTCAGGCCGTCGGGGGCGGGGCGGGCAGCTCGTCGACCACGACGACCTCGGTGCCGGGGCGTACCTCGGCCAGCAGCTCCCGCTGCCCGCTCTTCGTGAGCCGGATGCAGCCGTTGGTGGTCTTCTTTCCCAGCTCGCCGTCGTGGTACCAGCTGTGGATGCCGATGTGCGCCCCGCGCAGGCCCGCCGGCACCGAGTCCGGGTCGTCGGGCACGGAGCCGAGGGCGAAGATGTCGACGCCCCCGTACACGCTCTGCGGCGGCGGCGTGCGGCCCAGGATGAAGGTCCGGCCCAGCGGCGTCTCCTGGCCGCGCTGGCCGAGGCTGACCTCCCAGCTGCGCACGGCCCGGCCGGCGCGGTACCAGGTGAGGCGGTGCGGCTCGCGCTCGATCACGATCTGGTCGCGCAGCGCCACGGTGGTGTGGCCGCCGGGCGGCAGCCAGGCGAGCGTGCGGTTGGCCGAGGGGAGCAGCACCGCCACCCAGCCGGCCCGCCGCTGGGCGATCGGCATGGTCAGTTCGACGCCGCTGATGGTGGGGTCGAGGAAGGCCAGCGGCCGGCCGCCGGGGGCGGTGTAGGCGGCGATGCGGCGGGTCGGGTGCAGGCCCTCGGTCAGGGGCGTGGTGGCCAGGGTGTCCGGGTCGGCCGGGAAGCCGGTGGGCGCGGGGCCGTAGTCGACCACCGGCAGATCGTCCGGCGCGGGCGCGGCGACGGGCACCCGCTCGGGCGTCGGCGCCGCGCCGGTCGGGGCCGCGCGGGTCGGGGACACGGATGGCCCGGCTACCGGCGGCGCGGTGGGCGCGGCCCCGGGGGTCAGCGCCCAGCCCGTGGCCCCGGCCGCCAGCAGGAGCAGGGGTACGCCGACGGCGGCCAGCGCCCGGACGTGTCGCCGGTTCATTCGGTCAAAACGCACAAACAAACTGTAAAGGATGCAGAACGGTGAAACCCCGTCCCGGCCGGAATGTCGGCCGGGACGGGGTCGTGACGGGCGGGACGCTCAGCTCAGCCGGGCGCCCGCGTGGATGGCGATCGCGTCGTGGGCCGGCACGTTCGCGGCGAACCAGCCGCCGCCGTCCACGGTGATCACCGGCCCGCTGCACGTGCCGTTGCTGAAGGTGCCGTGGATGACGTCGCAGTAGCGGCCGGCCGGCAGCCCGCTCTGGTACGACCGACCGTTCACCGCGTAGTCCTCGTCGTTGATCGTGACGAAGCCCTTGCCGGTCCGGCCGAAGGCGATGTGGTTGTTGCCGTTGTCGTACCAGTTGACGACGCCGGATCCCTCGGTGGCGTTGCGGAAGCCGACCATGTTGGCGATGACCGGCCAGCGGTGCTCGCACTCCCAGCCGGAGTAGCAGGTGGCGTTGAGGGTCCGCCCGGAGCTGTCCGAGGGCGGGCCCTGGTCGCGCTGGCTGTAGGTGTAGCTCGACATCACCGTCGGGGAGCCGTACGGCCAGGCGAGCATGAACGCGTTGGCCAGCGCGTAGATGCCCCGGTCGCGGTAGGTCAGCACCCCGCCGACGTCGCGCTGGGTGTCGTGGTTGTCCACGAAGACGGCCGCCGAGGCGCTGGGCAGGTGCCCCCAGCCCTCGCCGAAGTTGCGCAGGTAGGCCAGCTTCTCGGAGCGGAAGACCCGGGCCAGGTCCTTGCCGTAGCGGAACTCGTGCACGTCGCCGTTGCCGGTGTACTCGCCCGGCTGGATCGGCTCACCGGCGCCGTGGATCACCTCCTGCACCATGTACGCCGAGCGTGACAGCTTGCCCTTGATGGCGGCGATGTCGGCGGCCGGCATGTGCTTGCTGGCGTCCATCCGGAAACCGTCGACGCCGAGCGAGAGCAGGTCGTTGAGGTAGCCGGCGATCTTCGTACGGACGTAGTCCGACTCGGTCTTCAGGTCGGCGAGGTTGACCAGCTCGCAGTTCTGCACCTCCCACCGGTCGTTGTAGTTGGCGATGTCGTCGCCGCCGTTGCGACCGCAGTGGTGGAAGTCCTGCGTCTGGTAGATCCCGGGGTAGTCGTAGTGCCCGTACGACGAGCCGGCCCAGCCGGTGCCGCCGTTGTCCTGCCCCGACATGTGGTTGACGACCGCGTCGACGACCACCTTCACGCCGGCCGCGTGGCACGTGTCGACCATGGACTTGAACTGGGCGCGGGTGCCCTTGCGGGACTCGATGCGGTAGCTGACGGGCTGGTAGGCCAGCCACCACTGCGAGCCCCGGACGTGCTCCTGGGGCGGCGAGACCTGCACCCACCCGTAGCCCTTCGGGCCGAGGGTGGTGCGGCACTCGTTCGCCACCGAGGACCAGTTCCACTCGAAGAGGTTGGCGATGACCTTCTTGCCGCCTGCCGGGGCCGCTGCGGCCGGGGGCGCCGTCGCGGCGGTGGGGACGATCAGGCCGGCGATCACGCCGAGGGCGACGATCGCCGACAACCGTCGACGTCTCTGCATGGGAGGACTCCTGACGGGGGTGTGGGGGGACGGGCGGTGGCGAGGCCGGGGAAGGGCCCGGCCGTGCCGGGATCTTGCAGTGGAGCTTGAAAATTTCCGAAAGGTTACAAGCGCATTGCAAGCGCTGTCAATGCATGGGCATGTGTGGATGTTTTCGGGGCGGCCCGGTCCGTCGTCCTGATCCTGCGGGCGTTCCCATTCGCGTGACGGTCAGCCGTGCCCGCGCTCGTGTCGCCATGGCCCGGGTCTGCGGCGGCCGCCGACTACGATCAGCGGGTGCGGAGGACAGGCGTCGTGAGGCGGGTGAATGACGGCGCGTCGGACCTGGTGCTCGAGGTCGGTGGTGGCGTCCGACCCGAGCTTGCGGTCCATGTCGCTGGAGGCGGTCGCATTCTGCTACGGCAGAGCGACCAGGTGGTTCTCCTGGCGAAAGTGCACCAGGACCACGCGGGAGTCGAATACCTGACCACCGGCCGCTTCCGGCCGTTGATCGCACCGATGCGGTCGGTGCACGCCGAGGCGACAGCCGATGCTGGTGGCGGATGTCGGAGCCGAAGGTGGGCGCACTACTTCGCCTCCGCCTTGCAGGCCGCGGACCAGAGCCCGCTCTACGACGGTCGGTGGCTTCTCGGCGCAACCGCTACCCACCTGGAACACACTCCCTGGGCTCGGTCGTCCGCGCACCGGTGGGCGACCTTGTTGCTGACCGAGAATCCCGGTGAGATCGACTGGTTCTCCCGGCAGGGCGGGTGGCAGGTGCTGCCGCTGCGCCGGTTGAGTGGCGCGACCGACGCGCGGGTCAAGGCATATCGCAAGCAGGCGAGGGCCGGCATCCTGCCCCCTGTGCTGCTCTGGTGGATCAGCGGCCTGGACTGCTACGTCATCCTCGACGGTCATGACCGGATCCTGGCCGCCGTCGCCGAGGAACAAGAACCGCCCCTCATCGCGCTGGCCAGCGTCGACCGGCACCGCCAGGAGACCCACTCGCAGGTCGCCGTCGACCGATATCGCACCGAACAGCAGCTGATACCGCCGGGCAATGTCGAAGCCCTGGCGATGTCCAGCCGATGCCTCGCACGGACGCTGATCGAGATCCGCACGGACTATCACCCCACTCGCGCCTGGATGCTGCCTGGCGGCCGTGCTGCCTGGGATGCCACCTCGCGAGCGGTCGGCCCCGGCTGGTGCGAACACCTCAGACACTCGACCGGCTACGCACCTTGACAAGCCGCGGCGACAGCCCAACCAGCGGCCATGATCGAGTGCGCCTCAGGAGACCGGCGCGCGTGAGGTCGGCTCGACACGGGGACCTTCGCAGGACTGGGACGGGGGCAGGATATGGACCAGGGCACCCGCGACGAGATGCTCGGCCGCCTGGCTGAGGCAGTCGGGTCCGTCTCAGTCACACATCCGACGCGGGTTGCCGTCGACGGGCCGCCCGCGACGGGCAAGACCACGCTCGCCGACGAGCTGGCCGTCGTCCTGCGCAAACAGGGCCGCGACGTCATCCGCGCGACGATCGACGATTTCCTCTTCCCCCGGGCACAGCGCTACCCGCGCGGCGAGTACTCCGCCGAAGGCTGCTACTTCGACACCCACAACCACGACGCGCTGAACCGGGTCCTGCTCGATCCGCTCGGCCCGGGCGGAGACCGACGCTTCCAGAACGCGGTGTACGACCGCACCGCGGACACTGCGCTGTCCCCGCCGGTCACGACCGCCCCCGCCGACGCCGTGCTGCTCTTCGACGGCGTCTTCCTCATGCGCCCGGAACTGACAGATCGGTGGGACCTGCGCGTCTTCGTGTCGACCGCGCTCGAGAAGACCGTGGACCGCGCGGTGATCCGAGAACGCCGGGTGTCGTCCCGCGCCGACGTCGAACGGCGCTGGCGCGAGCGTTACATCCCCGCCCAGCAGCTCTACTTCGCTACGGTCCGCCCGACCGATCACGTCGACGTCATCGTGCACAACGACGACCCCCAGCGGCCGGCCTGGGAGAGCCGGCCACACTGACCGTGTTTGATGCAACGTGAGCGGCTGTCCGCGCCTGGCACAGACCGCGACGGGTCCGCCCTACGCTGTGATCCTGATCAACTCCGCGGCTTGGGCCGGGCTCATGCCCTCGGCCTCACCGGGCACGTCGACGACAACGGTGATCCCTTCATCGAGCAGCCGGGCGCGGTCCGTGTGCAGTGCCGCGACCGCTGCGTAGCGCAGAACATCGTCAAGGGGCACGCGTGCGTGGCCGGGGCGCTCCGCGTTGCGGTGGACCAGGATCTCGGCGGCCACCCGGAACCGCAACGCCGTGACCGGGCGGCCGTACCGCCTGGCCCAGAAGATCATCCTGATTCGCGCGTCGGGTATGACGTTGGTGGCATCGACCACCACGGGAAGGGCCGCCTCCAGCCGCGCCGCGACGCGTCGGTCCATCTCGTCGAAGACCACCGGATCGTCGCTGACGTCGACGCGGTTTCCGACCAACTCGCTGCGGATGGAGTCACAGGAGACGACCCCATCCCGGTCCAGCTGACCGCGCTCGATCCAGGCGCGGGCGAAGGAGGACTTGCCCGAGGCGGGCGGTCCCACCAACAGGATGAGCCCGTTCGGCACGCCGTCGTTGTCTCGGCCGACAGCATCAGTCATGATCGACATCTACCTCCCGCAGCATGATGTGGTCAATGGGCGGTGCCGATCCCGGCCATCCGACGGTGCACCAGTTGCCGACCGAGGTGCGGTGCCACAGACCTCTGAGGATCACGCGCGGGCCCGCCGGTTCGACGTCGGCGTGAGGAATTTCCGCGCGGCGGTGATCCGCCCGCCGCGCCGGTCCGTACTCGATGGGGAACAGGGTCGGCCGGTGGTGCGCCGCCGCGAGACGATCGAGGAGCAGATGGCCCGGGCACAACGGAACCAGAAGCCGCCCACCGTCCGGACCACCAGCACCAGCCGGGGGGCCCGCAGCGGGTCCCGGTCCGCGGTGGCCCTGCTGACCGCGTCCGCGCTCGCCGCGCTGTGGGCCGCCACCATGCTGACCGGCGCCGGCTCGACGGCGTACGCGTACGGCTTCTTCTTCACGGAGTTCTTCGCGGGCGTCGTCGCCCTGGTGGCGCTGAGCCTCACCGTGATGATGGGGCTGCTCGCCACCGACCGGCTGGTGCTGCTGATCCGCCACCGGGTGCTGCTCCAGTCCGCGCACCGGGCCACCGGCATCCTCGGCGTCGCCGGACTGGTCTGCCACGTACTCACGAAGATCGCCACCGGCCGCGCGGCGAGCACCGACGCGGTGGTCCCCTTCGTCGGCGGGCGGGGCCTCTACGTCGGTCTCGGCACGGTGGCCGCGCTGCTGATGGTGAGCGTGCTCTGGACCGGGATCGTCCGGGCCCGCTTCGCCGGGGTCGGTCCGAAGTGGCTCTGGCGAACGCTGCACTCCGCCGCGTACCTCTCCTGGCCGTTCGCCATCGTGCACGGCCTCAACGCCGGGCGGCCCGCGAAGCCCTGGGTGGTGCTGAGCTACCTCGCCTGCGTGCTGCTGGTCGTGCTGGCGCTGCTGGTGCGCCTCTCCGTCAGCCTCGGCCGGCGCCGCCGCGAGCAGCACCAGGCCGCCGCGATGAACCGGGCCCTCGCCGGCCGACCGGCGGAGGACGCCCCGGGCCGGTCGCTGCTGCGGGGCCTGACCCGACGCGCCGACCGGGCGGCGAAGCCGGACGGGCGCGCGGGCGCCTGGGCCGGCGCCACGGTCACCGGCTCCTGGCCCGCCCCCGTCGCGCGGCGCCGCGACCCCGACCGGCTCACCTTGCCGGTCGTGCCCGAGCCCGGCACGCTCCGCGACCCGGCCCGCCCCCGCCGTCGCGAGGACGCCCCCGTCCCAGCCGCCCGGCGCCGGGAGGAGACCGCCCCGGTCGGACGGCGCCGCGAGGAGACCGCCCCGGCCGGTCGCCGGTACGCCGAGGAACCCGCGCCCACCGGACGCCGCCGACGCGGGGAGGAGCCCGGCCCGGCCGGCCGCCGGTACGCCGAGGAGCCCGCCCGCCGCGACCGGGCCGAGCGGGACGCGGAGCGGCGCTACTCCGCACCGCCCCGCCGCCGGGAGGAGCCCGAGGAGCCCTGGGACAGCCCCCGGCGCTGGCAGTCCGGCGACCCGGTCTCGGCGGAGCCGGTCTCGGCCGGGCCGGTCTCCTCCGCCTCGGTCTCGGCGGCGCCGCGCAGCGGCGGCGGGCGGCACAGCGCCGAGGACGACCTGGACCTCGAACCGGACTACTGGCGGCCCCCGGTCCGGTACGTCCCCGAGGAGGTCCCGCTGCCGGCCGACGACACCCCCACCCTGGTCGACCTCGCCTCCCGGCGGGCGCGCCGGGCAGCCGGCGAGAGCCGGTCGGCGCGCCGCCGCCGCGTGAACGCCGACGCGGTCGACGGGGCGTACTGGGCGGGGCTGCGGGGCGAGGCGAAGTGACGCGGACGACCGTGCCCCCGGTGGCCTGCGTCGGCGAGCCCCGGCTCACCGCCGGCTTCGCCGAGTACGGCCGGCTCGACCTGCCCGCCCACGAGGAGGTGCACGGGCCGGTCGGGCCGATGGAACCGGCCACCCTGCTCCGGCTCGCCGAGGGAGTCCAGCTCAAGGGCAAGGGGGGCGCGGGCTTTCCGTTCGCGAGGAAGCTCCGCGCGGTGCTGGAGTCCTGCGAACGGCGGGACCTTCCGGCGGCGGTGGTGGTCAACGCCACCGAGGGCGAGCCGGCGAGCTGGAAGGACAAGGTGCTGCTCACCCGGGCCCCGCACCTGATCCTCGACGGCGCCGCGCTGGCCGCGTACGCGCTGGACGCCGACGAGATCGTCGTGGGGGTGGCCGACGACGGGGTGGGCCGCGCCTCCCTGACCGAGGCGCTGGAGGAACGCCGGATGCCGGTGCCCACCAGCATCGTCACCGTGCCGCACCGGTTCATCTCCGGCGAGGGCGGCGCCCTGGTCAACGGCATCAACGGCCTGCCGCACATCCCGCCGGGCACCAAGCGGCGCTCCAGCGACTCCGGCGTCGGCGGCCTGCCCACCCTGCTCTCCAACGCCGAGACGTACGCCCAGCTCGCGGTCGCCGCCCGCCTCGGCCCGTACGAGTACGCGGCGCTCGGCACCGACGACGAGCCCGGCACCGTGCTGCTCACCGTCACCGGCGCGGCGGGCCGACCGGCGGTGGTGGAGTGCGCGGCCGGCACCGCGCTGCGGGAGATCCTCGACCTGTGCGAGGTGCCCGACGGCCCGGGCGTCCTGACGGGCGGCTACCACGGCAGGTGGATCACCCGGGAGGCCGCCGACCGGGCGGAGATATCCCGTAAGGGGCTGGCGGCCGTGGGCGGCACCCTCGGCGCCGGCATCGTCGTCCCGCTCGGCGCGGACACCTGCCCGCTCGGCGAGGCCGCCCAGGTGGTGCGCTACCTGGCCGGCGAGTCCGCGGGGCAGTGCGGCCCGTGCCGGATGGGCCTGCCCGACCTGGCCCGCGCCGTCGACCTGGCGGTCGCCGGCAGCGCCCCGGTGGAGGTGGTCCGCGCCGCCGCCGGCGACGTGAAGGGCCGCGGGGCGTGCAGCCACCCCGACGGTACGGCCCGCTTCGCGCTCTCCGCGATGGAGGTGTTCGCCGAGGACCTGCGGCTACACACGACCGGCGAGGGCTGCGGCCGGCGGGTCAGGGCGGTGATGGGGCTGCCCGGCGCGCCCGACGCGGATCCGCAGCGGCTCACCCTCGACTGGTCCCGCTGCGACGGGCACGGGCTGTGCGCGCACGTCGTGCCGGACTTCATCCGGCTCGACGGCAACGGCTACCCCGCCTTCCCGCCCACTCCCGTGCCGACGTGGCTGCGCGACGGCGCCCGCAAGGCGGTCAAGGTCTGCCCCGAACTCGCGCTGCGCCTCACCCCCGCCCCCTGAGCGGGGGCGGGGGTGAGGCCGGCGGGTCAGCGGGGGGTCAGGCGGTCGGTGCCCAGGCGGGCCTGGAGGACCTCGGGCACCAGCACCGAGCCGTCGGGCTGCTGGAACTGCTCCAGGATGGCGGGGAAGAGGCGGCTGGTGGCCAGCGCCGACCCGTTGAGGGTGTGCACGAACCGGGTCTGCTTGCCGCCCGGCTCGCGGTAGCGGATGGCCGCCCGGCGCGCCTGGTAGTCGCCGGCCCAGGAGACCGACGACACCTCCTTGTACTTGCCGGTGCTCGGCATCCACACCTCGATGTCGAGGGTCTTCTTCATCGAGGCGCTGGCGTCGCCGGCCGACAGCAGGGTGCGCTGGTAGTGCAGGCCCAGCTTCTCGACCAGGCTCTCCGCGTGCAGCAGCATCTTCTCCAGCGCGGCGTCGGCCTGCTCCGGCAGGCAGAACTGGAAGATCTCCACCTTGTTGAACTGGTGGCCCCGGACGGTGCCCCGCTCGTCGGAGTGCGAGCCGGCCGCCTCACGCCGGTAGCACGGGGTGTACGCGAACGCCTTCAGCGGCAGCTTCGCCGTCTCCAGGATCTCGTCCTGGTAGGCCCCGAGGATCGCCGTCTCCGAGGTGGGCAGCAGGAACTGCCCGCGCGGGGCGGACTCCCGGTCCAGGTGGTAGACGTCGTCGTAGAACTTCGGGAACTGCCCGGCGGCGAACCCGGCGGTGTCCAGCAGCAGGTGCGGCGGGAGCAGGAACTCGTAGCCGGCCCGGATGTGCTCGTCGACGAAGAAGTTCAGCAGCGCCCACTCCAGCCGGGCGCCCATGCCGGTGTACATCCAGAAGCCGGAGCCGCCGAGCTTGACCCCGCGCTCGTGGTCGACCAGGCCCAGCATCCGGCTCAGCTCGACGTGGTCGCGGACCTTCTCGATCGCCGGCGGCTCGCCGAAGGTCCGGACGACCCGGTTGGCCTCCTTGCCGCCGGGCACCACGTCGTCGGCCGGCAGGTTGGGCAGCTCGCTCATCACGGTGCGCAGCCGAGCCTGCACCTCGTCCAGCTCGGACTCCAGCTCGGCGAGCTGCTTGCGGCCCGCCTCCGGCGCGGAGACCTCCGGCTCGGTGCCGGCGCGCTTCGCCGCCGCGTAGGCGCGCGCCTCGGCCTTGCGGCGCTGCCGTTCGCCGTCGATCCCACTGATCAGGGCGCGGCGTTCCTGGTCGAGCCGCTGGATCTCGTCCAGGGCGCGGTTGACCTCGGCGGGATCCAGTCGCTTCGCCAGCGCGGTCGCCACCGCCTCGCGATCCTTCCGGATCAACTCCATGTCGAGCATGCTGCTCCGTACGCTCCGTCCGGACGTCGGGTGGACCCACCGATGCTACCGTCGCGGCCCGGCCGCGCCCCGGCCCGGTCTCCACGACCCGCGCCGGACGCGGCGGTCAGAGCCGGATGGGCATCAGGACGGAGAACGCGTCGACGTCGTCCGGCCGGCGTACGGCCAGGGGGGCGATCGGGCCGTCCAACTCCAGCAGCAGCTGGCCCCGGCCGGCCGCGTCGAGCGCCTGGAGCAGGTAGCCGCCGTTGACCCCGACCCGCAACGCGTCCCCGGTCAGCTCGTCCGCGCCGAGCAGCCGCACCCCGCCCCGGCCGTCCGGGCCGAGCACGGTCACCGCGAGCGGGACGCCGTCGTGCCGGCGGGTGACGATGGGGGCGTCGGCGCTGGTCAGGGCCGCCCGCAGGGCGTCGGCGTCGACCGTCAGCCGGTGCGCCGGCCCGTCGTCGGCCGCCGGGCGGAGCAGGCGGCGGTGGTCCGGGAAGTCGTACGGCAGGGCGGCGGCGTCCACGGCGCGGCCGGCGACGGTGACCGAGATCGTGCCGTCGGCCACCGTCAGCACCGCCTCGGCGGTGCCTTCGGCGGCGGCGTCGAGCAGGGCCCGCGCCTCGTCGACGAAGACGACCGGGGCGAGCACCCGCACCGCCGGCCCGTCGACCCGGGCGCCCGCCCGCGCCACCGCCAGCCGGTGCCGGTCGGTCGCCACCAGCCGTACGCCGTCGGCGTCGGACTCGATCAGCACGCCGCAGAGCATCGGCAGCTCGGGATCGGCGCCGACGGCGAAGCGGACCGCGTCCACGGCGGCGGCCAGGTCGACGCGGGACAGCACGAGGCTGGTGACGGTCGGGTGCTCCCCGGCGTCGATCAGCGTACGGATGCGGGACAGCTCGCGGCGGGCGTCGGCGAGGCCGTCCTCCAGCCGGCGCAGGTGCGCGTCGAGCAGGCGGTGGACCTGCGCCGGTTCGCAGCGCAGCGCGACGGCGATCTCGGCGACCGGCATGCCGACCCGGCGCAGCCCGGCCACCAGGCGGGCCGGCGCCACCTGGTCGTCGGTGTACCAGCGGTAGCCGGTCACCGGGTCGACCAGGGCCGGGGCCAGCACCCCGGCCGAGTCGTAGAACCGCAGGGCGCTCACGGTCAGCCCGCTGGCGCGGGCCAGCTCGCCGATGCTGCGCAGGTCGCTCTCCACGCCGCTGATCCTGCCGCCTCGACCTGGTCGAGGGTCAACCCGCCGACCTCTGCTCCCGCCCGCTCCGAGGGCCCGGCTCCCGTCCGGTCCGGCTCCCGCACCCGTTCAGTCCGGGGCACCGCACCCGTCAGGCCGGGGTGTCCAGGACCCGGAAGGTCATGCCCGCGCGTACCAGCCGGTCCAGCAGCGCGTCGCCCATCGCCGTCACCGGGGTGACCTGGCCCGCCGTGGCGGGCAGATCGTCGCCGGCCAGGCAGAGCGCCGACTCGGCGAGCATCTTCGCCGTCTCGTCGTAGCCGGGGTCGCCGCCGGCCACCTCGGTGAGCACCCGCCGACCGCCGCCCGTGCCGACGAACCGCACCCGGAACCAGGACTTCGCCCGCTGCTGCGGCGTCGGCCCCTGCCCGGAGGCGAGCCGACCGAGCAGCCAGCGCCGGGTCGGCGGCAGCTTCACCAGGGCCACCAGACCGCCCAGCCCGACCCCGCCGGCCAGCACCGTGGGCAGCCGCTTCACCGCCGCGAAGTGCCGGTAGCGGAAGTCGGGCCCGTACTCCGGGCGGGCGGCGGCGGAGCGGCGGACCACCTGCGGGTCGATGGTCGGCAGCGGCACCGTCCACATGCCCAACTCCTTGGAGCGGGCGAGGCGGCCGGGCACCGCGCGGACCCGCCGCCCGGTCGGTCGCGGCTCGACCTGCCGCCGCTCGCGGGCCGCCCGGGACGCCTCGGCGGTACGGGAGAAGGCGGTGAGCGCCGAGTGGTACGTGCCGGCGGAGAACCGCCCGCCCGCCCGGACGAAGCCGTCGACGGTGACCGGCACGTCGTCCGGCAGGTGCTTGAGCGTGAACCAGACGCCCAGGTCGTGCGGGATCGAGTCGAACCCGCAGGCGTGCACCAGCCGCGCCCCGGTGCGCTCGGCCTCGGCGTGGTGGCGCACGTACATCAGGTCGACGAACTCGGGCTCGCCGGTGATGTCGAGGTAGTCGGTGCCGGCGCGGGCACAGGCGGCGACCAGCGGCTCCCCGTGGTGCACGTACGGGCCGACGGTGGTGGCCACCACCCGGGCGTTCTCGGCCACCGCCCGCAGCGACTCCGCGTCGGTGACGTCGGCGGTGAGCAGGGGCAGCCCGACCAGCTCCGGGTCGATCGCGACCAGCCGGTCCCGTACGGCGGCCAGCCTGTCCGGGTTGCGTCCGGCGAGCGCCCAGCGAAGCCCCGGCGGGGCGTTGCGGGCCAGGTACTCGGCGGTCAACCCGCCGGTGAAGCCGGTCGCCCCGAACAGGACGACGTCGTACGTCCGCTGCTCACCCATCCGCCGAGTCTGCCACCCGGGACGGCCGGTCGCAGCGGTCCGCTCAACCGGCCGACGGCGGGAGGTCGGGGTCGAACACGGTGCGTACGCAGCCGTCGGTCCGGTCCCGGAACAGCGCGTACCCCTGCGCGCCCCGCTCCAGGGGCAGCCGGTGGGTGGCCAGATGCTCGGTACGCAGCTCGTCGCGGGCCATCCGCTCCAGCAGCATCGGGATGTAGCGCTGCCCGTGCTGCCGCGCGCCCCGCACCGTCAGCCCCTTGCTCGTCACCGCACCCAGCGGGAAGGCGTCGACGAAGCCGGTGAACTCGCCCAGCAGGAAGACCGAGCCGCCCTTGCGGCAGGCGTGCACCGCCTCGCGGACCGCGGCCGGTCGCTCGGCGCCGCCGGTGAACCGGTCGGCCAGCGATCGGAGGCCGTGCCCGTTCCACGCCGCCCCGACCGCCTCGACGCACACGTCCGGGCCCCGCCCGCCGGTGCGTTCACGCAGCTCGGCGGTGACGTCGGCGCGGCGGGGGTCGATCGTCTCCGCGTCCGCGTGCCGCTCGGCCATGCGCAGCCGCCCCTCCTCGGGATCGACGACGACGACCCGTTCCGCGCCGAGCAGCCGTGCGGCCCGCGCCGCGAGCTGCCCGACGGCGCCCGCACCCCAGACCGCCACCACGTCGCCGGGGCGCACCTGACCCAGCTCCGCGCCCATCCAGCCGGCCGGCGCGGCGTCGGAGGCGAACAGGGCGCGGTCGTCGCCGACCGCCTCCGGCACGGTGAACGCGCCGACGTCCGCGTACGGCACCCGGACGTACTCGGCGTGGCTGCCGGCGAAGCCGCCCATCGCCCGGGGCTGACCGAACGCGCCCCCGGTGGGGTGGCCCCAGGCCGCCTCGGCGACGGCCGGGTCGGCGCTGCCGTTGTCGCAGCAGGAGGGCAGGTCGCGCCGGCAGTACCAGCAGCTGCCGCAGGCGACCGACGAGCAGACCACCACCCGGTCGCCGACCCGGTGCCGGCGTACCTGCGGGCCGACCTCGACCACCTCGCCGAGGAACTCGTGGCCGAGCACGTCGCCGACGGCGAGGAAGGGCACCCGCCCGGCCAGCAGCGGCAGGTCCCCGCCGCAGGTGGCGCTCCGCCGGACCCGCACGATGGCGTCGTGGCCGTTGCGCAGCTCCGGGTCGGGCACCTGCCGTACCGCCAGCTCGCCCGCGCCCACCCAGCACAGCGCCCTCATCGCGGCCCCGCCGGACGGTCGGCCGGCCGGCGGTCCGCGCGCAGCACCTCGCCGGTCTCCGCGAGCTGCTTGGCCTCCCACAACGCCCGGCGCACCAGCAGGCCGGGGTCGTCGCCCACCAGGTGGGCGGCGAGGCCGGCGGGGGCCGCGCCCGGCACCGGCCGGGCGGCCAACTCCGTGCCCCGGCAGCCGGGGGCCGGCCGCAGCTCGACCTGCACCGCGGCGCCGAGCCGGCGCAGCGGCTCCGGCCAGCGACTACCGGGCAGCACGTCGCCGGGCGCACGGTCGACCGTCACCACCTGCCAGCGCCCGGGCCGCGGATCGGCGCCGGCCGCGCGGGGCCACGCCGACCCCCGCCGTCGTACGGCCAGCGCCCGGCCCGCCGCCGCGAGGGCGAGCGCCGCCCCGGCCCCTCCCGCGAGGCGTCCCCTCCGTCCCCGCCCGTCCACCCCTGCCCGCCTCCCGTCGCTCCCCGCGCCGGACGCGCACCGGCGCGCGCGGCCTCGCCCGCGTACGCCCAGGATCGTCCGGGGCGGGGTGAAGCCGGGTCCCCCCGAAGGGGTGAACGGGCCCGCGCCGGGTAACCGCCGCCGGCGGGACCTGGGGGAGTCGGACGCATCGGTGGAGGGCGGGCCGGATGCCGGAGCACGTACGGGACACAGGGGTCGTCGCGGTCGCGGACGGGTCGGCCGGCGCGCCGCTGCTGGCGTCGCGGCTGTGCCCCGCCCCGCCGCCGGAGCCGCTGGTGCTGCGGCCCCGGCTGCTGCGGGCGCTGGACGAGGGGACCGCCGGCCCCGTCACCCTGGTCCGCGCCCCGGCGGGGTGGGGCAAGACGACGCTGCTCGCCTCCTGGTTCCGGGCGGCCGACGAGGCCGGCGCGCACCGGGGCCGGGTGGGGGAGGGGCCGGTGACCGCCGCCGCCGAGGGGGCCCGGGACGACGGGCCGGCCGGCGCCGCGCCCGGCGACTTCGGCGCGGCGGCGGGCGCACCGGCGCGACCCGACCGGCCCCGGGCGGCCTGGGTCTCCGTGGAGGCCGGCGACGACGGCAACCGGCTCTGGGCCTACCTCGCGGCGGCACTGCGCGCGGCCACCGCGCCCGCCGACGACGCGCCGTACCCGCCCGTGCCCGACCGGCCGCCGCGCCCCGACCAGCTGGAGGTGCTGGCCGCGGCCCTCGCCGCCCGGGAACGCCCGGTGCTGCTGGTCCTGGACGACCTGCACCGGATCACCGACCCGGCGGCGCTGACGGGCCTGGAGTTCCTGCTCCGCCACGCCGAGCAGCGGCTGCGGCTGGTGGTCGGCGCCCGCGCGGGGATGCCCCTGGCCGTGCACCGGCTGCGGCTGGCCGGGGAGCTGACCGAGATCGGCCCCGACGAGCTGGCCTTCACCGGCGACGAGGTCGCCGACCTGCTGACCGCGCACGCCGTGGCGCTGCCGGCGGCCGGGGTGCGCCGGCTGCGGGAGCGCACCGGCGGCTGGCCGGCGGCGCTCCGCTTCGCCGCGCTGGCGTTGCGCGACCAGCCGGACCCGGCCCGCTGGGCCGAGCAGTTCGGCGGCGACCAGCCTGACGTGGCCGGCTACCTGCGCGAGGAGGTGCTCGCCGGGCTCGACCCGGACGCGCGGGACGTGCTGCGCCGCTCCGCCGTCGTCGACGCCGTCTGCGCCGGCCTGGCCGACGCGCTGACCGGCCGCACCGACGCCGGGCAGACGCTGGCCGCCCTGGCCGGCGACGGCGGGCTGCTGCGCCGTGACGACAGCCGCCCGCCCTGGTACCGCTGCCCCCCGCTCCTGACCGATCTGCTGCACGCCGAGCTGGGTCGGCTGCCCGCCGACGAGCTGCGCGACCTGCACCTGCGCGCCGCCGACTGGTACGCCGACAACGGGCGGCCCGCCGACGGGCTGCGCCACGCGCTCGCCGGCGGCGACCACGGGCGGGCCGCCGCGCTCTTCGTGTCCCGCTGGCCGGAGCTGATCCCGTACGACCGGGACACGCCCGCCGGCCGGGCGCCCGCGCCCCCGCCGCCGGAGGCCGTACGCCGCGATCCGGAACTCGGGCTGGCCTGCGCCGCCGAGCGGGCCCGGGCCGGCGACGTCACCGCCGCGACCGGGCACCTGCGCGGCGCGGTCGAGGCCGCCCGGACGCTGCCCGCGCCGCGCCGGGACCGGTTCCGGCGGCTGGTCACCGCGCTGGAACTCATCCTGGCCCGGCTGGCCGGCGACCCCGAGGCGGTACGCGCCGCAGCCGCCCGGCTGCTCGCCACCCGTCCCGCCCCGTCGGCCTCCCCGGGCGCCCCGGGCGAGCCGCGCGGAGCCGCCGCCGAGGACGCCGACGTGCGGGCGGTGGCCGGCACCGCGCTGGGCCTCACCGACCTCGCGGACGGGGACCTGCCCGGGGCCGCCCTCGCCTTCGCCCGGTCGCTGTCGGCGGCCCGGGAGGCCGGACGGTCGCGTACGGAGCTGGTCTGCGCCAGCCGGGCGGCCGTGCTGCACGCCGTCCGGGGCGAGCTGCGGGCCGCCGAGACCCTCGCCCGCGACGCCCTCGCCATGCCGCCCTGCCACGGCTGGTCCTGCCGGGAGGACTGCGCCCACGCGTACCTGGCCCTGGCCCTGGTCGCGCTGCACCGGGACCAGCCCGAGGAGGCGGAGGCGAACCTGGCGGTGGCCGGGCCGGCCACCGGCGAACCCGTGGTGGGGGCGGTGGTTGCGCTGTGCCGGGCGTACCTGCTCCGCGACGCCGGTGACCTGCCCGAGGGGCACCGGGTGCTGGCCGAGGCGCGGGAACGGCTGACCGACCGGCCCCGGGCCGGCGAGCTGGCGCACTGGCTGCTGGCCGTGGAGGCGGACCTGCGCGCGGCACGGGGCGACCTGACCGCCGCCCGCGACCTGCTCGCCGACCCGGTAGGCGACACCGCCGCCCCGTCGCCGGCTGTCGCTCCGTCGCTGGCCGTCGCGCTCGCCCGGGTGGAGTTGCGGGCCGGCGACCCGCGCGCCGCCGGGTACGCGCTGCCCGACTGGGAGTCGCCGGAGGCGGCCGGCTGGCCGCTGCCCGTACGCCTGGACGCCGCCGTGCTGGACGCGGTGCTGGCCCGGCGCGCGGGCGACGACCGGCGGGCCGGCCGGCTGCTGGAGCGTGCCCTCGACCTGGCCGGGCCGGAGGGCTTCCGGCGGCCGTTCACCCGCGCCGAGCCCGGTGTCCGTGACCTGCTCGCCGCGCACCTGGACGCCGGTACGGCGCACTGGCCGACCGTCAGCGACCTGGTCCGGGGTGCCGACGCGCCGCCCGAGCGGGCCCCGGCGGAACAGGGCGCGGCGGCGCTCGACGAGCCGCTGACCGAGCGGGAGCTGACCATCCTGCGCTATCTGCAGAGCATCCTGTCGAACGTGGAGATCGCGGCCGAGCTGTCCCTGTCGGTCAACACGGTCAAGACCCACGTGCGCAACATCTACCGCAAGCTGGCCGCCACCCGCCGCCGCGAAGCCGTCCGCCGAGCCCGCGACCTCCACCTGATCTGACCCACCCCACCCCACCCCGCCCGTCCGCCCTCCGCCGCGGTGATCATGAGGTTTGCGTCCCGGGAAGGCGCTCCCAGTACGCAAACCTCGTGATCGACCAATCCGGAGGCGGCCCGGAGGCCGGCCTTCCGGAGGTGGTCCGGTGGGCTGGGGCGGTCAGGTGGGTGTCAGGGGGTGGCGGCGTCGACCGCCGCCAGGAGGTCCGCGACGTCGTAGTCCCCGTCGTGGCGGGTGCCGTTGACGAACAGCGTCGGGGTGGCGTGGACGCCGCTGCGGATGCCGCCCACGAAGTCGTGCCGCACCCGGTCGCCGTGCGCCTGCCGCTCCACTTCCGTGGCGACCTCGTCGGCGGGCAGGCCGAGCTGCTCCATGCCGAGCGACAGGTGCACGGGGTCGAGCTGGTCCTGGTGCTCGTAGAGCCAGTCGTGCATCGCCCAGAACTGCCCGCGCCGGCCGGCCGCCTCGGTCGCCTCGGCGGCCTGCTCGGCGTACGGGTGCACGTTGGTGATCGGGAAGTGCCGGTACACCAGCCGCACCGTCTCGGCCCGCTGCCGCAGCAGCTCCCGCAGGTTCGCGTACGCGGCCCCGCAGAACCGGCACTGGAAGTCGGCGTACTCGACGATCGTCACCGGCGCGTCGACCGGCCCGCGGACGTGGTCGTGGTCGGTCACCGGGGTCCGTAGGCGCGCGGTGACCTGGAGCGGGGTGGTCATCGGGTGCCCACCGCCGATCCGGCGTCGAGGCGCTGCGGCGCGGCCCCGGGCAGGGCGGCCGGCAGACAGGACCGGACCGTGGCGGGCCCGGGTCGGGTCGACCCCTTCGGATCAGTCATGCCTCCCACCCTTCCCGCCACGGGGTGAGGGCGGCTCACCCCGCCGGGGTGGTTCCCCTGTCCGCTCGATGGGCGCGCCCGTTCAGCCCAGCACCGGGGCGACCGCGATGTGGTTCTGCACCTCGCGGATGCCCGGCGCGCACCAGACGGTCCGCTCCACCTCGGCCCGCTCGGGCATCGAGTGGACCAGCCCGCCGAGCACCACCGTGTCGCCGTGCACCCGGACGGTGATCCGCTCCGCCGGGGTGGCCCGGTTGCGCGCCAGCGCGTCGACGATCCGGATCGCCAGGGCGTGCCCGTCCGGCCGGGTGTCGGGGCGGACGGTGATGCCGTTGCTGACCCCGCGTACGCCCGTCAGCCGGGCCACTGCGCGTTCGGCGGCGCGGCGCTGGTACTCCCACTCCACCTCGCCGTGCAGCGTGACCCAGCCCTGCGAGACGGTCACGTCGAGCTGCTCCAGGGGAACGAACGCGTCCCACTCCAGCGCGTGCCCGGCCGCGGCGGCGATGTCCGGGTCGGCGCGTTCCGCGCCGGTGCCGAGGCGTACGGCCAGGTCGTTGGCGACCGCCCGGACGCGCGTCACCCGGTGCGCCGCCCGTTCGGCGGCCCACTTCTTGGCGTAGCTGTCCACCCGGCCGGTCAACGTCACCACGCCCTCGGCGACCGTCACGCCGATCTCGTGCGGCCGTACCCGGGGTTCCCAGGCCAGCTCGTCGAGGACGGCCGACTGGATGTCCTGGTCGCTGCGGCTGATCGTCTCGATGGCCATCTGTCACTCCTCACGGGATAGCTGCCCGATGCGCATGCTTCCGCCGGAACCGATCCTGACGCGGGGGTGGGTGAGGCTTCCTCACCCGACCCGGGCGACTTCTGGGAGCGCTTCCATGCAGCCCGTGGAGTCGGTTAGGGTGAGCGCGTTCCTCGGGTGCGGGAGCCGTCGCGCCGATGACCGGAGCCAGGGCAGCTCCGGCGCGATTCCGCACGTCCCCGTCGCCGGGCGTGGCCGTCACCACGTCCGCCCCGGCTTTCCGTACCCGGAAGGAACCGCAGATGCGGAGAAGTTACGTCGGCGCGGTCGTGTCCGCGCTGGTCGTCGCCGCGGCCGTCGTGGCGACACCGTTCACCGCGGCCGGCGCGCCCGCCGCCACCGCAGCCGCCGAGGCGTACGCCTGGAAGAACGTCCGGATCGACGGCGGCGGCTTCGTCCCCGGCATCGTCTTCAACCCCACCGAGAAGAACCTGATCTACGCCCGCACCGACATCGGCGGCATGTACCGGTGGGAGCAGGGCAGCCAGTCCTGGACACCGCTGCTGGACTGGGTCGGCGCCGACAAGTGGGGCTGGAACGGTGTGGTCAGCGTCGCCACCGACCCCGTGCAGACCAACCGGGTGTACGCGGCCGTCGGCATGTACACCAACGACTGGGACCCGAACAACGGGGCCATCCTGCGCTCGGCCGACAAGGGCGCCACCTGGCAGGTCACCGAGCTGCCGTTCAAGAACGGCGGCAACATGCCCGGCCGGGGCATGGGCGAGCGGCTCGCTGTCGACCCCAACAGGAACAGCATCCTGTACTACGGCGCCGAGGGCGGCAACGGCCTGTGGCGCAGCACCGACTTCGGGGCGACCTGGGCCAAGGTGGCCAACTTCCCCAACGTCGGCAACTACCGGGCCGACCCGAGCGACCCGAACGGCTACAACGGCCAGAACCAGGGCCTGACCTGGGTCAGCTTCGACAAGAGCACGGGTACGACCGGCGCCGCCACGCAGACGATCTACGTCGGCGTGGCCGACAAGGAGAACCCCGTCTACCGCAGCACGAACGGCGGCGCCACTTGGGAGCGGATCGCCGGGCAGCCGACCGGCTACCTCGCGCACAAGGGCGTCGTCGACCCGGTGGGCGGCTTCCTCTACATCGCCACCAGCGACACCGGCGGCCCGTACGACGGCGGCAAGGGCGACGTGTGGAAGTTCAGCCGTGCCACCGGCGCGTGGACGCGGATCAGCCCCGTCCCGTCGACCAGCACCGACGCGTACTTCGGCTACAGCGGCCTGACCATCGACCGGCAGCAGCCGAACACCCTCATGGTCGCCACGCAGATCTCCTGGTGGCCGGACGCGATCTTCTGGCGCAGCACCGACGGCGGCGCCACCTGGACCCGGATCTGGGAGTTCACCAGCTACCCGAACCGGTCCAAGCGCTACACCATGGACGTCAGCTCCGTGCCGTGGCTGACCTTCGGCAGCAACCCGGCGCCGCCGGAGGAGACCCCGAAGCTCGGCTGGATGAACGAGTCGGTGGAGATCGACCCGCACGACAGCAACCGCTTCCTGTATGGCACGGGCGCCACCATCTACGGCAGCACCGACCTCACGAAGTGGGACACCGGCAGCCAGTTCACCATCAGGCCCATGGTCAAGGGCCTGGAGGAGACCGCCGTGCTGGACCTGGTCAGCCCACCCTCGGGGGCGCCGCTGGTCAGCGCGCTCGGCGACATCGGGGGCTTCCGGCACACCGACCTGGACGCCGTACCGCCGATGATGTTCACCCAGCCGAACTTCACCAGCACCACCAGCCTCGACTACGCCGAGACGAAGCCGGCCGTGATGGTGCGGGCCGGCAACTTCGCCGACGCGGACCGGCCGGGCGACAGCCACGTCGCCTTCTCCACCGACGGCGGGGCCAACTGGTTCCAGGGCACCGAACCGTCCGGCGTCAACAGCGGCGGCACGGTCGCCGCCTCGGCCGACGGCAGCCGGTTCGTCTGGGCCCCGGGTGACGCCGGCCAGCAGGTGGTGCACTCGGTCGGCTTCGGCACCTCCTGGACCGCGTCGACGGGCGTCCCGGCGAACGCGACGATCGAGTCCGACCGGGTGAACCCGAACAAGTTCTACGGCTTCGCGGGCGGCAGGTTCTACGTCAGCACCGACGGCGGGGCCAGTTTCACCGCCTCGGCCGCCGCCGGCCTCCCCGCCACCGGCACCGTCAAGTTCAAGGCGCTGCCCGGCAGGGAGGGCGAGTTGTGGCTGGCCGGCGAGGGCGGACTGTGGCGCTCGACCGACTCCGGGGCCACCTTCACCAAGCTGGCGGGGGTGGGCAGCGCCGGCAACGTCGGCTTCGGCAAGGCCGCGCCCGGCCGGACGTACCCCGCGCTGTACCTCTTCGGCACCGTCGACGGCCGACCCGGCGTACACCGCTCGGACGACACCGGCGCGAGCTGGGTCCGGATCAACGACGACCGGCACCAGTACGGCAACGCGGGCGAGGCCCTGACCGGCGATCCCCGGGTCTACGGCCGGGTCTACCTCGGCACCAACGGCCGGGGCATCCTCGTGGCGGACCGGCTCGGCGGCACGCCCGACCCGTCGCCGACCACCTCCACGCCACCACCGACCACGCCGCCGCCCACCACCCCGCCGCCCACGACGCCGCCACCGAGCACCCCGCCGCCCACGACGCCACCGCCCACGACGCCGCCGCCGACCAGCGGCTGCACCGCGACCTACCGGGTGACCGGCTCCTGGCAGGGCGGCTTCCAGGGCGAACTGGTGGTCCGCAATGCCGGCAGCGCGGCGATCGCCGGCTGGACGGTGGGCTGGACCTTCCCCGACGGCCAGAAGATCACCCAGCTCTGGGGCGGCACCCACACCCAGACCGGGGCGACCGTCTCCGTCCGCGACGCCGGCTGGAACGGCGCCCTCGGCGCGGGCGCCACCGCCACCGCCGGCTTCCTGGCCAGTACGACCGGGGCGAACACCGCGCCGAGCACCGTCACCTGCACCGCCCGCTGACCGCCCCAACGGCCGCGCACGCCGGAGCCCCGTCGACGGGACTCCGGCGTGCGCCGTTCGGCCGGGCGGCTGCCGGCTCCGCCCACCGCGCGGCTTGCCCCTCTACCCACCGCGCGGCTTGCCCCTCTACCCACCGCGCGGCTTGCCCCTCTACCCAGCGCGTGGCCTGCGGCTGGGCCGCCGCGTGCTGCCGGCCGATCGGGCACGTATCGAGGGGAGTCGGTGTCCCGGTCGGCCATAGGCTCGGGGGATCGCCCGTCGAAGGAGGGATCCTCCGTGAGTCCGATCAGGACGGCCTACCTCACCGCCGCGCGTTCGGCGGCGGACCTGCTCGCCGGCCCCGCCGTCGCGAACCGCTGGGACGAACCGAGCGCCCTGCCGGCGTTCGGAGTGGCCGGGCTGGCCGGTCACCTCGCCAACCAGGTGCTCGGCGTCCCCGCCGTGCTGGCCGCGCCCGTTCCCGCCGGCGACCCCGTGGGGCTGCTCGACCACTACGCGCGCGGCGGCTGGCTCGGCGCCCCGGTCGACGCCACGGTGAACGTCGTCATCCGCCGCGTCGGTGACGGCCTCGCCGCCGACGGCCCCGCCGCCCTGGCCGACCGGTACGCGGCCACGCTGCGCGAGCTGACCCGCGTACTGCCGGCGGAGCCGCCCGCGCGGGTGGTGCACGTGCGCCACGGTCCGTGGTCGCTCACCCTGGACGACTACCTGGTCACCCGGCTGATGGAACTCGTCGTGCACGCCGACGACCTCGCGGTCAGCGTCGGCGTGCCCACCCCGGAACTGCCGGCGGAGGTGGTCGACCCGGTGCTGACGCTGCTGGCCCGGCTCGCCGTACGCCGGCACGGGCAGCCGGCCGTGCTGCGCGCGCTGAGCCGGGCGGAGCGGGCGCCGACGAGCGTCGCGGCCCTCTGAGGCGCACCGTGCGGTGAGGTGCCGCCGGCTCTGGCCCGAGCCGGAGACGCCGGCGAAGACCGTCGGGCGTCACCCGCAACGGGCACGGGCCCGGGTCGGGCGGGTCAGCCGTCGAGGCCGACGGGGGAGTTGGGCCGGTCGACGTCGACGAACTCGATGTCGTCCATCGCCCGGTCGCCCCGGCTGCCGGCGGCCCGCGCGGCGGTGCCGGCGGCCCAGCCGATCGCCGCACCGACGAGCGCGGCGCCGACCAGCAGCGTCCAGGGCAGCGCGGGCCGGCGGCCGGCCAGCGCGTCGAAGGCCAGGGTGGCCCGTCGGCGTGCCTCGTCCGCCGCGGAGCCCACCAGGTCGCCGGCCTCGTCGGCGAGACCGGAGCCGCCCCGGCGGGCGGAACGCGCGGTGTCCCGGACGCTGTCACCGGCGGAGCTGACCGCCGAGACCAGGTGCTGCCACGCCTGGTCCGCGATCCGCTCGGGCTTGTTGCGGCGGTCCAGCAGGTTGCTTCCGAACATGGTGGGTTACCTCCTCGGGTGCCGAAGCCGCGCGGCCACTTCGGACTTCGGCGTCGGACCGGCGGGTGACGGTTCGCTCGTTCCCGCCTGTGCCCCGTCGGGCGGCCCGGCAAACCCCGGCGTGGCGGGTGCCGCGGCCCGTGCCGCCCGGCGGGGTGGTGCGCGGGCCCGGCGTCAGCGCAGCACGACCGCCGCCGTCACACCCCTGGCGAAGTCGTCGTCATCGTCGTCGTCATCGCCGCCTCCGCCGCCGAAGCCGCAGGCCAGTACGAGGGCCAGCAGCGCGCTGACGCCGGCGAGCGCGGCAAGTCTCCTGAGCATCGATCGTCCTCCCGGTCGCAGTCGTGTCTCCGAGCCGATGCTAGGCAGAACGGGCAAGGCCGGGGGCCGAAGCGGGACAGGCCACGCCCGGGGTACGGCTGCTGGGCGTTGCCGGACACAGCCGGCTACCCTGGGGGCGCGACGCGTCAGCGGAAGCTGATCGTCTGGTGGACAAAACGTCAATAGTGCGGATAAGGGCGACGTGCCGCGCCCTGGTCCGCGAATTGCTCATCCCGAGGGGTGGCGACCGAGGCCGTCGGAGGAATACTCTCGGTCGCGGCCCGCGTACTGATGAGGCGCCCGTCGGACGGGCGAGTGGAGGTGCTCGCGTGAGCCTGTCGATCGTGAAGTCGGTCCTGCCCGGTGGTGTCATCGAGATCGCCCCGCGGGGGGAGATCGACGTCGACACCGCGTACGAGGTGCGTGAGGCGATCGCCGAGGTCCTGACCAAGGGGCGTCCCGGCCGGATCGAGCTGAACATGCGGCTCGTCACCTTCATCGACTCGGTGGGCATCAGCGCGATGGTCGCCGGCTTCCAGACCGCCGAGGTGAGCGGCGTCAAGCTCGTCGTCACCGAGCCGAGCCGGTTCGTGCACCGGCAGCTCTGGGTGACCGGCCTGCTCGGCCTCTTCGGCGCCCCCGAGCCCTACTACGCCGGCGCGCCCACGCCCGAGGTCCTTCCCGGCGCCTGACGGCCGCCGGCACCACCCCGGCCGCGCCGCTGGGGTGTGCGTCGCTCAGGCGTCGCCGAGGCCCGACAGGTCGACGTCCGTCACCTCGGTGACCGCGCGGATCGCCGTCACCGAGGCGTACCCGTCGGCCAGCAGGGCCAGGTCGGTGCCGGGCTGCACGGCCTGCCCGGGCTCCTCCAGCGACGTGCGGACGAAGCCGTGCCCGGCCTCCGCCACCGTCATCTGCACCTGACCGAAGCTGGCCAGGGTGCCCCGGCGCACCCCGCGCAGCCGGTTGTGCGGCAGGTCCGGCGCGTTCACGTTGAGCACGCTCTCCACGGGCCCGGCCGTGAGCCGGGGCAGCAGGTCCAGGGCGACCCGGGCGGCCGTCTGCCAGTGCCGCTCGGCGTCGCGTACCCGGGCGGCGGCGGCCACCGCGGCGCCCCCGCTGGCGGCCGTGGCCTCCCCGGCCGAGAGCACGTCGAGCGAGACGGCCATCGCCCGGCAGCCGTTCGCGGCGGCGGTGAAGGCGGCCCCCACCGTGCCCGAGTGCAGCACCGCGCGGCCCGCGTTCGCGCCCCGGTTGATGCCGGAGAGCACCACCGTCGGCGAGGGCCCGAACGCGCCGTGCACCGCGATCAGCGCGATGAAGCCGGGGGAGCCGCCCACCGCGTACGCCGGCACCCCCGGCAGTTCCGGCAGCGGATGCTCGCGGACCACCACGTGCCCGTCCCGCTCCACCGCGGTCATCGCGGCGCTGGTGCCGCTCGCCTCCTCCAGCGGAGCGGCGACGACGACGTCCAGGCCCCGGTCCGCCGCCGCCCGCGCCAGCGCCTGGATGCCGGGCGCGGCGATCCCGTCGTCGTTGGTGACCAGCACCCGCAGCGTCATCGCC
Source organism: Micromonospora sp. SD12 (assembly GCF_052068495.1). Lineage (NCBI taxonomy): Bacteria > Bacillati > Actinomycetota > Actinomycetes > Micromonosporales > Micromonosporaceae > Micromonospora > Micromonospora sp. SD12. The sequence continues at coordinate 532,843 of NZ_JBQHDF010000003.1, read as the reverse complement.
CGGCCGCCCGGTCGGCCAACTCGTCGGGGCTGGTCCGCTCCTGCGGCCGGTTGCCGGCCGGTACGAGGCGCACCCGGTCGACCAGGCCGGTGATCGAGTCGAGCCGGCCGGTGCCCAGGCCGTGCCGGGTCACGTTCAGCGCGCCGGCCGCCGCCCCGGTACGGATGGCGGTGCGGATGTCGCCGCCGCGCGCCACCACGGCCGCCACCCCGGCGGTCATCGAGTCGCCCGCCCCACGCGGGTCGGCCGCCTCCAGCCGGGGCATCTCCACCTCGAAGACCTCGCCGTCGACCAGGGCGAGGGCGGGCTTGTCGGCCCGGCTCACCACCACGTTCTCGGCGCCGCCGGCGTGCAGGTCGTACAGGGCCCGGGTGAGCTGCTCCTCCTCCTCGCCGTCGACGCGGCCGTCGGCGATCAGCTCCTCATGGCTGATCTTGAGGAAGAAGACGCCGCTGTCCAGCACGGCGTCGAGGTGCTCGCCGCAGAGGTCGACCACCACCCGGCTGCCGTTGGCCCCGAGGTCGGCGGCGAACCGCCGGTAGAGGTCGGCCGGGACCAGCGACGGCTCGTTCGGCCCGCTCAGCACGCTGACCGTGGCGCGCAGGCCCTCGCCGAGCGCCAGGTTGTAGAGCTCGTCCAACTCGTGCCGGCTGAGCGGCTGACCTGGCACGTCCACGATCTCCTGCCGGGAGCCCTCGCGGCGGTCGTGCACGTACCCGCCGCTGCCGGAGTCGCGTACCACGACCTTCAGGTTGACCCCCTCGCTGACGAGCAGGGGCTCCAGCACCTGGCCGATCTCGCCCCCGAGGGCGGTGCAGAGCACCACGTCGACGCCGAGCGACATCACCATCCGGGCCTGCCAGACGCCCTGCCCGCCGGGGTGCAGGTGCAGCTCCGCGGCGTCGCTGGGCTGGTCGACGGTCACCGTCAGCCGGGGCGTGGGCGCGAAGACCATCACGTGCCCGCTCATCCGTCGTACCCGTTCATGCGCCCACCCCTGACCAGTACGTGCCGTGACCATCCATCAGCTGACCGTAGTGGGCCCGCCAGCCGGACGTCCGCACTCCGGGCGGGATCGGCGCGGCGTTGCCAGGGCGCCCGGCATACGCGACGATCGGGCGACCATCGGCGGTGGGGAGACGGCGTGCTCAGGCGGAGTTCCTTCAGCTACACCGTCCAGGCGCGCTGCTCCATGGCGCGGGCCGCGGCGTTGCTCGTCGATCCGAGGAGGCAGGAGGGCCTGCATCCGCTGATCGTCCGGGTCCGGCGGGTGCCGCCCCGCCCCGGTGCCCGGGCCAGCTACGACATCACCGACCGGCTGGCCGCCGGGCCGCTACGGCTGCCGATCACCTACCGGGCCGACGTCCTGGTCGACGAGCCCGACGAGATCGTCACCGTGGCCCGGCAGTGGCCCGCCACCACGGTGCGCAACCACACCCGGCTGCGGGCGGAGCCCGACGGCGTGGTCCGCGTCGACGTGGACATCACCCTCGCCGCGCCCGCGCCGCTCTTCGGCTACGCGTTCCGCCAGGCGCGCGCCGCCCACCTCGGACTGGCCGCGCGCCTCGCTGCTGTCCTCGACGGTGCCGCACCGCAGCCGCCACCCGCCGACACGCCCCGGTGACCCGCGCCGGGCGGGGCACCGGGGCGTGGGCGTCAGTAGACCGACAGGTGCACGTGGTTGGTGTGGTCGCTGGACGGGTCGCCGTTGGCCCCGCTGTACGACTTCCACCCGCTGCTCGGCAGCCAGATCTGCCGGTACCAGATCACGTAGAGCACGGCGAGCCGGTCGGCGTTGCGCACGTAGAACGCCGCCAGGTTGTTGCCGTACGTCCGGTCACCGCCGGTGGCGTCGCCGCCGAAGCCGCCCTTCTGGGCCGCGAAGTCGCACGCCCGGCCCTTCGGGTGCTCGCCGGAGCCGCCGGGGCGGTAGCAGGAGACGTAGCGGGTGAAGCCCGCCGCCTTGGCCTGGTTGAGCGCGTGTAGCGTGCGCGGCGTGATGCAGCCGTTGGCGGGGGTGGGGTCGTTGACGCTGCACGACTCGCGCGGCCAGGAGCCGTCGGAGTTGCGTGGCGCCGCCTTCGCCGTCTTGCTGGAGGTGCCGCCCGGCGAGCCGCCCCCGCCCGCGGACTGTCGCTGTTGCTGCTTCTGGTTGGCGACCGTCAGCGCCCGTTCGGCCTGCTCCTTGCGCTTGGCCATCACGGTGACCTGCTTGCGCTGCTCCCGGATCTCGCCGTCCAGGGCGAGCTTCGTGCGCGCGGCCTCGTCCCGGGTCTGCTGGAGCTCGCGCAGGGCCCGGTCCTCCTTGGCGGCCACCGCGTCGAGGGCGGCGGCGCGGTCCATGAAGCCGTCCGGCGAGCCGCTGTTGAGCAGGGCGGACGCCACGCTGAGCCGGCCGGTGCGGTAGGCGGCCCCCGCGATCTCGCCGACCTTGGCGCTGCGCGCCGTCAGCTCGACCTCGGTGGTCTTGAGCTGGGCGGCGAGCTGCTGCTGCCGTTTGGCCGACGTGGCGAGGGCGCGCTTGGCGTCGAGGTAGCCCTTGCTGGCGGCCTCGAGTTGGGCCCGCAGGGCGGGCGTGCCGCCCTCCTCGTCCTGGCCGGGGGCGGCGGCGAGCAGGCCGGCGCGGGTGGCGGCCGCCGCCGGGGCGGCGGTGACCGGGGCCACCGCGGCGCCGAGGGCGAGCATCGTGGTGATCAGGGCCGCCGTCCGGGCGGCACGTCGTCGTACAGGTGCCATCACTGGCATACACGTGTCCTTCCGTCAGCCGCCGACCGGGTTAGCTGACGGGTTCGGGACGGAAGATCCCTACCGCTGACGCGGATGCACCCCACGAACATGGTTCCCCGGTTCGCCCCGCCGGGCGATTAGGCGGCGGCCACCGCCGGCACCGGTGGGTGCCGCCTGGCGGAGGCCGAAGCCGAGCCTACCGGTGCCGGTGTGACTGCTGCAGCGCAGGTGACGCACGGTGCATGTCCACTAACAGTCAAATCCGGCATAAGGCAACAATACTCTCCCAGATTTAAGGTTGTCCTCATTACCACTCGACCGCCCCGCAAGCCCCTGGCGACGCTCCCGGCTCGATCTGCAACGTGGCGTGCTCGATCTGGAAGTCGTCGTGCAGGGCGGCCCGGGCGGCGCCCAGCACCGCGCCGACCTCCGCGTCGGGTGTCATGGTCAGGTGCGCCGAGGCCACCTCCATCCCGGAGGTCAGCGTCCAGACGTGCAGGTCGTGCACCTCGGCGACGCCGGGCACGGCGGCCAGCCGGTCGTGCACGGCCGTGACCTGGAGGTGCTCCGGCGCGGCCTGGACCAGGATGCGCAGCGCCGCCCGCCCGAGCCGCCAGGTGCGCGGCAGGATGAACAGCCCGATCGCGACGGCCACCAGCGGGTCGGCCCACCACCAGCCGGTGGTGGTGATCAGCAGGGCCGCCGCGATCACGCCGAGTGACCCCAGCAGGTCGCCGAGGACCTCCAGGTACGCGCCGTGGACGTTGATGCTCTCCTTCGCCCCCGAGCGCAGCAGGGCGAAGGCGCCGATGTTGGCGAGCAGGCCGAGTACGGCGACCACCAGCATCGGGCCGGCCAGCACCTCCGGCGGGTCGCCGAAGCGGCGTACCGCCTCGATCACGACGTAGACCGCGACGCCGGAGAGCAGCACGGCGTTGGCCAGGGCGGCGAGCACCTCCAGCCGGTAGAGGCCGAACGTGCGCTGCGGATCGCCGCCCGCCCGCCGGGTCGCCGAGATCGCGGCGAGCGCCATGCCGATGCCGAGCACGTCGGTGAACATGTGCCCGGCGTCGCTGAGCAGGGCCAGCGAGCCTGTCCGGAAGGCGGCCACCGCCTCCACCACCATCAGGCCGGCGAGCAGACCGAACGCCGCCCAGAGGCGGCCCCGGTGGCGGTGTGCGGCGTTCGCCACCGACCCGTGGTGGTGGTCATGACCTGCGCCCACGCGCCCATCCTCCCTCTGGGGGTCCGGATTCGCGTTCAATTTATGCTCACATCGCTATGTATGCAAGTAACGGATCCTCAGCCGGTCGGGTCGACGGTGGTCAGCCGCTGGGTGGCCCGGGACAGCGCCACGTAGAGCGTCCGTACGCCCGACCCCGGGTCGGCCCGGATCTCGCTCGGGGCGACGAGGACGACCCCGTCGTACTCCATGCCCTTGGCCTCCAGGCTGGTCACCACCTGAAGGCGCGGCGCGGCCAGGCCGGCCAGCCAGCCGGCGACCTCGTCGCGGCGGGGCACGGGCGTGATCACGCCGACCGTGCCCTCGACCTCGGCGAGCAGCGCCGTGGTCGCCGCCGTGGCGGCTGTCTCCAGCTCCGCCGGCGGCACCACCAGCGCGACCGGGTCGACGCCGGTGGACCGCACCGCCCTGGGCAGCGGGAGGTCCGGATGCAGCCGGCGGATCTCGGCCGCCGCCACCGCGAAGATCTCCGCCGAGTTGCGGTAGTTGGTGGTGAGGGTGAAGTGGTGCCGCTTGCGCCGGCCCAACGCCTGGTCCCGGGCCCGGGTCAGCTCCTCCGCCTCGCCCGTCCACGCCGTCTGGGCCGGGTCGCCCACCACGGTCCAGGAGGCCAACCGGCCGCGCCGGCCGATCATGCGCCACTGCATCGGCGAGACGTCCTGCGACTCGTCGACCACCACGTGCGCGTACTCCCGGTAGTCCTCCGGGCGTTCCCGGGCCGCCTCGCGGGCGGCGCGCTGCCGGTCGGCGAAGGTGCTCAGCTCGCGGACGCCGCCGGCCAGCTGGAACGGGTCCCGCTTCGCCCGGGCGGGCTTCATCGGCTTGCCGAGCAGGGCGTCCAGCTCGTCGAGCAGCGCGATGTCGGCGATCGTCAGCCCGGCGGTGTCGAGGCTGCGGTACGCGTCGGCCAGCAGCCGGATCTCGGCGCGGGACAGGATGCCGGCGGCGTAGCGGTGCAACCGGTCCGGGCGGGCCAGCCAGCCCAGCACGTGCCGGGGGTGCAGCCGGGGCCACCACGCCTTGAGGAACTCCCGGAACTCCGGCCGCTCGGCGATCTCGTCCTCGAACGCGCGCTGCTCGGGCAGCCGGCCGACGCCCAACCTGCGGGCCTGCGCCCAGAGCGCCGCGAAGACCCCGTCGAAGCCGGCCCGGCGCACCTCGTTGCGCCGGGCGCCGCGAGGCATCGCCCGGTCCCGGATGCCGTCCAGCTCGCGGCGCTCCAGCCGGAGCAGCGCGCCCCGGTAGAGCAGGCGCAGCTCGGTCGGGCCGTCCGGCACCGCGTCCCGGACCGCCCGCTCCAGCACCCGTCGCATCCGCAGGGAGCCCTTGACCGCCGCCACGGCCGGTCCATCGGTACGGGTGGCCGTCATGCCCGCGAAGAGCGTGCCCAGCGAGTGCAGGGTGGCGGTGTCCTCGCCGAGCGAGGGCAGCACCGAGGCGATGTACTCGACGAAGACCGAGGACGGGCCCACCACCAGGATGCCGCCACCGGCGAACCGGCTGCGGTCGGAATAGAGCAGGTACGCGGCCCGGTGCAGGGCGACGGCCGTCTTCCCGGTGCCCGGGCCGCCGGACACGATCGTCACGCCCGAGCCGGGGGAGCGGATCGCCTCGTCCTGCTCCCGCTGGATGGTGGCCACGATGTCGCGCATGCCCCGGCCGGTGGCCTTCGACAGCGTGGCCAGCAGCGCGCCGTCGCCGACGACCGCCATGTCGGCGGGGGCCGCGACGGGGTCGAGCAGGTCGTCCTCGATGCGGGTGACCCGCTCGGCGGAGGACTGGATCGTGCGGCGCCGCACCACGCCCAGCGGCTGCGCGGGGGTGGCCTGGTAGAAGGCGGCGGCCGCCGGGGCGCGCCAGTCGACCACCAGCGTGGAGGCGTCGTCGTCGCGGATGCCGAGCCGCCCGACGTGCAGCACCTGCCGGTCCAGCAGGTCCAGCCGGCCGAAGACCAGGCCCTCGTGCTCGGCGTCGAGCATGTGCCGCCGCCGCGCGGCGTGGAACACCATCGCGTCCCGTTCGACCAGCGCCCCGAAGTTGCCCACCCGGGCGAGCCGGTAGCCCTCCTTCTCGGCGCTGACCGCCGACCGGCGCAGCTCGGCCAGTCGGGCGTACACCCGGTCGAGATGCCGCTGCTCGACGGCGATCTCCTGTTCCAGGGTGGTCTGGTCGGTCACCGCTCGCTCCTCCTGACGTCGGCGGCGGGCGGCGCGAACCGCGCCAACCGCGCCAGGCCAACCGCAAGAGGGTACGGCCCGCGCGCAACCAGCGGCGCGACCGGTGCGGGAAAGGAACCCGCGTCACGCCCCGCGGGGCCGCGCCCGGGTCAGTCCGCCCGGATGGCGGCGGTGGCGCCGGGGGTGGCGAGTACGCGCCGGAGCACCCCGCCCAGCGCCTCGTTGACCTCGTCGGGCCGCTCCATCATGAGCATGTGCCCGGCACCCGGGCAGACGGTCAGTTCGGTCGCCGGCAGCGCGGCGGCGATCGACTCGGCGCAGGGCGGCGGGGTGAGCCGGTCCCGGTCGCCGACCAGGGCCGCCGCCGGCAGGTGGGCCAGCGCGGTGAGGGTGTCCAACCGGTGCTGCGCGCCGATGGAGGCGCGGAACCCGCCGATCGAACGCAGGGAGGCCCGGGCCACCGCCGAGGTGACCAGCCGGATGTCGTGCGGGTCGCAGCGGTCGCCGAAGAGCATCCAGCGGATGCTGGGACGCAGCGCCCGCAGCAGCGCCCGGGGCGGCCGCCAGGACCCGCACCGGGCCAGTACGCCGGCCCCGGTGGTCTCGGCGAGCCGGATCAACCGGGCGATGCGCGGCGAGAGGCCGTAGACGGTGTGCGTGTGGCCCTCGGCGGTGGTGGAGACGAAGACCAGCCCGGCCGTCCGGGCGGCGAAGTGCCCGGGGTGGCGGTGCGCGTACTCCATGATCGTCATGCCGCCCATCGAGTGGCCGACCAGCACGACGCGGCCGGTCGGCGCCACCTCGTCCAGCACCGCGGCGAGGTCGTCGCCGAGCTGGGCCACGGTGGCGGTGGGCAGCGCCATGCAGCTCGACCGGCCGTGCCCGCGCGCGTCGTAGGTCACCACCCGCACCGCGTCGGCGAACCGTCGCCGCAGGTCGGCGAGCTGCCGGTGCCAGGCGCGCCCGTCGAGCGTCCAGCCGTGCAGCAGCACGACCGTGACCTCGGCGTCGGCCGGTCCGGCCGCCTCGACGTGCAGGCGTACGTCGTCGGGAAGACGCACCTCGACGTGCTCCGGCATCGTCACCTCCCCAGGGCCGCACGGAACCGCAACACCGGGGATACCCGGTGGTAACACCGGCTACCCGTCATGAGACCACGACAACCGGGTCGGTGAGAAGATTCGCAACCCGCTCCGGACCTCCCGGGGGCCCGCCAAGCTGAGGGCATGGGGTCGCCCCGCGCCGCGCTGGCCGAGCTGCTCGCCGGCAACCGCCGCTTCGTCAGCGGCCAGCCGATCCACGGCCACGACGTCACCGCGGCCGCCGCGGCGGCCTCCGGCGACCAGCAGCCGTACGCGGTGCTCCTCGGTTGCATCGACTCGCGGGTGCCGCTGGAGGCGATCTTCGACCAGACCTTCGGCTCGATCTGCGTGATCCGCACCGGCGGGCACGTGCTCGACCGGGCGGTGCTCGGCTCCATCGAGTACGTGGTGGGTGAGCTGGGCGTACGGCTGGTGGTGGTGCTCGGGCACGAGCGGTGCGGCGCGGTGGCCTCGACCGTGGACACGCTGCGCGGCGGGCGGTCGCCGGGCGGCTCGCTGGCCCACCTCGTCGAGCAGATCGCCCCGGCGGTGACCGAGGTGGGCGTCGACGACCCCCGGGTGCATCCGTTGGCGATCCGGCGGCACGTGCTGCGTACGGTGCGCGCCCTGCGCGCCGACGCCCTGCTCGCCGCCCCGGTCGCCGCCGGCCGGCTGGCGGTGGTCGGTGCCCTCTACGACCTGGCGACCGGCGAGGTGGCCCTGCTGGAGACGTGAGGGTCCGCAGACGCGCGACCGCCCGCCGGGATGGTCCCGACGGGCGGTCGCGGTGTCGCGTGGGGGAGGGGCTCAGCCCTCGAAGACGCCGGCCTCGACGAGGCGCTTCTCGGTGGCGTCCCAGCCGTCACCCGGGTGGGTGGCGTTGAGGTTGTTGAGCTCGGCCCGGATCTTCGCGGCGTGGCCGGCGGCGGCCAGCACCCGGATCTCCTCGACGAAGGCCTCGGAGTCGGTGCGCAGGTGCGCGGTCTTGCCGTTGGTCAGGTTCCGCACGTAGGCGTGCTTGCCGCCGTTGAGCGGGATGACGTACTTGAACTCGCCCAGCACGCTGAGGGCGCCACCCTGGCCAGCCTGGCCGGCCCGGACTGACGCGCGCGCGGTCTTAGAGGTGTTGCTCGCCACGGAGGTACTCCTTGCAAGACGTACGGGAGGACGGAACGTCCGGGGGCTGTGCGGGTGTCACCCTGCTGGGTGCGCCCGCGAAGATGTGCGCGGCACAGGCCGCCGATGGAACTGTACACGAACACGGTCCCTGGCTGGTCATCGCGTCGTGAGGGGTCAACCGGGGCACCCGTCCGACTATTCCGACCGCGAATTTTCCGATTCCCTGGCGCACCATCCGTCACACCAGTCATCATGTGTTCCAGCAACCACTCGGGTGGTCGAGGTCGTAGGGGAAGACGCACCTCGCTCTCCGGGAGGTCACCGTGCCAACGCGTGGCGTCGTATACGTCCACTCGACCCCGCTCGCCGTGTGCTCACACGTCGAGTGGGCGATCGCGCGCGTCCTCGCCGCGCCGGTCAACCTGCAGTGGACGGCTCAGCCCGTCGACCCCGGCGCCCGCCGGGCCGAGTGCGGGTGGACCGGTCGCCCGGGGACGGGCGCCGAGCTGGCTGCTGCCCTCCGGCAGTGGCCCATGATCCGTTTCGAGGTCACCGAGGAACCCAGCCCCGGCGCCGACGGCGAGCGCTTCATGTACGTGCCCGGACGGGGCCTGTTCCGGGCGACCGTCGGGGCGGCCGGCGACATCCAGCTCGGCGAGGACCGGCTGCGCAGCATCATGGCGGGCGCGCGGGCGCCGGAGGCCCTCGCGCACGCCCTCGACAAGGCGCTCGGCACGGCGTGGGACGCGGAACTGGAGCCCTACCGGTACGCCGGCGACGGCGCGCCGGTGACCCTGCTCACCCGCGTCGGCTGACACCACGGCCCGGACCGGGGCCGACTCATCCGATGGGGTGAAGGTCAAGTTGCCCCGATAACGGGCGAACTGGTGGGATGGGCCGCGTGTCGACTACCCCGCGACGTGCCGGCGTCGCGCTCGCCGTCCTGACCGCGCTGCTCGTCTCCGGATGCTCCCGGCCGGCGGAGCGCCGCCCCGACCCGACGCCCACGAGCGCCGCCGCCCCGACGGCCACCCCGGCACCCACCGCGAGCGTCCCCGGCGCCGACCCCGCCGCCCGCGCCGCCGCCCTCGTGGCCTCGCTGGCCGACGAGGACCTCGTGGGGCAGGTGCTGATGCCGTACGCCTACGGCGACGCGGCCACCCGGGTCTCGCCCGGCTCGGCGGCCGGCAACCAGGCGCTGGCCGGCGTGGACACCCCCGCCCAGATGGTCGAGAAGTACCGGCTCGGCGGGCTGATCCTGGTCGGCTTCAGCGCCGACGACCCCACCAAGGGCAACCAGGAGACGACCAACGTCGACAACCCGAAGCAGGTCCGCGCGCTGACCGACGGCCTGCGCGCTGCCGCCGGCCGGCTGCCCGCCGGGCCGGCGCCCTTCCTGGTCGGGACCGACCAGGAGCACGGCGTCGTCACCCGGATCACCGACGGCGTGACCCTGCTGCCCAGCGCCCTCGCCGCCGGTGCCGCCGGACGACCGGAGCTGACCGAGGCCGCCTGGCGGGCGGCCGGCGCCGAACTCGCCGCGATGGGCATCAACCTCGACTTCGCCCCCGTCGCCGACGTGCTCGTCACCCGCAGTACGGTGATCGGCTCCCGGTCGTACGGGGCGGACCCGAAGGTGGCGGCGGGGCAGGTCGCCGGCGCGGTACGGGGCCTGCAGGCCGCCGGCGTCGCGGCCACCGTCAAGCACTTCCCCGGGCACGGGCACAGCGCCGCCGACTCGCACGAGGGTCTGCCGGTGCTCGACCAGCCCAGGAAGACGCTGGAGACCGGGGCGTGGCCGCCCTTCTCCGCCGCCATCGACGCGGGCACGATGGCCGTGATGTCCGCCCACCTCGACGCGCGGTCGGTGGACCCGGGCACCGCGGCGACCTTCTCGCACAAGCTGCTCACCGGCGTGCTCCGCGGCCAGCTCGGCTTCCAGGGCGTGGTGATCACCGACGGGATGAACATGCCGCCGGCCAAGCGCTGGTCGCCGGGCGAGGCCGCCGTGCGGGCGCTGAAGGCGGGCAACGACCTGATCCTGATGCCGCCGAACGTCCGTCAGGCGTACGACGGGCTGCTCGCCGCGCTCCGCGACGGCTCGCTGCCCCGGACCCGCCTCGTCGAGGCCGCGACCCGGGTGCTGACGATGAAGTTCAAGCTGGCCGACCGGCCCACGCCCGAGCTGTCCACGCTGGCCGGCCCGGCGCACCGCAAGGCGGCGGAGGACCTGGCCGCGGCGGCGGTGACGGTGCTGCGCGGCGCCTGCGGCGGCGGCGTACGGGGCCCGGTGACCGTGACCGCCTCCGGCGGGCGCGAGCACACCCGGGCGGCGCTGACCGAGGCGCTCAGGGCGGCCGGGGTCGAGGTGGTGGCCCGTGGCGGCACGGTGGTGCACCTCGTCGGGTACGGCGACGGCGCCGGCGACCTGCGCGCCGACGCCGCCGTCACGGTCGCCATGGACACTCCGTACGTGCTGGCGAAGGCCAAGTCGCCGACCCTGCTGGCGACCTACTCGTCCAGCCGGGCGTCGATGACCGCCCTCGCCGGGGTGCTGGCCGGCAAGGCCCGCCCCGACGGCCGCTCCCCGGTGCCGGTGAGCGGCCTGCCCGCCACGACCTGCGGCGCCTGAGCGGCGTCAGTCGCGGTTGATCCGGGCCGACTGCTTCACCAACTGGTACGCGGGCAGCAGCTCCGTGGGTTCCGGAGTGTCCAGGCTCAGCACGATCGGCCCGTAGAGGGAGGAGACCGCGACGGCCCGGTCGTTGACCGCGCCGCCGTCCTTCCTGGGGTAGCTCGCCTCGACGGCGTCGAGGGTGCCGGCCTTGAGCCGCCGGTACTCCGCGTCCGCCGCCTTCGGCGAGTACGCGTCGAGGAAGTGCTTCAGGTGCGCCTCGGCGCCGCCGGCGACCCCGTCGACCCGCCACACGCGGAGGAACCCGATCGAGCCGGCCGGCCGGGCGTCGATCTCGCACAGCATGAGGGCCTTGCCGAGGCGGGCCTCGCCGAACTCCGCCGAGCCCTTCACCGCCTCGACCTTCCACCGCGCCGGCACGGAGAAGGTGACCGGCAGCTCGCAGGGCGTGCCCTTCCCGCCGATCGTGGTGCCGGCGGCGGCAGCCGCCACCTCGTCGTGCCAGGGCGGTCCGGGCGTCACCGGCGAGGCGGTGGCGCTCGGTGAGGCCGACGGGGAGGTGCCGGCCGAGGGCGGCTCCTCCTTGCCGTCGGCGCAGCCGCCGGTCAGTCCGATGGTGAGCGCCGCGAGCACGGCGACGCGGGTACGACGTTCCATGGTGTCCATTCCCCGTTGACGACGAGAGCCGGCTCATCAAAGCGGCGCGGACCGATGCCGTCAACCCGGTTGATCTACGGCGTCGCGCGCAGGGCGGCCACCAGCCACTCCACGGCGGGCACCGAGGGCGGGAACGGGGGCCGCCGGTTGAGCACCCCGATCAGCTGCCAGTACCGCTCCACCTGCCGGTCGGTGAAGGCCGCGATGCCGTCGGCGAGCGCGAGCCGTTCGGCGCGGGACAGCCCCGGGTCCACCATCTCGTGGAGCACCGCCCGCGCCCGCCCGGAGTCCGGGGCGATCCCGGCGGCGAGCGCGGCGCGCGCCGGCTCGATGGAGGGCATCGCCGGCGGCGGGGACGTCGCCGCCGCCCCGGCCACCGCCATCGCCCGTACCCGCAGCCGGAAGGCCGGGTCGGCGACCAGTTCGGCCAGCTCGACCCAGGCGTCCACCTCCTCGTCGGTGGGCTCGTCGGGCAGGTCGGTGGGGAGCGTCCGCATGGCGCGGGCCAGCCCGTCGCCGTCGGGGCCGGGCTCCACTCCGCCGAAGACCTCGGCGACGAACTCGTCGATGATCCGCTGCCGCTCCCGGGCGGAGAGGCGGGCCAGGTCGTTCATCAGTCTCAACTCCTCGGTCGTACTGCCACGTCGGGCGACCGACCGCAGCACCGCCCGGCGCAGCCGCAGCGTGCGGATCTCGGCGTCCAGGGCGCGGCTGTGCGCCCGCGCCACCTCCCGCACGCTCGTCCGCCGCTGGAGGATCCGGCGGACGTCGTCCAGGCCGATCCCCAGCTCCCGCAGGCTCCGAACGAGGTCCAGCCGGGCCACGGCCGCCGCGTCGTAGAGCCGGTAACCGCCGGTGGAGCGCGCGGTGGGCGGGAGCAGGTCGAGGTCGGACCAGAAACGGATCGTCCGGACGGAGAGGCCGGTCCGGCGGGCGAGCTGCCCGATGGTGAACAGGTCGGTGTGGTCGTCCACGTCCAAGAGCCTCCTGCCTCCAGCCGCTGGAGAGTCAAGCGGGAAACCGAGTCGCGTTCGGCCGCCCCACCTGGCACCCTCGCGCAGATGGGAACGGCTGAGGGTTTCGCGTACGTCGAGCGGTCGGACGGCACGGTGGTGATCACCCACCACGGCCGGGCGGCGGGCACCCTGCGGGGCGGCCGGGCGGCGGAGTTCCTCGCCGAGGTCGACGGCGATCCGCAGCTCGTCATGGCCCGGTGGACCGGCAACTACCGTCGGGGCAACGAGCGGACCGCCCGCCGACATCCCCGCAACCAGGGCTGAGCGACGCGGGAGGGCCGGCGCTCACCCGAGCGCGGGCCCTCCCGGCGGTACGTCGTGATGCGTTCTGTGCCTTGCACCGTGCCCGGCCGCGTGGCCGGTCGAGCCGGTGACCAGAGCCTGGACGACCGGCGTGTCGTCGCCGCGTTGCGATACCACGGCGGTATCTTCATGCCGCAGAGGTATCAGCACCGCGGCGCGGTGGTTCGTCGGCGCCACGCGCCTGCCAGGTCCTCCGACCCCGCACTTCGGAAAATCAACGGCCGGCCCCGCAGCCTCCGCGCGGCCCTACAGGGGGATGTTGCCGTGCGCGCCCCGGGCCGCCGGGGCGGCGGCGAGGGCCTCGGCGATGCGGCGGCGCGTCTCGGCGGGGGTGATGACGTCGTCCACCACGCCGATCTCCAGGGCCCGGTTGACGCCGCCCGCGATGCGGGTCTGCTCCTCGACGAGCTGTGCGCGCAGCGTCTCGCGTTCCTCGGCGGGCACGGCGGCCAGCTTCTTGCGGTGCAGGATGTTGACCGCGGCGCCGGCGCCCATGACGGCGACCTCGGCGTTGGGCCAGGCGAACACGGCGGTGGCGCCCAGGGAACGGGAGTTCATCGCGATGTACGCCCCGCCGTACGCCTTGCGGGTGACCAGGGTGACCCGGGGCACGACGGCCTCGGCGAACGCGTGCAGGAGCTTCGCGCCGCGGCGGACGACGCCGTCCCACTCCTGGCCCAGGCCGGGCAGGTAGCCGGGGACGTCGACCAGGACGATCAGCGGTACGCCGAGGGAGTCGCACATGCGCACGAACCGGGCGGCCTTCTCGGCGCTGGACGCGTCCAGGCAGCCGCCCAGGCGCAGCGGGTTGTTCGCGACGACGCCGACGGTGCGCCCGGCGAAGCGACCCAGGGTGGTCACGACGTTGGGGGCCCACTTGGCGTGCAGCTCCACGCCGGGGGCGTCCAGCAGCGCCTTGACCACCGGCTTGACGTCGTAGGCCCGGTTCGGCTCCGCCGGCATCCTCGCCGCCAGGTCGTGTCCCCCCTCGTCCTGGGCGGACACGTCGTCGGGCGACAGGCGCCCCTGCCGGCCCAGCAACGCGGCGAGCCGGCGCGACTCGGTGATCGCCGACTCGTCGTCGGCGCAGGTCACGTGGACCACCCCGGAGCGGCGGCCGTGCGGCTCGGGCCCACCGAGACGCGCCATGTCGACCTGCTCGCCGGTGACGCTGCGGACCACCTCCGGGCCGGTCACGAAGATCCGGCCCGCGCCGCTCATCACCACGATGTCGGTCAGTGCCGGCCCGTACGCGGCGCCACCGGCCGCCGGACCGAGCACCGTGGAGATCTGCGGCACCCGCCCCGAGGCACGCACCATCGCCGCGAAGACCTGGCCCACGGCGTCCAGGGCGACCACGCCCTCGGCCAACCGCGCCCCGCCCGAGTGCCACAGCCCCACCACCGGCACCCGTTCGCGTACGGCGGTGTCGATGGCGTCCACGACGTGCCGGCACCCCTCGGTGCCCATCGCCCCGCCCATCCGCGTCGCGTCCGTGGCGTACGCGACGACCGGCGAACCCTCGATCTCGCCGCGCGCCCACAGCACGCCCGAGGTGTCGCGGGGCACCGACAGCCGCAACGATCCCGCGTCGAACAGCGCCCGGAGCCGAACCTCCGGATCCCGGTGGTCGACGACGGAAGATGCGTCCACGCCGACGGCGGTGGTGCTCACGTGTGCCTCCATGGCAGTGGTCTCAGGCCCGCGTGAAGACGAGAGCCACGTTGTGGCCGCCGAAGCCGAACGAGTTGTTCAGCGCGGCGGGGATGTCCATGTGGCGCGCCTCGTTGGCGGCCACGTCCAGACTGAGCCCGTCGTCGGGGTCGTCCAGGTTGATCGTCGGCGGTACGACACCGTCGCGTATCGCCAGGATGGTGGCGATCGACTCCAGCGCGCCCGCCGCGCCCAGCAGGTGCCCGGACATCGACTTGGTCGAGGTCAGCACCGGGTGGTCGCCCAGCGCCGCCCGCAGCGCGGTGATCTCCGCGACGTCGCCGACCGGGGTCGACGTGGCGTGCGCGTTGACGTGCACGATGTCCGCCCGGGCGATGTCCGCGTCCGCGATCGCCTTCGCGATCGCCCGGATGGCGCCCTCGCCCTCCGGGTGCGGCTGGACGATGTCGTAGCCGTCGGAGGTGAGCCCGGCGCCGGCCAGCCGCGCGTAGACCCGGGCGCCCCGGGCGGCGGCGTGCTCCGCCCGCTCCAGCACCAGGATGCCCGCGCCCTCGCCGAGCACGAAGCCGTCGCGGGCCTTGTCCCACGGGCGGGAGGCCCGCTCCGGCTCGTCGTTGCGGGTCGACATCGCCCGCATCGAGCTGAAGCCGGCGATGGGCAGCTGGTGGATGACCGCCTCGGTGCCGCCGGCCACCACCACGTCGGCCCGGCCGGCGCGGATCATGTCCATGCCGAGGGCGATCGCCTCGGCGCCGGTCGCGCAGGCGCTGGCCACGGAGTGCACCCCGGCCTTCGCGCCCAGCTCCAGGCCCACCCAGGCGGCGGGTCCGTTCGGCATCAGCATCGGGATGGTGTGCGGGGAGACCCGCCGGGGGCCGGACGCCTCCAGGATGTCGTCCTGGGCGAGCAGCGTCAGCGCGCCGCCGATGCCGGAGCCGACGCTGACGCCCAGCCGCTCCGGGTCCAGCCCGGAGTCGGCCAGGCCGGCGTCCGCCCAGGCCTGCTGCGCCGCGATGATCGCGATCGCCTCGGAACGGTCGAGCCGGCGGAGCTTGACCCGGTCGATCAGGCCGGTCGGCTCGACCGCGAGCCGGGCGGCGATCCGGACCGGCAGTTGCTCGGCCCACTCCTGGGTGAGCGGACCCACCCCGGAGCGGCCGGCGAGCATGGCGTCCCAGGTCGACGCGACGTCCCCGCCCAGCGGGGTGGTCGCGCCGAGCCCGGTGACGACGACGTCGGTGTGAGCCATGATCAGGACTGCGCCTCGATGTAGCTGACGGCGTCCCCGACGGTCTTCAGGTTCTGCACCTCGTTGTCCGGGATCTTGACGCCGAACTTCTCCTCGGCCGCCACCACGACCTCCACCATGGAGAGCGAGTCGACGTCCAGGTCGTCGGTGAAGGACTTCCCCTCGGCCACGTCGTCCGGGTTCACCCCGGCAACCTCTTCGAGGATCTCGGCGAGGCCGGCGGTGATCTCGTCACGGGTCATTGCGGTTGGTTCCTCTCATCGTGGTTCATTCGACGGCCGACGACGCCGGCCGTCACTCCCCGGCACGCGGCCGGAGGGGCTTTCAGGGGCAGCGGACGACCTGACCGGCGTAGGTCAGGCCGCCGCCGAAGCCGAAGAGCAGCACCGGGGCGCCGGAGGGCACCTCCCGCCGCTCCACCAGCTTGGACAGGGCCAGCGGCACGCTCGCCGCCGACGTGTTGCCGGACTCGACGATGTCCTTGGCGACGATCGCGTTCGGGATGCCGAGCCGCTTGACGATGCCGTCGATGATCCGGGCGTTGGCCTGGTGCGGTACGAAGGCGGCCAGCTCCGACGGGTCCACCCCGGCGCGCTCGCACGCCTGCCGGGCCAGCGGCGCCAGCTCCGTGGTGGCCCAGCGGAAGACCGACTGGCCCTCCTGCTGGATGTACGGGCGCCAGCCCTCGATGCGTACCGCGTCGCCCCTCTCCGGCACCGAGCCCCAGACCACCGGGCCGACGCCGGCGGGCTCGCCGTCGGCGACGGCCGACACGACGGCCGCTCCGGCGCCGTCGGCGAAGATGATGCAGGTGGAGCGGTCGGTCCAGTCGACCATGTCGGACAGCTTCTCCGCGCCGATGACCAGGGCGTTGCGCGAGGCGCCGGCCCGGATGGCGTGGTCGACGGTGCCCAGCGCGTACGCGAAGCCGGAGCAGGCCGTGTTGAGGTCGAACGCACCGGGCGCGGTGATGCCGAGCTTGGCGGCGACCCGGCAGGCCACGTTGGGGCTGCGGTCGGCGGAGCTGCACGTCGCCACCACGACCAGGTCGATGTCGGCGGCGGTGAGCCCGGAGTTGGCGAGCGCCTTGCCGGCGGCGGCGCTGGCCATGTCGGCGACCGTCTCGCCGTCGGCGATCCGCCGGGTGGCGATGCCGACCCGGTCGCGGATCCACTCGTCGTTGGTCTCGACGAGTTGGGCGATGTCGTCGTTGGTGACCACCCGGGAGGGCTGGTAGTGCCCCAGCGCGACGATCCGGCTGCCGGTCATGCGTGTCCTCCGATGCGGACGAGCGGTTGGCCCGGGGCGACCGGGTCGTCGTGGTGGGCGAGCCACTCGGTGAGCACACCGTCGTCGTGCGCGGTCACCTCGACCGGGCCCTGGCGGGTGGCCACGTGGCCGACGACCTGGCCGGTGTGCAGCATGTCGCCCTCGGCGAGGTCCCGGGCCGGCTCGAAGGTGCCGGCCGCCGGTGCCACCACCACGCGGAAGTGCATGGTCGGCTCGTGGCTGGGCGCCATCCCGTGCCGGGCGATCAGGTCCCGGGCGGCGGGCAGGTCGTCCGGGGTGTTGAGGGTGACCACCTCGGGGGCGCCGGCCCCCTTGAGCTCCCGCTTGACCAGGCCCGCGAGGGTGCCGGCCGGGGGCAGTTCGATCACGCCGGTCACCCCGAGGTCGGCCAGGGTGCGCATGCAGAGGTCCCAGCGCACCGGCGCGGTGACCTGGCGGACCAGGCGCTGCACCATGTCGCGCCCGTGGTTGACCGCGGCGCCGTCGAGGTTCGACAGCAGGATCCGGGCCGGGTCGGTCGGGGTGATCCCGGCCGCCACGGCGGCCAGCGCCGTCTCGGCCGGGGCCATGTACGGGGTGTGGAAGGCGCCGGCCACCTTCAGGCGGATGACCCGGGCCTTCGTCGGCGGCTCGGCGGCGAGCTTGTCCAGCCCCTCGACGGCGCCGGCGGCGACGAACTGGCCGGCGCCGTTGCGGTTGGCCGGGTGCAGCCCGTGCGCGGCGATCGAGGCGAGCACCTCGTTCGGGTCTCCGCCCAGCACGGCGGCCATCCCGGTGGGCTCCAGCGCGCAGGCGGCGGCCATCTCCCGGCCGCGTACGCCGGCCAGCGTGATCGCCGCCTCCGCCGGGAGCACCCCGGCGAGCGCCGCCGCGCCCAGCTCGCCGACGCTGTGGCCGACGGTGAGCGTGACGTCGTACATCGGCAGGTGCTCGGCGGCCAGCAGCGCGGCGGCGACCAGCAGCGGCTGGGTCCGCGCGGTGTCCCTGATCTCGTCCGCGTCGGCCGTGGTGCCGAGGTGCACCAGGTCGACCCCGGCCAGCGCGGACCACCAGCGCAGGCGCGCCTCGGCGCCGGTGAGGTCAAGCCAGGGAGTCAGGAAGCCGGGTTTCTGGGAACCCTGGCCGGGCGAGAGTACGGCGAGCACGTCTATGACTCTCCCGGATACGGGCGGGTAGCGCTGTGCCGCCTCCGACCAAACCGCACTAGAACCTTTGGAGGAATCCTACAAAGATCGGCGGCGATCATCACCTGTGTGTGGCGTTTTGATGACACTTGGGGCCATTGTCTGGGTTGGTACCATCGGGACCACCGGGTCGAGCCGGCCGACGGTGAGGGCGACCTGGAGCGCGAACGCGTCGCGCGCCGCGAGCGGCGAGAAGCCGGTGACGTCGGAGATCCGCCGCAGCCGGTAGCGCACCGTGTTCGGATGCACGAAGAGGGACCGTGCGGCGCTCTCCAGCGTGCCGCCGGCCGCGAAGAAGGCGTCGAGGGTCTCCAGCAGCTCCCCGCCGGCGCGGACCAGGGCCGCGTAGACGTCGTGACGCAGCCGGCGGCGCGCCTCCGCGTCCCCGGCCAGCGCCCGCTCCGGCAGCAGGTCGTCCGCCGGCACCGGTCGGGGCGCGGTCGGCCAGGCCGGGGCGGCCCGGAAGCCGGCCAGCGCGGCGCGCGCCGACTCGGTCGCCTCGTCCAGGCTCGGCACGGCCGGACCGACCACCACCGGCCCGTCCCCGAACGTGCCGAGCAGCTTGCCGGTGGCCGCGACCGGGTCGGCGGCACCGCCGAGCACGATGACCAGCCGGTCGCCGTGCACCCCGCCGATCACCTCCGTGCCGATGCGCCGGGCCTGCCGGTGGACGGTGTGCAGCACGGCGGAAACCTCCCCGCCGGGGGAGCGGCCGACCGCCACCGCCACGGGCGGGGCGTCCGCCCAGCCGAGTGCCGCCGCGCGGCTCGCCAGCACGTCCGGCGAGTCGCCGCGCAGCAGGGCGTCCACCAGCAACGCCTGCAACCGGGCGTCCCACGATCCGCGCGACTCGGCGGCGCGGGCGTACACGCGGGCGGCGGCGAAGGCGATCTCCCGGGAGAACCGCAGCACCGCCTCGCGCAGCTGCTGCTCCTCGCCCTTCGCCGCCAGGTGCGAGACCTGCTCCTCGACCACGTCGATCATCACCTTCACCAGCGCGACGGTCTGCTGGAGGCTGATCGAGCGGGCCAGCGCCTGCGGCGCGGTGGCGAAGACCTCGTCCGAGACCTCCTGGGTGCTGTCCGCCGTGCCGCCGCCGTCGCGCAGCCACTGCACCAGCGACCGGGCGCCGGCCTGGGCCACCAGCATCACCCAGGAGCGGTGGTCGGGCGGCAGGTCGCGGAACCAGGGCAGCGTCTCGTCCATCCGGGCCACGCTGGCGCTGGCCAGCGCCCCCGCCGCCCGTTCGATCCGGCGCAGCGTGGCCGACAGTTCCGTCCCGCCCGGCTCGCTCACCGCCCCAGCGTGACACGCCCCGACCTGCACCTGGGCGCCGGGCGGCCCGCCCGCTGCGGGTGGCCGGCCTGCCGTGGCCCCGGGCGGCCCGGCCGCCGCGACGACGGGCGGCGGTGAGGTCAGGCCGGGGGCGGGGCGGGCAGCCCCAGTTCCTGGGCCAGGATGGCGGCCTGCACCCGACTGCGCAGGTCCAGCTTGGCGAGGATCCGGCTGACGTGGGTCTTGGTGGTGCTCTCGGCCAGCGCCAACCGGTCGGCGACCTGCTGGTTGGACAACCCGAGCCCCAGGCAGGCCAGCACGTCGCGCTCCCGGGGGGTGAGCGCGTCCACGGCCCCGCGCGTCGCGGCGGAGCTGGTCGGGGCGGTCGCCGCGAACGCGGTGATCAGACGGCGGGTGACCGCCGGGGCGATGAACCCCTCGCCCCGCGCGACCGTCCGTACCGCCGCCACCAGCCCCTCGGCGTCGGTGTCCTTGAGCACGAAACCCGCCGCCCCGGCCCGCAGCGCGCCGAAGACGTACTCGTCGAGGTCGAAGGTGGTGAGCACGAGCACGTCGGCGAGCCGGTCGGCGGCGATCTCCCGGGTGGCGGAGATGCCGTCCAGCCGGGGCATCCGCACGTCCAGCACGGCGACGTCCGGGCGCAGCTCGCGGCACAGCCGGACCGCCTCGGCGCCGTCCTCGGCCTCGCCCACCACCTCGACGCCGGCCGCCCCCGCCAGGACCAGCGCCAGCCCGGCCCGTACCGCCGCCTGGTCGTCGGCCAGCAGCACCCGGATCACCTCGGCCACGTCACGTCCCGCCCCTCACGGCGCCACCTCCGTCGGCAGCTCCACCCGTACCCGCCAGCGGCCGTCCGCCGGGCCGGCGGCGAACCGCCCGTTCAGCAGCACGGCCCGCTCCCGCATCCCGATCAGGCCGGCGCCCGCGCCGTTCAGCGTGCCACGGCCGGCGCCGACCGGGTTGCCCACGTCCACCACCAGCCCCGCCGGCTCGTACGCGACGAGCAGGTCGGCCTCGCCGGCGCCGTGCTTGAGCGCGTTGGTCAGCGACTCCTGCACGATCCGGTACGCGGCGAGGTCCACCCCGACCGGCAGCGCGCGCGGCTCGCCGCGCCGGGTCGCGCGTACGGTCAGCCCGGCCGCGCGGACCCGCTCGACCAGCACGTCCAGCTCGCTGAGCCGCGCCCGGGTCGCCTCCTCCGTGGCGTCGACAGCCGTTCCGCCCTCCGCCGGTTCCCGCAGCAGGCCGATCATCTGCCGCATCTCGCCCAGCCCCTGCACGCTGCTCTCCCGGATCACCCGCAGCGCCGACTCGACCTGCGACCGGTCGAGCCCGGGCGCGGAGAGCACGGCCGTGGCGTGGATGGCCACCGCGCTCAGGTGGTTGGCGATCACGTCGTGCAGCTCGCGGGCCATCCGGGCCCGCTCCGCGCCGACCGCCTGGCGGCGGTCCAGCTCCACCAGGCGGGCCGTCTGCTCCGCCCGCGCCCGCTCGGCGGCCGCCTGGTCCCGGTACTGCCGCACGCTGATCCCGGTGAGCACCGGCAGCACCCCGGCCAGGACCACGGGCGCCCCGAAGCCCACGCCCCGCCAGTCGCCCTTCAGCAGCACCCCCACCGCCGTGCCGAGGACGCTCAGCCCGACCGTCGCCTGGAGCAGCCGACGCCACGTGCGGGCCGAGCCGAACACGCACGCGTCGTAGAGCACCTGGGTGTAGACCAGGACGGTCGCCAGCGAGCCGCCCAGAGCGAGGTCGGCCAGCACCGCCACCGTGCCGAGCGCCAGGCTGGCCCGGCTGGCGACCCGGCGCAGGCCCACCGCCACGCAGACCACGGCCAGCGGCAGCAGGAACAGCGTTTCCGGCACATCGGGGCGCCAGGACAGCTGCGGCTGCGTGCCCAGGCCGTACATGACCAACCCGCCGGCCAGACCCGCACAAGCGAGCAGAACGTCCCGCCCACGCCCCCCACCCCATACCCCCACCCCCAGATCCCACCACACCCCCTACACCCCGGGTTTCCGCCGATCGTGCAGGTGTGGTGGGGGGACGAAAGCTGCACAGGTGTACGAAATTCCCACCACAACTCCATGATCGCGAGGGGAGGGGGATGGGTGGGGTGGGGGAGTCGGGTGGCTGATGGGAGGGTCGGTGGCGGCCAGTACGGTGGCAGGGCCCGTCGGAGCTATCCCGGCGGGCGGGGCGAACGTGAGGAGACTCCGATGGCGCACGGGGAGGCCGAGCACGGCTGCGCCCAGGGCGAGCCCTGCCGGCCGGGCCACCACGAGCAGCCGGCGGCGGCCAAGCACCGCCGGCTGCCCGGCGGGTTCCCGGCGCACGCGCCGGAGCACCCGGCCCGCGCCCCGGAGCGCCCCGATGACGAGGTCACCGTGCCCCGGCAGCGCGTCGCGGAGCCGGCTCCGGCCGGCGAGGTCGAGTCGGCGGTGGCGCGGGGCTGCCGCAGCGACCTGCCCGGCTGGGCGGGCGCGCACCGGCACGGCCCGGTCCGCCCCCAGCAGCGCGCGACCCGCCGCGAGCGCCCGCCGCGCCGCTGGTGCTGACCACGGCGACGCCGTCCGGCCGCTAGCGTGGTCGGTGTGAAGGCGATCGCGATCGACGCGTACGGCCCGGCCGACCTGCTGACCGTCCGGGACCTGTCCGACCCGCCGGTCGGCCCGGACACGGTGC
Organism: Micromonospora sp. SD12; assembly: GCF_052068495.1. NCBI lineage: Bacteria > Bacillati > Actinomycetota > Actinomycetes > Micromonosporales > Micromonosporaceae > Micromonospora > Micromonospora sp. SD12. The sequence continues at coordinate 510,506 of NZ_JBQHDF010000003.1, read as the reverse complement.
TCGTGCGGGTGCGGGCGGCCGGGGTGAACCCGGTCGACTGGAAGGTGCGCGAGGGGCACCTGTCCGGCGCGATCCCCGGGCACTTTCCGCTCGTCCCGGGCTGGGACGCGGCCGGGGTGGTCGAGGCGGTCGGCCCGGCGGTCACCGGGTTCGCCGTGGGCGACGAGGTCGTCGGGTACGTCCGCCGCGACCACGTCCAGTACGGCACGTACGCCGAGCTGGTGCCGGCGCCCGAGCGGACGCTGGCGGGCAAGCCGGTCCAGGCGTCCTGGGCCGAGGCGGCCGGCCTGCCCCTGGCGGGTCTGACGGCGTACCAGGCGCTCCAGTCGGCCCGCACCGGCGCCGGCGACACGGTGCTGGTGCACGGGGCGTCCGGCGGGGTGGGCCACCTGGCGGTGCAGATCGCCCGGGCGCTCGGCGCCGATCGCGTGATCGGCACCGCCGGCGCGGGCAACCACGACTTCGTCCGGTCGCTGGGCGCCGAGCCGGTCACGTACGGCGCCGGGCTGGTCGACCGGGTCCGCGCGGTCGCGCCCGACGGGGTCGACGTGGTGCTCGACCTGTTCGGCGGCGACGCGCTCGACGCCTCCGCCGAGTTGATCACCCGCCCCGCTCGGCTGATCTCCACGGCCGACCCGGAGCACGTCACCCGGCTGGGCGGCAGCTACCTGTTCGTCAAGCCGTCGACCGTGGATCTGGGCGTGCTCGCCGGGCTGGTCGACGCCGGCCGGCTGACCGTCCACGTGCAACGGACGTTCCCGCTGGCGCAGGCGGCGGACGCACAGCGCCTGGTGGAGGCGGGGCACATCCGCGGCAAGGTGGTCCTGGAGGTCTGACCCGGCCCCGCGCACCCGGCCGTCGTTCGGGCGTGTGCCCCCGGCCGGGGCGGGTCAGCGGGTGCGGCGGCGGACCAGCAGCGCGATACCGGCGAGCCCCGAGGTGATGACCAGCACCACCGCGACGTTGAGCAGCAGCAGTCGCTGCAACTCGCCGAGCGCCTCGTCAATGTCCTTCGCCGGGTTGAGGGCGTCCTCCGGGATGACCCGTTCGCCACCGCCGACGCCGCCACTGACGGTGTCGAACTGCCGCTCCAGCGGGACCCCGGCCGTGCGGAGCGTCTCCGACATGCTGAGCCGGCCGAGGAACCAGCCCGCGGCGGTCTTGCGGGCGTCCGGCTGCTTGGCCGGGCGGAAGACGCGCGGCCCGCCGACCGCCTTCGGGTAGAGGTCGTACGTCTGCTTCGGGACGTCACCGGCGTAGACCACGACGGTGTACTTCGGACCGAGGTCGGCGGCCTTCGGGCCCTTGGCCTGCCCCGTACGGCCGAGGAAGTTGACCTGGTCGATGATCGCCACCACGTGCGCGGGCTGGGCCTCGGCGCGCAGCCGCAGCGGCTCCGCCAGCCCCTCGCCGGTGATCTGCACCCCGGCCGGCGGGGGCTTCGGTGCCGCCGTCGCCGTCTCGGCCGGGCCGAGCGACAGGACCGCCGCCGCGAGCCCGCCCGTCAACACCGCGACCAGCCGCCGCATCGTTCGGACCATCGCCGCCTCCTCGCCCCGTTCGATGGATGGCTTGCTGCAGGTCACGCGTTGGTTGGCTGACGGGGGTGACCGAACCCGTGCAGGGCGCCACCCTCAAGACTGCGCAGAACGTCGATCGGTTGCAGCTCGTGGAACAGTAATTGGAACTATCTGTGATCCCGGCCCGACCAATGAACGGCGGCCGTGGATCAGCGGGCGGATCGTACCTTTACGGAGGGGTTCATGGGGGGCAGATTCCCACGAGTGGCGCTCACCTGGCCAGTGGTGGTCGGCGTGGCGCTCGGTGTGTCGTTGTTGCTGCCGGCCGCGCCGGCGGCCGCCCACAACTCGCTGACCGGCAGCGATCCGCGCGACGGTGCCCGGGTGGCCGAGGCGCCGGCCCGCATCGAGCTGCGGTTCCTGGCCAAGGTGGACCCGAATACGACGAAGATCACAGTCACCGGTCCGGACAACGTGGCCGCGCTGGGCGGTGCCCCGACCTTCTCCGGGTCCCGGGTGAGCATGCCGTTCAAGCCGGGCCGGGCGGGGCTCTACGTCGTCGACTACCGGGTGGCCTCCAGCGACGGGCACCCGGTCACCGGCGAGGTGCGGTTCACCCTGACCACGGGCACCCCCGCCGAGTCGCCGACCGCTCCGGCGTCGGCCGTACCGCCGTCGCCCGGGACCGGGCCGACCTCGGCCGCGCCCGAGTCGGCGGGCACGGGCTCGCCGACGGCGGCGGTGCCGGCGGCGAAGGAGAGCGACGACTCGGGCGGGCGCGGCTGGCTGTGGGCGCTCGGCGGCGTGCTCCTGCTCGCCGCCCTCGCCGCCGGCCTGCTGCTGCGCCGCCGCTCGGCCGGCCGCTGAGCGGCACGAGCCCCCGACGCCTCAGCGCCCGGACCGACCGGTCCGGGCGCTGAGGGAGGTACGCCGTGCGCGGCGCGCCGGCGTGCGGGCCACCTGCCGGCGCGGACGCCTTCCCGACGGAGCGCTCGTGGCGGTCGGGAAGGCGACCGGGGCTCAGACCAGGCGGACCCGGGCGGCGCGCAGCCGGCTCAGGGTGCGCTCGCGGCCGAGCACCTCCAGCGACTCGAACAGCGGCAGCCCGACGGTGCGGCCGGTGACCGCGACGCGTACCGGGGCCTGGGCCTTGCCGAGCTTGAGCCCGCGCTCGGCGCCGACGGCCTCCAGCGTCGACTTGAGCGTCTCCGCGTCCCACGACTCCAGCGCCTCGAACGCCGCCGTGGCGGCGTCCAGCAGCTCCGCCGCGCCCTCCTTCATCGCCTTGGCCCAGGCGGCCTCGTCGATCAGCGGCGCGGCGAGGAAGAGGAAGTCGACGTTCGGCACGATCTCGCTGAGCAGCGCGATCCGGGTCTGCGCCAGCGGGGCCACGGCCGCGAAGGCGTCCGCGTCGAACTCCTCCGGCTGCCACGGCGGCGGGGCGATGGTGCCGGTGCCCGTCAGCCACGGCCGGCAGGCCTCGACGAACTCCTCGACTCCGAGCGCCCGGATGTACTCGCCGTTGAACGCCCGGAGCTTCTTCTCGTCGAAGAAGGCCGGCGAGGGGTTGACCTCCTCCAGCCGGTACTCCTGCTCGATCACCGACCACTCGACGATCTCCCGGTCGCCCGACGGCGCCCAGCCGAGCAGCATCAGGTAGTTGCGCATGGCCGAGGCGAGGTAGCCCTCGTCCCGGAACGCCTCCAGGGCCACCTTGTCGCGGCGCTTGGAGAGCTTCTGCCGCTTCTCGTTGACCACCACCGGCACGTGCGCCCAGATCGGCGGCTTGACCCCGAGGGCGTCCCACAGCAGCTGCTGCTTCGGGGTGTTGGGCAGGTGCTCCTCGGCCCGGATCACGTGGGTGATCCCCATGGTCATGTCGTCGACCACGTTGGCGAGCAGGAAGACCGGCGAGCCGTCGCCCCGGGCGATGACGAAGTCCTCGATCAGCTTGTTCTCGAAGGTCGGCTCGCCGCGGATCAGGTCGACCACCGCGGTCTCGCCCTCGTCGGGCGTACGGAAGCGCAGGGCGCGCCCCTCGCCGGCCGGCAGGCCCCGGTCCCGGCAGAAGCCGTCGTAGCCCTGGTACTGCGAGCCGGTGCGGGCCTGCACGGCCTCGCGGGTGCAGTCGCAGTAGTAGGCGCGGCCGGACGCGTGCAGCCGCGCGGCGGCGGCCCGGTGCTCGCCGGCGTACTCGGACTGGAAGTACGGGCCCTCGTAGCTGCCGCGCTCGATGCCGATCCAGTCCAGCGCGGAGAGGATGCCCTCGGTCCACTCCGGCTTGTTGCGGGCCGCGTCGGTGTCCTCGATGCGGAGCACGAACACCCCGCCCTGCTGCTTGGCGTAGATCCAGTTCTGCAGCGCCGAGCGGGCACCGCCGACGTGGAACATCCCGGTCGGGGAGGGGGCGAAGCGCACACGTACCGTCACGTCCCCCAGCCTACGGCGGCGCGCGACCCGATTAGGCCAAGGGGTACGCCTCAGGGCACCGAGCGGATCTTCAGCACCAGCACGCTGCCCAGGACGGTGACCGCCGCGGTGGCCGCGTAGAGCGCGGGATAGCCGCCGAGGTGCACCACGAGCGGGGCGGAGATCGCGGGACCGAGCACCTGCGGGGCGGAGTTGGCGATGTTGATGACACCCAGGTCCTTGGCCCGGTCGGTGGCGGCGGGCAGCACCTGGGTGATGAGCGCGGCGTCCACCGACAGGTAGACGCCGTAGCCGGCGCCGAGCAGCAGCGCGGCGGCCACGGCCACGGGCCAGACCGGCGCGACGGCCAGCAGCAGTGCGGCGACCGCCATGATCCCGCCGGCGGTGATGACGAAGACCTTGCGCCGGCCGGAGCGGTCCGACAGCCGGCCGGCCACCACGGCCGTGGCCGCGAGGCCGGCCGTGTAGAGCAGGATCAGCACCAGCAGGCCGCCCTCGGGGTCGGGGTGGCGCACCTCGTCGGTGAGGAAGTAGAGCAGGTAGAGGGTGCCGAGGGCGTTGCCGAGCTGGACCAGGAAGCGGGTGATCCAGGCCCAGCCGAAGTCGGGGTGCCGGCGCGGCGAGACCCACATCGAGGCGAGCAGGGCGCGCCAGCGCAGCGCCGGGCGGTGCGCCCGGGGCAGCGGGTCGTCGGCGGTGAGCAGCGCGAACGGCAGCGCCAGCAGCAGCACGGCGACCGCCATCGTGGCGTAGCCGGCGGCGGTGCCGCTCACCACGGCGGTCACCAGCACCACGCCGAGCACCAGGCCCAGCGCCTGGGGGATGCCGACCCAGCCGGAGACGCCGCCCCGCTGGGCGACCGGCACCCGGTCCGGCACGGCGGCGGTCAGGCTGGCCAGCATGGCGTTGAAGCAGACCTGCGCGGCGACCCAGCCGAGGGCGACCCCGGCGACGGTGCGCTGCTGCGACAACAGCACCAGGGCCGCCGCGCCGAGCAGCGCCCCGCCGGCGGTCCACACGTGCCGGCGGCCGAACTCCCGCCCGGCCAGTCGCAGGCAGGTGCGGTCCGACAGCGCCCCGGCGAGGGGGTTGGCGAGCACCGCGGCGAGCGCGCCGAGGCCGGTGACCACGGCGAGCGCGGTCTCCTTGTCGGCCGGCGCGATCCGCTCCAACTGCTGCGGCAGAAGCACCTGGATGGGCGTGAAGAACGCCATCCAGACCCCGAGGTTCGCGGCGAAGATCAGCGCGATCCAGCCCCGCCGGACCGGCGTGGTCGGCTCGGCGAGCGCCGCCGGCAGCGACGCCGGCGTCGGGTCGACGGTGGTCACGGCCGGGCGATCAGGTCGCGCAGCCAGGCGTACGAGGACTTGGGCGTACGGAGCTGGGTGTCGAAGTCGACGTGCACCAGGCCGAAGCGCTTGGTGAAGCCCTCCGCCCACTCCCAGTTGTCCAGCAGCGACCAGACGAAGTAGCCGGTGACGTCGACGCCCTCGGCCATCGCCGCCCGTACGGCGCGCAGGTGCCCGTCGAGGTACGCGATGCGCTGCGGGTCGTGCACCCGGCCGTCGGCGTCGGGCGCGTCGTCGTACGCGCAGCCGCTCTCGGTGATCTGGATCGGCGGCAGGTCGTCGGCGTACGTGCGGTGCAGCCAGCCGAGCAGCTCGTGCAGCCCGTCGGGGGCGACCGGCCAGTCGAAGGCGGTGCGCGGGTACCCGTCGAGCGGCACGAACTCGAACGGCAGGGGCGAGCCCTCCTGCGGGGCGCGTACGCCGGTCGGGTTGTAGTAGTTGACGCCCAGCACGTCGATCGGCGCGGCGATCACGTCGAGGTCGCCGGCGCGCACCACGGCGGTGTCGAAGCCCAGCTCGGCGGGGTAGCCCCGGCCGAACAGCGGGTCGGTGAAGAGGCGGTTGTGCAGCGCCTCGTACGCCGCCGCGGCCGCCCGGTCGGCGTCGGTGTCCCCGGCGATGCGCACGGGCGAGTAGTTGTTCGCGATGGCGACCGGGCTCGCGGTGCGCGCCCGCAGCGCGGAGACGGCGAGGCCGTGGGCGAGCAGCTGGTGGTGGGCCACCGGGAAGGCGTCGAAGAGCAGCGTCCGGCCGGGGGCGTGCTCGCCCGTGCCGTGGCCGAGGCTCATGTGGATGAACGGCTCGTTGAGGGTGATCCAGAGCTTCACCCGGTCGCCGAGGCGGGCGGCGGTCGCGTCGGCGTACTCGGCGAAGCGGTGGGCGGTGTCGCGGTTCAGCCAGCCGCCCGCGTCCTCGAGGGCCTGTGGCAGGTCCCAGTGGAAGAGCGTGGCGACGGGATCGACGCCGTGGGCGAGCAGGTCGTCGACGAGCCGGTCGTAGAAGTCCAGCCCGCGCGGGTCGACCGGGCCGTCGCCGGTGGGCCGCACCCGGGGCCAGGCGATCGAGAAGCGGTACGCCGAGACGCCCAGCCCGGCCAGCAGCGCGACGTCCTCGGCGTGCCGGTGGTAGTGGTCGCAGGCCACGTCGCCGGTGCTGCCGTCGGCGATCCGCCCGGGGGAGTGGGCGAACGTGTCCCAGATGGACGCTCCCCGCCCGTCCTCGTCGACGCCGCCCTCGATCTGGTAGGCGGAGGTGGACACTCCCCAGCGGAATCCGGCGGGGAACTCGGGCATCGCTGCGGTCGACATGCGCCCTCCCGGCGTACGTGAATCGTGCTCGCGACTCTAGAGCGCCGTCGATCGATGCGCCATAGGCCTTCCCGCGCCGCAGCGCAATGGATTTCGGCGTGTCTTTTCCGAACCCGTCCAGGTACGTCCGAATTTGCGCATAGAGTGCCGATATCGTGGGATGTCCTCACTGGAGGAAGACGGAAATGATCCTCGTGGAACGCAGTGCGCACGTGATGGCGCCGATGGAAGCGGTCTGGGACGTCGTGCAGCGGGCCGAGCAGTTGCCGGCCTGGCTGGCGGGGGTCCGCGCGGCCGAGGTGCTCTCGGGAGAGGGCTTCGGGCGCCGACAACTCGTCCAGGCCGGACGTGGCGCGGCGCATGAGGCCGAGGTGATCGCCTACCAGGAGCCGACCCTGATCGGCTGGCGCGAACGCGCCAAGGGCGCCGGTGCCCGGGCGGAGGCGCGCACCGAGATCTACGTCCAGCTCACCGCGGACGAGGAGGAGGGCGGGACGATCGTGCGACTCATCGTCGTACGCTGGCCGGCCGGTCCGGTCAAGGCCGCCCTGCTCCGCCTCGGCCTGCGCAGGGTCGGCGCCGACCTGGAGGACTCGCTCGCCCGGCTGACCGATCTGGCCGCCGTCGGCTGAGCCGGGCACGTCCTGGCGTCACCCGCGACGGCGGTGGCCCGGGGGTCCCCGCCAGGGACCCCCGGGACCACCGCCGTTCCGCTTCACGCGCCGCCACTGCCCGGGGCGCCTCACCGGCCCGACCGGCGACGACGAAGGGCCCGGCGCGGGTGCGCCGGGCCCTTCGTCGCGTACGTCCTAGCTGTCGCCGCCGGTCTCGCCGACCGGGGCCGCGTTCACGTCCTCGATGGCGTACTTCTTGGCCGCCTCGGCCGGCACGTTCGCCGGCACCGTGCCGCGCAGGGCGAGCTGCCGCAGCGTCGCCACCACCACCGACTCGGCGTCGACGTGGAAGTGCCGGCGCAGGGCGTGCCGGGTGTCCGACATGCCGAAGCCGTCCGTGCCGAGCGAGGTGTAGTCGCCGGGCACCCAGCGGGCGATCAGGTCCGGCACCGCGCGCATCCAGTCGCTGACCGCGACCTTCGGGCCCTCGGCGTCGGCCAGCTTCTGCTGGATGTACGGCACCCGCTGGTCACCGCCCGGGTTGAGCAGGTTGTGCTCCTCGCACTGCACCGCGTCGCGGCGCAGCTCCGTCCAGGAGGTCACCGACCAGACGTCGGCGGCCACGCCCCAGTCCTGGGCCAGCAGCTGCTGCGCCTTCAGCGCCCACTGCATGCCGGTGCCCGAGGCGAGCACGTTGGCCTTCGGCGCGTCGTCGCCCACCGACGGGGCGGGGGAGTAGCGGTAGATGCCCTTGAGCAGGCCCTCGACGTCCACCCCCTCCGGCTCCGCCGGCTGGAGGATCGGCTCGTTGTAGATCGTCAGGTAGTAGAAGACGTTCTCCTGCGCCTCGCCGTACATGCGGTGCAGGCCGTTCTCCACGATGTGCGCGATCTCGAACGCGAACGCCGGGTCGTACGCGACCACCGCCGGGTTGGTGGCGGCGATCAGCAGCGAGTGGCCGTCCTCGTGCTGGAGCCCTTCGCCGTTGAGCGTGGTCCGGCCGGCGGTGGCGCCGAGCAGGAAGCCCCGCGCCATCTGGTCGGCGGCGGCCCACAGCCCGTCGGCGGTGCGCTGGAACCCGAACATCGAGTAGAAGATGTACATCGGGATCATCGGCTCGTCGTGGGTGGCGTACGCCGAGCCCGCCGCCGTGAACGAGGCGACCGAGCCGGCCTCGTTGATCCCCTCGTGCAGGATCTGCCCGCCGGTGGACTCCTTGTACGACAGGAACAGCTCCCGGTCGACCGAGGTGTAGCGCTGGCCGTGCGGCGAGTAGATCTTCTGCGTCGGGAAGAGCGAGTCCATGCCGAAGGTGCGGGCCTCGTCCGGGATGATCGGCACCCAGCGCTTGCCGAACTCCTTGTCCTTCATCACGTCCTTGAGCAGACGGACGAAGGCCATCGTGGTGGCCACCTTCTGCTTGCCCGAGCCGCGCTTGACGTCGGCGAAGCGCTCCGGGCCGGGGATGGCCAGCCGCTTCTGCCCGGAGCGCCGCGACGGCAGGTAGCCGCCGAGCTGCTGGCGCCGCTCCTTGAGGTAGGCGATCTCGTCGGACTTCTCGCCCGGCGTGTAGTACGGCGGCAGGTAGGGGTTGTCCTCCAGCGCCTTGTCCGGAATGTCCAGGTAGAGGCGGTCGCGGAAGGTCTTCAGGTCCTCCAGCGTCAGCTTCTTCATCTGGTGCGTGGCGTTGCGGCCCTCGAAGTGCGAGCCCAGCGTCCAGCCCTTGATCGTCTTGGCCAGGATGACGGTCGGCTGACCGGTGTGCTCCATCGCCGCCTTGTAGGCCGCGTAGAGCTTGCGGTAGTCGTGCCCGCCCCGCTTGAGGTTCCAGATCTCGTCGTCGCTGAGGTCCTCGACCATCTTGCGGGTCCGCTGGTCGCGGCCGAAGAAGTGCTCCCGGACGTACGCCCCGGACTCCGCCTTGTAGGTCTGGTAGTCACCGTCGGGCGTGGTGTTCATCAGGTTGACCAGCGCGCCGTCGGTGTCCGCGGCGAGCAGCGGGTCCCACTCCCGGCCCCAGACCACCTTGATGACGTTCCAGCCGGCGCCCCTGAAGAACGCCTCCAGCTCCTGCATGACCTTGCCGTTGCCGCGCACCGGCCCGTCGAGGCGCTGGAGGTTGCAGTTGATCACGAAGGTGAGGTTGTCCAGCTCCTCGCGGGCGGCCACGCCGATCGCGCCGAGCGTCTCCGGCTCGTCCATCTCGCCGTCGCCCAGGTACGCCCACACGTGCTGGTCCGAGGTGTCCTTGATGCCCCGGTGGTGCAGGTAGCGGTTGAACCGCGCCTGGTAGATCGCGTTCAGCCCGCCCAGGCCCATCGAGACCGTGGGGAACTCCCAGAAGTCCGGCATGAGCCGCGGGTGCGGGTACGACGGCAGGCCGCCGCCCGGGTGTGACAGCTCCTGGCGGAACCCGTCGAGCTGGTGCTCGGTCAGCCGCCCCTCCAGGAACGCCCGCGCGTACATGCCGGGGGAGGCGTGGCCCTGGTAGAAGATGTGGTCGCCGCCGCCCGGGTGGTCCTTGCCGCGGAAGAAGTGGTTGAAGCCCACCTCGTAGAGCGAGGCCGAGCTGGCGAAGGTGGAGATGTGCCCGCCGACGCCGATCTCGGGGCGCTGCGCCCGGTGCACCAGCATGGCCGCGTTCCACCGCACGTACGCCCGGATCCGCCGTTCCACGTGCTCGTCACCCGGGAACCACGGTTCGCGCTCCGGCGGGATGGTGTTGATGTAGTCGGTGGTGGTCAGCGACGGCACCCCGACCTGGCGCTCGCGGGCCCGCTCCAGCAGGCGCAGCATGACGTAGCGGGCGCGCTTGGTCCCGCGCTCGTCGATGACACCGTCGAGCGACTCGACCCATTCGCCGGTCTCTTCAGGGTCGATGTCCGGAAGCTGGCTCGGCAGACCAGCGGTGATCACCGGGCGCTTGCGTTCCGTAGCCACAGGCGTTCCCTCGGTTCTGTGTGGGATAGGTCTCTAGCGCCATCCTGCCCCCTGGTGGCACCCGCCGTCACGCCCACCGCCCGGAGACGCGACGCGCGACACAGGTACCCGTCGGTAACTTTGCGCAACCGGCCAGGCCGGTGGGAGTTGGGCGGCCGGCTACCGCCTCGGGCAGAATGCGTCGTATGCGCAGTGAGGTGATCACCGTCCAGACCGGGGCCCGGCCCACCGTCCGGGACATCACGGCGGAGGCCGAGCGCTTCGTCGCCGGGCAGGGCGACGGCCTGCTGCACGTCTTCGTGCCGCACGCCACTGCCGGACTGGCGATCATCGAGACCGGCTCGGGTTCCGACGACGACCTGCTCGCCGCGCTCGACGACCTGCTGCCCACCGACGACCGCTGGCGGCACCGGCACGGCTCGCCCGGGCACGGGCGCGACCACGTGCTGCCGGCCTTCGTCCCCCCGTACGCGACGCTGCCGGTGGTCGACGGCCGGCTGGCGCTGGGCACCTGGCAGTCGGTCTGCCTGGTCGACCCCAACGGCGACAACCCCACCCGCAGCGTCCGCTTCTCGTTCCTGCCCGGCTGACGGCGCGCTCCGAGCCGCCCGGTCGGGCCGCGACGGCGCGTTCCGTGCTTCGGGTCAGACCGCGATGTCGCGTCGGGCGAAGGTGACCGCGCCGACGGCGGCCAGCGCCACGGTGGCGCCGGCGAGCAGCAGCGCCCCGACCGGCTGCACGCCGTCGAGCAGCGGCGAGCCGCCCAGGTACCAGTGGAACGGGGACAGCTCCCGCGCCCAGGCCAGCCCCCGCACCTGGGGCAGGACCGAGTTCGCCAGGTAGCCGAGCACGGCCACCGCGGCGCTGACCCCGAGCGCCACGGCCCGCCGCCCGGTGGCCGCGCCGACAGCGAAGGCGAGCGCGGCGAAGGCCAGCCCGAACAGGGCCAGGTGCAGGGTCATCGCCGCGAAGCCGCCGACGCCGATGCCGTCGAACTGCGACGGCCCGCTCAGCGCGACCATCGCCAGGCCGAGCAGGACGGCCACCGCCACGATGCCGACAGCCACCGCGGCGAGGCGGAGCAGGACCAGCCGGGTCCGGCCGACCGGGTGGGCGAGCACCAGGTCGAGCGTGCCGGCCTCCTCGTCGCCGGCCACCGCGCGGGCCCCGGCGGCGATGGCGAACACGGCGACCAGCAGCGGCACCAGCAGGCCGTACACGGCGCTGCCGAGGTAGCCGGCGGCGCTGGTGAGGTCGCTGTAGTTGAACGCCTCCAGCAGCCCCTCCGGGTACGCCTCCAACGCCTTCGTCATCTCCGGCGTCTGCATCGTCGGCCAGAACGAGGCGTACATCGCCCCGACGGCGACGATCGACACGGTCCAGCCGAACAGCGACCGGCGCGCGTCGTAGAGGGCCTTGGTGAACGGGTCACGCAGCAGCACGGACGGACTCCTCGCGCGAGTAGTAGCCGAAGAACAACTCCTCGAGATCGGGCTCCTCGGAGAGCAGCCCGATCACGGTGTGCCCGGCGGCCGCCTTGACCAGCGCGTCGGCCCGCCCGTCGAGGCGGCAGCGCAGGGTGGTTCCCGCGACCGTCACCTCGCTCACGCCCGGCAGGGCGGCGAACTCCGCCTCGGCGACCGGCTCGGCGAAGGTGACCTCCACCCGGCGTACGGCACGCTCGCGCAGCTCCTCGACCCGCGCCACGGTGACCAGCCGGCCCTCGCGGATGATGCCCACCCGGTCGGCGGCCTGCTGCACCTCGCTCATGACGTGCGAGGACATGAACACCGTCCGGCCGTCGGCGCGCGCCTCCCGCACCAACGACAGGAACTCCTGCTGGAGGAACGGGTCGAGCCCGCTGGTCGGCTCGTCGAGGATCAGCAGCTCCGGGTCGTGCATGAACGCCTGCACCACGCCGACCTTCTGCCGGTTGCCCTTGCTGAGCCCTCTGATCCGCCGGCCGAGGTCCAGGTCGAGCCGGGCGGCCAACTCGTCGATCCGGGCCCGGGGCACCCCGCCGCGCAGATTGCCCAGGTAGGTGAGCAGCTCCCGGGCGCTCTGCCGGCCGTCCACGACGAAGTCGCCGGCCAGGTAGCCGATCCGGCGGCGCAGGGCGACCCCGTCGCGGCGGGGATCCGCGCCGAGGACGCTGATCCGGCCGCTGGTCGGGCGGATCAGGTCGAGCAGCAGCCGGATCGTGGTGGACTTGCCGGCTCCGTTGGGACCGAGGAACCCGTACACCTCGCCGCGCTCGACCCGCAGGTCCAGCCCGGTCAGGCCCCGGTTGCGCCCGTAGGTCTTGACCAGTTCGCCGGTCTCGATGGCGGGGTCAGCCATCGTTGCCTCCCCTCTTGTCGTACTCGGCCTCGAAGCGTTCGACGAGCTTCGGCACCTCGCGCTCGACGAACGCGTAGAAGTCCCGCATCACCCGCAGCCGTTCGCTGCCGGGCGCGTCCTCGCCGCCGACGACGGTCAGCCCCTGCTCCATCAGCTGGCGGAACACCCGGAACTTGGCGGCGTCGGCGGCGATGCGGATGATCGCGTCCGGCCTGACCTCGTAGGCGTGCCCGCGGTGGCCCGGCACCGGCACCCGCCGGGCCAGCCCGCTGGTCTCCAGCATCCGCATGCCGGTGCTGACCGAGCCCTTGGAGAGCCCGAGCCCCTCGGCGAGCTGGGCGCTGGTCTGCCACGGCGGGTCGCAGACGAGCAGCCAGCCGAGCAGCTTGCCGTACGCCGGTGGCAGGCCGAGCCCGCTCAGCACGACGGCGGCCTCCTCGGCGTAGTGGCGCTGGGCGGACGCTTCCGTCATGACTCCTCGTTTCGAACGTTCAATAAGTTCTGAACAGACCATACGCGCGGGTCGGCGTCCCCGGCAAGGGGTGTCGTGCCGCCGGCAGACCCCGTGCGGTCCGGGTGCCGAACTGTCGGCCGAAAGTAGGATGTGCGGCATGGCGCAGCACACCGTCCCCTCCACCCCGGCGGATCCCGCTCGCGCGGCGCTGGCGGGCGACGTGGTGCGCCGTATCACGCACATCGCCGCCGCGCTGCGCCACCAGCAGGGCATGGAGATCGCCGAGCTGGGGCTGACCCCCGCGACCGCGCGGGCGCTCCACGAGCTGGACCCCGACCGGCCGCTGCCGGCCCGTGACCTCGCCGCCGGGCTGGGCTGCGACCGCTCCAACGTGACCGCCCTGGTGGACAAGCTGGAACGGGCCGGGCTGGTCGAGCGGCACGCCGACCCCGCCGACCGGCGGCAGAAGACGCTGGTGGTGACCGGGCCGGGACGGCAGGTGCGGGCCCGGGTGCAGCAGGTCATGTCGGATTCCCGGCTGCTCGCCGGGCTCAGCGGGCGGGAGCTGGCGACCCTGCGCGAGCTGGTCTGGAAGGTCTCCGACGGGGGCTGCCCCGAGCGGTGCGACGAGGACTGACCGACACCGCGTCGTTCGTGTCCGAGTGGGCGCGCGGGCCGCTCGTCGGTAATGCTGTCCGACGTGACCACCCCGCAAGATCTCGACGACCGGTTCCGGGAGACGCTGGCCGCGCTGGCCGCCCCGGCGCAGCGGCGTGACCCGGCACGGCCGGTCACCGACGACACGACTCTGACCGGCGCGCGGGCGCTGGAACTCTTCGACGCGCAGGCCACCAGCCGCCAGCTCGACCTCGCCGGCCGGTGGCTGCGCAGCTTCGGCGAGGGCTTCTACACGATCGGTTCCGCAGGCCACGAGGGCAACGCCGCGGTGGCCGCCGCGCTGCGCGCCACCGATCCGGCGTTGCTGCACTACCGCTCGGGTGCCTTCTACTGCGTCCGCGCGGCCCAGGCCGGCGGTTCGGTGCCGGCGGAGCGGCCGGAGGCCGAGCATCCCGAAGACGACCAGCCAGAGGCCGCGCGGCCCGAGGCCGAGCGGGTCGGGGCCGGGCACGGTGGTTCCGACCGGCCCGCCGAGGCTTCGCCGGGCGACGCGGTCGGCTCCGGCGACGCCCCCGCGCCCGACGCCCCCGCCCCGGACGAGCCGGCCGGCGGCGCCGGGTCCGTCGCGGACCAGCCGCTCTCCCCGGCGTACGCCGAAGCGGCCCGCGACGTCCTGCGCGGCATGGTCGCCTCCAGCCGCGAGCCGATCGCCGGCGGACGCCACAAGGTCTTCGGCCGGGCCGACCTGGCCGTCGTCCCGACCACCTCCACCATCGCCTCCCACCTGCCCCGCGCCGTCGGGATGGGACTGGCGGTGGAACGGCTCCGCCGGCTGGACACCTCCGGCCGGCGCGACGGGGCACAGGCCGGCGCCGAGCAGGCGCCCTGGCCGCCGGACGCCATCGTGGTCTGCTCGTTCGGCGACGCCTCGGTCAACCACGCGAGCGCCACCGCCGCGTTCAACACCGCCGGCTGGTACGACCACACCGGCCTGCGCATCCCGGTGCTCTTCGTCTGCGAGGACAACGGCCTCGGCATCAGCGTCCGCTCCCCGAAGGGGTGGGTGGAGACCACGCTGCGGTCCAAGCCGGGGATCCGCTACTTCGCCGCCGAGGGCGACGACCTGGTGCGGGCGTACGAGGCCGCGGCCGAGGCGGCGGCCTGGGTGCGGCGGCACCGGCGTCCCGCCGTGCTGCACCTGTCGACGGTGCGGCTGATGGGGCACGCCGGGGCGGACGCCGAGACCGCGTACCGCAGCGCCGGTGAGATCGCCGCGGACCTCGACCGCGACCCGCTGGCCGGCACGGCACGGCTGCTGGTCGACGCCGGGGTGGCCACGGGCGAGGAGCTGCTGGCCCGCTACGACGAGATCGGCTGGCAGGTGCGCCGGATCGCCGAGGAGGTGCTGGACGAGCCGAAGCTCACCGCGCCGGCGGACGTGGTGGCCCCGCTGGCCCCCCGCCGGCCGGCCCGCCTCGCCCGGGCGGTGGCCGAAGCGGCGGCCCGCGCCGCGGGCCCCGGTGCCGGCGCCCGGACGGAGGCGTTCGGTGGCAAGCCGCCCGAGCTGACCGGCCCGCTGACGCTGGCGCAGAGCATCAACGCCGCACTCGCCGACGGGATGCTCGACCACCCGCAGATGGCGGTGTTCGGCGAGGACGTCGGAGCCAAGGGCGGCGTCTACGGGGTGACGAAGGGGCTGCGGGACCGCTTCGGCGCGGCCCGGGTCTTCGACACGCTGCTCGACGAGACCTCGATCCTCGGGCTGGGGCTCGGCGCCGGGCTGGCCGGGATGCTGCCCGTGCCCGAGATCCAGTACCTGGCGTACCTGCACAACGCCGAGGACCAGCTGCGCGGCGAGGCCGCCACGATGCAGTTCTTCTCGCAGGGAGCCTTCCGCAATCCGATGGTGGTGCGGGTGGCCGGCCTGGCGTACCAGGAGGGCTTCGGGGGGCACTTCCACAACGACAACTCGGTGGCCGTACTCCGGGACGTGCCAGGTCTGGTGATCGCCGTGCCGGCGCGGCCCGACGACGCCGCGCCCATGCTGCGCACCTGCCTGGCCAGCGCCGCGGTGGACGGCACCGTCTGCGTCTTCCTGGAGCCGATCGCGCTCTACCACACCCGCGACCTGTACGCCGACGGTGACGGTGAGTGGCTGGCCCACTACGCCGAGCCCGGCGCGTGGACCGGCGGCCACGTGCCGATCGGGCGGGCCCGCGTCTACGGCGTCGGCTCCGCCGAGGACGTCACGATCATCACGTTCGGTAACGGAGTGCCGATGTCGCTGCGCGCGGCGGCCACCCTCGCCGACGAGGGCGTCGGCACCCGGGTCGTGGACCTACGCTGGCTGTCCCCGCTGCCGGTGGCCGACATCATCCGCGAGGCCGCGGCGACCGGCCGGGTGCTGGTCGTGGACGAGACCCGCCGCTCCGGCGGGGTGGGCGAGGGGGTCATCGCGGCCCTGGTGGATGCCGGATATGTCGGAGCGGCGCGGCGAGTGGCCGGAGTTGACTCGTTTGTACCATTAGGCCCGGCGGCGCGTCAGGTTCTGGTCTCCGAGGAAGCAATTACCCAGGGTGCCCGCACGCTCCTGGCACGGTAAATTCCGTTGCACCCGGTGCGCCACTTGCGCGGGGAGCCACAACTGTGTGGACTTTGCCTGACGGCGTCGACGTGACGCCGCAGGCAGGGATGAGATGAGGAGGCACGCGACAGTGAGCGCGACCGCTGGTCAGGCCGCCGACGGGGTACGCAGCCTGGCGGACCGGTTCGGGATCGAACCGGGGATGGTCGTCATGGAGATGGGGTACGACGAAGACGTCGACCAGGATCTCCGGGACGCCCTGACCGACCGCTGTGGAGAGCTGGTCGACGAGGACACCGACGAGGTGGTCGACGCGGTGCTGGTCTGGTACCGCGACGGCGACGGTGATCTCTTCGAGCTCCTCGTCGACGCCCTCGGCCCGCTGGCCGACAACGGCGTCGTGTGGCTGCTCACGCCCAAGGCGGGGCGTGAGGGGCACGTGGAGCCGAGCGAGGTCGCCGAGTCCGCGCCCACCGCCGGCCTCCAGCAGACCTCCACCGTCAACGCCGGCCGGGACTGGAGCGGCGCCCGCCTCGTCCTGCGCCGCGGGGCCAAGGGCAAGAAGTAGACCGAGGCCGGCGATCACCCGGCGGCGCCCGCTGCCGGGTGTGGCAGGCTGTTGCCCATCCGACCCCATCCTGAGGAGCTCGCATGCCGATCGAGGTTGGCGCCGAGGCGCCGGACTTCGTGCTCAAGGACCAGAACAACCAGGAGGTCCGGCTCTCGGACTTCCGTGGCAAGCGCACCGTGCTGCTGGTCTTCTACCCGCTCGCCTTCACCGGGATCTGCCAGGGCGAGCTGTGCGAGGTGCGGGACAACCTCAACGACTACGTCAACGACGACGTCCAGGTGCTGACGGTCAGCGTCGACTCCGTCTACGCCCACAAGATCTGGGCCGACAAGGAGGGCTACCAGTTCCCGCTGCTGGCCGACTTCTGGCCGCACGGCGCGGTGGCCCAGTCGTACGGCGTCTTCAACGACGTCGCCGGCATCGCCAACCGGGGCACCTTCGTGATCGACAAGGCCGGCGTGGTCCGCTTCGCCGAGATGAACATGCCGGGCGAGGCCCGCGACCAGCAGGGTTGGCGCAAGGCCCTCGCCGACGCCGTCGCGGCCTGACCAACCGGGCACGCCGTACGACCGGGCCGGTGGAGGGCAGGGTAAGCTAGCCAACCTCCGGCCCGCTCGTACGGGTTCCGGGCGCGTAGCTCAGTGGGAGAGCACTCGCCTTACAAGCGAGGGGTCGCAGGTTCGAAACCTGCCGCGCCCACCCTTCACCACCCGCACCAACACCGGCCCGAAGATCAGAAACCAGGCCGATGGCAGCAACGGTGACAAGCGATGTCCCGATGGGCGAACCGCGACGACTGGGCGCGCTCGACATCCACCCGTCGGCCCTGTTCCGTACGCTATCCGCCGCCGGACTGCCCTCCAGGACAGATACGCCCTGCTGGCGGCCGACCCGGCGGTCGACGAAGAAGTCGACCCCGACAAGATCGACGACGACGTCCTGGCGCTGCTGTTCGTCAGCTGCCACCCGGTGCTCTCCCTCGAGGCCCGGGTGGCGCTGACCCTGCGCGTGGTCGGCGGCCTGTCCAACGTTCGCCGGTCCTGCTGGAGGACCAGGACCGGCGGCGGTGGGACTTCTCGGCGATTCGCCGTGGGCTGGCCGCGCTGGTCAAGGCATCGACTCGCGGCCTCGGCCCCTACGGCCTGCAGGCCGCGATCGCCGCCGCCCACGCGTCGGCGCCCTCTGTGGAGGCGACCGACTGGGACCGGATCGTGGTGCTCTACGAGGCGCTCGGCCGGGTCGCGCCCTCGCCGGTGGTCGAGCTCAATCGGGCCGTCGCCGTGGCCATGGCCTCGGGTCCGGCGCAAGCCCTGGCCATCGTGGACGAGCTGATCGCCGTGGCCCGGCTCCCCGGTTCGCATTTGGTTCCGACCGTACGCGGGGAGCTGCTGGCCCGCATCGGCCGGCGGCCGGAAGCGCGCGCCGAGCTGGAGCTGGCGGCCCGGCTGTGCGCCAACCAGCGCGAACGCTCAGTGCTGCTGCGCAAGGCGGCCGCGCTGGGCTGACCTCTCCAGCCCGGCCAGCCGGGATTCGTGTACAGGCCCCACTCCACCACTCCACGATTCGACGTAGCCGTCACCGCGACTCCAACCGCATGGCCACGATCATCCCAGCCGTACAGGTGCCGCCCCCACCTGTCGCCGCCGGCCACCGCCGACATCCTGATCTGCCGCCGATAGCGCGCTTGTCGTCGCTGTTTGGAGCGCCGCTCATCGCCCACCTCAAGGCCACGCGTAGGGGGACCGCCATCCACGTGGTGTTGGCTACCCGTCCCCGCCAGCGTAGGCGCGCAGCGCCTCGTAGGTTGTCGGCAGGCCGTGTTGGCGGAGCGGGCCGTCCGGGCCCGACGGGCCGAATACGTGTGGATTCTGCGTGAGCCAGAGGACCACTGCCCGCTGTGCCGCCGTCAGTTCCTGGAAGGTGTGGCCGTGGTCCGATTCCATGTGCGGGAACGCGTAGTCCAGCACCACGTTGAAGTGGTTGTGCCAGTTCGACGTGGGTTGCTCGGCCAGTACCACGGCGACGAGGTCCGCACGCATCTGCTCGGCCATCGGCTCGGCGACGCGGTCGAGCACTTCGAGTGCGAGATCGGCGGGGTGTGCTTCCCAGATGGTCTGCTCGATGTTCCGCTTCCGGAGGATCGCCCATGAGCGGAGTTCGGCTACTGCAGAGCCCGGTGCCCCTTCCCCTGCCAGGAGCGCCCACGTCAGTGCAGCCGACCATCTCAGGTGGGAATCTGTGCTTCCAAGCTGTCTGTCGAGAAGGTCCGCCACATGCTGTGTACACGCGCCGCCGACCAGTCCCAGGGCGACGAGCGCCGCTCCCGCTATCCGCACTGGCTGCTGGTCGTCGGAGGCGACTTCGATGAGGCGGGGGCGGATGGAGGCCATTTCTTCCGGGAACCAGGCCAAAGCTTGGATCGCTTCGCCTGCGACCTCGGCGTCGGAGTCAGCCAGGCATTTCAGCAGCACCGGGACGCCGGACCGGACGGCGTCGTACGCGACGAGCTCGTGCCTGGTCTCCAACAGGCGCCGCTCGGCCTTGGCCAGCGGGATGGGCTGTCTCTGCCCTGTGCTGACGACGTCGTACCAGTGCTTCATCGTCCGCGACCAGCGCTGCCAGGTCTCCTCGGGGACTTGGGCCACGGCGTGCCGCATTTCGGCGACCGGGAAGCCGGTGGCCATGTGGTCGTGCCCGTAACCGACGGCAAGGCTGGAGAGCAGGCGAATGACTTCGTGCCTGGCCGGCGTGGTGGGGTCGGCCACCAATTCCAGCAGGAACCGGACTGCGTATGCGCTGGCCTCGTAGCGACTGCCCTGATGGAAGATGTTGCCGTACAACTCGTACATCGCTGCGCTGCGGACCTCGCCGTCGGGTGAGCGCAGGTCACGGATGAGGCCGGGTACGTCCTCGGCGCTTCCGTATGCGTGCGTCAACGAGGCCCAGTCGACGCTGTTCAGGTCGAGTTGCACCCCCCGCATTCTCCACGATGCGTGGCCAACATGGGGTACGCCGACTCCTCTGCCGATAAGCGGACGGTAGGCGGTGGCCGCGCGCATCGACGACTCGCTATATTTTGTCCACTGCATAGGCGATCTCCTGCCGCAACGGCGCCGCCTCCTCGTCGCGGTCGCACAGCAGCAGCACCCTGAACGGGATGCCCTTGCCGTCCGGCTGGCCGAGCGGGCTCGCCCAGTGACGAACGGCCTGATAAAGGATTTGGAATAGCGTGTGCTGATCCTCGGCACTGCTCGACAGCAACTGGGGCGCGTTCTCGACCACGATCAGGTACCCGTCCGCCGGCAGCCAGTTCAGATCACGAAGGCAGTCGGACAACGCGTTCCAGTTCCAGCCAAAGTAGCCGGGAAAGAGGAGCGCGTCGGAGAACTCGTAGAGGGCGTGGTCGGCATCCGTCATCCTCGTTCCGTCAAGCCGGGCGACGACGAACCTGCCCGTTGCCGGTAGCGCAGCGGCGAGCTCCACCAAGGCACTGCGCGAGCAAACCGCGAGCTGGTCAGTGGAGCCGCTCCACCAGTTGTTCATCATTCAGGCCCACCACGGTCTGCGTAGTTCCACGACCTCAGCGACCTCGCACGCCGTGTCTCCCGGGGTCTTCAGTGTGCCCGGGAAACAGCACAGCACGACGGGCAGGCCCTCGACCGAATGACCGGATCGGCTGACAAGCGGTCGCCAGTGCGGACGAGGCTCCGTCACGTCGGCCCCCGCAGCGTGCCGGTGGGGACCGATTGGAGCGAGGTTGAAGCCAGCGTCCTGTTCAGGCAGGGCGTCGATGGCCGTCAGATGTAGGCGCATCGAGATAGCCGACGTCCGTGGAACCCGACGCGATGCGGACGCGGTAGCCCCAGTTTCGGAGGACCTGTGCGATCTTCGCGGCGCCGCCCGGGTTGCAGGAATGGACGTTGACGACGCCGATGTAGAAGGGGCGCTTCTCGAAAGCGGCCCGTTCCAAGACCTCCACGACCGGCCAGATCGTGTCGTTGCCGCCCAGGTCGTGATCCAGCCATAGCTCATCCACGTGCCCGTCCCGGTACCGATGGAGGAGTTCGACTCCGGCAGCGCTCGTAGGGGCCACCTCCGCGCTGCGGCCATCGACGAACGAACGAAGGTCATCGACCAGAACGATCGTCCGGCGGGCATCCACGCGATGATGATGCCCGGCGCCGTCACAATTGCCAACCGGATCTGCCGCCGCCCGAGAGTCACGAGGCGTGACGAGGTGTCGTAGGATCCGTCGCGCTGAGACAGGGGACCCCCTGTGTTACCGAATCATCTGAGCGCCGCTGCTGCGGCACCGGCGTCTCGTCAGCGGGCCGTTTGCTTGCCAACTGTGTCGGCTCGGATCGCGATGGTGACCTGGTTCCCCGCGGCGGGGTCGATGACGCAGTGCAGTCCGAGGTCTGTGATGCGGCCGTCGCGTGGGTCCCACTCGCGGGCACCAGCGTCACTTCCCAAGATTGAGCCGAGCGAGTCGATCGTGGGCTTCCACAGGTTCGGCCAGGCGCGGCGGGGCCCGACCACGAACGCAAGCTGGAGGGCGATACCGCCATCGAGAAGTGGTTGAGCGGCGATGATCTGGTCGCGGATCTGCCGCTTGTATGCGGTGGTACTGGCTGACGCAGTCGTGCGCACCTGCAGCGAGCACACCCCGCCGGGATCCTGGACAGCGTGCGTCTGGCACACCGCGACCGAGGACCTCGTTGCATGCCGCTTGGTCGCCCACACCGAGGCGAACTGCCGCCCGATGCCCTTGGTCAACTGCGGGACGAGCGGAAACAGGTAGTTGTCGAGGTCGTTGAGCGCGAGCAGGGGCACCTTGTCCGGCAGCCCGATGTCCACGCGCAGCGCGAGCGGATCCGGTGTGACGCCCAACTGCATGGCGACGGCCGACTGGACGTCGGCGGCAAACGCGGCGAAGCGGACCTGGCCAGGTGACCCAGCCGTGTCCCAGCTGGCCAGGGCAGGCGGAACGCTCAGCGCGCTTCCCATGGACTCCGGGCGCGCATAGAAGACAGGCAAGGCCACAGGCGGAATCTATCGCCAGACCACAGCTCGACCACCCGTTGTGCCTGCGGGTTGCTCGGAGCAGCGTTCCTTGTTTGCCTTCTTGCTTGTGCCGCGATCCGCGCCGAGTGCGGAGGCGGAGACTTCCCAGGTGCGGTGGTGGCGGACCGCTCAAGCCGCACCGGGCTCCAGCGGCTCATAGCTGAATTCGGGGCTTGGCGCCAAGGCGATGAGTCGGTCGAGGACGGGCTTTGTATTGGCGCCCCACATCTTGGAGACGACCCAGGTGCGTCCTTGATCGTGCAGGGGTGCGTCGAGGAACCAACGGCCGAGGCGTTTGGTGGATCCCGGGTAGGTCGCTAGGAACGCCTTGGCGAGTTCTTCACCGCTCAGCAGGCCTTCGACTGGCAGGAATCTCGAGCGTGGGATGGCGGTGCTGAGCTGTTGGGCGGTAATTCCTGCCTTGTGTAGGGCTGTCGCCATGGTGAGCACGGCCCAGCGCTTACGCAGAGGACGACTGCGGCCTTCGGGAGTGACGATCTCGTACTGGGTCCAGTCGCGGCCATCGGCACTGACCGCCCGGGCCTGGCTCTGCTTACGACGGATCTGGACGGTCAGTTCGCCGGCCTCGGGCAGCGGGATGATCTGCTGCACGTCCAGCAGCAGCCTTTCGGCGACCTTGTACGGCGTGAGCTTCACGCAACGGATGTCAAGTCCGTACACGTCGGTCAGCCAGAGCACAGTCGTGGTGATCTCACGGTCGAACCCGGCAGCCACGAGTACCAGGCGTACTTCGCGGCTGAGCACCGTCTCCTCCCCGCCGGCGTCCTCGAGGAATTCCGCCAGTCTGGACCGGGCTTCGTCGACCGCTTCGGGTTCGACCTGGGCCAGATAGTGCTCGTGATGTTCGACGAGGTCGTCAAAGGTCATGACGGACACCATCGCGGCATACCGCAGCGCCTGAAGTTCCACGTGACCGCCGTCGTTGGTGCGCTTGAGCTCGATGACGACCAGTCGGCCACTGCGGTCGACTCCCAGCAGGTCGACACGGCGTCGAGCATCGGTGAAGGCTCCGAACTCCTCAGCCACGACCATCACGCCGTCGACGATCATGTCGATTCGCGCGCGAAGCAGCCGCTGCAGGTCAGCCCGCTCCAGCACTTGCTCCGCCGTGAAGGTGGTGGACGGCACCGGCTCCAACACGTTGGACGTCATCTCGTACAGCGGCATCCGGTCATCATTGCAGTGACGGCGGCTCTGCTGGGGAGGCCGCGCGTGAGCACGCAGGGCCCGGTGCTGCCGATCTGGAGCCGATCTCCGTGGCCTTCTGCCTGGGTGCCCAACTGGTGGGCGCCTCCGAGGATCTGACCTCGGTGCCGGCGGGGCGCTGCATCAACGCTTCCTCGGCTGGCTGCGGGGGAGAGGCCACCTGAGGAACGAGCGTCCCAGGGTGCGCATCCATCGCCTCGTACGGCGCCAGCAGTACGGCAGGAGGCTCACTCCGAACGGGTTTGATCCACTGTGGACATAAGCTACGCTCTCCGCCGGGCCTGCCGACTCGATCGGTACGTGCGGCAGAGGCAGCCACCGGCAACGGTGGCCGACGCCGTACGAAACCCCGGGTGACCTGCGTGATCCGCGGACCCCGGGGCCGCTCTTGGGTGGGTTTTCCGCCGCCGCTACCTGCGCCGCCACATCAACGAAGGACCGATTCTGTTGTACGACGCGATCGTCATCGGCGCCCGCTGTTCGGGTGCGTCCACCGCCCTGTTGCTCGCCCAGCGTGGACACCGGGTGCTCGTGGTGGACCGCTCCTCGTTTCCCAGCGACGTCATCTCGACGCACTTCCTCTGGCCGCACGGGATGTCCTACCTGAACCGGTGGGGACTGCTGGACGAGGTCCTGGCGGTCACTCCGGCGCACACCACGGTCGAGGTGGTCAACGACGGCATCTCGCTGACCGGCTCGGTGCCGACCGAGCTGCTGCGTGAGTACTTCCGGGACCTGCACGGCGACGACTCGGGCGTGGTGCAGAGCTATGCGTCCGTGCGGCGGCGGGTGCTCGACGAGATCCTGGTCGGCGCGGCCGCCAAGGCCGGTGCCGAGGTGCGAACCAACTTCACCGTTCGGGAGCTGATCGTCGAGAACGGGCAGGTCGTCGGTATCCGGGGGCGTGCGGTCGACGGAGAGCTGGTCGAGGAGCGGGCCCGGATCGTGGTCGGTGCCGACGGCCGGAACTCGTTCGTCGCCCGCACCCTCGCGTTGCCGAAGTACGACGAGCGGCCCCGCTGCACGTTCGCCTACTGGAGCTACTGGTCCGGCTTCGACCTTGGCCCGGCACAACTGCACCGGCGCGGCCGGTTGGCCTGCGCGGTGGCGCCGACCAACTTCAACCAGAACATGGTCCTGGTCTGGGGGCCGAGTGAGTGGTCGCGGGAGTTTCGCGGTGACGTGCCGGGCAACTACCAGAAGGCGTTGGACTTCGTCAGTCCGGAGCTGGGCGACGTGGTGCGCACCAAGGGGACCAGGGAGGAACGCATCTACGGCACCCTGGACCAGTCGGCCTTCCTCCGGCCACTGCACGGGCCCGGGTGGGTGCTCGTCGGTGACGCCGAGTCGGCCAAGGACCAGTGCACCGCGATCGGCATCACCCACGCCTTCCGCGACGCCGAGCTGGTCAGCGCCGCACTCGGCCGGTGGCTCCGCGGTGACGCGTCGATCGACGAGGCGATGACCGCCTACGGGGACCGCCGCCGGAGCCAGAACGCTGCCGCCTACCACGACTACGTCTGCACCCTTGCCGAGATGCGTCCGTACCGGCACGACGAGTTGCAACTGTTCGTCGCGTTGCGCGGCAACCAGCAGGAGACCGACCGGTTCATCGCCACACACGCCGACGTCGCGCCGGTGTCGGAGTTCTTCCAGGCCTCCAACCTCTTCCTGCTCAACGACGCCGCGAAGGAGTCCTCCGCAGACCACGCGGTCTTCGAGGACTTCGCGGAGACCTCCCGCAGCTACCAGCAGAACCTCTTCGCCTGATGATCCACCAGGGAGACGAAACCGTGACCACCGAGCTGGACCAGCGTGAAGACGGCGAACTGATCGGGATCATCCTCAAGGCGGCACACTGCCGGGACTTCGAGACCATGTCGCGTACCGCGACCGAGGTCTCCGAGATGACCCGTAACTGGGCCACCCACATCCCGTGGGACGACCTCGCGTCGCTCGAAGGCGCCGACGACGAGCTGGCCCAGGTGGTCGCCGACCTCACCGAGATGTGGGAGCCGGCCCACCTGCGCAACCCCGTCGACCCCGACGAGGAGTACGCCCTGGACAAGAACGCGTACGACTTCTACCGGCCCGCCGGCCGCAACCTGCTGACCCGGACCGAGGACTTCTACGGCTGGGTACAGGCCCGTCGCCGCACGGAGACGTGGCAGTACTCCCGGGTGCTGGAGGCGGCACCGGACAGCGTCGCCCAGATCACCAACGACCTGGGCCGGCGGGCCCGCGGCATCAACTTCAACTCGCAGGACTACCTGTCGTTCAACACCCACCCGGCGATCCGGGAGGCGGCGGCCAAGGCGATGCACGACTACGGGCCGCACAGCGCCGGCTCGCCGATGGTGCTCGGCAACACCCGCATCTCCGACGATCTGGAGGCTGCCCTCGGCGACCTGGTCGGGCTCGACCACGTGACGCTCTTTCCGACCGGCTGGGCGGCCGGCTTCGGCGCGGTCGTCGGTCTGGTCCGGCAGTCCGACCACATCCTGATCGACCGGCTGGCCCACTCCTGCCTCCAGCAGGGGGCACGGGCGGCCACCCGGAACGTGGTCCGCTACGAGCACCTCAACGTCGAGGCGGTACGCCGGCACCTGACCGAGATCCGGGCCACGGACACCCGCAACGGCATCCTGGTGGTCACCGATGGGCTCTTCTCGGTGGACGCGGACTGGCCGGACCTCGTCACCCTGCAACGCATCTGCCGGGAACACGATGCCACGCTGCTGGTCGACGTGGCGCACGACCTCGGCTCGATGGGGCCCGGCGGCACGGGCGTGCTGGGGATGCAGGACCTGCTCGGCAGCGTCGACATCGTGATGGGCGCCTTCTCCAAGACGTTCTGCTCCAACGGTGGCTTCGTGGCCTCCAACTCGCCGGCGTTGAAGCAGTACATCAAGATGTTCGGCGGCTCGCACTTCTTCTCCAACGCGCTGTCGCCGGTGCAGACCGCGGTGGTGCGGGAGGCCACCAGGATCATCCGGTCGGCCGAGGGGGACGTGCTGCGGGCCCGGCTCTTCACCGCGATCCACGCCCTGCGCGACGAGCTGACCGGCCGGGGTCTGACCTGCATGGGTGAGCCGTCACCGATCGTGCCGCTACTGATCGGCAACGAGAAGCTGGCGCGGACGGCGAACCGCCTGCTCTTCGACCGAGGGGTGCTGGCATTCATGGTCGAGTTCCCGGTGACCCCGACCGGCTCGTCCCGGTTCCGGCTTCAGGTGCAGGCCGGGCACCGGCCCGAGGAGGCCCGCGAGGCGGCCCGGATCATCGAGGGCGCCATCGCCGACTCCCGGGCGTACCTCTCCAGCGCCTTCGGCAGCGCTCCCCGCTGAGGGCCGTCTCGTAACTCGATGAAAGCGAGTGCCCGGCACCCGGACTGGACCGTCAGCCGGCCGATGCCCGTTCCGGTCTGTGAGCCGTTCGATGCGGACGATGCGGTGATTGGATCCCGGTACCGCCCACCATCGGAGTAACGCAGTGGAGGCACCCTCGGATGAGGGTGCCTCCTGCTGATCGCTTCGCCTTCCGCGGATGACGGCACTCACGAGATCTGGTTCGAAGCGGCCCAGGTGGATCAGCTCATGCGTTGTCGAGGACGACCGCTCGCATCAGCTCTGCGCACTCTGCTGCGGAGGGTGGAGGCGTGCGAAAGATCGCATGCAAGCGTCGGCGCTCGGACAGGGTTGTCGTTCACTGTCCGAGAGGGCGGTAGCGGAGGTGTACGACGCCGTTTCGGAATCGGCGCTCATCGAGGAGTTCGAGGTCGGTGCGCATGCCTGTCGGCAGCCCTGGCTTGCCCCCGCCGACGACAATGGGCAGGACGAGCAGCCGGCACTCGTCGACCAGCCCGGCCTTGAAAGCCTGCGTCGCGAGGTTCGCGCCTCCTACGGTGAGATCGCTGCTGGCCGTGGCCTTCAGTTCGCGTACTGCGGCGGGGTCGAAGCGGCGTTCGAGTCGGGTGTCGGCAGTCGACACCGCGGCGAGGGTCGTGGAATACACGACTTTGCTCGCCGCCTGCCAGGCGCTCGCGAAGTCGGCCATGAGGTCGGACTGCGCGGCCAGAGTGGCGTCGGTCTCCCAGACGGCCATCGCCTCGTACAGGCGTCGCCCGTAGAGACACGTGCCCACGGACCGCAGGAGGTCGGTGTGGAACGCGAACACCTCGTCGCCGATCGGGAACCAGTCGAACGCGCCCCGATCGTCCTCGATGTAGCCGTCAAGCGACACGTTCGTCACGTAGATGAGCTTGCCCATGCCGTTACCTCTCGATGGTCGATCAAACTAGATCCAGTCTCGGGCCGTCTCACCACTCCCTTGTCCCGGGTGGCCAAAACCGACTGCCCATACCTGTTCTACGAACGACCCGCGGCGGATCCGACACCGTGCCGGATACGTCCTCAGACTCCCGCCGCTCGGCGCCCGTGATCGTGAAGCACGGACGTCGATGGAGCCATCGTCGACTTGGACCTGCACAGGTCCCTCGGCTATGCGCACTGTCAGGAGCTCCTGATCCTGCAGCTCTACGGTTCCACGTAACCGGGAGCCATCCCGCAGGATCGCCTCAGCGCCGTCCACCGCGATCGCGTCGGCCCATCCGAGAATGGCGTCGCCGTCGAGTTCAACGTCGACGGACTCGCCGGCCCTGGGCGGCACACCCAACCCACTCTGCCCGCACCGGCACGCCCGCTACCACGGCGTCGACCATCATCCTGGATGCACCACGAGGACATTTGCTCGCATGCGCCAGATGATCGCAGCCGACATCCGCTTCTGCCGCTGCCAAGGCGCTCGTTGACCGGCGGAGACGTCACGCTCGGCACAAGTCACCAGCTCGCCAGACTCGAAGGGCTTGTCGGGACGGTAGGCCGTTGGCCCTTCTGCCGGTCAGCGGTGGCTGACGACGTTGACCACGTTGCCGTCCGGGTCGCGGACGAAGAAGCGCCGGACGCCCCACTGCTCGTCGGTAATCGGGTGCACAATCTCTGCGCCCGTCGCGCGTACCGCCTCGTAGACGGCGTCGACGTCAGCGACCTCCACGCTGAGGTCCGGGTTTACGGAGGCCGCTGCATCTTTGGTGATGAGGATGACCTGGGCGGTGGGGTCGAACGGTGAGACCAAGTTGACCACCCAGCCCAGGTTCATCTCCTCGCGGAAGCCCAGAAGTTGGTAGAAGCCGCTGCTCGCGACCGGATCGGCGGTTGTGATATCCGGCACGGCACGGCGAATCGTCATGCAGGATTCTGGCACGCGAGGTACCGGCTCGTGCGAGTAGTGGGCCCCGCTCACCAGGCGCCAGGCGGGATGCTGCGGAGCACTCGGACCATGACATGCCGCGGCATCCTGATCTGCCGCCGACCGAGCGTCACTGCCGAGGACAGTGAGCTCCTTGACCGGCAGTCACCGGGTGAGGCCGATGTGTGTGGCACGTTCCGAGGCCAGGATGGTGGCGCTGAGTTCGGTCACGAATGCCCGGACGTCATCGGCGCTGCCGGGGTCGGTGTCCGGGCCGGAGTCGTACCACCAGTCGCGTGCCCAGATGATCAGGTGCGCCCATCGGGGGCGGGCGGTGATGGTCTTGTCGGCGGCCTGCCGTTTGGACAGTTGCTGGCCGTTCTGGAGGCGCTGGAAGGCCCGGCAGAGGGTGAGCACCGCGTAGGACTGGGCCCCGGAGGTGTTCATCTGGGTCACCCAGGCCGGCCAGTCGCGGACGTGGTCCAGCAGAGCCGAGCGGACGCGGTCGGGGTCGACGGCGGGTAGCAGGATGTCGGCCGGCGGGCCCAGCAGGCTGCGGCCGTGATCGTGGACGGCAGACCAGGTCACGAGGCGGTGGGTGGTGGCAGGTAACAGGTGCAGCACTTCGCCGGGGCTGACCCGGGCAACAACATGGTCCCGACTGGTGCCACCGTGCGCCGCGTCGCGTGCGGCAGCCAGTGACACGTATTCCACCTCGATCCTGCCGGCCCATTGCGGGTGTCGCCGGTCAAGGTCTGTGTGCAGTCCGGCGAGCACGGCGAGGAGGTTCTCGTCCGGGTCGCTGTCGAGTACCGCGAGCAGGTCGAGATCACTGCGATCTTCGGCGAAGTCGCCGGCTACCAGCGAGCCGTGCACGTACAGGCCCAGAAGCTCACCAGCCAGCGCGGGACTCCATGCGTCACGAAGATCGGATAGAACCATCTCGGCTGGTGCCACCAGGTCATCCTGCGCTGCGGCCCGCCAGCCCGCCACCGAGTAAGTGTGGGCAGCCGTTGACACGACCCGCACCGACCAGCAACGCCGCCATCCGAATTTGCGGGGCGCGGCCACGCCGGAAGGCGTAGGCAAACGTACGTGCCGATGTGCGGGCGCCGTGCGGTCGAGCGCCGGGGGTCGCACCTTTGTGCCCCCCCGAGCTGGTATTCCCTCGTCCGACGGAGTGCATGCCCAACCCTCATGACTGCGCGGCCCGCGACCGGTCGTGCGGGTGCCCGGGCACATCCTTGCCATGTTGGTTAACTGGTGTTCTACTTTACCAGAACAATTCGCGATGCCCGGAACGGATAAGGAAGACGACTAAGTGATCAACTTTCATGTCGACCGGTCCAGCAGCGTCCCCGCCTATGCCCAGCTGGTGCGGCAGGTGCGCGAGGGGCTACGGATCGGGACGTTGCAGCCCGGGGACCAACTCCCCACCGTGCGCAGCGTGGTGACCTCGTGCACGGTCAACCCGACCACGGTACTCAAGGCCTACCGGGAACTGGAGCTGTCCGGCCTGGTGGAGGCGCGACAGGGTGCGGGCACCTTCGTCAGCGGAACGCTCGGTCACGCGGATCCCCATGCCATGGCCCGCTTACGCAGCAGCCTGGCCCGGTGGCTCGGCCAGGCCCGCGAGGCCGGTCTGGAGGACGAGGACGTCCAGGCGCTGCTCGCCTCGGTGATCGCGGAGAACTCGGCGCGCAGGACCCAGGGTGGCGGCGACCGGACGCAGGCAGCACCGGCACCGGGCGCTGGGTTCCAGAAGAAGGAAGGCGCCGCATGAGCGAGCAGTCCATCGCCGTGGAAGCCCGCGACGTGGGCAGGCGCTACGGCACCGTTTGGGCGCTACAGAAGTGCAGCTTCCAACTGCCCGCCAATCGGATCATCGCGCTGGTCGGCGCGAACGGCGCGGGCAAGTCGACGCTGATGAGCATCATCGCCGGCACGTTGGCGGCCACCTCCGGCTCGCTGCTGGTCCACGGCCGGCCGGTGGTGAAGGGCAGGTCCACCAACGGGGCTGGTTCTGCCGGGAGCCGGGTCGCGATCCTGGCCCAGGACAAGCCGCTGTACCGGGACTTCACTGTGTCGGACATGCTGCGCTTCGGAAGGTCCACCAACCGGGTGTGGGACCAGCGGCGGGCGCTGTCGTGGCTTCAGCGCTTCGACATCCCGCTGGACCGGCGCTGCGGCAAGCTGTCCGGCGGGCAGCGGGCGCAGGTCGCACTGGCGGTCGCCCTGGGTTCCCGCCCGGCGGTGCTGCTGTTGGACGAGCCTCTCGCGAACCTGGACCCGGTGGCCCGCACTGAGGTGACCGGTGAACTCATGGCGGAGGCCGCCGACGGCGACATGACGGTCATGCTGTCTACCCACATCGTCGCCGAGCTCAGTGGCGTCGGTGACCATCTGCTGCTGCTCGACGCGGGACGGCCCGTGCTCACCGGCGATGTCGAGGAGTTGCTCGACAGCCACGTGCGGCTGACCGGGCCCCGCGCGGACCATCCGCCTGGCCCGGGCGCGATCGTCCAGGCGCAGCACACTGACCGCCAGTCCACGTTCGTCCTCCGGCAGCCAGCGCCACCGATGGCGCACGCCGTCGTCGCCCCCGGCTGGACCGCCCAGCCCATCACCCTGGACGAGCTGATCCTGACCTACCTCAAGGCATCGTCCAAGGCACATCGTGATCTGGAGACAGCAGCATGAGCCCGGTCACCCACGCGCCCGCCGCCACGAACCGCCAGGACGATCTCGGGTCCGCCGAGGGCGTCCGCGGTCTGCTGTGGCTGACCTGGCGTCAGCACCGCTGGACCCTGATCGGCATGCTCGTCCTGGCCGCAGTCCTGGTGGGCTGGATGACCTACCTGTCCATGGAACTGACGGACCTGTGGCACCAGTGCGGCAACGCGTACTGCCCGGAGAACTCCCCGCAGGGCGAGCGGCTCGCCGGGTCCTCGAGCCTGGTCCTGACCTTGGGTGCCCTGTCGCGGGTGGTGCAGTACATGCCGCTGCTGATCGGCGTGTTCATCGGCGTCCCGGTGCTGACCAGGGAGCACGAGCAGCGAACCCTGCTGCTGGCCTGGAGCCAAGACGTCTCCCCGACGCGCTGGCTGTGGACCAGGCTCGGCCTACTCGGCCTGTTCGTGGCGGCTGTGACCGCGGCCGTCGCCGGCGTCAGCGACCACCTGGAGCGAATGAGGACTCTGGTCGCTCCGGGAACCCTGTTCGACTACGTGCCGTTCCTGAACACCGGGATGCTGCCGGTCGTGATCAGCATCTGCTGGTTCGCGGTCGGCGTCGCACTCGGCGCCGCGATCAGACGCACGCTCCCCGCCGTGTTCGGCGTGATCGCGGGTTTCATCGGCCTGACCTATTTCGTCCAGTGGCGCTACCCCACCCTCATGAAGCCGTTGTCCGCGCACCTGCAGGTGGGCGGGCCGGACGGCGGTCTGTTGCGCGACAACGCCCTGGTCGTCAAGGGCGGCATGATCGACTACGGCAGCGACGGTCCGTCCGGCGCGTTCGACGCCTCTGGACGCCAGCTCAGCGGCGTCGAGCTGCAACGCCTCTGCCCGCCCGACAACGATGCCGGCACGATGCTCTCCTGCTACTCCAACAACCATCTCCTGCAGCACCTGCAGTACCAGCCGGGCAGCCGGATTCCCGACTTCCATCTGATCGTCGCGACCGGCTACCTGGGCCTGACCGCGGTGGCCCTCGCCGCCGTCTGGATAATCGTCCGCCGCACCAACCTCAGCGCAGGCTGACCCTCAGCGCCGAGGTGTCGCATCCCTCGGCGATGACCGCGGCGTGCCGCAGGATGATTTCGATGCGGAAACCCGAACGAAGATGGTCGGCCGGTACGCCGGCCGACCATCTCGACGATGACGCGCTGTCCGCTCATGCCGCCGACCGCGCGTCACGGGGCAGAGCCGCTGTCCATGGCTGGCGGTGCGCGGTCGTGTCGAGAAAAGTGCACCGGCCCGGAGGTCGCTACGCTGCTGTGTGTGAGCTACGACCTGTACTTCTGGTCGTCCGGGCCCACGCTGGTAATCCGACTGGCACAGTCACCGGGTAGCGCAGTGGTCAGTGTCCGCGTCGATGGCGCACCATGGAACTGGTGCTGGCCACACGGATAGAGACGCTGCTCGACCTGCTGTAGCGACTCGCAGAGCAACAAGTGTCGGCGTACTGGTTGTCGTGCAGAGCCGCGTACGACCAAGCATTGGCCGGACCTTGAGGTTCCGCCTCCGCCGGTCGGGGCAGGGCGGGGCTCAGGAAGGAAACACCAGGGCCACGTCGTTGGACGTGATCGGTGAGCTCACATCGCACCTGACCGCATGCGGCCTGTCCGTGGCATCCGGCCACGGAGCCCGCCACAGAAAACACGTTGGCGGATCACGGGCCCGCTGCTAGTTTTCCCGAGGCCGTGCGAGAGACCGAGGAGGTGGTACCCGTGAACGTTTCGACATGGGTGCTCCCCTCTGGGGTCACGGTCGGGCGATAGGTCGTCCGGGAGCGCCGTTCACGAGCACTCCGAAAGGCACGACCATGCGCTTCACTACTGAGCAGCGCCTCGATGACGGCGTCCTCGAACGCGAATTCACCCTCGACGGGATCCCCGGCATCCTGTGGACGCCCGAAACCGCCTCGGCACCGGTCCCGCTGATCCTGCTCGGGCACCCCCCGCTCGGACTGCACAAGATGTACCCCCGCCTGGTGGCGCGGGCCCGGCACGCTGCGGCGGATGGCTTCGCCGCAGCCGCCATCGAGCTGCCCGGCAGCGGTGACCGGCCCCGTTGGGCCGCCGCCGAGCAGGCCCGCGCCGACCTGCGCCGGGCTATGGAGGCCGGCGAGCCGGTCAGCGACGAGATCATCGACGCCCTCGTCCTTCCGCTCGTCGACAAGGCGGTCCCGGAATCGCAGGCCGCCCTGGATGCCCTCCTGTCGCTGCCCGAGATCGGCGGCCCAGTCGGGTACTCGGGGGGAGTGATCTCCATCGGCATCCGGCTGGCGGTGGTCGAGCCGCGCATCGTGGCCGCCGGCCTCTTCGCAGGGAGCTTCGTGCCTCGCACCATGTTCGAGGAGGCCCGACAGGTCACCATTCCGCTGCATGTCCTGCTGCAGTGGGATGACGAAGGCAACGACCGGCAGGCGGCCCTGGACCTGTTCGACGCCTTCGGCTCCGTGGAGAAGACGCTGCACGCCAACATGGGCGGACACACCGGTGTCCCTCACTTCGCAGGGCAGGACGCGGCAAGGTTCTTCGCCCGGCATCTTCGCTAGCCGCAGACCCGGAGGCCCACCGCCAGGCCAGCAGCAGGCGGTAGGCGGCGCCGGCCGGCACGTCACTCATCGAGGACAGGCCCCGGCTCTCCTCGATGGCGGTGGCCAGCAGTCGTACGACCGCCGCGATCGCGCCGGTACCGGGCCATCGGCGGTACCGGCCGATCGGGGCGGAGTTCTGTTCCTGGTGACCGGCTTGATCTCTGCAAGATCAGCTGTACCTACTTCTGTACTTCAAGGGGGCCGTCGGCGCTGCCTCCACGCACGTGCAACATGATGGAATCAACGGGGTCGTCTGACCCGATGTTGAGTTCGATGCTCCAGGTGGGCCCGGTCAAGTGGCCCCACGCCGGATTGGAGAGGTCGACGTCCCGGAAGCTGTCGACTAGCCGCTGCCTGACGTCGCTCGCGGCAGCCAGGACCGGCGGTTCATGGTCCTCTGGCAACTCGTCGATCGAGTTGGCGTGCGGTGGCGCCTTGAAGATGAATACATCCCAGCTCAAGGTGTCTTCGCCCCTCGTCGTGCTGCCGCGTCAGTGTAGTGAAAGCAGGCAGGTCGCCAGGGTGCGACGGTCGGGAGGCAGCCGGGGCGGGTTGAGGTTCGTACTGCTCGGACGTCCTCAACTGCCGCCGACCGCGCGGTCGCGCCGAGAAAGTGCGTGTGACCATGGCGAGGTCGAGGTTGGGCCTCGTGCGCCGATGGCCTGGTACGGCAAGGGCAGTCGGACGGGTCAGGCGTAGCGGGGCTCGCTGATTCGGCGGCGGAACTCCGCGTGAGCGGTCTGGAAGACGTCGTTGAGCCGCTCGGTCTCAGTCTCGGTCGGTTCTCGCCGCAGTCCGACATCGATCTTGAAGTCGCCGTCGACGATTGCCACGTCGAGGCGGTCGAGCAGGTCCGCGGGAAGCCTGGTGATGACGAACTCGCGGAACGCGTCGGCGATCGTGCCCGCCATGTCGCCGCACCCGCAGGTGCGGCCATCCAGGACCGCACCGAGATGGCTGCGGCCGACGATCGCGTCCGGGTGTACGGGATCCATCACGGCCAGGCCCTCCTCCAGGACCGTGCGGGCCTCCGACAACCGTGCCTCATGCTGGAGGAACAGACCGAGAGCGATACAGGCCCGCCCGACCGTGTCATGGTCGCTGCCGCGGCGCGCCTGGTGCACTGCCTCGGTGAGCCGTTGCTCCGCCAGGCTCACCTGGCCGGCCTCCTTCAGCGCGAGACCCCAGTTGCGCAGCACCTGGCTGCGCAGCTCCGGACGACCGATGCGCTCCGCTCGCGCGTGCGCCGACGCGTACGTGCGCAGCCCCGCCTCGGCATCGCCGGCTTCGTCCTGGGCCATCGCCAAGCCGAGCGCTGCCATCAGCGCCTCCTCCTGCCGGCCCTGGCGGTCGTACGAAGCGAGCACGCGCTCGATCGCATCGATCCGCCCCGCCCGGTTACCGAGACCACGGCCGAGGTTCGCCAGCGAGGACAACGCGTTGAGCGTCGCCTGGTGGTCAATGCCGAGCCGCTCCTCCAACGCAGCGACCAGGGAGGTGAGCAGGGCCTCGGATGCCGGGTCGTCATGGTTGAGCATCTGGGTGACGACGTGCCCGACCTGCTCGACGACCTCGTCCGGCAGCTGGTGCAGGCCCACGAAGAGCGGCTCGCCGGTGCCACCGGCGTGCACAATCGCTGCTCGCAGCGCCAACGCGGAGGCCACCCGCTCGTGCCCGTTGCGCCACAGGTTGGCCACCGCCTCCTCGACGACCTGCCGGGCACCTGCCACGTCGCCACGCTGCCGCAGCAGGTCCGCCAGCGGCTCGAGGCCGAACGCGTACCCGGCATGCTCGCGACCGTAGAAGGCGAGCCGTTCCTGAACGCCCTGGCGTAACTCCGTCTCGGCCTCGTCGAGTCGTCCAGCCATGCGCAGCGCTGAGCCCAGATTGAGCCGGTAGGTCAACTGGTCCTTGCGGGACTCCTGATCGCGCGGCGTCGCGGAGACGGCACGGCGGTAACACTCGATCGCGCGGTCGCGTTGATCGGCGTTGAGCAGCACATTGCCGAGGTCACACTGGGCCGAGGCCCATTCCGGGCTGCCGTGACCGTGTTTGTCCGTGACGGCCTGCAACTCGCGCGTCATGACGTTCTCGGCGTCGCCCATACGGCCCTCCCGCAACAACGCGAAGGCCACCTCGACCGGAGTGAGGGATGTCGTCACGATCCGCAAGCCTAGGGCCCGCCCACTGCGGGTGCCGGCTCGGTAGGCCCTGGCGTGAAGAAGCGGACGATGTCGTCGGCCGCGGTGGGGGAGAGCATCATTGCCTGGACCCGTGCGGACATCTCGGAGATCGGGTGGATCCTGGTGAACATCGCCTCCTCGTACGTCCGGATCGCCGAGTCGGGGTCGGCGGGGTTGGTGGCGAGTTCGGCGGCGAGTTCGGCGGCGTCGAGCATGGCTTGGTTGGCGCCCTCGCCGACCGGCGGCATGAGGTGCGCGGCGTCACCGATGAGGGTGATGCCCGGCTGGTGGGCCCAGCGTGTAACGGTGGGCATCGTCTCGATCCTGCGTGGGTTCGGCGGGCCGTCGCCGGCTTCGATGAGTGCGGTGAGGCTGGGGTCCCAGCCATCGAACATGTCCAGCAGAGCGCGCTTGCTGCGGTAGGTGTACAGGGGGCGATCGTCCGCGCGTAGGGAGATGCCGACTCGGATGCTGCCGTCGCCGAGGCGTTGTGCTGCCAGGATCTGGTTCACGCCGATGCACCACAGGTTTCCGGGGCCGACCAGATCGGCGAGATCCGGGTGGCGCCGGTCGGCGTCGTGGACGCTCAGCTCCACCAAGGTGGCCACGGAGGACAGCCTCGCGTCGGTCAGCAGCGACCGGACGACCGAGCGTGCGCCGTCCGCGCCGATGAGCACGTCGCAGTCGGCGCGGTGGCCGCCATCGAACGTCAGCCCGAAGCCTCCGTCTGGTTGTGGCGTCGCCGCGACGAGCCGGCGCTGCCACACGACCGTGTCGGCGGGCAGCGAATCGAGCAGAAGATCACGCAGTGCGCCGCGGTCGATCTCGGGGCGTCCGGAGAACGAGCCGGGTTGTGGTTTGTGGTGCACGAGGGTGCGTCCGGCCGGGTCGAGGATGCGATGTTCCTCGCCCTCGGGCCGCGCCTCGGACCGGAACCGGTCGGCGAGGCCCGCATCGGCCAGGGCCTGTTGCCCGGACTCCGGGTGCAGGTCGAGCGATCCGCCCTGCGATCGCGCGGATCGGCTCGCCTCGCGTTCGTACACCACCGCGCCGATGCCATGCCGGTGCAGGATCCGGGCCAGCGTCAGGCCGCCGAGGCCACCGCCGGCGATCGCGATTCGCATCGTCATCTCCGTTACCGTACGGTGTATCTTATGGATACGCCGTACGGTAACGCATTCCTGCCCGTCTGGGAACGGCCCGAGCCCCAGCCCCGGGCGGCGCCGGTGCCGCTGAGCCGCGCGAAGATCGCCGCCACGGCAATCCGGCTCGCCGACGCACACGGTCTCGACGGGCTGTCGGTACGCAAGATCGCCAAAGAGCTCGGCGTCGGTCCGATGAGGCTCTACGACTACGTGATCAACAGATCCGAACTGCTCGATCTGATGGTCGACACCGTGTACGCCGAGATCGCCGAGGCCGACCAGCACTCCGAGTGGCGCGCCACGGTGCTGGCCCTCGCCCGGGCGACCCGCGAAGCCGCCCTTGACCATGAGTGGTTCGCCGACCTGCTCGGCGCAAGGCCGCACATAGGACCTCACGCGCTCGCCGTGGGCGAATCGACCGCGGCGGCGCTCAGCCAGGCCCCCGGCGTGCGCGGCGTCGACGATCTGCAGCGGGCGGTGGACGCCCTCAACGCGTTCGTCGTCGGAGCGGTCCGCAGGGAGATCACCGAGCGACGCACCGCCCGTTCCACCGGCACCGACGTGTCCGCTTGGCAGGCTGCCCTCGGGCCCTACCTGACACGCATGCTCGAAACAGGCCGCTATCCCACCGTCGCCCGGCTCGTCATCGACGGCGCCCACCTCGACGCCGAGGAAACCTTCCATCACACCCTGATCACGATCCTGGACGGCATCACCAGTTATCCCCGCACGTGACCCACCGCTCGTATGTCAGTGCCAACTCGAGCAGCCGCTCACGGCTCTGCCGAGATGAGTGCGTAGAGGACTCGCGTCGCTGGACGCATCGGGGGTAGTCCGGATCCATGCGCAACGCAGAACCGCGGATACTGCGACATGCACGGTGTTGCCAGAATCGGCGGTATGGGTTCACGGGCGCGATGGGCAGCCATCGTCGATCGCTTGTCGTCCTCCTACGCCGAAACGTTCGCCGCAGAGTTCGCGCGTGTGGCGTTCCGCAGAGCGAGGCGGCCACGGGCGATCGCTGCTCTGGTCCGGGCCGCGGAGGAGATGTCGGCCGAGGGCGAGCACGCTATCGCAGAGGCCCTATACCGCAAGGCGGCAGAAGCCGGAGACGACCGGGCCGTCGTGAAGCTGGTCAACTGGCCCGGTATCCGGGAGGACCCCGCTGCGATGGAGGCCGTATATCGGGCGGCGATCACGGCCGGTGACGTTCAGTCGATGGCGTCTCTGGCGGCGCTGCGCACCCGGCAGGGAGACACGGCCGAAGCTCGCGTTTTGTTCACGAAGGGCATCGAGTCCGGCGACGTCAACGCGTTGACGATGTATGCAGCCTTCCTGCGCAACCACGGCGAGCCCGGCGAGCTCAATGAGGCGATGGAGCATCGCCGTCGCCAGATGGAGGCCGGCGACACCGGTGCTCTGCCGATCCTCGGCGCGCTCTTGCTGACGGCGCCACAGCGACAGGTCGAAGCGGAGGCCGTGCTACGTCGAGGTGCCGCGCTGCTGGAGAACCGTTGCCGATGCCTGCTCGCTGCGCTGCTGTCGGACCGGGGTGCGACCGGTGAAGCAGCTGAGTTGGTCCGGCGGGTACGCGCCACCGGTGACGGCCTGGTACGTAGCTACGCCGAGCAACTTGCGGAGGAGTACGAGTTGTCCTCCTGATCTCTCGGACCAACAGCAGTACGCGTCGGGCGGCCCTCGCGACTGAACATCCGGATCTGCCGCGATCCGCTCGATGTGTTCGCGGCGCCAGTCCGCTGAAGTGACCTCGGACGCTACGGGAGGTTGGGAGGAGGCCGCGCGCCCGTCGGGAGCGATCGACAATGGCCGCGTGCTTTCCGACGTTCTTGCCTACTACAAAGACCTTGAGACCACTGGACTGCCGGTGGCGATGTGCTGGACGGTGACACAGCCGCTCGGCGCTGCCCTGACCCTCGAGGACGTCGCGTCCCGCCTTGGTGGCGACCCCGACGATCTCGAAGTGCTCGACCTGTCCGAAGCCTACGAGATCGGCCCGAACGACGGATGGGTCCTGCATCTCGATCAGGCAGGCCCTGCTGTCACCATCTTCGAGAACAACGGCTTCCAGGGCACCCGCCCGGAGGTGCTGCGGGCGCTCAGCATCGACGCGAAGGTTCACAGTGCCTGGTGGGATGTCGACGCGATGACACGGTTCAGCTTTGCCACACAGGGCGAGCTCATCACCACGACGGAAACTGGCTGGCCACGTGCAGGAGTCAGACCCGACGCGCTCGACGCCGAGCTTGCTGATCTCTACGACGCCATGCGGACTCCCGGTCTACGGGTGGCAGGAATGCTCGCTGCCGTCGAGCGCCGTACCGGTATCCGTCTTGATCGCGACTGGTTCGATCGCCCACACGAAGCCATCGTGATTGCTCGCCCGTGAACCAGCACGGCCGCGGCAGTGCCGAGCGCCCTTCCGCTGATCAGAGGGCGTCCTGACACGGACACCCGCCGGCTAGGCCCTCGAAGATCACAGATGACACATGCACATCTCGGCATAGCGCAGCGCCCACCGCTTCGCCGTCGGCCAGGACACGTCATAGCGTTCCGCGGCACGGGCGACCGGCCAGCCCTCATCCACGATCAAACGCGCCAGGCGAAGACGTGCACGAGGAGTCAAAGCGGCGTTAGCGTGGGACACGAAGGCCTCCTGGTTGGCGGAGCGGTTCCTAGACAGCTCCACTCCACAACCGGAGGCCTTCGTCATCACGTCTATCTACGTCGTGTCGTCACACAACCTCAACCAACCTGCCTGGGCAGTACAGCTAGATCTCTAGCCGCAGTCCGGCCCATCGGTCGAGCCATCCCTTGACCTCCACGCGGCGCTGTACCTTCGCGCGGCCCGCTGCGTTGTCGAAGGCTGGAGAGGGGCGGACGACCATTCCCACAAGGTCAGCCAGCCCGTGGCAGGACACCAGGCGAACGGAGTCACCCCGAAGAGTAACCGCGACGCACGTCGCCGTTTCGGGCCAGCGCGATATCGCGTCCAAGACGGACGTGTAGGGCTCATCGCCATTGCGCAGATGCATCCGTGCTTGATTACGAATCTCCCACGGCACCCCAGGCAGGGCCGCCATGGCTCGGGCTTCGACGCGTGCGTCCTCGCGCGGGTCCAGCTTTTCCGGGTCGAAGTAGGCGACATCCACGTCGCGCTCCGGCGAGACCGGGAGGTTGCTGATCGCGTCCCAGACGCGATTGCGTACGAAGCCGGCACCGATCCACCAGTCCGGTATTCCGAGGTCGGCCGTAGCCCGAAGGACTCTCATCGCTCCCGGGTCCGACTCGATCACGCCCACGACGTCCTGCGCGCTCATGACCACCCCAGGGACCCTAGGCCAGCGGACCGACGCACCGCTTGCGAGGCGGGGCAAAGGGGATCAGTTCGTCGTTGAGCGCGGAGCCACCCGGCTGGCGGTCGCGCTCACACCAGTTCGGCGATCACCGCGCGGACCATCCGGCGGCCGTGCTCGGCCATCCGGGGAAAGCTGTGCCGGTAGTAGTCGACGCCGGTCAACGACGGTGCGAGGGCCCAGCCGCAGGCGCGGCGCCAGGTGGCGTCGTCGTACCCGACTGCCTTCCGGTACGCGTCCCGCGCCGCGCCGGTGAAGGTCCAGAGGGCCGGTGCCACGTCCGGCGCCGGGTCGCCGACCCCGAGTGCGCCGAAGTCGACGACCGCGACCAGTCGGCCGGCGTCGGTGATCAGGTTGCCCGGCTGGAGGTCGCCGTGGATCCACACGGGGTCCCGGTCCCAGTCGGGAGCGGCGAGGCAGGCGTCCCACGCGGCCTCGGCCTCGGCCACGTCGAAGCCGTCGTCATGCTCGGCGAGGCGGGGCAGCACCCGGCGGACGCCCGCGTCGACGTGACGCAGTGCGGATCCGCGGGAACCCGGTGGCTTGACCAGGCCCCCGGCGGCCTCCACCCGGTGCAGGGCCCGGACGAAGGCCGCGACCTCGCGGGCCAGGGGTACGTCGTCGCAGCCGAGCCGGGGCGGCGTGTCTCCCGGGATCCACGGCACCACCGTCCACCGCCACGGGTACTCCGCGCCCGGCTCACCGAGGTGCATCGGAACGGGGATCCGTACGGGTAGGTGGGGCGCCAGCACGGGCAGCCATCGGGCGTCGGAATCGGCCTGGTCGACCGCCGTGGCAATCTTGGGCATCCGGGCGACGAGGTCGCCGCCGATCCGGAACAGGACGTGGTCGGTGCCCTCCAACTCCCCGGCCAGGGCCGTCACGGGAAGGTCGGCCCACTGCGGGCACTGGGCCGCCACCAGGCGGCGCACCTGACCGACGGTGGCGCGGACCTCGTCATCGTGGATGGGCACGACCGGCACGGTAGTGCGGCGGGGCCGCGCGGTGCCAACCGATTAGCCCGGCCACGCAGCCTGGCCGGGCTCGTACCCGTTGTAGCGAAGAGCCACCACAGGAGCGAGCCCGACCAGCAGGTCACCCAGGCCGTCGCAGTGCGAGCAGGCGAGCGCGACAGGGGGCCGCCGTAGTCATCGGCGGCCCCCTGTCGGGTCAGCTCGCGCAGACGGCGTACGCGCGCACCTTCCAGTTGCTGCTGAAGCCGTCCTCGTCCTCGGCGGCGGAGACGGTCACGGTGGTCGACGTGGTGGCCCGCATCTGGGTCAGGCGCACCTGCCCGTCGCCGCCGAGGATCTCGCCGCCCACCCCGTGGACCCGCTTGCCGGCGGGGCAGGTGGCCGTGATCGACCGGGTGGCGGCGGAGCTGTAGACGCTGTCGTCGATCACGCGCTGCTCGCCGGGCAGCGGGTCGGCGCAGATCGCGGTGGCGTCCAGCCACCACGTGTCGGCGAAGCCCGTGCCGTCCTCGGCGCCCGCCACGACGACGCTGTTCTGGTGGATGCGCAGGTCCTCCAGGACGACCTCGCTGTTCGCCGCCCCGACGACCGCGCCACCGACCCCGATGGCGTGCTTGCCGGCCGGGCAGGACTTCTCGAACCAGTTCGACGTGCCGAAGCTGGGCGCCGAACTGCCGGACACCATCACCAGACCGGCCGGCGGCGTGGCGCAGATCGCGTTCGCCGTGACCGCCCAGTTGCCGCCGACGCCGTTCTCGTCCTCCCGGCCGGTCACCGAGTACGCGTCCCCGCCGATCAGCGGCCGCATGATGTCCATGCCGACCTGCCCGAGGCCGGAACCGGTGATCGCGCCACCGCCGCCGATGACCTTGGTGCCGGCCGGGCAGGTCGTGTTCTGCGTCTTCGCGCTGCTGTTGCTGGGGCCGGTCGTCGTCTTGATGCTCAGGCCGGGCACCGCCGCCACCGGCCCGGCGAGGGCAAGCTGGCCGAGTACGAGCGCGCTCAGCGCGGCCCCGCCCACGGTGGCCGTCCGACGCGCCCAGCGGATGTTCTTCGATCCTTCTCGCATGGTGTCTTCCCTTCGGGTTGTTCGTCGCGATGACACCGGTAGGAGTCGGGGCGGGTCGGGATGCCAACAGAAACTCCGGAGAAAAAAGTTCCGCCGCTTTACTGGACCCTCGACGAGCAGCGAGGGACACGGATGGACACGGCGGCACAGGACGACTCCACACTGGTCGAGGCGCTGCGGCGCGGCG
This sequence comes from Micromonospora sp. SD12, assembly GCF_052068495.1. Classification (NCBI taxonomy): domain Bacteria; kingdom Bacillati; phylum Actinomycetota; class Actinomycetes; order Micromonosporales; family Micromonosporaceae; genus Micromonospora; species Micromonospora sp. SD12. Next base: position 467,987 of record NZ_JBQHDF010000003.1, on the reverse strand, counting down.
AGCGGGCCGGGCTGGAGGGCATGTACCGGCGCTACGCCGACCGGCTGTACACGTACGCCCGCACCATGCTGCGCGAACCGGAGGCCGCCGCGGACGCCGTCCACGACGCGTTCCTCGCGGCCAGCCAGCGCATCGGCCAGCTCCGGGAGCCCGACCGGTTGCGCTCCTGGTTGTACGCGATCGTGCGCAACGAGTGCCTCCGGCAGCTCCGGGACCGGTCCCGCTCCCTGCCGCTGGAGGAGGCCGACGAACCGGCGGCCGACATCGCCGATCCGGGCGCGGGCGTCAACGCCGAGCAGGTACGCGACCTGGTGCACACGGCGGTCGCCGCGCTGAACCCGGGCGACCGTGAGGTGGTCCACCTGGCGATCCGCCACGACCTGTCGTCCGCCGACATCGGCACGGCCCTCGGGGTGCCCGCGAACCACGCGCACGCCCGCCTGTCGCGCGCCCGCTCGCAGCTCGAACGGGCGTTGGGGGCGCTGCTGGTGGCCCGCACCGGGGCCCGGGACTGCCCGACCCTCGCCGGCCTGATCGACGGCTGGCAGGGCCGGCTCACCCCGACGCTGCGCAAGCGGGTCTCCCGGCACATCGAGAGCTGCGCGGTGTGCGGGCTGCTCCGGCGGGAACAGCTGAGCCCGGCCGCGCTGCTGTCGGCGTACACGGCACCGGCCTTCCTGGTCGCCGCCGACACGGTGTGGCCGCGACTGGCCGAGACCTGGGCGACCGGCGTCGGGGCCGATCCGGCGCCCGGCGCGGAGGCCGACCCGGCGGGTGCGGTCACGGCCGACCCCACGCCGGCCGCCCCGGCGCCGTCGGCCGCCCCGGCCGATCCGACGCTGTCCGCCGATCCGGCCGCTCCAACGCCGTCCGCCGATCCGGCCGATCCGGCGTCGTCGGTCGATCCGGGGTCCTCGGGTGGTGTGGCGGCGGATCCGGACGGTGTGGTGGCGGCACGCGGTGCGGCGCATCCGGTGCGGACGACCTCGCCTGCGAACCGTAAGCGGCACCGTCGGCGGATGGCCGCGACCGTGGCGCTGCTGGTCCTCCTCGCCGCGCTCGGGACCTGGGCGCTGGCACCCGGGCGTCCGACCGCCGCGCGGGACGCCTCCGGCCAGCCGGTGTCGGAGACGCGCGGACCGGCGGCCGGCGCTCCGGCTACGCCCGCCGCCGCGCCGCCGTCGGCCACGAGCACCGGCACGCGGGCCGCCGAACCGCCGCCGGCCGGCGCCGCCGGTCCGACGCCCGGGCCCGTGGTCGCGCCGGGGGACGGTGACGGGTCCGCCCGGACCGACGCGCCCGACGCCGTGCCGGGTGGCCCCGCGCCGTCGCCGACCGGGGCGCCGTCCAGGCCTCCGGCCGTGCCCCGGCCGACCGCCGCACCGCAGGTCGCCGCGGCGTTCACGGTCTCCGCCACCGCCCACGTGCGGTGCGGCTCCGACACGTACACCCTCGTGGTGCAGGCCACCGGCAGTGCCGCGCTCGGCGGCGCCGAGGTTCGCTGGACGCCCAGCGGGGGCAGGACGTCGGTCCGGGCGATGACGGTGGACGGTTCGGCCGCTCGGGTGAGCGTCGGGCGGCTGCGCGCGCCGACGTTGACCTGGTCGGTACGGGCGACCGCCGGGGACGGTCGCACGGCACAGAGTCCGACCTACACGGTCACCGACCCGTGCGTCCGGCCGGGCTGACCCGGCGCCGGCACGGACGTCGGCGGCGGATGAGCGCCGGTCGGAACCGGCAAGCAGAACGTGAGTCCTGTTTGTCCATGCCGGACGGTCCGGGCCGGACGGCTGAAATACGGTGTCAGGGTGACGCTGAGACTTGAGTCGATGACCGTCGAGCAGTACCTCCGGTACCGGCAGCAGGCGGAGGCGAGCTACGCGCGGAACATCGCCGACTCCGGCGCGATGCCGGCGCCGGAGGCCGAGGCGAAGGCGCAGGAGGACTACGCGAAGCTGCTGCCCGACGGTCTGGCGACGCCGGGGCACCACTTCTGGACGGCCTACGACGGCGACGACGAGGTCGGCATGCTGTGGCTGCACGTCGAACAGAAGTCAAACGGTCCACACGCCTTCGGCTACGACTTCAAGGTGCGGCCGGACCTGCGGCGCAGGGGCTACGGGCGGGCCATGCTCCAGGCCGTCGAACAGCGCTGCCGGGAGTGGGGGGTCCGCTCGATCGGCCTGAGCGTCTTCGGCTTCAACCTGCCGGCGCGCACGCTCTACGAGCAGATGGGCTTCGAGGCGACCGCGATCCAGATGCGCAAGCGGCTGTAGCCCGCCGGGGCCGTCACCACGGGGAGAAGCGCCGGACGGCCTGCGGACGTCGTACGGCCGGGGTTGGATGGTGCGGTGAGCTACGCGGAGGTCCACGGGCTGCGCCTGTGGCACGAGGAGCACGGCACCGGCCGCCCGCTGCTGTTGCTGCACGGCGGCTTCGGGTCGGTGGAGATGTTCGCGGCGGTCCTGCCGGCGCTGGCCGCGCGCCGACGGGTGATCGCGGTCGACCTCCAGGGCCACGGGCGCACCGCCGACGTGGACCGCCCGCTGCGCTACGAGTCGATGGCCGACGACGTCGCCGCGTTGATCGACCAGCTCGGCCTGGCCGAGGCCGACGTGATGGGCTATTCGCTCGGCGGCGGCGTGGCGTTGCGTACGGCGATCCAGCACCCGGCGCTGGTCCGCCGGCTGGTCGTCGTCTCCGCGCCGTGCAGGCGGCAGGGCTGGTATCCGGAGGTGCTGGCGGGCATGCCCGAGCCCGACGAGGCGGCGGGCGAACGGATGCGCGGCACCCCGCCGCACGAGCTCTACGCCCGCATCGCACCCCGGCCGGGGGACTGGGCGCGGCTCTGGGCGAGGACCGGCGAGCTGCTGCGGCGCGACTACGACTGGTCGGCCGAGGTGGCCGCCCTCACCGTGCCCACCCTGCTCGTCTTCGCCGACGGCGACTCGGTCAGCTGCGCGCACATGGTGGAGTTCTTCGGGCTGCTCGGCGGCGGCCACCGGGACGCCGGCTGGGACGGCACCGACCGGCCGGCGTCCCGGCTCGCCGTGCTGCCGGGGCTCACCCACTACGACATCGTCGCCTCGCCGGCGCTGCCCGCCGCCGTCCTGCCGTTCCTGACCCATCCGGTGTCGCCGCCCGGCTGACGCCGACGTCGAACGGCTACGCGGCCTCGGGGCGGGCGTAGTGGAGGATGACGACCCCGCTGGCGAACGGGCGGGTGTCGACCAGGTCGAACCGGCGCGGATCGAACCCCCGGGCGGTGAGCGGGATGCCGCTGCCGACCACGTACGGATTGAGCTTGATGATCAGCTCGTCGACCTCGGGCAGGAGCTGGCCGGCGAGCTGGGCGCCGCCGCAGAGCCAGATGTCGCGGCCGGGTCGGCTCTTCAGCTCCCGGACGAAGTCCACCGGGTCGGTGGAGACGATCTCCACCTCCGGCTCGGCGGCCGGCGGCAGGGTGCGGGAGAAGACGTACTGCTTCAGGTGCGCGTACGGGCTCGTGACGCCCATCTTCAGCGCCGGGTCGTAGGTGGCCCGGCCCATCACCACCGCGTCGAAGCGGCCCGTCGGCTCGTCGATGCCGAACTGCGGGTGGGCGAACGTCGGGAGCGTCTGGGACCAGTCGGCCGCCAGGTGGGCGGCCAGGTCGGGGTCCAGCGGGAAGAAGTCGTACGACCCGTCGGGGGCGGCGATGAAGCCGTCGAGGGTGCTGGCGACGTAGTACACGAGCTTGCGCAAACCGTTCCCCAATCACTACTGATGTCGTGGATGAAGTTACTACACACGTAGTGGTTGTTGCTACGGTGTTCTCATGGCGAGGAACGTGGAACGACGGGCGGCGCTGGCCGACGCGGGGTTGCGGGTGCTGGCGGCCACCGGGGCGCGGGGGCTCACCCACCGGGCGGTCGACGCCGAGGCGGGGGTGCCGACCGGCACCGCCTCCAACTACTTCCGCTCCCGCGACGCGCTGCTCGGCGCCCTCGGCGAGCGGATCATGGAGCGGTTCGCCCCCGACGAGCATGTCCTGGCCGAGCTGGGCGCCCGTGAGCCGTCGCTGGAGCTGTTCACCGACTACCTGCGCTACATCGTCGAGCGGACCACCCGGCAGCCCGACCTCACCCGGGCCCTGATCGAGCTGCGGCTGGAGGCGGCCCGCCGGCCCGACCTGGCCCGGATCCTCGGTGACACCCTGCGTCGGGGCTACCGCGACGACGTCGCGTTCCACCTCGCCTCCGGCTTACCGGGTGGCGCGTTCGAGGTCGCTCTGCTGCACTACGCCGTGGACGGGCTGCTGCTCGACCTGCTCGGCACGTCCATCGAGGCGGGATTCGACCCCGACGACGTGGTCGTGGCGTTCGTGTCCCGGCTGGTCGGCGGTGTCGACCGGTGATTCCGACACAGGGGAGGCGTGGTGGAACTGGTGCCGATGACGGCCGAGGAGTTCGCGCGGGTGCGGGAGCCGCTCGTGCGCTCGTACGCCGAGGCGATGACGGCCGACCGCGGCCTCCCCCCGGCCGCGGCCCTGGAGCGGGCCACCACCCAGCTGCGCGAACAGCTCCCCGACGGCGTCGACAGCGCCGGTGCCCTGCTCCGCACCGCCAGGGTCGGCGACGTCGAGGTGGGGTGGATCTGGGTCGGGCTCCCCGGCGGCCCCGCCGGGCCGCACACCGCGTGGGTCAACAACATAGAGGTGCATCCCGGACATCGCCGACGGGGGTACGGGCGGCGGATGATCCAGCTCATGGAGGCGGAACTCGCCACCCTCGGGGTGCCGGAGCTGGGCCTGAACGTCTTCGGGTCCAACACCGGGGCCATCCACCTCTACCACAGCCTCGGCTACCGGGTGGCCGCCCAGCAGATGACGAAGCGGCTGCCACCGGCCGGCTGAGCCGCGTCAGGAGTGTTCCTCCGCCCAACGGGAAACCCACCGCGTCACGCACCTGGGGAGGAGCGACGGATGACGCATGGCGGCGGACTGACCATCGGTGTGCTCGGCTCGTACGGCGGTCGCAACCTCGGTGACGAGGCGATCCTGAGCGGCCTCCTGACCGACCTGCGCGAGCAGGAGCCGAACGGACGGATCATCGTCTTCTCCCGCAACCCCGAGCACACCCGCATCGCCCACCCCGACGTGGAGGCGGTGCCCTGGGAGGGCGTCAGCCGGACCGACTCGGCGCTCGTGCTGGCTCAGCTCGACGTGCTGATCCTCGGCGGCGGCGGCATCCTCTACGACCGGGAGGCCCGCCGCTACCTGCGGGTGGTCCGGGTCGCCCAGGAGCGGGGCCTGCCGCTGCTGACGTACGCGGTGGGGGTCGGGCCGCTCAGCGAGGGCGTGGACACCGGCATGGTGCGGGAGACCCTGGCCAGCGCCACCCAGGTGACCGTACGCGACCAGGAGTCCCGGATGATGCTGGAGGAGGCCGGGCTGCTCAACCCGATCACCGTGACCGCCGATCCGGCGTTCCTGATCGAGCCCGAGGACTTCCCGGCGGCGCTGCTGCGCGAGGAGGGCGTGCCGGCCGGCAAGCGGCTGGTCGGGATGAGCGTACGGGAGCCGGGCCGGGCCGCCGAGCGGCTCGACGTCGACGGCTACCACCGCCTGCTCGCCCAGATCGGCGACTTCCTGGTGCACCGGATCGACGCCTACGTGCTCTTCGTCCCGATGGAGCGCGACGACATCCGGCACTCGCACGGCGTCCTGTCGCACATGGTCGCCGCCGAGCGGGGCCGGATCCTGCACGGCACCTACTCGCCCCAGCAGGTGCTCGGGCTGATGCGCCACTTCGACCTGGCCGTGGGCATGCGGCTGCACTTCCTGATCTTCGCCGCGATGGCCGGCACGCCGTTCCTGCCCCTGCCGTACGCCGGTAAGGTCTTCGACCTGGCCCAGCGGCTCGGGGTGCCGGCGCTGCGCGGCGTGGAGCGGGAGGTCGAGGGGCCGCTCCTGGCCGAGGTCGACCGGCTCTGGGACGAGCGGGACAAGCGGGCCGAGGCCACCGCCCGGCGGGTGGCCGAGGTGTGCGACGAGGCCCGGGGGACCTCGCAGGTCACCCGCTCCGTGCTGGACAGCCTGCGGGCGCGCAGGCTGACCCCGACGGGCTGACCCGCCGGCTCAGACCGCCGGTCCGCGCCAGCGGTAGCGCCACCGGTCGGGCTCGACGTCAACGGACTCCAGCTCGTAGATCTCCGCCTCGGCCAGCCCCTTCGCACCGAGGTGGTGATGCGTCAGCGGCGGGCGGCCGTTGGGGTCCAGTTCCACGGTGACGGTCTCGCCGTCGGCCACGCCACCCACCAGGGGGATCTCTGCCGTTGATGCCATGCGCCCATCCTGCCCCGCCCGGGGAGAGCCCGCAGCGGATAGCGGGGCAGCGGGCCGGGACGTCCCGGCACTAGGGTCTGTGGATGGCGGAGATGGCGATCGATCCCACCCTCGGCCCCGTGCTGGCCCGCACCGGCGACGAGCGGGCCGTGCTCGAGTCGTTCCTCGACTTCCACCGGGGGGTGCTGCTGCGCAAGCTGCGCGGGCTCTCCGACGCCGACGCGGCCCGCCGGCTGGTGCCCTCGGCCACCACCGTCGCCGGCCTCGTCAGACACCTGACGCTGGTCGAACGGAACTGGTTTCCGTGCCTGCTGGCCCCCGGCCCGGGCGACGTCTACCTCACCTCCGAGGAGGACGCGCTGGCCAGCTTCACGCTCACCGACGACGACACCGTCGAGCGGCTCGCCGCCGCGTACGAGCAGGCCTGCGCCCGGTCCCGGGAGGTCGCCGGCCGGTTCGGCCTCGACCACGTCGTGCCGCACCCGCAGCTCGGCGAGGTGTCGCTGCGCTGGATCCTGGTGCACATGATCGAGGAGACCGCCCGGCACGCCGGGCACGCCGACATCCTCCGCGAGCTGACCGACGGCGCCACCGGCGCGGTCTGACCGCCGTGCCGGTCCGATCCGGTCCCGCCGCCGGGCTGCGGCGTCAGCGACGCGGCAGCAGGCCGGGCGGATACTCCATGCCGTCGTGGGTGCAGGCCGCAGCGGCGACCCGGGCCGCGTACGACGCCGCGTCCGTCAACGCCGCGCCGCGCAGCCGCCCGGCGATCACGCCCGCCGCGAAGGCGTCCCCCGCCCCGTTCGTGTCGACGACCGGTGCTGGCGGCGCGGCGGCGGGCACCGGCGTCGGGTCGCCCGCACCGTGGTGCACCTCGGCGCCGTCCGCGCCCCGGGTCACCAGCACCGTACGCGGCGCCAGGGCGGTGGCGAGCGCGCCGGCCCCCGCGCCCAACCGAACACCACTGACGAAGACGACGTCGGCCACCTCGGCGAAGGGCCGATGGTAGGCGTTCGCCCCGTCCCAGTCGTGCAGGTCGGTGGAGAGGGCGACCCCGTCGGGCAGCGCGGCGCGCAGGGCGGGCAGCAGGGGCAGCGTCCAATCCATGATTGACAGGTGGACGTGGGCCGCCCGCCTGGCCAGCGCGGTCACCTCGCCCGCCGGGAACGGGGGCGGCCCCTGCCAGGGGCGCGGGTCGTAGAGCGACATGCGCCGTCCGGCCGGGTCGACCAGGTTCACCGACCGCCGGGTGCCGGCCGGGGCGTCGCCCAGCACGGCGTGCACGCCGGTGCGGGCCAGCGCGGCCCGGACCACGTCACCGGCCGGGTCGGCGCCGATGACGTCGATCACCGCCACGCGCAGCCCGAGCGCGTGCCCCGCGAGCGCCACCCCGGCGCCGGTGTTGCCGATCCGCAGGTCGATCGGGTCGACGGGGACGGAGTCGACGGCCGGCAGCGGGATCGCGGGCACCCGCACCCGCACGTCGACGCCGAGACCGCCGATCACGAGGAGGTCGTACACGCGCCGACCCTACCGTCGGCGCACCACGGGCCCGGCCTCCCGGCCGTCGCCAATCGGGGCGGCCCGTCGGTGCGCTGGTCGGGGCCGCCGGGACCGGACCGATATCCTCGCCGGGGTCGTCGCGAGGAGGGGAACGCGTGCTGGTCGTCCACGGGGTCTGGCGCTCCGGCGTCGGGCTCGTCGTCTGGGCCGAGGACAGCACGCTGCCGGTCCACGCGTCGCGCCGCCCGGGCCGGGCGCCCCGGGAACGGCCGCACCCGTTCGCCGCCGACCACGCCACGCTCGCCGCCGCGCTGGCCGCGACGGCCGAGCCGACCGACCTCGGCACGGCCCTGCTTACCCTGCCCACCCGGGCCGGCGCGCCGCTGGACTCGCCGGAACTCGTCCGTCCCGAGGTCGCCGGCGCGGCCCGCGGGGCGGTCACCCTCGCCGGGTGGCGGGTCCCCGTCCTCGGGTACGCCCCCGACGCCGCCCTGCCCCTGCTGCGCGGCCTCGACGCGTTGGCCGCCGTGCCGGGCGCGACCCTGCGCCACCTCGCCGAACTCGCCGACTTCGCGGTGGACCTGACGGCCCGGGGCCGGGTGCTGCCGGGCCTCACCGAGCCGTCGCAGGAGCGCGCGGACCGTGCGGTCACCGCCCGGGCGGTGTGGCGACCGCTGCTCACGGGCACGGACGCCGCGTGGGCCCGGGCGCTGGCGCTGGCCCTGCCCCCGGCCGCCCGCGCCGCCACCGGCCCCGACGCGCCGGGCCGTCCCGGTGCCGCCGCCGGCACGGGCACGCCGTCCGGACCGGACACCGCGCCGGGCGCGCTGGTCGCCGACGCGCTCGACGCGCTCGCCGACGCCGCCGTCCGGGCCGCCCTGGCGGAGACCGCGCTGGCCCGGGGCGTACGACCGAACGGCGCCGTGCCGGCCTGGCTGGCCGCGCTCACCGGGCCGGTGCGGGAGTTCGCCGCCGACCCGGCCGGGCTGGACACCCTGCGCGCCGAGCTGGACGCCTGGCAGCGCGACGCGGCCGGCGGCGCGGTGCGGGCGAGCTTCCGCCTGGTCGAGCCCCCGGCCGACGAGGTCACCGAGCCGGTCGTCGTGGTGCCCGCCGACCCGGCGGCGACGGTCGCGACGAGCGGCTCGTGGCGGGTCGAGTTCGGCCTCCAGGCCGCCGACGAGCCGAGCCTGCACGTGGACGCCGGGCAGGTGTGGCGGGCGCCGGGGACCGTCGCCGGACTGGCCGGTCGCGGCGACGACCCGCAGGAGACGCTGCTGGCCGAGCTGGGCCGCGCCAGCCGGCTCTGGCCGGAGCTGGACACCGCCCTGCGTACGGCCACCCCGGAGGCCCTGGAGTTGGACGTCGAGGGGGCGCACCGGTTCCTGCGCGAGGGCGCCCCGGTGCTGCACGCCGCCGGGTTCGCCGTGCTGCTGCCCTTCTGGTGGCGGCGCCCGTCGTCCCGGCTCGGCGCCCGGTTGCAGGCCCGCAGCCGGACCGCTCCGGGCACCGTCGCCACCACCTCCGGCGGCGTCGGGCTGGACGCCCTCGTCGACTACCGCTGGGAGGTGTCCCTCGGCGACCAGCCGCTCACCGCCGAGGAGCTGGCGTCGCTGGCCGCGCTGAAGACGCCGCTGGTGCGGCTGCGCGGGCGGTGGGTGGAACTGGACCCGAAGCGGCTCGCCGCCGGCCTGCGGCTGCTCCGCTCCTCCGGCGAGCTGACCGTCGCCGACCTGCTGCGGCTCGGCCTGACCGACGCCGGGCAGCCGGACGCGCTGCCCGTGCTGGAGGTCAGCGCCGACGGCGCGCTGGGCGACCTGCTCGCCGGGGCGGTGGAGCGGCGGCTCACCCCGCTGGACCCGCCGCCGGCGTTCCACGGCACGCTGCGGCCGTACCAGCGGCGGGGATTGGCCTGGCTGGCGTTCCTCCAGTCCCTGGGGCTCGGCGGGGTGCTCGCCGACGACATGGGGCTGGGCAAGACGGTGCAACTGCTCGCCCTGCTCGCCGCAGACCCGCCGGACGCCGGCCCGACCCTGCTGGTCTGCCCGATGTCGCTGGTCGGCAACTGGCAGCGCGAGGCGGCGCGGTTCACGCCGGGGCTGCGCGTACACGTGCACCACGGCGCGGAACGGGCGCGGGGCGAGGCGTTCGGCGCGGCCGTGCACGGCGCGGACCTGGTCCTCACCACCTATTCCGTCGCGGCCCGCGACGCGGTCGACCTGGCCGGCATCGACTGGCGGCGGGTGGTCGTCGACGAGGCCCAGGCGATCAAGAACGCCGCCACCCGGCAGGCCGAGGCGGTCCGCGCGCTGCCCGCCCGCCACCGGATCGCCGTCACCGGCACGCCGGTGGAGAACCGGCTGGCGGACCTGTGGTCGATCATGCAGTTCGCCAACCCGGGCCTGCTGGGACCGGCGGCGACCTTCCGCAAGACGTACGCCGAGCCGATCGAGCGGCACGGCGACGCCGAGGCGGCCGAGCGGCTGCGCCGGATCACCGGCCCGTTCGTGCTGCGCCGCCTCAAGACCGACTCCTCGATCATCTCGGACCTGCCGGAGAAGCTGGAGATGGAGGTGCTCTGCAACCTCACCGCCGAGCAGGCCTCGCTCTACCGGGCGATCGTCGACGACATGATGGCGCGGATCGAGTCCAGCGACGGCATCGAGCGCCGTGGGCTGGTGCTCGCCGCCATGACCCGGCTCAAGCAGGTCTGCAACCACCCCGCGCAACTGCTGCGCGACGGCTCGGCGCTGCCCGGCCGCTCCGGCAAGCTGGCCCGCCTGGAGGAGATCCTGGACGAGGTCCTCGCGGCGGGGGAGCGGGCCCTGCTCTTCACCCAGTACGCCGAGTTCGGCGGCATGCTGCGCGGGCACCTGTCGGCCCGGTTCGGCCGGGAGGTGCTCTTCCTGCACGGCGGGGTCGGCAAGGCCGACCGGGACGCCATGGTGACCCGGTTCCAGTCCCCCGGGGGACCGGCGATCTTCGTCCTGTCGCTCAAGGCCGGCGGCACCGGACTCACGCTCACCGAGGCCAACCACGTGGTGCACGTCGACCGGTGGTGGAACCCCGCCGTCGAGGATCAGGCCACCGACCGGGCGTTCCGGATCGGCCAGCGGCGCCGGGTGCAGGTCCGCAAGTTCGTCTGCGCCGGCACGGTGGAGGAGAAGGTGGCGGCGCTGATCGCCGACAAGCGGAGCCTCGCCGCCTCGGTCGTCGGCACCGGCGAACAGTGGGTCACCGAGCTGTCCACGACGCAGCTGCGCGAGCTGTTCACCCTGGAGGCCGGGGCGGTGGTGGAGTGAGCGGGCAGCCGGCGGATGGCAGCGGGGCGAGCGGCCGCTTCGCCGACTACGGCCGGCCGCGCCGGGTCGACGGCGGCCTGAGGGCGCGCAGCACCCGGGGCGCCATCGGCCGGTCCTGGTGGTCGCGGCGCTTCCTGGAGGTGCTGGAGTCCTTCGCCCTCGGCACCCGGCTGACCCGCGGCCGGTCGTACGCGCGGGCCGGCCAGGTGATCCGCCTGGACGTCGCCCCCGGCACCGTCCACGCCGAGGTGCAGGGCTCGCGCGCGCAGCCGTACGAGGTGAGCATCGCCCTGCCGCCGTTCCCGGAGGCGCTGTGGGCCCGCGTCGAGGCGGAACTGGCCGCCCAGGCGTTCTTCAGCGCCCGGCTGCTCGCCGGCGACCTGCCCCCGGAACTGGAGGAGCTGTTCGCGGGCGCCGGCGCCCCACTCTTCCCCGCCGGCGTCGCGGAACTGCGTCAGCGGTGCAGCTGCCCCGACTTCGCCGTTCCCTGCAAGCACCTCGCGGCCACGTTCTACCTGCTCGCCGAGGCGTTCGACGCCGACCCGTTCCAGTTGCTGCACTGGCGGGGCCGCAGCCGGACGCAGCTGCTCGACCGGCTGCGCGTCCTGCGCGCCGGCGCCGCACGCGTCGACGACCGGCCGGAGGCGAACGGTGCCCGGCCACCGGCCGTGCCGTCCGACGGTGTCGTGCCGCCGGCCCCACCGTCCACGACGGACGGTGCCGCACCGGAGGCGGTGCCGCCCATGGCGGACGGTGTCGTCTCCACGGCCATGCCGGCCACGACGGACGGTGCCGGGCACGGCGGTGCGGACCGGGCCGGACCGGACGCCGGCCAGGGCACCGTGGACGTCCCGCCGGTCGGCGCGGCCCGGGCGCTCGCCGGCCTGCCGGCGGCACCGCTGGCCGAGGCGGTCGACCGGTTCTGGCTGCCGCCGGTCCCGCTACCCGACCGGCCACCCAGCCTGTCGACCGGGCCGGACCTGCTGCTGCGGCAGCTCGGCGCGCCGGCCCCCGCCATCGGCGGGCCCGGCCTGGTCGAGCGGCTGCGGCGGGCGTACCGGCTCCTCGCCCGGTGAGGGCGTACGGGACCCCGGCTCACAGCCAGCGGCGGCGGAACCGCCACATGAGTGCCGCGTTGGCCACCAGGACCACCGCGCAGACGGCCCCGGCCAGCCGCCCGGCCAGCACGGTCATCGCCGGCAGCGACGCCCACAGCACGATCGTCAACAGCATCAGCCATCGGCCGCGACGGGCCCGCGCCCGGTTGTCGAGCCGGGCGAAGAACGCCGGATCACTCTCCCGGAGCTGACGGGTGATCTGCTCGAACCTGCGCTGATCCTCTTTGCTGAGCATGTGCCTTCCCCTCACGTGTTCAGCGGTTCGGCGGCATACCCGCTGCGGCGGCGGCTCACGCTCCCGTCCTGCTGCTACTTTGCGCGTCCGGCCGGCGCCGGCCCCGGCCACGCTGGGCCGTGCCGCCGGAGAGCGGGGAGCGCCTCAGGGCAGGCTTAGCCGAACCTTAAATTTGCCTGTGCCGATACAGGTGCCGTCCCGTGCCGGTCCGGCCGGAATCGTCGCGTCCGGGCCGTGCCGTGCCGCGTACGCCCTGCTCGCGAGGTCCGTGCCGGGCCGCGCGGAAATCCAGGGCCGCCGACCCGCGCTGAGCGGCGCCTTAAGTGCCCTCCCGGGGGCTTCCGGAGCTGCTTGAAGGCACCTGAACGCTTCATTACCTTCCGGTGACAACCCCCTCAGGCACCAGCCGCCGCACCTGCACCCCGTGCCCGGTGCCAGTCGTCGCGGCGCAGCAGAAACGGATTGGTACATGGCCGACCAGAATGTGCCACCACGTCGACCGCGGGACGACCGCGGATGGGACGGGCGTCAGTACCCCGCCGCCGACGCCCACCCCTCCACCCCGTACGGCCACGAGGCGCGCAGCCCGCACCCCGCCGACCCTCGGGGGCAGTACGCCCACGCCGGGCAGCCGGCCGCGCGCGGCCCGCAGTGGGTGGGCCCGGACGGCTTCGCCCGGCAGGCCGGCCCTCCGCCGGCCGGCCCGGGGCTGCCCAACCTGGACGACGGCGACGAGCCGGGCCGCAAGGTCGGCCGTCGCAAGGCCCTCGCGGCCCTCGGCGGCACCGCGGCGGTGGTGGCCGGCGGTGCCGCCCTCGCGATGACCCCGCAGATCCGCAGCCTCTTCGGCGACGAGGCGGTGGCCGCCGACGCCACCGGCACCACCGTCACCGACGGCACCCCCGCCCGCCCCAGCGGCCAGCAGCCGAGCACGGTGCGCACCTACACCGAGCAGAACGAGAGCTACATGGGCTCCCGGGCCGGCGAGGCGTTGAAGAAGAACGCCCCGGCCGGCGGCCGGACCTTCTCCGGGCCGGCGGCCGCCGCCGCGGAGACCAAGGTGACCGTCAAGACGGTGCTCGCCAAGGACCCGATGCTGCACCTGGCCCGGCGGGCCACCTTCGGCGCCACCCCGCAGGTCCTCGCCGAGATCAAGGATCGGGGCATCGACGGCTGGCTGCGCTGGCAGCTCGACCCCGACAAGATCGCCCCCACGAAGGCCGAGCTGAAGCTCGCCGAGCTGCCGACGCTGAAGCTGGGCACCGCGCAGCTGCGCGAGCAGCGCGACCAGCTCAACGAGCGCGGCGCGCAGCCGGAGAAGGAGATGGTGGACGCCACCGTCGCCCGGCAGATCTGGTCGAACCGGCAGCTGTTCGAGGTCATGGTCGACTTTTGGAACGACTTCCTGCACGTCGCCGCGGACTTCGACGGCGGCGAGGTCTACCGCGCGTCCTTCGACCGGGACGTCGTGCGGGCGCACGCCCTCGGCAGCTACCCCGAGATGCTGCTCGCCGCGAACCGGCACCCGGCGCTGCTGCTCTACCTCAACCAGAACGACTCCCGCGCCGACGCGGTCAACGAGAACCTGGCCCGGGAGAACCTGGAGCTGTACTCGGTGGGCGTCGACGGCGGCTACACCGAGAAGGACGTCCGGCAGGCGGCCCTGCTCCAGACCGGTCGCGGCGTCAGCGACGGCAAGTACGTGTTCCGTCCCGAGCGGCACTACGTCGGCAAGGTGAAGGTTCTCGGCTTCACCCACGCGAACAACTCGAAGGACCCGAAGAAGGCCGAGGCGGCCATCGACGCGTACCTGACGTACATCGCGCTGCACCCGTCGACCGCGAAGTACGTGGCGCAGAGCCTGGCCACCCGGTTCGTGTCGGACACCCCGCCGAAGTCCCTGGTGGAGCGGCTGGCGAAGTCGTACAGCATGAACAAGGGCATGATCAAGCCGGTGCTGATGACGCTGTTCAGCTCCTCGGAGTTCTGGGCGGCGGTGGGCCAGAAGGTACGCCGGCCGATGGAGTACCTGGTCGCCACGTACCGGGCCCTGGGCGTGTCCCCGGAGGCGTCGCCGAGGCACGACAACGGCGACAGCAAGCGCACCCCGTACGCCCGGGGGCTGCGGCAGGTCCACGACAAGATGCGCGAGCTGGGCCAGTACCCGATGGGCCAGCCCACCCCCGACGGCTACCCGGACGTCTATGTGGCCTGGACCTCCGCCGGCACCATGGTCAACGGCTGGAACGAGGCGGGCGAACTGCTCGCCGGCCGGCGTACCGTCTTCACCTACACCCCGCCGGAGAAGCTGGTGGCCCGGCCGCCCGCCACCGCCGGCGCGTACGTGGACGCGCTGGCCCTGCGGCTGGTGGGTCAGAAGCTGAGCGCCAGGGAGCGGTCCCTGATCCTCGGCGTGGCCGGCGTGTCGGCCGGCGACAGGGTCGACGCCACGTTCGACGGGGCCGTCACCGCCGTAGCGCGGGCGATCCTCGCTTCCCCCCAGCACCACCTCCGGTGAGGCACCCGATGGAGAAGACTGTGCACACGTTTCCCCTGCACCCCGAATGCCCCGACCTGCGGCGACTGGCCGACGACCCGGCCGAGGCGCTGCTGCGGGCCGAGGCCGACATCGTCGCTGCCGAGAACGCCGCCGAGGCCGACCGCTACCGGCGGCTGGAGGACCTGGAGGAGGCCCAGCAGGACGGTCGCGGCGTGACCCGGCGGACGTTCGTGGCCGGCGCCGCCGCCACCGCCACCGCCCTCGCGACGGCACAGTTCGTCACCACCTCGGCCTCGTTCGCCGCCACCAAGACCGGCACGCTGATCCACGTCTTCCTCTACGGCGGGCTGGACGGGCTGAGCCTGGTCGCCCCGGCGGACGACCCGGTGCTCGCCAAGGCCCGCCCCGACCTGCTGCTCGGCGACGACTCCCTGGCGGTGGGGCGCGGCTTCAAGCTGACCAGCGCGTTCAAGCCGCTGGAGAAGTGGCTGAAGAGCGGCAACCTCGGCTTCGTCCCGGCGGTCTCCGACGAGCGGCTCTCGCGCAGCCACTTCCAGGCCGCGGACGCCTGCAACCTCGGCGGCCTGCCCGGCGAGACCGGCGGCCGGGGCTGGCTGGACAGCCTGGTCGACGCGCTCGGCACGGGCACCGCGTTCCGCAGCGTCGGCATCGGCAGCACGCTGCCCCGCTCGCTGGTCGGCAACAACGGCGCGCTCTCCCTCAACAACGTCGGATCGCTGCGGCTCAACGGCGACGACCGGTACCGGGCCGCGACCGAGAAGGCGATCAAGGGGCTCTTCACCGGGATCAACCACCCCGTGCAGGAGGCCGTGCAGGACGGCCTGGGGGCGCTGGCCACCGCGCAGCGTCTCGCCGCGAAGCCGTACCAGGCGGCCGAGGGCGTCGAGTACAAGGGCGTCGGCAACGCGTTCCAGCAGCTCGCCCAGCTCATCAAGGGCGGGGCGAACGTCCGGGTCGCCACCGTCGGAATGGGCGGCTACGACACCCACGAGAACCAGGGCACCCGCGACGGCGGTCAGCTGCACCGGCGGCTCAACGAGCTGGCCAGCGCCATGGCGGCGTTCTTCACCGACCTCGGGGAGAAGTCGGCCGACGTGACCATCATGGTCTCCAGCGAGTTCGGCCGGCGGGTCGCCTCGAACGGCGGCGGCACCGACCACGGCCACGGCGGCGTGGTCACCGTGCTCTCCGGCCGCAAGCTCGCCGGCTCGCTGCTGGGCACCTGGAACGGCCTGGACGACCTGGACTCCGGCGACGTGCCCGAGTACAACAACATGTTCAACGTCTACGGGGCCGTCGCGCAGGGCCGCTTCGGGCTCACCAATGCGGAGGTGGACAAGATCTTCCCCCGGCAGAAGTACCGCCCGATGAAGCTGTACGCGTGACGTACCCGCGCACCCACGCCGCCGGCCGCGGACGTACGCCCGCTGGTGCCGCCGCGACGCGGACCCGGCGGCCGGCGGCTGCTGGCCGCGTTGCTCGTCGTCGGCCTGCTCGCCAGCGTGCTGCCCTGGTGGCTGGACACCCCGCCCGGATCGCTGCGCACGACGGCCGCCACCCTCACCGCCGCCGGCCGGATCACCGGACTGGTCGCCGGCTACCTGCTGCTCGTGCAGGTGCTGATGATGAGCCGGCTGCCGATCCTGGAGCGGTGGGCCGGCGGCGAACGCATCGCCCGCTGGCACCGCGACGTCGGGGCCACCCTGCTGGTCGCCGTGCTCGCGCACGCGTCGCTGATCCTCGTCGGCTACGCCGACCTGGAGGACAACCCGGTGCTCACCGAGGCCGGCGTGCTGCTGCGCGACTACGAGGACATGGTCTCCGCGTTCGCCGCCGCCGGGATCCTGGTGCTGGTCGGCCTCACCAGCGTGCGGGCGATCCGGAGCGCGCTGCCCTACGAGCTGTGGCACGCCCTGCACCTGTCGAGCTACGCGGTGCTGCTGCTCGGCTTCGCCCACCAGTTCAGCAACGGCGCGCAGCTGTTCCGGCCCGGTCCGGTCCGCACCGGTTGGATCGCGATGTACGCGCTGGTGCTCGCCGCCCTGCTCTGGGGCCGGGTGCTCGCGCCGGTGGCGTTCAACCTGCGGCACCGGCTGCGGGTCGCCGACGTGGTCGCCGAGAGCCCGGACACGATCTCGATCTACCTGACGGGGGAGCGGCTGGAGCGGCTGGAGCTACTGGGTGGGCAGTTCTTCCGCTGGCGCTTCCTCGCCCGGGGCTGCTGGTGGCAGGCGCACCCGTTCTCGGTCTCCGCCGCCGTCAACGACCGCTGGCTGCGGCTCACCGTCAAGGTGGTCGGCAGGCACACCGCCGACCTGCGCGATCTCGAACCGGGCACCCGGGTCTGGGCGGAGGGCCCGTCGGGCACCTTCACCGCCGCCCACCGCACCCGCGAACGGGCCCTGCTGATCGCCGGCGGCAGCGGGATCACCCCGATCCGGGCGATGCTGGAGGAGTTGCCGCCCGGCGCCGCGCTGATCTACCGCGCCCGTACGCCGGCCGACGTGCTGCTGCACCGCGAGTTGGACTGGCTCGCCGAGGCCCGGGACACCGCGATCTGGTACGTCGTCGGTTCCCGCCACGACCCTGGCCCCCGCCAGGTCATGAGCCCGGACGGGCTGCGCCGGCTGGTCCCGGACGTCGCCCGGCGCGACGTCTACCTCTGCGGGCCGCCCGGCCTGGTCGAGCAGTCGCTGCGGGTGCTCCGCGAGGCCGGCGTGCCCCGCCGGCAGATCCACCTCGCCACGTTCGAGCTGTAGGAAGGCTGCCATGCGTCGCGCCCTGCTCGCCATCACCGGCCTGGCGGCCGGCACCACCGCGATGGTGGTGCTGAAGGGCTCGCCGGGCACCAGCCCGGTCGCCCAGGACCTGCCGGCGGCGCCCGTGCCGGTGACCCCCGCGCCGGCCGGCCCGGCCCCGACCGGCGGCGAGGTCTCCGCCGCGCCGTCGCCCAGCCGCACCGTCGCGTCCCCCCGGCCCGGCCGCACCGTCACCCGGCCCCCGGCGAGCCGGCCGAGTCCCACCACCCGGGCGCCCTCCGCGCCGCGCACCACCACCAAGCCGCCGCCCGCGTCGACCACCCGCACCGTCACGGGGCCGGTCGTGGAGAACGAGTACGGCAACGTCCAGGTGCAGATCACCCTGCGCGGGACGCGGATCGTCGACGTGGTGGCCCTGGAGCTGCCCGAGGAGACCGCCCAGTCCGACCAGCGCAGCGAGCAGGTCGACGGCCGCTACAGCGGCACCTCGGGGCTGGTGGTGCAGCGGCAGAGCGCCGACGTGGACACCGTGTCCGGGGCGACCGCCACCAGCACCTCCTACCGGCAGTCGTTGCAGGCCGCGATCGACCGGGCGAACTGACGTGCCGGTGTCGGCGGCGGGGTGGCGCGGGCCGGGCGGGTGTCCACCGGCGACCAGGCCGGGGCTGCGCCGGGTCGAGCAGGTCATGGGTACCGCCATCAGCCTCGACCTCGCCGACGACCTGCCCGTCGCCGAGCTGGACGGGCTGGCCGGGGACGCGTTCGCCTGGCTGCGCGAGGTCGACGCCCGGTTCAGCACGTACCGGGCCGACAGCGAGGTGTGCCGCCTCGACCGGGGCGAGCTGCCGCTCTCCGCGGCCGGCGCCGACCTGCGGGACGTGCTGGCGCGCTGCGCCGAGCTGTGGAGGGTCACCGACGGCTTCTTCGACGCGTACGCCACCGGGCGGCTCGACCCGTCCGGCTACGTCAAGGGCTGGGCGGTGCAGGTCGCCTCGGACCGGCTGCTCGCGGCCGGGGCGGCGAACCACTGCCTGAACGCCGGCGGCGACGTGCGGGTACGCGGCCGCTCCCACACCGGGCGACCCTGGCGGATCGGCGTGCGGCACCCGTGGGACGCGATGTCCACCTGTCTCGTGCTGACCGGCACCGACCTGGCCGTTGCCACGTCCGGCGTCTACGAGCGCGGCCACCACGTGCTCGACCCGCGCCGGGGTGTGCCGGCCCGGGGGCTGCGTTCGGTCACCGTGGTCGGGCCGGATCTCGGGCTGGCCGACGCGTACGCCACCGCGGCCGTCGCGATGGGTCCGGCCGGCGTCGGCTGGCTGGACGGCCTGCCCGGCCACCAGCACGCGGTCGTCACCGACGACGCACGGCTGCTGCACTCCACCGCCCTGCCCCTGGCCGGCTGAGGGTCAGCGGAAGGGGCGGGTGGTGGCGGGTCGGGAGCCGAGGGGCCGGGGGCGGCCCGGTCGGGAGCCGGCGGGCCGGGTGACCGGCCAGCGGCGGTGCGGCCGGTGGTGCCGTGGTGGCGGCTCCGTGCCGTCCGGCTGGCGCGCGGTGTCGTCGGTGGACATGTAACCCCCGCTCCCGGCGCGGGTGCGCCGTCGCCGTACCCAACGAGCGCCGGCCCTCCGGCGTCGCTGTCGAGCCGCCGTCACATGCCCCGGCGCGGCAGCGGCAGGTGCCCGGGGATCAGGTCGGAGGTAACCGTGACGCCGGTGGCCCGCAGGGCCTCGATCAGCGCGTTCTGCACCAGGTAGGAGTCGGGCAGTTGCCAGCGGGCCTGTTCGGGCGCGACCGCCCAGCGCACGGTGCCCTCCGGCAGCCGGGTCGGCGGGGCGGGGATCCACGAGCCCGGGCCGTGCCGGACCACGTGGAAGCAGTGGTCGAGTTCGGGGCGCAGCGGGTCGCCGGGGCGGACCAGGAACATCCAGCGGCCGGTCGGGGTCACCAGCACCGGCCCGCGTACGCCGACGCCGGCCGGGTGCGTGCGGACCGCGTCCAGCACGTGCCGGCCGAGGTGCGTGGGCACCTCCAGCACGTCGAACGCCCGCCCGGTGGGCAGCAGCACGCCGTGGGGTCGGGTGCGCCACCAGGTCGCGACGCGCGCCGGGTCGGCGCTGGCCGCGTGCTCCCAGTTCTCCAGCGCGGGATGGCAGCCGACCGTGGGGCAGCCGGCCCGCCCGCACACGAAGCGGCTACGGGCCAGGCAGGCGCCGGGGGTGACGGCCCAGCCGTGCAGGGCGTACCGCACGGCCACCCGCCGCAGCCGCACCCGCTCCAACGGGGACAATTGAACGACGCGCGGCGCGACATTTCCCCACATGTGCCATCTCCCCTCGCCGGACCCCGGCCGGTGCCCAGGTCGCATGTCGAGCACCGTCACTGCCGTAACCCGCGATCGTTGAGCTGACGAACGGCTGATGCAACTTGCACGAAAACTACGAGGACTGGCTGTATGGCTGACGCACACGCTGTGCGACCAGCGAAACCTGAGGCGTACGGATCGCCACGCCGGGCGACCGGCCGGCACGCCCGCTCGAGCAGGCACAAGGGGAGGCACGGGTAGATGGACGAATTACCCATCGGGCGACGGGTGGCCTACTGGCGGGGGCGGCGCAAGATGTCGCAGCAGGTCTTCGCGGACCGCCTGGGCAAGTCGAAGAGTTGGGTGGACAAGGTCGAGCGCGGGGTGCGCCGGCTGGACAAGTTCTCCGTCCTCTACGAGATCGCCGACATCCTCCAGGTCGACGTGCAGCTGCTGCTCGGCAAGGACCCGGAGCGGCGTACGGACGCGCTGAACTGCATCGACCAGGTGGAGGTGCAGGAGATCCGGGCGGCACTGGAGCGGTACGACTCGATGAGCGCGTACTTCGACGCCGCCCCGTACCCGCCGCCCCTGGCCGACATGCGCAAGGCCGTCAACCACGCCTGGCTCACCTACCAGTACGGCCGGTACGGGATGCTCACCCGGGCGCTGCCGAAGCTGCTGCGCGACGCCCAGGCCGCCGACGCCGGTCACGCCGGCGATCCGGCCCGCGAGGCGGCCCACCTGCTCGGGCAGGTCTACCAGATCGCCTCGTCGGTGCTGCGCAAGCTGGGCGAGTGCGAGCTGGCCTGGCTGGCCGCCGACCGCTCGATGGCGGTCGCCCAGCGCGCCGACGACCCGCTGCTGGCCGGCATCGCCACCACCCGGGTCTGCAACGCGCTGGTGGCCATGGGCCGGCCCCGCCCCGCCCTCGAACTGAACGTCACCATCGCCAACCGGCTCGCCCCCGGCGGCGGCAACGAGGCGTCCCCGGCCCTGCTGTCGGTGTACGGGATGCTGCTGCTCCAGGGGGCGATGGCCGCCGCCCGGATCGGCGACTGCGCCACCGTCGACGACCTGATCAACGGCGCGCAGGAGGCGGCCACCCTGCTCGGTGGCGACCACAACCACTACTGGACCTCGTTCGGGCCGACCAACGTGGAGCTGCACCGGGCCGCGGCGGCGGTCGAGCTGGGCGACGGCGGCCGGGCGGTGGAGGTCCACCGGAACCGGATCCAGGAGCCGGCGTTCAACGCGCTGCTGCCGGAGCGCCGGGCCCACCACCTGCTCGACATCGCCCGGGGCTTCGCCCACGTCGGCGACGTGGCCAACGCCGGCGAGATGCTGCTGCGCGGCGACCGCCTCGCCCCGTCCGAGATCCGGTGCCGGCCGATCGCCCACGAGGTGATGTCGGACATCCTGCGTCGCACACGTGGTGCGCCGCCTTCTCCGATTGCGGAGTTGGCTGAGCACATGGGAGTAGGGGTATGAGCGCGGAGCCGGCCTGATGACCGGCCCGCACCCGAGCAGCGAGCGCCGCGAGGTGCTCTACGTCATCGCCTGCGGTTCGCCGCTGGCCCGCCACGTCGGCCGGCTCGTCGAGCTGGCCCACCAGGACGGCTGGGACGTCTGCGTGGTCACCACGCCGGACGGCGCCAAGTTCGTCGACCGGGCCGCGCTGGCCCGGCAGACCGGCCATCCGGTCCGCACCCATTACAAGAACCCGGGCGACCTCGACGTGCTGCCGCAGGCGGACGCGATGATCGTCTGCCCGGCGACGGTCAACACCGTCAACAAGTGGGCGGCCGGCATCACCGACACACTGGCCCTCGGGCTGCTGGTGGAGGCGCAGGGCATGGGCGTGCCGGTGGTGGCGGTGCCGTACACGAACGTGGCGATGGCGGCCCACCCGGCCTTCCAGGCCGGCATCGCCCGGCTCGCCGAGTGGGGGGTGACGGTGCTGTTCGGCGATCACGTCATCCCGTTGCACCCGCCCGGCACCGGCGAACGGCACGTGGCCGCCTTCCCGTGGGCCCTGGGCCTGGCGGCCGTACGGGAGCGGCTCTGCCCCGTCGCCTGACGCGCGCCGGAAGGTCCCGGGTCGACGCACGGCGTCGGCACGGGACCCTCCGGCGCGCCCGGGGAGCGGCGGGACACGCCGCCGCGTCGGTGGGGGAGGGCCCCGGCCACGTCCCGCGCCGGTAAGCTGGCCCGCCGTGAGCACCAACGCAGCCCCGCCGACCGTCGCCGACGTCGTCGCCGAGCTGGAGCGGCGCTATCCGCCGGCCTGGGCCGAGGACTGGGACCGCGTCGGGCTGGTGCTCGGCGAGCCGTGTGCCCCGGTACGCCGGGTCCTCTGCGTGGTCGACGTGGTGCCGGAGACGGTCGCCGAGGCGCTCGACGCCGGCGTCGACATGATCGTCGCCCACCATCCGCTGCTGCTGCGCGGTGTCTCCTCGGTGGCCCCCACGACCTACAAGGGCCGCATCGTCCACCGGCTCATCAAGTCCGACGTGGCGCTCTACGTCGCGCACACCAACGCCGACGTGGCCGCCCCGGGCGTCTCCGACGCCCTCGCCGCCCGGTTCGGGCTGACCGGGCTGCGCCCGCTGCACCGTCCCGCACCCGGCTCGCCCGCGCAGGGCGACGGCCGGGGGATCGGCCGCATCGGCGAACTGCCGGAGCCGATGACGCTCGCGGAGCTGACCCGGCACGCCGCCGCCGTGCTGCCCGCCACCACCTGGGGAGTTCGCGCCGCCGGGGATCCCGGGCGTATGGTTCGTACCCTCGCGGTCAGCGGCGGCGCGGGGGACGGCTTCCTCGCCGACGCGACCGCGGCCGGGGTGGACGCGTACCTCACCGCAGACCTGCGTCACCACCCGGCCGGCGAGCACCTGGCCGCCGACGGCCCGGCCCTGCTCGACGCCGCCCACTGGGCGACGGAACGACCGTGGCTGGACGACCTGGCCGCTCTCCTCCGGGAGGCGACGGGTGTCGAGACGCTGGTGTCCGACCTGGCCACCGACCCGTGGACCGTACACGCCGCCCCACCTGCGGTGGACGACAAGGAGCCCCGACCGTGAAGGCTGACCCCAAGGTCCAGCGCCGCCTGCTCGACCTCCAGGCCATCGACACCTCCCTCGCCCAGCTCGCCCACCGCCGCCGCGCGCTGCCCGAGCGGGCCGAGCTGGACGCGCTGGCCCGGGAGCTGTCCGCGCTGGAGGACGAGCGGGTCCGCGCCCAGGTGGCTGTCGACGACCTGGACCGGGACATCGCCCGCATGGAGAAGGACGTCGACCAGGTGCGGGCCCGCAAGGCCAAGAACGAGGCCCGGCTGGCCGCCGGCACCGGCCCGGCCCGCGAGCTGGAGGCCCTCCAGCACGAGCTGGTCTCGCTCAACCGCCGCCAGGGCGACCTGGAGGACGCCGAGCTGGAGCTGATGGAGCAGCGGGAGACGGCCCAGGGCGTGCTGGACGGCGTGGAGAAGCGGCTCGCCGAGGTGCGGGAGAAGCGTGACGACGCCGAGCGCCGCCGCGACGAGAGCCTGGCCGAGATCGCCAAGGAGGAGGAGTTCAAGCGCGGCGCCCGCCAGCCGCTCGCGGCCGACCTCCCGACCGACCTGCTGGGGCTGTACGACAAGATCCGCGAGGACACCGGGCTCGGCGCGGCGCTGCTGACCGCCGGGCGCTGCGGCGGCTGCCGCCTGGAGCTGTCCGGCGCCGACGTGGCCCGCATCCGCAAGACCGACCCGGACGAGGTCGTCCGGTGCGAGGACTGCCGTCGGATCATGGTCCGCACCAACGAGTCCGGTCTCTAGCCCGTGGCGCCGCGCGTGGTCGTCGTCGAGGCCGACGGCGGGTCCCGGGGCAACCCCGGCCCGGCCGGCTACGGCGCGGTGGTCCGCGACCAGGACACCGGTGAGGTGCTGGCCGAGCGGAGCGAGTCGATCGGCGTCGCCACCAACAACGTCGCCGAGTACCGGGGGCTGATCGCCGGGCTGGAGGCCGCCGCCGAGCTGGGCGCCGCCGAGGTCGAGGCCAGGATGGACTCGAAGCTGGTGGTCGAGCAGATGTGCGGCCGCTGGCAGATCAAGCACCCCGGGCTGCGCCCGCTCGCCGCGCAGGCCGCCGGGCTGGCGAGCCGCTTCGCCGCCGTCCGCTACCAGTGGATTCCCCGCGACCGCAACCGGCACGCCGACGCCCTCGCCAACGCCGCCATGGACGCCGCCGCCGGCAAGGCGCCGGCCCGGGCCGCCGTCGCGCCGCCGCGCGTCGTGGAGCCGCCGCGTGAGGTCGCCGCCCCCGACTCGCCGGCCCGGGCGAGGGCCCGCGAGGTGGCGGCCCGCGCCGCGTCGGCGACGACCACCGGCACCGACCCGGCCACCGCGCCCGCCTCCTGGGAGCCGCGGCCGAGCTTCACCGCCACCCGGCTCGTCCTGGTGCGGCACGGCGAGACCGCGTACACCGAGCAGCGCCGCTACTCCGGCCGCGGCGACGTGCCGCTGTCGGAGCGCGGCCGGGCCCAGGTCCGGGCCACGGCCGCCCGGGTGGCCCGGCTGGCCCCGACCGTCGCGGCCGTGGTCAGCTCGCCCCTGTCCCGGTGTACGGCGACCGCCGAGGCGATCGCCGGTGCGCTCGGCGGTGTGCCGGTGCGCCGCGAGGACGACCTCGTCGAGTGCGACTTCGGGGCCTGGGAGGGGCGCACCTTCGCCGAGGTCCGCCAGGAGTGGCCGGGCGAGATGGACGCGTGGCTCGCCTCGACCCGGGTGGCCCCGCCGGGCGGCGAGTCGTTCGCCGACGTCGCCGAGCGCTGCCGTCGCGCCGTCGACGGGCTGTGCCGGGCGTACCCCGGGGAGACCGTGGTGGTGGTCTCGCACGTCTCGCCGATCAAGCTGGTGCTGCGCGACGCCCTCGCGGCCGGTGACGGCTTCCTGCACCGGCTCTTCCTGGATGCGGCCGGCATCTCGGTGCTCGACACGTGGCCCGACGGCGGCGTCGCCGTCCGTGCGGTCAACGACACCGCCCACCTCGCCGAGATCTGAGCCCGGAGCCGTCCGTCCGGCCGCCCGGCGCGGCCGTTCGGCGCATCCCGTCCGCCGTTCGGCGCAGCATCCTCCTCCCATCGAACGTGACCCCCGTCACAGGGTCGTAGCCTCCGGCCGTCATCAGTGCCGATCTACGACACGCGGAGGTATGTCGCCATGGCCGCACCCGAACCGGAGGCGCCCACCGCGGCGCGGTCCCGGGCGAAGGACCACAGCCCCTGGAACTGGTTGCTCTTCATCCCCATCGTGGTGCCCCTGATCCCCGTCTTCTTCAACGCGGACTCGCCCCGGTTCCTCGGCTTCCCGCGCTTCTACTGGCTCCAGCTCGCCTACATCCTGCTCGGCGTGGCCACCACCACGCTGGTGTACCAGATGACGAAGAAGCGGGCCGACGGCCCGTCGGAGGAGCCGGCCGGTACGGATGCGGGTGGCCGCTGATGTGGCGCGACCACCTCACCGAGATCATCGTCTTCTCGGTGCTCTTCCTGCTGGTCAGCGCGATGGGGTTCGTGGCGGCCCGGTGGCGGGCCCCGAAGGACATGGCCCACCTGGACGAGTGGGGACTGGGCGGGCGCAACTTCGGCGGCTGGATCACCTGGTTCCTGGTCGGCGGTGACCTCTACACCGCGTAC
Organism: Micromonospora sp. SD12; assembly: GCF_052068495.1. NCBI lineage: Bacteria > Bacillati > Actinomycetota > Actinomycetes > Micromonosporales > Micromonosporaceae > Micromonospora > Micromonospora sp. SD12. The sequence goes on along the minus strand of NZ_JBQHDF010000003.1, from coordinate 442,240 downwards.
ACCTTCGTGGCGGTGCCGGCGCTGATGTTCGGTGCCGGCGCGGCCGGCTTCTTCGCCGTCCCGTACACCATCGTCATCTACCCGCTGGTGTTCCTGGTGCTGTGCCGGCTCTGGTCGGTCTCGCACCGGCACGGCTTCGTCACCCCGGCGGACTTCGTCCGCAAGCGGTTCGACTCGCCGGTGCTGGCGCTGCTCGTGGCGATCACCGGCATCGTGGCGACGATGCCGTACATCGCGTTGCAACTGGTCGGCATCGAGGCGGTGCTCAAGACCATGGGGGTGACCGGCGAGAGCACCCTGGCCCGGCACCTGCCGATCATCGTGGCGTTCGCGATCCTCGCCGCGTACACGTACCAGTCGGGGCTGCGCGCGCCGGCGCTGATCGCGTTCGTCAAGGACACGCTGATCTACATCGTGATCCTGGTGGCGGTGCTCTACCTGCCGTACAAGCTGGGTGGCTGGGGCGAGATCTTCGACGCGGCGGACGCGAAGTTCGACGCGTCACCGAACCCCAACGACGGGGTGCTGCTGAACGCCAACAACCAGCTCCAGTACGTCACGCTGGCGTTCGGCTCGGCGCTGGCGCTGTTCCTCTACCCGCACAGCATCACCGGGGTGCTGGCCAGCCGGAACCGCGACGTGATCAAGCGGAACATGTCGGCGCTGCCCGCGTACAGCCTGCTGCTCGGGCTCATCGCGCTGCTCGGCTTCATGGCCATCGCCGCCGGGGTGAAGCCGCTGCCCGGGTCGAAGGAGGGCACCGTGGACAGCAACACGGTGGTGCCGGTCCTGTTCGACCAGCAGTTCCCCGACTGGTTCGCCGGCGTCGCGTACGCGGCCATCGGCATCGGCGCGTTGGTGCCGGCGGCGATCATGTCGATCGCGGCGGCGAACCTGTTCACCCGCAACATCTACAAGGAGTACCTGAAGCGCGACGCCAGCCCCGCGCAGGAGGCGAACGTCTCCAAGATCACTTCGCTGGTGGTGAAGGTCGGCGCGGTCGCCTGCATCGTCTTCCTCGACCCGCAGTTCTCCATCGACCTCCAGCTCATCGGCGGCGTGATCATCCTCCAGACGCTGCCGGCGGTCGCCCTGGGCCTCTACACCCGCTGGTTCCACCGGGGCGCGCTGATCGGCGGCTGGATCGCGGGCATGGGGCTGGGCATGTGGATGCTCTACCAGATCCCGAACGCCGCGACCGGCCGCAAGCACTTCGGCGGCTCGGCGTTCCCGCTGGCCGACTTCGGCTTCGACACCCCGAAGACGATCTACGTCGGAATCGTGGCCGTGCTGGTCAACCTCGCGGTCGCGGCGCTGCTCACGGTGGTGCTGCGGGCGGCGAAGGTGCGCGACGGCGGCGACGGCACCACGTCGGACGACTACTTCGCCGACGAGGGCGACCCGCGCGTCGTGCCCGGCCCGCGCCGCGACGCCGACGCCGCCCCGGAACCGGTCGCCTGAGCCCATCGGGGACCGCGTCGCCCCCGGCCCCCTGCGGCCGGGGGGCGACGCGGGGTACGTTCCCTCTCGGGCGAGCCGTGCGGCCGCGCGCCGGTGGCTACACAGCCGGGCGTACGACGGGGCGAACCCGGCCACGCGGTGGCGGACCGCCTTCCTGGACGTCGAGCACCGGACGCTCTTCTTCACGCGACCGGATCCGGACGGGTACGGGCCTGCCACCGTCGGGCCTGGGCACCCGGATATTCCACCCCGTCGCTACGCCGGCTCGACGGGCAGCCAGAGCTCGCGGGTCGCGGTGCTGAGGTCGTCCGTCGGCTCGGGCACCGCGACGATCTCCGGGCCCGGCCGCAGCCGCCACGGGTTGAAGGGAAACCACTCGGCTGCGGCTGCGGACCAGGTCTTCTGCAGGGTCTGCGGATGCGGCCCCACGGCCCGGATGACCACCCAGCGGCCCGCCGGGACCTCGATGACCTCGAGATCGCCTCGGACCGGCGTGCTCGGGGACACGGCGACCCCGTGCAGGTAGGTCAGCTCGCTGCCTTCGTCGTAGTCCGCGTCGAAGCCATCGAAGACCGCGAGCAGGCCGCTCGGCTCAGTGTCGCCGAGTGCCTTCAGGCGCAGGTGCTCCTCTGCCGGCAGCGCGGCGATGTGCTGCTGGATGTACGGGTTGACGCCCTCGTGGATCAGTGGAACCCGGGCAGCGTGCCCCACGAGCCGGAACGCGGGACGGTCGACGATGCGGGTTTCCATGCGTTCGCTCCCTTCGGCAGTTGGGCGGAACCTGAATCTGAAGTGCTGTGCGACAGTGCCTCCGTATCGTGACCGGCTCTGTTGCGGCACACCCGACGGAAGCGGAGCGGAAAGTGTCGGGTGATCGGGATCGGTGCCGCCACACGATGGGGGCATGGACGACACGACACTGGTATCCCGCTTCCTTCGCGACGGCTTCGTGAAGTTGGCGGGCGCCGTCGCACCGCGCGTGGCCGCGGACTGCGCGCGGCTGCTGTGGCGGGAGACGGGCTGCGACCCGGACGACCCAGCCACCTGGACGCAGCCCGTGCACTGGGTGCCCGGCATGGCGCAGGGGCCGTTCGCCGCCGCACCCAATTCACCGTTCCTCCACCACGCGTACGACCTGCTCGTCGGCGCGGGACGCTGGGAGCCGCGTTACTCGCTGGGCACGTTCCCGTTGCGCTTCCCGCACCAGGACGAGCCGGACGACGTGGGCTGGCATATCGAGGGCAGCTATCTACCGGAGGGTGCAAGCTGGTACTTCACGAATGTTCGCTCCCGGGGCAGGGCGCTGCTGTTGCTGTTCCTGTTCAGCGAGGTCGGTGCGGAGGACGCCCCGACCCGGATCCGGGTCGGCTCACACCTCGACGTGCCGAAGGTGCTGGAGAAGTACGGGGAGGACGGGGCGAGCGGGCTGGACCTCGCGCCCGAGTTGGTGGCGGCGTCCGACCACCGGCCACTCGCCCTGGCCACCGGGTCCCCGGGCGATGTCTTCCTGTGCCATCCGTTCCTGGTGCACGCGGCGCAACCGCACCACGGGACGCGGCCGCGCTTCATGGCCCAGCCGCCGCTGATGCCGGCCGCGCCGTACGAACTGGAACGGGCCGACGGTGCGTACTCGCCCGTGGAGATCGCGATTCGCCGAGGACTCGGGCAGGACACCCTCGTTCCTGAGGTACGGGGGAGACGGGGACAACGGTGAGGGTGCGGGTGAGTGGCCGCAATGCGCGATTCCAGCAGTGGGAGGCTCTGCTCCGCAATCGGACCAAGCGGCAGCGTCGCGGCGAGTTCCTCGTACAGGGCGTGCGCCCGATCGCCATGGCCATCGAACACGGCTGGCAGGTCCGAGAGCTGCTCTACGACGCCGACGTCCAGCTGTCCGGCTGGGCACGCAAGGCCCTGGACACCGTCAGGGCCGAGAGGTTCGCCGTCTCCCGTGAACTGATGCACGAGCTGGGCGGCAAGGCGGACACGGTTCCGGAGCTGCTGGCCGTGGTCGCGCTGCCGGAGGACGACCTGTGCCGCATCCCGGCCGGGCCGACCATGCTCACCGTCGTGTTCGACCGGCCCACCAGCCCTGGCAACATCGGAACGCTCATCCGGTCTGCAGACGCCTTCGGCGCGTCCGGCGTCATCGTTACCGGCCATGCCGCCGATGTGTACGACCCGAAGACGGTGCGGGCGAGCACCGGCTCGCTGTTCTCTCTGCCCGTGGTCCGGGCGCCCTCACACCAGGCCGTGCTGTCCTGGGTCGCCGACGTGCGCGCCGACGGCGTCGGCATCGGCATCGTGGGTGCCGATGAGCACGGCGCACTGGATGCCGCCGAGTACGACTTCACGCAACCCACGCTGACCCTGATCGGCAACGAGACCACCGGTCTCAGCGTCGGCTGGCGTGAGGCCTGCGACCAGCTCGTCCGGGTCCCGATGTCCGGGGCCGCCAGCTCGCTGAACGCGGCGGCCGCCGCGACCGTCGTGCTCTACGAGTCGGCACGTCAGCGCAGCGCTGCCGCCCGCCGGTAGCGCACTGATCACACTGGTGGGCTGATCACCCTGGGCCGCGTTTCAGAGGCTGGGCGGCGCGGTGACAGCCCGCAGTTCATCCCCGTGCTGGCCGGTATCCGGGTGCCCAGGCCCGACGGTGGCAGGCCGCGTACCCGACCATCCCGACCAAGGCCGATCAGGCGGCCAGCCGGCGGAGGAAGGGTTCCAAGGGCGGCCGGCCCCCGGTCTTCGACCCGATCACCTACCCGCAGAGGCGCGCCGTGGCTCAGCGCAGCGCGCGCCAGAGCAGGTAGAGCCCGATCGACGTGCCGAAGACCACGATCAGCACCTTGAGCACCACCGACGGCAGCCGGCGCACCAGCCGCGCGCCGGCGTACCCGCCGACCAGCGTCGCCGGCGCGACCACCGCGACGGCCGCCCAGTTCACCGGCCCGAACAGCGCGAACACCACGAGGGTGGTCAGCCCGACCAGGGCGGAGAGCAGGTTCTTGAGCGCGGTCACCCGCGCCAGCGTCGCGTCCAGCACCAGGGCCAGTCCCGCCACCAGCATCACCCCGAGCGCCGCGCCGAAGTAGCCGCCGTACACCGCGCCGACTGCGACCATGGCCTGCACGGTGACCGTACGGCGGCGCGGCGGCAGGTCGCGCGGATGCCCGACCAGCCGGCGCAGCGGATCCTGGAACGCCAGCACCGCCGTGGCCCCGAGCACCAGGAACGGCACCACCAGCTCGAACGCCCGGGCCGGGGTGGCCAGCAGCAGCAGGGCGCCGGCGATCGTACCGACGATGGCGGTGGGCACCAGCGCCGCCAGCGTCCGCCGGGGCGGCAGATCCTGCCGACTGCCCGCCACGCTCGCCACGTACCCCGGGAAGACCGCCACCGAATTGCTCACGTTGGCCGGCACCGGCGGCAGGCCCACGGCGATCATCGCCGGGAACGTGATGAGGGACCCTCCGCCGGCCACCGCGTTGACCGTGCCCGCGGCGAGCCCGGCGGCGAGCAGCAGCGCGGCGTCGGAGACATCCATGGTCACCAGAGGCTAGTACGCGCCCACGGCGCGACGGGTGGCCGGTCGGCCCGGGGCGGCAATAGACGCGGCCGTGGCGTCGTTAGGATGGGTGCGCGACGGACGAGTCGACCGGGCGGTCGCGTCGGCGGGCCCCGGCCCGCCGCCGAGGAACGTCCGGACTCCACAGGGCAGGGTGGTTGCTAACGGCAACCCGGGGCGACCCGCGGGACAGTGCCACAGAAAACAGACCGCCGGCCCCATCGGGGACGGTAAGGGTGAAACGGTGGGGTAAGAGCCCACCAGCACCCCGGGTGACCGGGGTGGCTCGGTAAACCCCACCCGGAGCAAGGCCAAGAAAGGGCCGTCGACCAGCAGGACGACGACCCGCGCAGACGCTTGAGGGCGGCCCGCCCGATGTCTGCGGGTAGGCCGCTCGAGCCTGCCGGCAACGGCAGGCCTAGATGGATGGCCGCCGCCGGCGCGAGCCCCTCGGGGCGCGTGCCGGTCACAGAATCCGGCGTACAGGTCGACTCGTCCGTCGCCCACCAGCTCAGAGCCCCGATCAAGGCTCTGAGCTGGTTCTATGTCCGGGTGTCGATGGTCGTTCTTGGTCAACTTTGGCCGACGTTTGACGCCCTGCGGACGCCCCGACGCCCTGGAGACGCCCTGAGTGCGGGCTCAGTTGACCTTCTTCGGACCGGGCCGGCTGTGCCGTCGTGGGGGCCTTTCCGGGGTTGGCGTTCGGGTCCGGAATGGGGCCGGCGGTTGCGGGGGGAAGGTCGGGCACGTCCTGGCGGTGGAGCTGGTGCCGCGACCCGGTGACCCGGTGGCAAGCCAGTCCTGGGGTTGGACTGGCGCGGCAGTCGGAAGCCCCGACCACTCGACCAGGTCGACCCGTCGGCTTCCGTCACGGCCTTGCTGGGGCTGGTTCCTAAGGTCTGGTGGGGGGCGGGGTCCCGGCGGCCGTCGGTGGCTTCCCGCCCCGGCGCCGAAGGCGACCGGGGCGGCTTGCCGCCGGCCGGGCTTGCCGCCCCGCACCGCGCGGAGCGCGGTGCCTTGATCCAAAAGAGAGTAGTTCGGCAGCAGGTGTGATTAGGGCAGTGTGATTAGGGCACTCTCCGGCTAGGGCGCCGCGGCTAAGGAGTTCACCAAAGCTCACCACCTGCGACTGCATCGCCCCTGCTTAGGCGTCCAGTTTTGGGATCGATATCCCAGCCGTCCGCAATTAGGGCTGCGGTGACGTCGCGCAGGTCAAGCTTGTCGAGTTCCCAGCCATCCCGGATACCGGTACGAAGAAGTTCAAGATAGAGATGGCTCGGCGTGGCCGGGCTGACGTTCGCCAGCTTCTGAATCGTTGCGGCAACAGTTTTCCTGTCAACCGCCTTGAGCGTCGCTGGAACGCCGCCGTCCGCGTTGCGCATCGTGATCACGAGGTCAAGGGTTGCAACGTCCTCAAAGCCTGACGCCAACCCTTTGACCGAGCGCTGCCCCTTGTTCAGGACGACGAGCTTGTCCGGATCAATCATAAGTCCCGCGTTCGCAATGGATCGCTGGATCAGCGCCCATACGCTGCCCGAGGAGTTGCCGAAAACCATGCTGATGTGACCACCGGAGCGCAAGACGCGATTGCACTCGCGAAGGGCATTGGTTAGCAAAGCCTCGTATCGCTCCGCAGTCCGCTTGCCGCTCTTGCTGCGATCGATTACCGCTTCTTGATCGACATCAGTAAAACCATCCAACCATGCTTCCTGAAACAGCGCCATATCTGCATAGAAGAGGTTTGAGCCAAAGGGCGGGTCGGTGAAGATGTAGTCGACACTGCCTGTCTCAAGGGCGATGTCGTCGGCGCTCCCAATGCTGTACTTGACGTCCGGAGCATCTAGGTCCGCCAGTGCAACGCGACTCCTGCGAGCTGTCCGGACGTAGTTGTCTGACTTCAGTACAGCCTTGATCTTCCGGGAGAAGAGGTCATAGACGTTCCACTCGTAGAACACGGCGGCGACGTAGTAGTTAGCGTTGGCCGCATTGAGCGGGCGCTGTCGAGACCATTGGTAGCGCTTTGATGCACGGGTAAGACAAGCAGTGAAGGCAAACAGGAGCTTGCTGCGAATCGCTGGATCCTCGACCTTGGCGATGTGCTTGCGCAGGGTGGCAAGGACGGCAAGGTTCCGATCTGAATAAAACGAAGCAATCGTGGTTAAGCCGCTTTTGCCCAAGGCTGACGCCTTGTACATCTGACGATCTGGCGTAATTTCAACCCTCGGGTAATCAATCTTTGCCAAATCGATATGAGTCAACCTCGCCGTTGGCTCCTGGTCGCGCTGGGTGGCGGTGCATTGCGAGCTGATGGAATCGAGCACCGGCTCCTCGCCAACACGCCGATTGCGGCTACTGACGGGGGTCTGACATTTGTCGCAGATCATGTCAGGCTTCCGCCATCCGGCGGCCTCCATCGACCGGTAGTAGTTGACCGGCTGAGTGCATCCCGGACACTCGACAACGATGGACCAGACGGTTTTGGCTAGGGTTCCTTCATGGCCGCAAGCGGTGCATTCGACGGCGTAGACGTCGCCTAGATCAGCCTGGGTCGCACGAACAACTTCTTCGGCATGCTTTGCGAACTGTTCTGGATTGACTAGGTTCACGAAGTTTCGGCCGATGTGTTGACCGAGCACGCTGATGTCGGAGAGGTGTGCTTTACGGCCCATCATGGCGGCGGCGACCCCCGTCATGCCAGATCCCGCGAAGGGATCGGCCACAACGCCGCCAGGGGGCGAGTAGGCATCGATGAAGGGCTGGATCGCAGGCACCGGCACTTTGGTCAGGTAGGCGTGTGCCATGTAGGCGGGATCGCCACGTCCGACACTGAGCTCTTCGGGCACCTGGTCGATGTTACTCATAGTCTGTAGCCCCATAGTCTGCGTCCATCCTAGCGTCGTCGTCATCATGCCCGAGCGGAACGACGGCGAGCTGCGCGCCCAGCATCTCAGGTTCGGCCAGCGTGTCCGAGATCTCCGCCAGGCGCGCCGGCTGTCTCAGGAAGAGCTGGCGGAGTTGGCGGGCGTCCACCGCACCTATGTGTCGAGCCTGGAGCGCGGGCAGCGCAACGTAGGACTGGACAACATCCTGGCGATCGCTGCCGCTCTCGGCGTTCCCGCGTCCAAGCTCTTCACGGAGGAGACCCCGTGACGCTCTTCGATGCCAACGATCCGGCGCTCTTTGGTGAGCGGGGCCTGCCGCTACCTGAGCCGGACATCGGCCGAGGGGTCTCGCCGGACGGGACGCATCTTCCTGTCCTTGAGCCGACCGGCGATATCGATCACCTGCTGGCGCAGGGCACCGAGATCCAGGCGGCAGCAACCCTCCGAGGTATTCACAACGTCTTTGATGACGGTGGGTACAAGGAGCTGCTTATGCTCAGCCTCTTCAACCTGCGAAAGCTCCACCGTGAGGGCGACGACGCTGAGGACGCGGAGGGCCGCCGCTACGAGATGAAGACGGTTGCACGCGTCAGCTCCTCGGGCAAGCGCAAGACAAGCCTGTCCGTCACGACTGAGCACACTCTTACTCAAGCCAATATCGAGCGTTACAGAGCAACGTTCCTTTGGATTGTCGCTGTATTTGACCAGTCGGTTCCAGAGGTAATTTACGAGATTCCACCTGCGAAGCTGGAACCCTATTTTGCTTCTTGGGAGGCCAAGCTTGCTTCGCAAGGCCAGTTACCTGGTGGGGCACCTAACCATCTAAATAACCCGAAAATTCCGCTTAAATGGATCGCTCTTCATGGCGCTCAAGTGTGGCCTAAGATTGGTCGGGCGAACCTGGTTGGCGGTTGGTAGTGGGGCTTAAGGAAGATGCTAAGTTTGTTCGAAACATAACCATGGGTGCGCTTGGTGCGCGCCGGGTGGCTGAGGATCTCTCTGAACGCGGGCATGAAATAATTGAATTAGAGCGCTACGCCATGGCGAATAAGCGGTGGGCCACACGAATTAAGCGTCTTCGGCTGGTGGATTTGCTTTGCGTCTCCTGTGGGCGGCGGTTTGAGTCTAAGGCTAAGGCCAAGATGCAGGTAGTGTTGAGCGATAGCAAGCAAGCGGGCCGCGGATGGAGTGACGGTATGCGGCCTGATGATGTATTTGCATTTCTCGCGGTAAAGCTAGATGGCGCCGGCTTGCCGTTGGAAATTGGTAATCCAATTTATCTAGAGACAGCTTCCCTTTCTCGGGTTACTCCGAATCCTGGTCAGCTAAAGAGTGCTAGAGATGGGTCAGAGCGTGACGTTTTTTGGCCGATTTCGGTTGCGACTTGCCCCGGCCGTGTAACCCAGGTTCGAGGAGGCAGGGTAACGATTAAGCCAGAGGGTGCGCGGGTGCGCACGCTGGGTTCTGAAAAATATAGCTCGCTGGTCAGCGAGGGTGACTGGGTCGAAGAAGGTGCAGTCCTCGCTTCGGCTGCGGCCACGGCTCGCGAAATAAAGTGCGCTGGCCCTGTGTGGGATCTCCACGAAGCCATTCGCAGCGACGATCAAGTCGAAGTTTTCGGCGCAGTCAAGGCGGCTGGCATTCTGGGAGAAGGGAGCATGGGCGGCGAGATTCGGGCCATTGTCGATGACGATCTACGAGACATGCGGTTGCGAGTTGAGGCGCTGGGTGCTCTCGCACGGCTTGGCGACCGAGGCGCTGTCGGCCGGCTGGCAGACCTAGATGATGGCGACGGCGAGCTTGAGATGCAGATGGAGCGCGTCCTCGTGCTGTCCGAGCTTGTTGAACTAAAGGCTGCGACCGTTTCTCTTGCCCAGATCGCCCGAGAAATGAGTCGTCCAGACGAAATCCGTGCAGCGGCCGTCTGGGGACTAGGTGCTACGTGGCACAATCAGTTCAGCGAGTGCTGGTCGTTCGCATTCGACGAGAGTGAAAATGTTCGACGCCACGCCCAGGCTGGCCTCGGAAGTCCCGGCCCGGCGCAGTTTCCCCTCTTGGTGGCGGGGCTAGGGAAGGCGGATCAGGCCCCACTTGCAGCCGCAGTGCTAGCGCGTACCGGATCTGTCCCAGAGCTAATCGCGGCTCTGTCTGAGGTCCATAGTCGTGACTGGGCACTTCAGGCGCTGGGTCAAATTGATCCGGCCGAAGTGATGCCATTGCTTGCTGAAGTTTCCGCCGAAGATGCAGGGGTGCTTGACGCCCTTTGGAGGCGGAACTTTTATGACTTTTACAATGAGCCGGAGAACTTGACCGAAATTCGGTTTATTGCTCGTCAATCGTTGCGAGCGCCTGAACTTATTTCCGACTGATTTTTAGCGGGGCCTTCGTTGCGGTGCGTTGGGGTCGTGTGCGTAGAATGCCTGCCTTAAATACGAATAGTTCTCTGCGGCTGGTGGCTTCGCCTTTCCCGTCGAGCTGGTAGCCGTCCAGCCATGTCCAGCCGTCATAAGTGTGGAGGTCTGCGCGGACCTTGATGAGGCGGAAGAATATCGGCCGTGCGAACTGAGGGCTTGCCGCGCGGGTCAGATGCAGCACGTCACCGGCCTTCACGTCGGCTCTTCCTGTCTCGCCAGGCGCGTAGGGTCTCGCCGGCCGCCAATAGGCGCGGGCATCCATCGTCCGAGCACTGCGAGCAGGTAGCGCGGTTGTGGAAGTCGACGACGTTGCCGGCCATCAGGACGAGGAACGGGGGCTCTGGCTGCCACTGCGGGATCGACATGGCCTACCTCTGGTCGAAGCGTGTCGTGGCGTTCCTGGAGCGCCAGAGGCCTGCCTTGGTCGTCAGGGGAGGCTCTGGTGCGGGGACGGCGGCGCGACCGGTCCATCTCTGCGGCTCCCGGTCGCGCCTGGACGGCGCAGGCTTGCCGGCTACGTAGTCGACAGGTTGGTCGGGGCGTTGGAACCACTTGAACCTAGTCATGCGTAAAGGGTAAACGACTAGTGGCAGCGCTAACTAGGTGTCCAGCAACTTGACTCACGCCTAGTCGGCGTGTGCCTAGCGTCAGCGTCATGGGCAGGAAGCTGCGGTTGGTGGGTTCGGGGGAGATCCGGACCATGCTCGGTGGCGTCTCGCGCCAGCGCGTCTACCAGATCACCAACCGGCGCGACTTCCCTGAGCCCGTAGCCACGCTCCAGATGGGCAACGTCTGGCTTGCCGAAGACGTGGAGGCGTGGATCGCTGCCAAGCGCGGGGACCTGGACTAGCTCCAGGGTGGCTCCACCGCGACCTCGGTCGGGGGTGAACAGACGACACGAGAAACGCCCCGGTGACGATCTCCCGGGGCGCTCGTGTGCGAAGTGTGGTGCTACAGCTCGTCGACGGCGAAGGCAGTCACCAGTTCGGCCATGCTGTCGATGACGACATCGGCGGCGGCGAACCGTTCGCGCTTGCCGGGCTTGTTGGCGTATCCGATGGCGGCGACTCCGGCGGCGTGGGCGGCCTCGATGTCGCTGACCGAGTCACCGACCAGGACGCATTCCGCCGGCTCGGCGCCCAGCTCCCGCACGGCAGCCAGCACTGGGAACGGGTCCGGCTTCATCCGCTCGGGCGCGGCTTCGGGGCGGCCGATGACCGGGTGCACGTACGAGGTGAGTCGGCGGGCGCTCAGGTAGGCGTGGACGGAGTTGGCCGAGTTGTTCGACACCACGGCGACCCGGCGGCCGGTCTGCTGGGCGGCGACGATGACTTCCCGGCCGTACGGGGTCGGTTCAGCGGTGCGGGCCGCGGTGACTTCCTCGCGGGTCATGGCCTCGTCGACGAGGCGGACGACGGTGGGGCGCCCAAGGGTGGCGGTGAAGCGGAGCACGGCAAGCGGGTCGCGTTCGGCCAGGATCTCGGGCGGCAGGGTGACGGCCTGGTCGACGAGCAGCCGCCGCAACGCATGGGCGACGGTGGACGCGGAATGTTGGGCGAAGATGCTGCACACGGGGCCGTCGAAGTCGAGCAGGATCACTCGGGCGCGGTCGATCACCTTGGCCAGGCCGGCGGCGGTCACGAGGCGTACTCGCGGGCGATGGTGCCCCACATGCTGTCGAACCAGGCGCGGGCCTGCTCGACGTAGAGGGCGTCGTTGCTGGCGTCTTCGTCGCTGGGTGTGAACGGGAAGAGGATCGCGTCCTTGCCCATCGCGTCGTAGATCGCCATCGGCTTGCCGTCGACGGAGACGGTGTGCTCGACGACCGGGTAGAAGCCGAAGAAGGCTTCCTGCTCGTTGATGATGAAGAGCTTGAACAGCGGTGCGGCTCGGTGGACGCGTACCTCGGTGGTGGCGGTCTTGACCAACCCGAGGTCGGCAAGTTCCTGGACGGCGTCGGTGAGGGCGTGGATCGAGCGGTCGGTGATGCGGCGGGCTCGGGCGCGGATGCCGGGGTCGTCGGCCTGGTCCTCGGCGCGGCAGGGGATCGCCATCGGTGCGGTCATGTCGGAGATCAGGACGCGGACCCGGATCGACTCCGGGGTGAGGCGCCCGATGCGGACCTTGTCCAGGGTCTCCTGGATCGCGTTGTACATCGTCTCTCCGGAGAAGCCGGCGAAGTCGATGGTGACGTTCGTGGCCTCAAAGGCTCGTTCGATGTGGGGCCGGAGTCCGACCGGGCGTTCCGTGTTGGCGCGGACGAAGGTGCCGCTGCCCTGACGGGTGACGATCAGGCGCTCATCTTGCAGCTTCCGTAGGGCTGCCTTGATCGTCTCGCGGGCGACGCTGAACCGCTCGACGAGGTCGTGTTGCGACGGCAACTTCTCGCCCGGCGCGAACTTCCCTGTCTTGATCTCTGCGCGAAGTGTGGCCGCGATCTGTTGCGACGGCGTGCGCGGGTCGTCTGGGTCAAGAGCCATGAAGGGACGGTACCGCTGACTAGCCAGGCTAGGAAAGTTTCGACACTGTCGTTGACATGACTAGCCAAGCCGGCCTACCTTTGATCCACACCACCTGACTAGTCAGGACAGTCAGGTGAAGTCAGGAGGTCGAGCTATGGCTCTGCGTGGCGGTACGAGGTTCGCCGTGCGTTGTGAGGACGTGTTCCCGGCGGGGTGCGCGTTGGTGCCCGAGTCGCTGGGTGAGGTGGAGGACTACGACGAGAAGACGGGGCGGCGCTCGCCGGCGAAGGACAAGCTGACCGGCCAGCGGGTGTGGCAGGTCCGCGTGATGGATCTGGACCCGGAACTCGGGAAGCGGTCGCGGGAGACGACGGTGAAGATCTCGGCGGACTACCAGCCGGTGCCGCCGACGGGTGCCCCGTTCGAGGCGGTGGAGTTCGAGGGCATGACGGTCACGCCGTACGTGTCGAACAACGGTCGGATGGCGTACTCGCTGCGGGCGACCGGGATGCGTGCCCCGGCGGGCGTGGCCGGTAAGGCGGCGGCGTAGCTGCTTCGAGTGTGGGCGGGGCTGTCTGATCTTGGCGGACGGCAGCCCCGCCCTTCTCTGTCTCTTCCCCCTGCTCTGTCGAGAGAGGTAGTGACGTGTCCAAGGGTAGGCGTCGGGCTGGCCGTGGCTGGCCCCGGTGTGGTGTGTGTCAGGTCCGATTCGATCCGGTCAGCGGTGCTGACGGCCGCTGTGATCTCTGCGTCGGGCAGCTCGTTCTTCCGTTCCCTCCGGTCCGTGACGCGTCGGGACGGTTCGTGTCGCTGCGGGGTGCCAAGTGATCGGTCGGCCTCGCGGTGAAGTGGTGATGACCTCGGCCGGGGATTTGCTGGTGATCCGGCCCAAGCGGTTCGAGTTGCCAGTCTGGGCGGCGCTGCTCTGGCTGGTGCTGCGTTGGTCCGGGCGGGTGCTCTGGTGGTGCCTGCGTCACCCGGTGGCCACCGTCTCGGCCGTGCTGGCGCTCTGGCTGTACGCCGAGTTCGGCTGGTCCGGCCTGGTGGTGCCGCTCGTCGTGGCGTCGGCGGCCTCGGCGGTATGGCGCTGGCGGGACGAGTCGTCCTGGTGGGCCTGGTTGGCGGGTCCACTGCTCGGTTCGTTCCGGCGGGTGTTCGTCTACCGGCGGGTCTGGCGTGAGGCCATGACGCTGTGCGGGCTCGCCGAGACGTACGACCACCGAAAGGTTCTGCCCGAACTGCTGCGGGTCCGCTCGGACCAGGCGCTAGACGTGCTGACCGTCCGCATGGTGCGGGGGCAGACGCCGGAGCAGTTCCAGAAGGCGAGTGCCCACCTGGCGTACGCCTTCGGCCGGCGGCACGCCCGGGTCTACGCGGAACGTCCCGACGAGGCGCCGACCCGGACCGGTCGGGGTGCCTGGCTGCTTCGGCTCGTCGACCGGGTGCGGTACCGGGACCGTCCGACCGTCGTCTACCTGGCGTTGGTGCGTACCGATGCGCTGCGCACGGTGGTTCCGCCGTTCCCGGTCCCGGCTGTGCCGGAGTTCACCGCGCTGCCGCTGGCCCGGCGGGAAGACCTGCGTACCTGGTCGCTTCACCTGCTCGCGACTCACGTCCTGGTCGGCGGTGCCACCCGGTCGGGAAAGGGCTCGGTGCTCTGGTCGCTCGTCCGGGTCCTCGGCGGCGGGATCGCCTCCGGACTGGTGCGGCTCTGGGTGATCGACCCCAAGGGCGGGATGGAGTTCGCGCTTGGTCGGCCGATGTTTGCCCGGTTCGCCTGCAAGTCGTTCGAGGCCATGGCGGATCTGCTCGACGAGGCCGTGACCGTCCTGCGTGAGCGTCAGACCCGGTTGGCCGGAACGGTCCGGGTGCACACCCCGACTGAGGCTGACCCCCTGGTCGTGGTCGTCGTCGACGAGATGGCGGCGTTGACGGCGTACCTCCAGGATGTCGACCTGCGAAAGCGCATCGCGTCCTCGCTGGGGCTGCTGCTGTCGCAGGGTGCCGGCGTCGGGGTCCTGGTCGTGGCGGCGTTGCAGGACCCGCGCAAGGAGGTGCTGCCGTTCCGGGACCTGTTTCCGACCCGCATCGCGCTCGGGCTCACTGAGGCGTCGCAAGTCGACCTGGTCCTTGGCGACGGTGCCCGCAACCGGGGCGCGCTGGCCGACCAGATGCCCCGATGGGCCAAGGGCGTCGGGTACGTGATCCTCGACGGCACCCCCGACCCGATGCGGGTCCGGTTCTCGTACATCAGCGACGACGACATCCGCGACATGGCGCGGCAGTACCCGGCGCCGGTCGACGCGTCGGACATCCTCGCCCAGGTCGGTCGGGAAACCGCCCCCGAACCGGTACGCCTTCCGCTGCCCCGCAAGCCGTCCGGGCCGCTGCTGCCTGATGCGCTGCGGAACCTGCTCGACCGTGACGGCGGGGGTGATCCGCGGTGACCGCCATCCCGAACGGCCGCCGGTTCTACCGGCTCCGTACCCCCGAACCGACTACCGCCGTCTCCGTCCGGGTCGACCCCGAACGGCCTGACCCGTACCCGGTCTATCTGGCGGTCGGTGCGGGCCGGCGGCGGATGTCCCTGACCCCGGACGAGGCGTGGGCGCTGTGGCGCTGCCTCTCCGAAGCGGTCGCCGCGCTCGGCACCCCTCCCGACTACATCCGCACCGACATCCGACCGGCTCGGAGGTAACCGCCGTGACCCCCCTCATCCGCCTGACCAACCGCCTTCGGCGTCCGCTCCACATCCAGCTCGTCGGGCCGGCCGACCAGACCGCCGCCGCGCTGCGCGGGCTCGCGCACTTCATCAACCGTCGCCGCGACATGGACGGCCGGCGCATCCGGATCGACGTGACCATCCGCGAGAAGCCGAAGGGGGAGCAGCGATGAGCCAACGAACCGAGTCCGCCGTACGCCTGGTGATCCTGCTCGCCATCGGCACGATGGCCGGCGCCGCCGCCTTCACCCACGTTCACGACCTCTCCGTGGCCCACGGCCAACCGCACTGGATCGGCTGGGCCAACGCCGTAGCGGTCGAGCTGATGGCGATCTACCTCGGCCTGGAGATCCGCGCCCGGCGGCGTGCCAATCGGCCCGTCGGCCTGGTCGGCTCGCTCCTGGTGGCGTTCGCGCTGCTGTCGCTCGCGGCCCAGGTTGCGGAAGCCGAGCCGTCGGTGTGGGGCTGGATCGTGGCAGCGGTGCCGTCGCTGGCATTCCTTGCCCTGGTGAAGGTTGTCCTGTCCAACGCTCCGGTTACCCCGCAGGCTCCCGAGCCGGACCAGCCAACCGCGTACCAGTACGAGGAAACAACGCCTGCGACCGAGGTCGAACCGATTCGCCCGGCTAACCCGACGCCGTCCGTCGTCCCCGCCCCGGCGGCGATCCTGCCTCCGCGTGGCGTCGTCCAGTCCAACCGGCCGCACGTTGTCGGGATCATTCGATGACTGCGCCGACCCTGCCCGGCCTCGCGCCGGCCGCCCCGACTCCGATTGCTCCTCGGCCGGGGTCGCGGGCGGCCCGCATGGCGCTTCCTCGCTCGGTCGACGTGCTGAAGGAGATCGCGGCCGAGTACGGCGTCTGCGTCCGGCCGCTCGCCATGCGGCGTACGGATCTCGACACCGGCCGTACCGAGGTCATCGACCTGCCCTGCGGCGCGACGCGGGAGGACAAGTGCGCGCCGTGCGCCAAAAAGAATCGGCGGCTGCGGCAGGCCCAGATCCGCGAGGGATGGCACCGAGACGACGAGCCGCTACCGCCCCCCGAACCCGCGACCGAGGAACAGAAGGCGCTGATCTTGCTGCGCGGGCACCTGGAATTCTCCCGCGACGAGGCGTCTCGTGCGTGCGAGTGGGACCAGGTCGCCGACCTCGACGAGGCGATCTCGGAGGTGGAAGAGGCGATTACGGCTGAAGGTCTGCGGGGCCGGGTCGCGCCGCCGCACTCGATCGATGACGAGGACCAGGGCGACGAGGACAACGGCCGGCGGCGCAAGCGGTCAACGAAGCGGCGTCAGGACGCCCCGGACCTGCCTCGGCGCACGGTCGAGCGGCGCACGGTCGGCAAGACGTACACCGCCCCGGACGGGTCGACCTACCGGCCGTCGATGTGGCTGACGCTGACGCTCGACTCGTACGGGCCGGTCCGTCCCGACGGCACTCCGGTCAACCCTGACCGGTACGACTACCGGCGGGCCGCCAGGGATGCGGTGCACTTCCCCCGGCTGCTCGACCGGTTCTGGCAGAACCTGCGGCGGTGTGAGGGCTGGAACGTCCAGTACGCGGGCTGCGTCGAGCCTCAGCGCCGTCTCGCCCCACACGCTCACTTCGCCATCCGGGGCACCATCCCCCGGGACATCCTGCGCACCGTTGCGGCGGCGACGTACCACCAGGTGTGGTGGCCCTCGGTCGACGTCCAGCAGTACACCGCCGACCGGCCGCCGCTATGGGACGAGGACGCTTCGGCGTGGGTCGACCCGGACACCCGCCAGCCGTTGACCACCTGGACGGAAGCGCTCGACGCGATTGATGAGGACCCGGACGCCGAACCGGTGCACGTGGTCCGCTTCGGCGCCCAGGTCGACGCGCGCGGTGTCATGCCCGGCACCGAGGACGCGGAACGCACGATCAGGTACGTCACGAAGTACATCACCAAGCACACCGGCGACTGCCACAAGGCGACTACCTCCCGGCAGCGTGCCCACCTCGACCGGCTGTGGCAGGAACTGCGCGTCACCCCGTGCACCGATCGCTGCGCGAACTGGCTGCTTTACGGAGTCCAGCCGAAGAAGGCACACGCCAAGCTCAGGCCGGGCCGCTGCAAGGGCAAGGTGCACCAGCGCGACACCCTCGGCATCGGCGGCCGGCGCATCCTCATCTCGCGTGACTGGTCGGGCAAGACGCTGACCGACCACAAGCACGACGTACGGGCCTGGGTGCGGGCGCTGCTCGGCGTCACCGTCGGCCTGGATGGCGTCGACGACCAGGGCGCCACCGCCGAACCGGTCCGGCACGCCTGGGAACTCGCCCGGCCCGACGATCCCGACGTGCCTGCCATGGCGCACCGGCTCCTGCGGTCGATCAGCGAACGCGCCCGCTGGCGTTCCGAGCTGCTCGCCGCGAAGGACCGGGCCGCACAGCCGCCGTCGAGCACAACACCGGACGGAACGATGCACGACACGGGGGAGGGGCAGCAATGAAGACGGTCGACGAGCTGTGGACGATCCGGGACGTGTCGGCGTACCTGCGGGTGCCCGCTGAGACGCTGTACCGCTGGCGCAAGGTCAAGTACGGTCCGCCGGCGGCTCGGGTCGGTCGACACCTGCGGTACGAACCGGATTCGGTCCGGGCGTGGGTACGTGAGCAGGCGGCGGCCTGATGGGGCACGTAGAAGATCGCTGGTACAAGACGCTGCGCCATCCGAACGGTCGGCCGGAGCGAGTCAAGACGGAACTGTTCGGCAAAGGGCTGCGCTACCGCGTGCGCTACATCGGGCCGGACGGCAGGGAACGCAAGAAGTCCTTCCCGGACCGGGCCAAGCGTGATGCTGAGGCGTTTCTTGTCTCGACGGAGACGGACAAGCTTCGAGGTTCCTACGTCGACCCGCTCGCCGGCCGGATGACTTTCGCCGAGTACGCCGAAACCTGGCTTCGCACACGCTCCTTCGACGAGTCGACCCGGGAGAGCACGGAGTTTCGGGTACGGAAACACCTGCTCCCGTTCTTCGGCTCTCAGCAACTGGCGTCGATCAAGCCGGGCCACATCCGGGAGTGGGACGCCGCGATGGTCGGCAAGCTGGCTCCGGCGACCCGGGCCGTCGTGTTCGCGCACCTGCGGACGATCCTCGGCGCGGCGGTCGACGACGAACGGATTGCAAAGAACCCTTGTTCGGCAAAGTCGGTCAAGCCGCCGCGACCGGTCCAACGTCGGGTGGTGCCGTGGCGGTACGACCAGGTTTCGGCAATCCGCGGTAGCCTCGCCCAGCGGTACCGCCCGATGGTCGACCTCGGCGCGGGGTGCGGGCTGCGGCAGGGGGAGATCCTTGGGCTCGGCGTCGACGACATCGACTTCGACGCGGGCTGGGTGCATGTCTCGCGTCAGGTCAAGCTCGTCCGGTCCCGGCTGGTCTTCGGGCTACCCAAGAACGACCGTGACCGCCGGGTGCCGCTGCCTGACTCCGTGGCCCTGGTGCTGCGGCAGCACGTCGACGACTTCGCCCCGATGTCGCTCACCCTGCCGTGGGAGAACCCGGCCAGCGACGAACGGGTCACGGTTCCGCTGCTGTTCACCACCACCCGGCGGGGTGCGATCAACCGGCGCACCTTCGACAACAAGAGTTGGCGACCGGCTGTCATGGCGGCCGGCATCACGCCGACCCGGGCCACCGGGATGCACGCGCTTCGCCACTTCTACGCCTCGTCGCTGCTCGACGCAGGGGAGAGCATCAAGGCCCTCGCGTCGTACCTCGGACACGCCGACCCCGGCTTCACGCTCCGGGTTTACACGCACCTGATGCCGGCCAGCGAGGAACGCACCCGCAACGCGATCGACGACCTATACCGCAGCGGAACAGCCAAGCCGTGACTAGCCACGCGGGCCTCCCAGTCGGAGTGGCGGGCCGTGAGTGTGGCTCGCATGAGGTACACAGTCGACTGAAGCGGCGTCGTCGGCCAGAAGACGGCTTGGCCGCAGGGGTCATTGGAAAGGTTTGATGAATGGGTGAGCGCGGAGAGTCCACTCGGTATGCGTACTGGTCTAATCGACGAGTTCGCGCTATTGCGGATGAAGAGGGTATCAGTATCGCCGCTCGGTGGCGCTCAAGGTTTGTGCTTAGCCTCCCTTTTCTGCCTTTCGAGTGGGAGTTTGGGCGGGAGCCGCGTTCCCTATACAAGAACGAGATTGTAGAGAGGGTCGAGCGCTCCATCGGAAGTCTTGCCGTTGAGGACTTCGTCACGCCTCCGCGGGTTCGGTATGCGAAAGGGATTGGGCGAGTGGAGTTCTCCCACTTCGTAACCTATGAGGATGGTCGGGTCGTCCTCGGCGCGCGCTCCATTGCGTCGGACGGCACTCGCGTCGCCGTTTGCCTTTTTGGTAGCAAAGACAATGTTGCCGGCTTTATGGGGCCGAATGATCCTGTGGCGGTGGGGTGGAGTTCCTCCGCCATGGTTTCGATCAGCGAGTGGCTGGCGACTAGATGCGTAGAAAACAACTCGCAGTGGGATGACCCGCAGTCGATCTCTGTTGAAGCCATGAAAATTGCATTCGAGCAAGGGCTTACGAGGGAGTCCAGCGAAAGTCCCGATCGGCCATGGAGGCGGGGCTACACGTTCGGTGATACTTCCGATTCAGAGTGGTTTGCGGAGATTTACAGTGATGTGGTTCTTGATCAAGAGCGATGGGATCTGGACGAGCCCGTAGATCGGATCCTTGTCGGTGCGCCTGTGTGGGTGAGAACTCCTAGGGCTGCTGCACGGAGGTACATCGACTATCGGAGGGATATGAACGTCCGGCGTTACCGGTGACCACAGTTGGCCGTGTCGTCACCGAGCAGATGGGGGCTACGAAGCCCTGACGCCCTGGCGACGCCCTGAGCGGGTGTCAGGCGAACGAAACGCCTGCTCAGGGCGCGAATCAACTTCATAATCCGGCGTACAGGTCGCCTCGTCCGTCGCCCACCAGCTCAGAGCCGCGATCAGGCTCTGATCTGGTTCTACGTCCGGCTGTCGATGGTCGTCATAAATCAATTTGGCCGGCGTGCTAACTCGCACTGAGGGCCTGGACGGCGGATTCGCGGGCTTCTGCGCGGTGCCATCGGCTGTTGCGACCCGTCGGCTTCCATGCCGCCGTGCCATCGACTGCCTTCAGCGCAGGTAGGCCAGTTCATCGATGATCTGGGGTGGTTCGGTCAGGAAGATCTCGACAGGCACGGGACCATGGGCGATGTTCAGCGTGTCCAGGCGATAGAGCCAGTCTCCGGTGCAGTGACTGGTGAAGCGGTAGTTGATCTGCCAGCGCACCCACTGGCCTCGGGCGAGGCGTACGGCTGGAGGGCGGCGGTGTCGGCGGGGCATGCCCCAAGCCGTCGGGACCAGCTCGACGCGGACCCGCTCTTCGGCGTAACGGAGCTGGACGGCTTCACAGGAAGGTGCACCGACGCGCAGGGAGGGGCGTGGTTGGAACCCGTCGCGCTCGTGCATCGTGACTTCGTGGGTGAGGGGTAAGCGGTTCTCTGGCAGCGCGAACGCCATAGGCAGGGCGTTGCGGCGGGCGGCGTGGGGGCCTCCACGTGACTGCTTGGTCCAGGAGACGCGGACCCACTGAGCGACGATGTCCACCCGGTGGATGCTTCAGGCCGCCTGATCGCCTGGCAATCCGATACCGCTTCCTCAGGGAACCAGCCCTCACGGTCGGCGACACGAGCGCGTAGCGCGGCCTGGCCGAGCCGCCGGCGATGGGCTGCCACGCCGCGTAGCGGTTGGATCGCGGCAGATCCGGACGTCTGCGCGTCCCCTTCGGCTTGTCGAGCTTGTCCTATCCCTGTGCTCTACTCCCGTCATGCAGGTTGTCGTCACGGGCGCACTCGTTGAAAACGGCGCGGTCCTGCTGGTGCACCGCAGGCCGACCAAACGGGTATACCCAGATGTCTGGGATCTGCCCGGGGGGCTGGTCGAAGCGGGTGAGTCGGAACTACAAGCCCTCGCGCGTGAGATGCACGAGGAGCTCGGTGTTCACATCGCGGCGGAGTCCGCTTCACGGTTGGGCGTCTTGCATACCGGCAGTGGTGAGGATGCCGTTCACGTGGGCGTCTGGCACATCGGAGACTGGGTTGGCTCTCCGACCAACCGTGCACCTGACGAGCATGACGACATCGCATGGGTCGGGATCAGCGAGTTGGGCGGCCTTCCCCTCGTGCATGGCGTCTTGGCGGCAATGGTCCGTTCTCTGCCTGAGTTTGAGCACCGAGGAGTCAAGGCTGGCTGTCGTGCATGTACTGGGACGGATTCGTCAAGCATCAGGCACGCCGACCCCGGGACCGCGCCGGTGTCGTGCGGCTACGCGACGAACCGGCCGGTGCTGCCAAGCCCCGCAACTCGATCGGATCGGTCATGGTCGTGACGGTAGTGCCGCTGACGGCCACGCGCGGCCCGGCCGCCGGTCCCGAGCTTGCTTCTCCACACCCGAGAGCTCATATAGTCGTGCGGTGAACGTCGAGCAGGTTCGTCAGGCGTACGGCTCGGTCGCGGAGCTCTACATCGAGCTGTTCGGCACGAGTCAGCAGGTGGACCCCGGCGACCTGGCCTTCATCGGCCGGCATCTGGCCGGCCGGCCCGGCCCGGTGCTCGATCTGGGCTGCGGGCCCGGCCACATCACCGGCTACCTGCGTTCGCTGGGCGTCGACGCGACGGGCATCGACATCGTCCCCGAGTTCATCGCCCACGCGCGGGCGGCCCACCCGGACGGTCGGTATCGGCTCGGGTCGATGCGCGACCTCGACGTCGTCGACCACTCCGTCGCCGGCATCCTGGCCTGGTACTCGGTGATCCACGTACCGCCGCAGGATCTCGACGGCGTGCTCGCCGACTTCCGGCGGGCGATGTCCCCGGCCGGGACGTTGGTGCTCGGCTTCTTCGACGGCGAAGAGGTGGCCGCGTTCGACCACAAGGTCGTGACCGCCTACCGGTGGCCCGTCGACGAGGTCTCCGAGCGACTGACGCGAGCCGGCTTCAAGGAGGTCGAGCGCGTACGGCGGCCCAGCGATGGCACTCATCGGCCGCACGCCGCCATCGCGGCAACCGCCACCGAAGGGTGAGCGCACCCGTGCTCGATCGGCGGCGTGACCGCTGCCCGTCGGCTGAGAGGCGCGTACCGAAGCGCCTGCCCTGGGCGGCTGGCCCCTAGGACGCCTGGCGGACGGGCGTGTCGGCCAGCCAGACGTCGGCCAGGTCGCTGAGGGGAATGTCGAGGGCCTGGCTGAGGCCGACCACGGTGCCGAACGCCGGTGCGGGGAGGCGGCCCGCCTCGATCTTGCGCAGAGTCTCGGGGGAGATGCCGGCTGCCAGGGCCACCTCGACGAGGCTGCGGCCGGCCCGCGCGGCCCGCAGGGCGCCTCCGAGGCGCTGGCCCGCGGCGATCTGTTCGGCGGTGAGTGGTTGGCGAACCATGCCAGCAGGATATCCCTCCGGGACGCCCCGACCAGGCGTGGTATAAAAATACCGGTATAGAAATACCGTACGTGGAGGGGGAGGCTGTCGTGATCGAGCTCAAGTCCGCCGAGGAGATCGGCCGGATGGCGGTGGCCGGCCAGTTCGTCGGCGAGTTGCTCGCCGAGTTGGGTGGTGTCGCCGCGGTTGGCGTCAACCTGATGGACCTTGAACACCACGCCCGTCGCCGGATCGCCGAGCGCGGCGCCGAATCCTGCTACTGGGACTACGCGCCGTCGTTCGGCCGGGGCCCGTTCCGCAACGTGCTGTGCCTGTCGGTCAACGACGCGGTGCTGCACGGCCTGCCGCACGACTACGTGCTGCGCGACGGCGACCTGCTCAGCATCGACATGGCGCTCGGCATCGACGGCTGGAACGCCGACTCCGCGCTCTCCGTCGTCGTCGGCACCCCCGACCCGGCCGACCTGAAGCTGATCGAGGCCACCGAGGTTGCCCTGGAGGCCGGCATCGCCGCCGCCCAGCCCGGCGGCCGCCTCGGCGACATCTCCGCCGCGATCGGCGCGGTCGCCCACTCCTACGGCTACAGCGTCAACGGCGAGTTCGGCGGCCACGGCATCGGGCGCACCATGCACGAGGCCCCGCACGTCGCCAACAGCGGCCGCGCCGGCCGTGGCATGAAACTGCAACCCGGCCTCACCGTCGCCATCGAGCCCTGGTTCTGCCGCTCCACCAACAAGATCAAGTTCGACGGGGACGGCTGGACGATCCGCTCCGCCGACGGCTCCCGCACCGCCCACTCCGAACACACGGTCGCCGTCACCGCCTCCGGCCCCCAGGTCCTGACCCGCCGTCCCACTGACGGCGGCACCCCGGCCGACCCCACCATGAGGCCGGCCTCAGCCTGCTGACCACTGCCTGCCGTCGGGGCGACTCAGGGCATTCCGGGCCTGCCTTGGCCGAGAAGGGTGCGCGGATCATGACGGCGGCGCGCAACGTCGGCTCGCTGCCGCGCCAGCTTCCGGTTCCGCCCCCGGCCCGCAGCCCCGATCAAGAGCGTCGCCGGATTCGAGATCCCTGATGACTGGGTACTGTCGCGGTATGGAATCGGCCCCTCTGGCGTCGGGTCGAGACGCTGACGTCTTCGTCATCGACGATCGACGCGTCCTCCGCCGTTACCGCGAGGGTGGGGACGTTGCGGCTGAGGCCGTAGTCATGGCGTACGTGGCGAGTCTTGGCTTCCCTGTGCCCACGGTCCACCGGGCACAAGGGGCCGATCTCGTCATGGAACGACTGGACGGGCCCACCATGCTGTCGGCATTCCTCGCCGGCGAGCTCGACGCCGTGGAAACGGCCAGTTGCCTGGCGGATCTGCATCACCGACTGCACGCGTTGCCGCCCCGGCTCAGCGACGGCGGGGACGTCCGGATCCTGCACCTCGACCTGCACCCGGAGAACGTCATGCTGACGTCACGCGGGCCGGTCGTGATCGACTGGCGCAACGCGGCCGAGGGGCCGGCAGACCTCGACGTCGCGCTCACCGCGGTCATCCTCGCCCAGGTGGCCGTCGAGGGGGCGCATCCTCTGGCGTCGTCGGCCGCGACCCTGCTGGACGCCTTCCTGGAATGCGTCGGCGGCAGTGCGCTGACCGCGCTGGACCAGGCCGTAGCCAGACGGCGGACCGATCCGGCACTCACCGGCACTGAGCGGGAGCGGCTCGACGCCGCTGCCGCTCTCATCACTGGTCGCCGGTGAAGCCGGCAGCCGAGAGGCGCTGACGGGCAGCGCCGGAAGCTGCCGCGAGCAACGGGAGGGCGCCGCCGACGAGGCGTACGGTCGCACGTCCGCCTGCGATCGGTCGCCGCACCCCGGTCGGTCGGGAGCATAGGATCCGGCAATGATCGACGAGTCGTTGGATCACGGCGCGCCGCCCGATGGGCGGGAGCCGCTGCGACGGCCGCCCGCGATCGTCGTGAGCACGCTGCTGCTGGCGTTCTGGTGGGCGTACACGCTCGCCGTGGACGTCGCGCTGCTCGGCGAGGTCGGTGGCGTCGGGAACTGGTTCGCCCTGGTCTGTTGCACCGGTGCGGTCGCAGTCGTGCTCCGTGGGCTCTGGCGCGGCGGCCCGACGGCGTGGCGGGTGGTGCACAGGTTCGCCGCGCCGGTCGCCCTCGCGTTCCTGACCGGGGCCGGAATCATGCTGCTCTTCGGACCGCGCCTCGGGTCGCTGATCACGGCTCCGGTCGATCCGGCCCTCATCGCGGCGCTGGCGGGCGGGCTGTTGGCGGTACTGGCGCTGGCGGCGAGCGGACTCCTGGTCCGCACCACGCCGGCCCGTGCCTGGTGCGGCCGCCGCTGAGGCCTCGAACCGCGTAGCGACGTCGCCCCTCAGGCGCACCGTCACGGTCAGTCCCGGCGGGGCCCGTCCGGACGGCCGGCGGGACCGACCGATCCGGGCACAGCATGTCGGGTCGGGCACCCTCCCGCGCGCCTAGCGTTGCTGATCGGAAAGGGAAGGAGAACCGGGTGCTGGAGCGGCTCAACCAGGCCATGGAGCACATCGAGCGGCACCTCGACCAGCAGATCGAGGTGGCCGAGCTGGCGCGGATCGCGGTGACGTCGGAGTACCACTTCCGCCGGCTCTTCTCCGCGCTGGCAGGCGTGGGCCTGTCCGAGTACGTCCGGCGTCGGCGGCTCACCGTCGCCGGCGGGGAGGTGCTCGCGGGAAGACGGACGCTGCTCGACATCGCCGTCCGCTACGGCTACGGCTCCACCGAGGCGTTCGCCCGGGCGTTCCACGCCGTGCACGGCGTGGGCCCCGGCGAGGCCAGGCGTACGGGGGCGGCGCTGCGCTCCCAGCCCCGGATGTCCTTCCGACTCGTCGTCGAAGGGAGCAGCAGCATGCGATACCGGATCGTGCAGAAGGACGGGTTCCAGCTGGTGGGCCGCAAGGCCCGGGTGCCGCTGGTGCACGAGGGGATGAACCCGGCGATCGTCGCCTTCGTCAAGGGCATCCCCCCGGAGACCGTACGCCGGATCGAGGCCCTGTCCGACCAGGAGCCGCAGGGCATCGTCAACGTCAGCGCCAACGTGGCCGACGGTCGGGCGGAGGGCACCGAGCTGGACTACTGGTACGGCGTGGTGACGGGCGCGGACGCGCCGGAGGACCTGGACGCGCTGGCCGTGCCGGCGGGCGCCTGGGCGGTCTTCGAGACCTCCGGGGCGTTCCCGCAGGCGGTGCAGTACCTGTGGCGCGACGTGTTCACCCAGTGGTTCCCGTCCAACCCGTACCGCAGCCGGCCGGGGCCGGAGATCTCCCGCACCCGCCTGTCGGCGGACGGCACGGAGGCCGACGCGGAACTCTGGATCCCGGTGGAGCCCGTCACCGGCTGATCTCGTCCAGCACCCGGCGCTGGAAGGCGCGGGCCTCGGGTCCGCTCGGCGGGGGCCCGCCGGCCCGCGCCGCGATCGACCGTTCGATCACGCCCACGGCCCCGCCGTCACCGATCACGCCCACGGCCCCGCCGTCACCGGCCGCGTAGGCGGGTTGCCCGGCGGCGGTCGGTGCGGCCAGCCGGGCGTCGGCGACCAGCCGGCGGCCGGCGTCGACCTTCGACAGCCAGACGCCGTGGCGGACCCTGACCAGGGAGCGGCAGGCACCGAGCACCGCGTCCTCGGCCCCCGGGGCGGGACCGTCGCCGGGCGGGGTCGGCAGCGCCAGCCACCAGCGCAGCGCGTCGGTCAGCAGGCGACGCAGGTCGGCGGGGGAGAGGTCGGCGAAGGCCTCGGCCGCAGGCGGCCCGAGCAGGGCGAGCCCGCTCTGGTGCAGGATGCTGCGGTCCAGGCCGTACCAGAACAGGCCGTCCTCGACGGGCCGGTCGGCGGCGGCCCACGTCGCCCGGAACGGCATCCGCGCGCCGGTGTTCAGCTCGACCTCGAAACCAGGCTCCGGCGTGCCGGAGCGGGCGACCTCCCGTCGGTAGACGACCAGCTCCAGCCCACGCGCGGGGCAGGGCAGCGCCTCGTGCCGCAGCCGTGCCACCAGCTCCCGCCTGCGCCCGGCGTCGAGGGCGTCGGCGCAGACCAGCGCGACGTCGACGTCGCTGCGCCCCGGTTGGTACGCGCCCAGCCCGACCGAGCCGGCCGCGTACGCCCCGACGAGGTCGTCGCCGAGGACGTCGCGGGCGGCGGCGACCAGGTCGGTGAGGTAGCGGCGCAGGGGCGGGTCGAGGTCATTCATCGGACTCGGCCCAGGCCGTCCCGGCGGGCAGGAACCAGGCGGTCGGCTCCGCGTCGAGGGCGTGCGCGACGGTCAGCCGGGCGTGCCGGTCCAGCGGGGGCAGCCGGTCCGGGTGGAACCACTCCACGGCCACCGACTCGTCGTCGTTGACCCGGGCGGTGCCGGCGACCAGCCGGCAGTGGAAGCCGAGGTTGAAGAACTCGCAGCGGTCGCCGTTGGGATAGGTGTGCGGATGCGACACGACGCTGCTCAGGCGGACCGGCTCGACCTCCAGGCCCGTCTCCTCCCGCACCTCGCGCACCACCGCCGTGGCCGGCTGCTCGCCCGGCTCGACGATGCCGCTGACCACCGACCAGCGCCCGTCGTCGGCGCGCCTGCCGAGCAGCAGTTCGCCGGCGTCGTTGCGCACCACCGCGCTCACGCTCGGCAACAGCAGCAGGTCGTGGCCGACGCGTTCGCGCAGCCGCAGGATGTGGTCCGGAACGCCCATCCGGCGACCCTAACCGGCCCCGGGACGGCGGAGCGGGCCGCGTCGCCCCGACAGGCTGATCTCCCGGGCCGCCCGCGCGTACTCCTTCGCCAGCTCGGCGTCGACGCGGGCCCCCCGGGGTGCTCGGCAGGCACCGGCGACCCTGTTTCCGCAGTTCCAGCCCCTGCCGGCGGGAGCACGTCTACTGTGGAGAACATCGGCGACTTGTGGTGTTCCGGTGGCGGCCGGGTGGTTCGCGGTGCACAGTGATCCCATGAGCGACAGCGGAAACGGTGGGCACTTCTACTGGTGCACCCGTCACCACCGGGTCGAGACCGATGCCGACGTGTGCCCCGCCAGGCACGTTCTCGGGCCGTACGCCTCAGCCGCCGACGCGGAGAACGCCCTGCAGACGGTGCGGGAGCGCAACGAAGCGTGGGAGGCCGAGGACGCCCGCTGGGCCGGGGAGGACAGATAGTCGGCGCGGGACGGCCCGCGCCGAGGTACGCGGTGCTCCGCGAGCGCGAGAGCACGTCCCCAGGAAGGGAACCGAGATGGCCGAAGCACAGCAGGCCACCACCCGCCCGGCCGCCAGACGCACGACCGCCAGGAAGACCGCCGCGGCGGAGCGGACCGCGGGTACGACGCGGACCGCGCGCCCGGCCGCCACGTCCACGGCGGCGAAGAAGGCGCCCGCGACGAAGGCGGCGGGCGGTGCGGGGCGGGCCCCGGCGAAGAAGACCACCGCCGCGAAGGCGCCCGCGAAGAAGGCGCCCGCGAAGAAGGCGCCCGCGAAGAAGGCGGCGAGCAGGACCGCCACGGCGGCGAAGAAGACGACGGCCGCGGCGAAGAAGGCGACCACCAACGCCGCGAAGAAGGCCCCCGCCGCGGCGAAGCGGACGACGGCGGCGGCCAGGAGCACGACGGCGAAGAAGACGACGTCGGCGAAGACGCCCGCCCGGCAGGCGGCGACGAAGGCCGCGACCACGGCGAGGAAGACCACCGCGCCGGCGAAGAAGGCCCCCGCCAGGACCACCGGCAAGGTCGCCTCGGCGACGAAGAAGACCACCACGGCGGCGAAGGCCCCCGCGAAGAAGGCCACGACCGCCGCGAAGGCCCCCGCGAAGAAGGCCACGACGGCGGCGAAGGCCCCCGCGAAGAAGGCCACCGCCAAGAAGACGACGCCGGCCAGGAAAACGGCCACCACCCGGCCCACCGGCGGCGCCCGCAAGGCCGCCGCGACGAAGGCCCCCGCCAGGAAGGCCACGGCGACCTCCTCGGCGACCACCCGCAAGGCGGCGGCGAAGAAGGCCCCGGCGAAGCAGACGACCGTCGCCAAGGCGCCGGCCAAGAAGGTCACCGCCCGCAAGGCACCCGCCCCGGCGACCCCGGCGCGGGCCACCGCCCCCCGGGGCGTACGGGCGAGCGCGCGCCGGGCCACCGGCTGACCGTGACGCGGGACGGGCGGCGCTCGTCGGGAAGCGGATCATCCGCCACACTGTC
Source organism: Micromonospora sp. SD12 (assembly GCF_052068495.1). Lineage (NCBI taxonomy): Bacteria > Bacillati > Actinomycetota > Actinomycetes > Micromonosporales > Micromonosporaceae > Micromonospora > Micromonospora sp. SD12. Next base: position 413,085 of record NZ_JBQHDF010000003.1, on the reverse strand, counting down.
AGGATTGACCCCGTGGTGATCCGACGCGTACTCGCACCCCGCATCGACTTCGGCGCGCTGCGCCGCGAACTGGGTCTGCCCGAGGGGTTCCCAGCCGCGGCGCAGCGCGAGGCCGACGCCGCGGCGGCCACGCCGCCCCGGCCCGCCGCCGACCGCACCGAGGTGCCGTTCGTCACCCTCGACCCCGAGGGCTCCCGCGACCTCGACCAGGCCATGCACCTCGCCCGCCGCCCCGGTGGCGGCTTCCGGGTGACGTACGCCATCGCCGACGTCGCCGCGCACGTGCGCCCCGGCGGGGCGCTGGAGGAGGAGACCTGGCGGCGCGGGCAGACCGTCTACCTGCCCGACGGCACCGTGCCGTTGCATCCCGAGACCCTCAGCGAGGGCGCGGCGAGCCTCCTGCCGGACGTCGACCGCGCCGCCGTCGTGTGGACCGTCGACCTGGACGGCGACGGCGGCACCGTCGGGGTCACGCTGGAACGCGCGCTGGTCCGCAGCCGGGCCAAGCTGGACTACATCGGCGTGCAGGCGGCCGCCGACGCCGGCCGGCTGCCCGACCCGATCGCCCTGCTGCCCGAGATCGGGGCCCTGCTCACCGCCCGTGGCCTGCGCCGGGGCGCCATCAACCTGCCGCTGCCCGAGCAGGACGTGGAGGCCGAGGGCGACGGCTGGCGGCTGGTGCTGCGCGGGCCGGTGCCGATGGAGGAGCACAACGCCCAGATCTCGCTGCTGACCGGGATGGCCGCCGCCGACATCATGCTGGCCGGGGGGATCGGTCTGCTGCGTACGATGCCGGCGCCGAAGCCCGAGGCGGTGGCGCGGCTGCGGGCCGCCGCCGCCCCGCTGGGCGTGCGCTGGCCGGACGGCGCCGGCCCCGGCGAGGTGATCGCCGGGCTGGACCCGTCGCAGCCCCGGGCCGCCGCCTTCGTCGACCAGGCCGCCGAGCTGATGCGGGGCGCCGCGTACACGGCCTTCGACGGCTCGCCGCCCGAGCAGCGGGAGCACGGCGGGGTCGCGGCCGCGTACGCCCATGTCACGGCGCCGCTGCGGCGACTGGCCGACCGGTACGCCACGGAGGTCTGCCTGGCCCTGCACGAGGGCCGTGCGGTGCCCGACTGGGCCCGCGCGGCGCTGCCCCGGCTGCCGGAGGTGATGGCCACGACCGACCGGGTGGCGTCGACGGCCACCCGGGGCGCGATCGAGCTGGCCGAGGCGGTGCTGCTGGAGCACCGGGTGGGCGAGACCTTCGACGCGGCGGTGCTCGACGTCGACGCGTCCCCGGACGGCAAGGCCCGCCCGGGCCGCCGGCCCGGTGGCACCGTGGCGCTGGACGACCCGCCGGTGCGCGCCCGCTGCCTCGGCGACCTGCCGCTCGGTGAACGGGTCCGGGTCCGCCTGGTCACCGCCGACCCCGCCACCCGCGCGGTGGCCTTCGAACTGGCCTGATCCCGCCGGCCCGCTCGCCCCCTGCGCGGGTGGCTGCCAGGCGGGGCCCGATCCCGGGGCCCGCTCGCCCCCTGCGTGGTGGCCGCCGGGCTGGTCCGGTTCCCGCCGATGGCGGCTGCCCGGCACTGCTGCGGCAGCGGGGATTGTCACAGCGCCCGCCGCTGCCGCCGGCCTGCGGGTTTGCGAGGATGACGGCATGGCTTACGACGCGAGCACGCTGCCCGACGTGTCCGGGCTGACCGTCGGCATCATCGGCGGCACCGGCGACCAGGGGAGGGGCCTCGCCTACCGGTTCGCCCGGGCCGGCCAGTCCGTGCTGATCGGGTCCCGTACCGCCGATCGGGCCGTCCAGTCCGCCCAGGAGATCGCGGCCCTGCCCGGCGTGCCCGCCGAAGCCCGGGTGACCGGCGCCGGCAACGAGGAGGTGGCCCGGCGCAGCGACGTGGTCATCATCGCGGTGCCGTGGGACGGGCACGCCGCCACCGTCGCCGCCCTCGCCGAGCCGCTCGCCGGCAAGATCGTCGTCGACTGCGTCAACCCGCTCGGCTTCGACAAGCAGGGCCCGTACGCCCTCGCCGTGCCGGAGGGCAGCGCCGTGCAGCAGGCCGCCGGGCTGCTGCCCGACTCGCGGGTCTGCGCCGCGTTCAACCACGTCAGCGCCCCGCTGCTGGCCGACCCGGAGATCGACCGGATCGACCTCGACGTGCTGATCTGCACCGAGGACCGCGAGCTGGTCGGCGTGGTCGCCGCGCTCGCCGCGCGGATCCCCGGCATGCGCGGCATCTACGCCGGCCGGCTGCGCAACGCCCACCAGATCGAGGCGTTCACCGCCAACCTGATCGCCATCAACAAGCGCTACAAGGCGCACGCGGGCATCCGCGTCACCGACCTCTGACGACACCCGCCTGCCCGCACGCCTCGCCTCGCCTCGCCTCGCCTCGCCTCGCCCGAGATCTTGGTAGGAAACGGCCCCCTGAGGGGCCATCCCATACCAAGATCTCGGGCGAGTGGGGCCGCCCGTCGAGCGGCTCAGAAGGTGTGCTCGGCGGCGGGGAAGTCGCCGCCCCGGACCTCGTCGGCGAAGCGCCGGGTCGCGTCGGTCAGGGCACCCGCCAGGTCGGCGTAGCGCTTCACGAAGCGCGGCGCCCTGCCGGTACGCAGGCCGGCCATGTCCTGCCAGACCAGCACCTGCGCGTCGGTGTCGGCGCCGGCGCCGATGCCCACGGTCGGGATCGGCAGCTCCGCCGTGATCCGCTTGGCCACCTGCCCTGGCACCATCTCCAGCACCACGGCGAACGCGCCCGCCTCGGCGACCGCGTGGGCGTCGGCGATCACGTCGTCGGCCGTGTCGCCGCGCCCCTGCACCCGGTAGCCGCCGATGGCGTGCTCGCTCTGCGGGGTGAAGCCGACGTGCGCCATCACCGGGATGCCCGCGCCGGTGATGGCGGCGATCTGCGCCGCGCAGCGCCGGCCGCCCTCCAGCTTCACCGCGTGGCAGCCACCCTCCTTCATGAACCGCACGGCGGTACGCAGCGCCTGCGTGGGGCCCTCCTCGTACGAGCCGAACGGCAGGTCGCCGACGACCAGCGCGTGCCGGGTCGCCCGGACCACCGCGCGCACCAGCGGGAGCAGTTCCTCGGCGGTCACCGGCACCGTCGTCTCGTAGCCGAAGACGTTGTTCGCCGCCGAGTCGCCGACCAGCAGCACCGGGATGCCGGCCTGGTCGAAGATCGAGGCGGTGTACTGGTCGTACGAGGTCAGCATCGGCCACCGCTCGCCGCGCTCCTTGGCGGCGATCAGGTCGCGGGTGCGTACCCGCCGGGTGGCCGGGCCGCCGTAGAGGGCGGTCACCTCGGACGGGGTGGACTCCACCATGACTCTCTCCTTCCTCGAGGCCGCGTACGCGGTCCCCGGGTTCCGCCGCGATCGTCGCACCCGACGACCGGCCGGCGGCAGAGCGCAGTGGAGGATGTCACTCCCGGGCCGCCGCCGGCCCGGGAGCGACCCGGCTCAGCCGTCCTCGCGCCACCGGTTCGTGATCGGCAGCCGCCGGTCCCGCCCGAAGGCCTTCATCGAGATCTTCGCGCCCGGCGCGGACTGGCGGCGCTTGTACTCGGCGGTATCCACCATCCGCAGCACCCGGTCGACGACGGCCGGGTCGTGGCCGGAGGCGACCAGCCCGTCGCGGCCCAGGTCGCCGTCGACGTAGCCGATCAGGATCGGGTCCAGCACGTCGTAGTCGGGCAGCGTGTCGCTGTCGAGTTGGCCCGGGCTCAGCTCGGCGCTCGGCGGCTTGCCGATGGAGTTCTCCGGGATCGGCGGGGTCTCGCCCCGGCGGGCAGCATCCGCGTTGCGCCACTTCGCCAGCCGCCACACCAGCGTCTTCCAGACGTCCTTGACCGGGTTGAAGCCGCCGACCGAGTCGCCGTAGAGGGTGGAGTAGCCGACCGCCAGCTCGCTCTTGTTGCCGGTGGTCAGCACCAGGTGCCCCTCCTGGTTCGACAGCGCCATCAGGATCACCCCGCGTACCCGCGCCTGGAGGTTCTCCACGGAGACCCCGGAGAGCGACATGTTCGCCAGGAAGGTGTCCACCATCGGCTGGATCGGCTCGACCCGGTAGTCCAGCCCGGTCCGCTTCGCCAGGTCGGCCGCGTCCTCCCGGCTGTGCTCCGAGGAGTGCTGGCTGGGCAGCGACACGCCGACCACCCGGTCGGGCCCGAGCGCGTCGACGGCCAGCGCGGCCACCACCGCCGAGTCGATGCCGCCGGAGAGGCCCAGCACCACCGAGGGGAACCGGTTCTTGTTCACGTAGTCGCGCAGGCCCAGCACGAGCGCCTGCCACACCTCGGCCTCGTCGGCGACCGGGGCGATCGTCCCGCCGGTGACGGCGGGCCCGGTGGGCGCGGGCGGGATGTCGCCGGCCTCGGCGCGGACCACCCGCATCCCGTCCGCCAGCACCTGCTCCGGGGCGCCCTGCTCCCCGGCCGCGGGCAGCTCCACGTCGTGCACCAGCAGGTGCTCGACGAACTGCGGGGCCCGCGCCAGCAGTTCGCCGTCGGCGGCCACGATCATCGAGTCGCCCTCGAAGACCAGCTCGTCCTGGCCGCCGACCATGTTGACGTACGCGATCGTCGCCCCGGCCTCGGCGGCCCGGCGCTGGACCAGCGGCAGCCGGACGTCGTCCTTGTTCAGCTCGTACGGCGAGCCGTTGACGCACAGGACCAGGCCGACGCCGGCCTGACGGGCGGCGGCGAACGGACCGCCGGCCTGCCACAGGTCCTCACAGATGGTCAGCGCCACGTCAACCCCGCCCACGCGCGCGACGCTCAGGGCGTCGCCGGAGACGAAGTAGCGGTCCTCGTCGAAGACGCCGTAGTTGGGCAGGTGGTGCTTGAAGTAGGTGGCGACGATCCGACCGTGGTGCAGCAGGGCAGCCGCGTTGCGGGCCCCGCGTCCGGGCTCGGCGTCGCCGCTGACCTGCGGCGGGCCGTCGGCGTCGAGGTAGCCGACCAGCACCGGCAGCGCGCCCAGCCCGTCGGCGTCGAGATCGGCGGCGAGGCGCTCCAGCGCGGCCTTCGACGCGGCGACGAAGGACCGGCGGAAGACCAGGTCCTCGACCGGATAGCCGGTCAGCATCATCTCCGGGAACGCGACGATCTGGGCGCTGGCGTCGGCGGCCCGGCGGGTCCAGTCACGGACCAGGCCGGAATTGCCGGCGAGGTCGCCGACGGTCGGGTTGACCTGGCACAGGGCGAGACGCAGGGTGGGCATGTCCTCATCTTGCCCCAGCCGGTCGGACCCGACACGGCGGGCGGCGTGCCACGGCGGGAGCCGCGGGACAGGACGGGACGCCGGCCGGCCGGTCGCGTAACGTCGGCGTAACGAGGCGGGTGGACACTGGTCGGTCAGGCCGGGTCAGCCCCGGCCGCAGGTGCGCAACGGTGTCGCGAGGGGTGGAAGTGGACCGTCAGCAGGAGTTCGTCCTCCGTACGCTGGAAGAGCGGGACATCCGGTTCGTCCGGCTGTGGTTCACCGACGTGCTGGGCACGCTCAAGAGCGTGTCGGTGGCCCCCGCCGAGCTGGAGGCGGCCTTCGAGGAGGGCATCGGGTTCGACGGCTCGGCGATCGAGGGCTTCGCCCGGGTCTTCGAGTCCGACATGGTGGCCATGCCCGACCCGACCACCTTCCAGGTCTTCCCGTTCGAGGGCGGGGTCAGCGGCGAGAGCGCCCGGATGTTCTGCGACATCCTGCTGCCCGACGGCGGCCCGTCCTGGGCCGACCCGCGCCACGTGCTACGCCGGGCGCTGTCGAAGGCCGCCGAGAAGGGCTTCACCTTCTACACCCACCCCGAGATCGAGTTCTTCCTGCTCGAGAACGGTCCGCTGGACGGCTCGGTGCCGGTCCCGGTCGACACCGGCGGCTACTTCGAGCACACGACCCACGCCGTGGCACGCGACTTCCGCCGCCAGGCCGTGCTGGCGCTGGAGCGCATCGGCATCTCGGTGGAGTTCAGCCACCACGAGGTGGCCCCCGGGCAGCAGGAGATCGACCTGCGCTACGCCGACGCGCTCACCACGGCCGACAACATCATGACGTTCCGGCACGTGGTCAAGGAGGTGGCGCTCTCCACCGGCGTGCAGGCCACCTTCATGCCGAAGCCGTTCACCGACCAGCCGGGCAGCGGCATGCACACCCACCTGTCGCTGTTCGAGGGGGAGCGCAACGCGTTCCACGACGCCGGCGACCCGATGAAGCTGTCCAAGGTGGCGCGGGCGTTCATCGCCGGGCTGCTGGTGCACGCCCGGGAGTACACGGCCGTCACCAACCAATGGGTCAACTCCTACAAGCGGCTGTTCCCGCAGGCGCTGCCGGACCGGGTGACCGAGAGCCCCGCGTACGTCTGCTGGGGTCACCTGAACCGGTCGGCGCTGGTCCGGGTCCCCGCCTACGGCAAGCCGAACTCGGCCCGGGTGGAGGTCCGCTCGCCGGACTCGGCGGCGAACCCCTACCTGGCCTTCGCGGTGCTGCTCGGCGCCGGGATGAAGGGCATCGAGGAGGGCTACGAGCTGCCGCCGGGCGCGGAGGACGACGTGTGGTCGCTGACCAGCGCCGAGCGTCGGGCGATGGGCTACGAGCCGCTGCCGGAGAACCTCGCCGAGGCGATCGACGTGATGGCCGGCTCCGAGCTGGTCGCCGAGGTGCTCGGCGAGCACGTCTTCGACTTCTTCCTGCGCAACAAGCGGGCCGAGTGGGAGCAGTACCGCCGCGAGGTCACCCCCTACGAGCGGCAGCGCTACCTGTCGCTGTAGGGCGAGGGCTGCCGTGCTGGCGCGGTGCCGCTATCGTCTCGGTCACCGCGCCGGCATCCCCGCCGGGCGCAGAGTTCGGGAGGCAGTCGGTGCTGGAAGACCTGCTCAGCGGAGCATGGCAGAGCGTGGTGTTCGGGGTCGTCGGGGTGGCCCTGATGGCGGCCGGGTTCGGGCTGGTCGACATGCTCACTCCGGGCCGGCTGCGGGAGCTGATCTGGGTACGCCGTAACGGCAACGCCGCGCTGCTGCTCGCCGCCAACCAGCTCGGCATCGCCGGGATCGTGTTCACCGCGATCCTGACCAGCTACAGCGACTTCGCCAAGGGCCTCGCCTCGACGGTGGTCTTCGGCCTGGTCGGCCTGGCCATCATGGCACTGGCGTTCTTCGTGCTGGACCTGCTGACCCCGGGCAAGCTCGGCGAGATCATCTGCTCGGACGAGCCGCACCCGGCGGCCCGGGTCAGCGCCGCCACGCACTTCGGCGCCGCGCTGATCGTCTGCGCCTGCATCGCCTGAGCCGCTCCCGTCACACCCGCGTCGTAGGTTGCGGGGGTGAACCGGACGGACCGTCTCTACGCCCTGGTCGAGGAGCTGCGCGCCGTGTCACCACGGCCGCGCAGCGCCCGCTGGCTCGCCGACCGCTTCGAGGTGAGCACCCGCACGATCGAGCGTGACATCGGCGCCCTCCAGGAGTCGGGCGTGCCGATCTGGGCCGAGCCGGGCCGCACCGGCGGCTACGCGCTCGACCGGGCCCGCACCCTGCCACCGGTCAACCTCACCCCCGTCGAGGCGGTCGCCATGGCGGTGGCGTTGCACCGGATGCGCGGCACGCCGTTCGCCGCCGCGACCGGCACCGCCCTGCGCAAGCTGATCTCCGTGATGCCCGCTGCCGACGCCGCCGAGGCGCACCGGCTCGCCGCCCGGGTGCACCTGATCGGCGATGGGCCGGTGGCACCCGTCCCGGCCGCCGTCGCCGACGCGGTGCGTGCGCGCCGCGTGCTGCGCATCCGCTACGCCGACCGCGCGGGCGCCGGCTCGCTGCGCGACGTGGAACCGCTGGGCTACCTCGGCAACCCTCGGCACTGGTACCTGCTGGGCTGGTGCCGGCTGCGCGACGGCATCCGCGCCTTCCGCACCGACCGGATCACCTCGGTCACGACGCTGGCGGAGAGGGTGCCGGAACGCGAGCTGGCCGCCGACGACATCGACATCCCCACGGAGCGGGTCCGCCGGCTCAGCCTGGTCTGACCATGGGACAGCGCGGCCCTCCCGCGCACGGCATGCTGTCCCTTCCGCATGTTCCCGCAGGAGGTCACCACGTGCCCGACGCGCTCAGCTACGCCGACGCCGTACGCCTGCTCGGCGGGGAGAAGAGCAGGGTCGTCGACTGGTTCGACAAGCTGACTGGAGGGGCCCTGCTGGCCGCCTCGGTGCCGGTGCCGGCGCTGCTGGGGATCTTCGACGCGAAGGCGGAGTTCGTCCGGCTCGGCCACGAGCTGGTACGCGGCGTGTCCGAGAAGCGCTCCGGGCTGTCCCGGTACCACCGCACGCAGCGCCTGGAGGCGGCGCACGCCGTCATCGCGGTGACCGCCTTCTTCGAGGTGATGAGCGAGATCGACCTGCCCTTCGACGTAGCGAGCGCCCGGATCAGCAAGGCCGAGCAGTTGTCGTTGGCCGGCTCAGGAGCGGTGCACGAGGCGGCCCTCACCGACGCGTTCTTCGCCACCGCGGCGCCGCTGCCCGGCCCGCAACTGCCCTATCCCGCGTTCCGCCATTCCCTGGTCGCCTACTACGGCGGGCTCGTCGGCCGGCTGCTGCACCTCCTACGCGGCCTGGCCGCGTGGGAGGCCGTCGAAGAATGGCGGCGACAGGCGACGGAGGAGATGCTGCTCCGGCTGCCCAGGACCGCCGCCGACCGGCACCGCGACCTGCTGACCCAGCTCGCGGTGGACTACGTCGAGGTGGCGTTCTGGATCGGCCTGCACGAGCACGAGGCGACCCGGACGCAGGTGCGCGCCCTCTCGGTGGGGCTGGACGAGATGCGGCAGGCCCTGGTCGCCCTCTCCGCGGGGAGCCCGCCCGACGGCCGTCGGGCGGCGCTCGCCGTGGCGTACAGCGCGGAGCTGGGACGGCCGATCATCTCGTCCGGGGACGTGCCGACCGGGCTGACGGTGCCGACGCTCGGCGAGGCGTACGTGCCGCCGCTGTGCCGGATCGAGGAGTTGCCCGCCCACGCGCGACCGAGTGACGAGGCGTGGTGGGACGGGCGGCCGTTGCGTGACGACCTGTGGCAGTCCCTGGTCGTGCACCTCACCTCGCCGAACGCCACCCGCGCCCCGCTGCTGGTGCTCGGCCAGCCGGGCTCCGGCAAGTCGGTGCTGACCCGGGTCCTCGCCGCGCAGCTGCCGGCTGCCGACTTCATGGTGGTGCGGGTGGTGCTGCGAGACGTCCACGCCGCCGGGGAGCTCCAGGACCAGATCGAGCAGGCGGTCCGTAACGACACCGGGGAGCGGGTGGACTGGCCCGGCCTGTCCAGGTCGGCCGGTGACGCCCTGCCGGTCGTGCTGCTCGACGGCTTCGACGAGTTGCTCCAGGCCACCGGGGTCAGCCAGACCGACTACCTGCGCCGGGTGGCGGCCTTCCAACGGCGCGAGGCCGATCAGGGACGGCCGGTGGCGGTGCTGGTGACCAGCCGTACCAGCGTCGCCGACCGGGCGCAGCCGCCGCCCGGCACGGTGGCGGTGCGGCTGGAGCCGTTCGACGGCGAGCGGGTACGGGCCTGGACTGCCACCTGGAACCGGGTCAACGCCGGGGCGTTCCGCGCGCTCGGCGTACAGCCGCTGGAGCCGGCGACGGTGCTGGCCCACCGTGAGCTGGCCGAACAGCCGCTGTTGCTGCTGATGCTGGCGCTCTACGACGCCGAGGGCAACGACCTGCGATCGGCCGGCGAGCTGGGCCGGGGCGAGCTCTACGAGCGCCTGCTGCGCAGCTTCGCCCGCCGCGAGGTCATGAAGCACCGGCCGGGCCTGTCCGAGCGGGACCTGGACCGGGCGACGGAGGACGAGCTGCGCAGGTTGTCGATCGTGGCGTTCGGCATGTTCAACCGGGGCGTCCAGTGGGTCACCGAGAACGGCTTCGAGTCGGATCTCGCCGCGCTGCCGTTCCTGGGCAGCCGTCCGGCGGCAGTCGCGACCGACGGACACCTGCGTACCCCGCTGCGACCTGCCGAGATCGTCCTGGGCCGCTTCTTCTTCGTGCACCGCTCACAGGCGATGCGAGACGAGAGCCGGGCCAGCACCTACGAGTTCCTGCACGCCACCTTCGGTGAGTTCCTGATCGCCCGGACGACCGCGCTGGTGCTGGACGACCTGGCGGCCCGGGAGGCGAGCGCCCTGCTGGGGGCCACGCCGACGGACGACGATCCGCTCCACGCCCTGCTGTCCTTCGCGACACTGACCGGACGCACCCCGATCGTCACCTTCCTCACCGAGATCCTGACGTCGTGGGGCGAAAGCCGGCGGGACGCCGTCGTCGACCTGCTGCTGCGCCTGTTCCGGGCGGCGCCCGACCGGCGACCGGCTCGCCGCTTCGAGTCGTATGAGCCTCGGCAGTTGTCGGTTCCGGCACGCCACGCGGTGTACGGCGTGAACCTGCTCGTGCTGCTGCTCGCCGCACGCGGTCAACTGCGGGCAAGCGAACTCCACCCGGACAGCGGCGACGTGGCGTCCGGGTGGAACCGACTGGCTCTCTTCTGGCGTTCCCAGCTCAGCGACAGCGAGTACGCCGGCCTGTTGGGCGTCGTGCGGGTCGAGCGGGCGTGGACGGGAACGCGACGGGATCTGCTCCTCTCCATCGGAGAAGGTCGGGACGAGTCGCCGCCACCGACGGGCGACCCCGGTTGGTTCGTCACCGGCTCCAGGGACGACAGCCATTCGGAGGTAGACGCGGCGAGCTACTACCTGACGACCGGAACTGACTTCGCCCTGTTCGCTCGGACCGCGCACTTCGAGTGCGACCCGGATCTCGACACGGCGCTGCACGCGCTGGGACCGCTGGGCCATCCGCTCGACGCGCTCGGCGGCTTCTGGACCTTCCCGGACGGCGACCGGTCGGAAGCCCGGCTCCTGCTCGACGTGTCGCTTCTGCCGATCCTCGGCGCGGGGGCTCGGGAGCGGGAGCGGGCCTACCAACGCCTGCTGGCCATCGTGGAGGAGCCGGACGAGACACCGCAACTGCCGGTGGCGGAGTTCGTGCTGGATCGGATCTCGACCGACCCCGGGTTGTCCGCCGCGTTCGTCGCCGATGTGCTGTGTCTTCTCCAAGAGGACGTGACGCTCGTCGGCTCCCTGCTGGCGTCGGCCGCCCGTTGCGTTCTTACCTTCCTCGGCCGCGACCGGGAGACCGACGTCAGGCTGGCTGAGCAGGCCGACCGCCTGATCGCCGGCGCACAGTGGTTTGCCGCCGCTGGCGGCAGTCCGCTCGACTGGCTCGACACCGACACCGCGGAGTTGGTCGCCCGCACGTACGAGGCGGGCGTGCGGCGGTATCCGGTGTCGGTGGCCGAAGCGGCGAGTTTCCGCGCCCGCCACGGATCGCGTCGCCCCGACCTGGTCCACCGGTTGATTCCGCTCACCGCCCCGTCCGAGGAGCGGTCCGGTCGCAAACACCGACAGGACGGTGTCGCGGACGGGGCGGAGGCTGACTCCTGACGGCGCCGGCCGAACGGCCGGCGCGCGAACGGGAGGCGACACATGTCCACGATCACCAGCGGGGTCAACTGGTTCGAGGTCGGCACGGACCGGCCGGAGGAGACCGGGCGCTTCTACACCGACCTGTTCGGCTGGGCGTTCGGCGAGCAGGGGACGCCGGAGGCGTCGTACCGGGTGACGGAGCCGGGGCCGGAGGGATCCATCCAGGGCGCGGTCCGGGACACCGGCGGAACGAGCCCGAACTACGCCATCTTCTACGTGCAGGTGGCCGACGTGGCCGACGCCGCCCGACGGGCGGAGGCGGCAGGCGGCAAGGTGCTGGTGCCGCCGAGGTCCAACGACAACGGGCTCACCTTCGCCCACCTGGCCGACCCGGTCGGCAACCACTTCGGCGTCTACGCCCCGCCGCCGCAGGCCTGAGCAGACCCGGCCGGGTCGCCGTCCGCCCCGGCCGGGTCGCCGGGACGGACGGCGTACGTCACCTGCCGGCCGGTCCGCCGTGCCCGCCCCGGCCGCCCGGTCCGGGCAGGACGCCCGCCTCGGCGGCGGCGGTGACGGCGTCGGCCTGCTCCTGGGTGAGCTTGCCGTCCTCGACGGCCTGCGCCAGGCGCTCCTTCATCGCGGCCTGCCGGTCGGGGGAGTCGCCCTTGCCGGGCCCGTCGCCCTTCTCGGGCCGGTCGGCCGGCTTGTGCTCCTCGCGTAGCTTCTCCAGCGCGGCCGTCACCTTGTCGGTGTCGACGCCCAGCTCCGCGGCCAGCTTCTCGGCGAACTCAGCCTGCCGGTCGGTGCGCTGCCGCTCGCGGTCGCCGTCCCCGGTGGCGCCGGTGCTGGCGCTCGGCGTCGGGGTGGCACCGTCGGCGGCGAACGCGACCGTCGGGGCGGCGAGGCCCACGCCGAGTACGCCCGCCGCGGCCAGCCCGGCCAGCAGGTGCTTCTTCCTCATGGTGCGGGACATGTCGTCCTCCAGCTCGTCGATGGGTGGTGCGATGACCTCACCGACAGTGACCAGCCGGGCTGGGCGGGAGCCGTGGCGACCCTGTCAGCGAGCTGGCAATCCGGCGGCGCGACCGGACAAACGGGTTGCACCGGCGCGCGGGGGCGGCAAGGGTGTGCGGTCGGTAGGGCCCCCGCCGGGGCGGAGCAGGTGACGGAAGGTGACCCTCTTGACGACGTCCGCGAAGATCCGGGAAGTCCCCCTGACCGGGGCCGGCACCGGCCCGTACGGCATCACGGCCGGCCCCGACGGCGCGCTGTGGCTGACGCTGGTCCACGCCGGCGGGATCGCCCGGGTGGGCGCGGACGGCGAGTTGCGCACGTGGCCGGTGGCGCCCGACAGCCGACCGTTGATCATCACGCCGGGCCCCGACGGCGCCCTCTGGTTCACCCGCTCCGGCGACGACCGGATCGGCCGGATCACCACCGGCGGCGAGCTGAGCGCCGTCGAGCTGCCGGCCGGAACCGGCCCCTGCGGCATCGCCGCCGGGCCCGACGGGGCCCTCTGGTACGCGGCGATGAACGCCGACGCGATCGGTCGGGTCACCGTCGACGGGGAGCGGACGCGGTTCCCGCTGCCGGTGAGCGGCGCGTTCGCCTCGATGGTCGCCGCCGGGCCCGACGAGGCCGTGTGGTTCACGCTCAACCAGGCGAACGCGGTGGGCCGGATCGACATGGCCGGCGAGGTGACCCTGCACGCGCTGCCGACCGAGGGGGCCGCGCCGGTGGGCATCACCGCCGGCGTCGACGGGGCGCTCTGGTTCGTCGAGATCGGCGCCGGTCAGCTCGGCCGGATCACCCCGGACGGGCGGATCACCGAGTACCCGCTGCCGGACCGGTCCGCCCGGCCGCACGCGATCGTCGCCGACCCGGCCGGCGGCTGCTGGTACACGGAGTGGGGCGGCAACCGTATCGGCCACGTCGCCCCGGACGGCACGATCATCACCCACGACCTGCCGACCCCGGCCTCCGAACCCCACGGCCTCACGGTCACCCCGGATGCCGCGGTCTGGGTCGCCCTGGAGACGGGCGCCCTGGCCCACCTGACCCCCTGACGGGGCCGAGTGGGTGGGTCAGCGTACGGCGGGGGTGGCCGTGAGGGTGCCGGTTTCCGTGTCGAGGGTGGCCTCGGTGCCGATCGGGACGCTGAGCTGGCCTGGGCCGTGACCGATCGGGAGACCGCCGAGGACGGGGACGCCGAGGTCGCCGAGGCGCTCGGAGAGCACGTCGGCGACGCCGACCGACCAGCCGTCCGCGCAGTCGGTGAACTGGCCCACCGCCACGCCGGCCAGCCCGTCGAGGGCACCGGCGCGGCGGAGCTGGGTGAGCATCCGGTCGACCTTGTAGGGCGGCTCCTGGACGTCCTCGACGAGCAGGATCGCGCCGGTCAGGTCCGGCATGTCCGGCGTGCCCAGCGACGCCACGATCAGGCAGAGGTTGCCGCCCAGCAGCGGACCGGTGGCCCGCCCGGGTACGCGTACCGCGAAGGTCTCCTCCTCGGCGGCGGCGCTGACCGTGACCGGCTCGGTGGTCATCAGGGCGGCGTGCAGCGACTCGGCCGAACGCAGCGGCGTGCGCTCGGGCGACCACGCCGCCCCCGGGCCGTGCACGCCGGCCAGCCGGGCGCCCCGCCAGAGCGCGAACTGCAACGCGGTGATGTCGGAGAAGCCGGCGACCACCTTCGGGTCCCGGCGTACGGCGGCCATGTCGATCGCGTCGACGACGCGTTGGGCGCCGTAGCCACCCCGGGTGCAGATCACCCCGCGCACCCCCGGATCGGCGAACGCGGTGTTCAGGTCGGCGGCGCGCAGCTCGTCGGCGCCCGCGAGGTAGCCCTGCCGGGCGTACGCGTTCGGCGCCAGCACCGGCCGCAGTCCCCAGCCGGTGAGCAGCTCGACGCCCCGGGCCACCCGTTCCGGCCGGGTCGGCCCGGACGGCGACACCAGCATCACCGTGTCGCCGGGCCGCAGCACCGGCGGTCGTACGGCGGTGGCGGGGCTCGTGCGGGCGTGGTCGGACACAGCGGCTGAGCCTAGTCGCGGCGGGTCAGGCGCCCACGTACCGGTCGGCCCGGTCCGCCGACGGTGCGACGGGTGTGATGACGACGAGCGACCCGGCCGCTCTGGCGGACACCCGCGCCGCCCTGTCCCGGATGCTCGACGCGCTGCGCGCCCCCTGAGCCGAACACCCGCCGCGCCCGGCGGAGGCGTTCCGGGGTGCGTCGGGGGCACCGGCTAGCCTCGACGTCGTGGCTACCGCGCTGGTGATCGAGAACGACCCGACCGACGACGTCCGCCGGCTGGGGGAGTGGCTGACGGAAGCCGGCCTCGACCTGTGGGTGGTACGCGCCCACGCCGGTGACGAGATCCCGGCCGACCTGGCGGGATACTCCGCGCTGGTGGTGCTCGGCGGCGCGCTGGCGCCGTACCCGCTGCCCGACGGGTCGCCCGGCGCGCCCTGGCTGCTGGCGCTGGAGGGGCTGCTGCGCAAGGCCGTCCGGCACCGGGTGCCGACCCTCGGCATCTGCCTCGGCGCGCAGCTGCTGGCCACCGCGCACGCCGGCGAGGTCGTACGCAGCCCGAGCGGCCCGGAGGTCGGGCCCTGCGTGGTCGGCAAGCGGGACGCCGCCGACACCGACCCGCTCTTCCGCTACGTTCCGCTGATGCCCGACGTGTTCCAGTGGCACGCCGACGAGATCACCGAGCTGCCCCGGGGCGCCACCCTGCTGGCCGCCTCCACCCGCTATCCCCACCAGGCGTTTCGCCTCGGCGACCGGGCCTGGGGGTTGCAGTTCCACATCGAGTGCGACACCGCGATGATCGCCGACTGGGCCGCCGACTCGACCCTGCTCGCCGAGCTCGATTACGACCCCGACCTGGTGGTGGCGGCCTGCCACGACGTGATGGTCGACGTCGAGGAGGTCTGGCAGCCGTTCGCCGCCCGGTTCGCCGCCCTGGCCCTGGGCGAGCTGGACGACGCCACGCCCCGCCGTAGCCTGCCCCTGCTCGGGCAGTGATGAGCCGGCCGGCCAGGGCCGCGGGACGGCTCGCCCGCTACGGCTTCGGCACCGACGCCACCCGCACCGCCGACCTGCTCGGACCGGACGGGCTCGGGCTGTGGCGGCCGGACGCGCAGGAACCCGCCGACGACCGCGCGGCGGAGCTGCTCGCCGCGCTCTCCCGGGCCGCCGACCCGGACCTGGCGCTGCGCCAGCTGCACCGCCTCGTCGAGGCCGAGCGCCGGGTGGCCGCGAACGGCACCGGCCGCGCCGTCGGTCGTCCCCGGGGGAAGGCCCACGCCGGGACGCCGATCGAGGCCGAGCCTCGGGTGGCCCCGGAGCAGGCGCCCTCGGCGCTGCTGGCGGCGCTCGCCGACGACGCCGGCCTGCGCCGCCGGCTGATCGCCGTCCTCGGCGCCTCCTCCGCGCTCGGCGACCACCTGGTCGCCAACCCCGACCAGTGGCCGGCCCTGCGCACCGCTCCGGACGGGCTGGCGCCGACCGCCGAGGGACGGCTCGACCTGTCCGGCGAGGGGCAGCCGGTGGCGGTGCTGCGCAAGGCGTACCGGCTGGCGCTGCTGCGGATCGCGGCGGCCGACCTGACTGGCGGCCGGGGCCTGGAGCAGACGATGGCGGCGCTCTCCGCGCTGGCCGACGCGACCCTGGCGGCGGCGTACGAGATCGCGGTCGGGGAGCTGCCGGAGGGCACCCCCCGGCCCCGGCTCGCCGTCGTGGCGATGGGCAAGTGCGGTGGCGACGAGCTAAACTACGTCTCCGACGTCGACGTGATCTTCGTGGCTGCCGAGGACGACGACCTCGCGGCGGCCACCACGGTCGCGACCCGGCTGATCCACGTCTGCGGGCTGGTCGCCTGGCCGGTGGACGCGGCGCTGCGCCCGGAGGGCAACCGGGGGCCGCTGGTGCGGACGCTGGCCAGTCACCTCGCCTACTACCGGCGCTGGGCGCGCACCTGGGAGTTCCAGGCGCTGCTCAAGGCGCGGCCGGCGGCCGGCGACCTGGCGCTGGGCCGGGAGTGGATCGACCAGCTCGCCCCGCTGGTGTGGCGGGCCGCCGAGCGGCCCGAGGCGGTCGAGGACGTGCGCGCCATGCGGCGCAGGATCATCGACAACATCCCGCCGAAGGAGCTGGAGCGCGAGATCAAGCGCGGCCCGGGCGGGCTGCGCGACATCGAGTTCGCCGTGCAACTGCTGCAACTGGTGCACGGCCGGGGCGACGAGTCGCTGCGGGTACCGGGCACGATCCCGGCGCTGCGCGCGCTGGTCGCCGGCGGCTACGTCGGGCGGGCCGACGGCGAGGCGCTGCTGCGCGGCTACCGCTTCCTGCGCGGCGTCGAGCACCGCCTCCAGCTCCAGGGGCTGCGCCGCACCCACACCGTGCCGACCGAGCCCGCCGCGCTGCGCTGGCTGGCCGCCGCGCTGGGCCACACCGCCACGCCGGGCCGCAGCGCCGTCGAGGAGTTCCGCGCCGAGTGGGTCACCCACGCGGCCGAGGTACGCCGACTGCACGCCAAGCTGCTCTACCGGCCGCTGCTGGAGTCGGTGGCCCGGGTGCCGGCCGACGGGCTGCGGCTGACCCCCGAGGCGGCCCGGCACCGGTTGGAGATCCTCGGCTTCGCCGACCCCGCCGGGGCGCTGCGTCACCTCCAGGCCCTCACCGGCGGGGTGAGTCGCACCGCCGCCATCCAGCGCACCCTGCTGCCGGTGCTGCTCAGCGAGTTCGCCGACGCCCCCGAGCCCGACCGGGGCCTGCTCAACTACCGGCAGGTCTCCGACAAACTCGGCAGCACGCCCTGGTACCTGCGCCTGCTGCGCGACTCCGGGCCGGTGGCCCGCCGGCTGGCCCGGGTGCTCTCCTCCTCCCGGTACGCCGCCGACCTGCTGGCCCGCGAGCCGGAGGCGCTGCGGCTGCTGGCCGAGGAGAGCGAGCTGACCCCCCGGCCCCGCGCGGTCCTCTGCGAGGGCTTCGCCGCCGCGGCGGCCCGGCACGCCGACCCGGTCGAGGCCACCCGGGCGATCCGCGCGCTGCGCCGCCGGGAACTCGTCCGGATCGCCTGCGCCGACCTGCTGAGCCGGGCCGGCTCGCTGGCCCCGTCGCCGCCCCGGCCCGACGGCGCACGGGCGGCGCTGGGCCTCGCCGACGTGACCGCCGTCGGCACCGCCCTGGCGGACGTCACCGACGCCACCCTGGCCGCCGCGCTGCGGGCCGCCCGGGTCGCCCAACCGCCCGTGCCGGGGCTGCGCTTCGCCGTGATCGGCGTGGGCCGCCTCGGCGGGTACGAGTCGAACTACCTCTCCGACGCCGACGTGCTCTTCGTCTACGACGCGCCGGCCGACGCGGGCGATCGCGCGGCCGGCGCCGCCCGCGCGATCGCCGAGGAGCTGCGCCGGCTGCTCGGCATGCCCGCGCCCGACCCGCCGCTGGGCGTGGACGCCGACCTGCGCCCGGAGGGCCGGCAGGGCCCGCTGGTGCGCAGCCTCGCCGCGTACGCGCAGTACTACGCCCGCTGGTCGAAGGTGTGGGAGGCGCAGGCGCTGCTGCGCGCCCGGTTCGTCTGCGGCGACGCCGATCTCGGCGCCGAGTTCGAGGCGATGGTCGACCCGGTGCGCTACCCGGCCGACGGGCTGAGCCGCGAGCAGGTGGTGGAGATCCGCCGGATCAAGGCGCGGGTGGAGCACGAGCGGCTGCCCCGGGGGGCCGACCCGGCCACCCACACCAAGCTGGGGCGGGGTGGCCTCGCCGACGTCGAGTGGGCGGTGCAGCTGCTCCAGCTCCGGCACGCGGGGGCGATCCCGGCGCTGCGCGGCACGCGTACGCTCGACGCCCTCGCGGCGGCCCGGGACGCGGGCCTGGTCGATCCGACGGACGCCACGGAGATGGCGGCCGGGTGGACGCTGGCCGCGCAGGTCCGCAACGCGCTGATGCTGGTCCGGGGCCGGGAGGGCGACCAGCTGCCCCGGCACGGCGTCGAGTTGGCCGGGGTGGTCCGGCTGCTGGGCCGCGACGACCCCGGCGAGTTCCTCGACGAATATCTGCGCACCTGCCGCCGCTCCCGGACGGCGATGGAACGCGTGCTCGACTCCTGAGCCCGCCGGACGGCCGGATCCTCAGCGGCGGCGGACCAGCACCACGTGGTCGACGAGTTCGCCGGTCTCGCCGTTCGGGCCGGTGGCCTGGCGGCGCGGGGCGTCGAGCCGCTCGGTGTCCCACCGCTCGGGGTCGAGGTCGAGCGCGGCCAGGGTCTCCTGCGGCGTGGAGAAGCGCACGTGCGCGTGGTCGTGCCGTCCCCACGGCGGGACCTCGCCGTGCTCGACGATCAGCAGCCGGCCCCCGGGTGCCACGGCCCGGGCCGCCGAGCGGAGCAGTTCCGCCCGGGGAAACTCCAGCGGCGACTGGAGGAACTGCGCGGAGACCAGGTCGTACTCGCCCGGCGGGAAGGTGCGGGTGAGGTCGTGCCGGCGGAACTCGATGCGGGACGCGACCCCGGCGGAGCTCGCCTCCTCGGCCGCGCGGGCGAGGGCGGTCTCGGAGACGTCGACGGCGGTCACCCGCCAGCCCCGCCCGGCCAGCCAGAGCGCGTCGCCGCCCTCCCCGCAGCCGAGATCCAGCACGGTGCCGGCCGGCAGCGAGCCGGCGACGTCGACCAGGATCGGGTTCGCCCGGCCGCTCCAGACCCGCTCGTGCCGCCCGTAGTGCTCCTCCCAGAACCGCGCGGTCTCCTGGTCCACGTCCGGGTGCCGCCCGCCCTGACCGGTGGTCGTTGGGGTGTCGTCGTGCCGGTGCTGCCCGGCCGTCGTGTCGTGGTGCACGTCTCGTCCTCCTGCTGCGCTGCCTCGTGACCTGCTGTCCCGATCGTGCGCGCCGGCGGCGGAAGGAGCAAGCAATGTTGCCGGAACGGCAACAATGGCCGAGGCGGTGTCCGTCGCCCCGGCCCGGCCGTCGGCCGGCTGACGTGGTAGGACTGCTCGGTGCCGACCAACCGGGGCAGTTCCCCGACGAACACCGCCGAACCGCCCGCCACCCCCGGGCGGCGGGTGGACGTGGCCGCGACGCGAGACGCCCGGCGCACCCTGCTCGGCACACTCGGGGTGTCGGTCGTGCTGGCCGGGGCGTTCCTGCTCGCGCCGCCCATGGGCACCGACCTGGCGGCGCAGGCCGCCCGCGCCGGGTTCGCCGCCCGCCACGGCTTCGCGCCCATCGACTTCTCGTGGTACGGCGGCGTCAACCAGTTCGGCTACAGCCTCTACACCCAGACGCTCGGCGCGGCGGTCGGGACACGGCAGGTCGGCGCGGTCGCAGCCGTCGTCTCCGCCGTGGCGCTGGCCTGGTTGCTGCTGCGGGGGCGGGCCCCCAGGCCCCTGCTCGGGGGCGTGCTCGGCGCCGTGGTGCTGGTGGGAAACCTGGCCAGCGGCCGGATCACCTTCGCGGTCGGCCTGATGCTCGGCCTGCTGGGGCTCTGCGCCGTCGCGACCCACCGCGGCCCCCGCTGGGCGCGCCTGGTGCTGGCCGGGGCGCTGGGAGCGCTCGCGACCTGGGGCAGCCCGGTCGCCGGCCTGTTCACCGGGCTGGCCGGGGGAGCCCTCCTGGTCACCGACGTGTGGCGCGCTGCCGCACACCAGCGCGGTGATCACCAACCGTGGGCGCGGTCGCTGCGCGCGCTCCGGGCGGAGGGCCTGGTGCTGTGTCTGGCCCCGCTGGCCGCGATCGGGCCGATGGCGCTCATGTTCGGCAACGGTGGCCGGCAACCCTTCACCGCCGAGTCCATGCGGATCAACGTCGCGCTCGCCGTCGTGGTGCTCGCGCTGGTGCCGCTCCGGGTGCTGCGCGTGGGGGCGGCGCTCAGCGCGCTGCTGCTCGTGGCGGCCTACTACCTGCCCACCCCGATCGGGTCGAACGCGCTGCGCCTGCCGATGCTCTTCGCGCTGCCGGTCGTCGCCGCGTTCGTCGTGCTCGGCCCGCGGTGGCTGGCCGCCCTGCTGGCTGCCCTGCTCTGGTGGCAGTCGCCGGTGATGACCAGCGACCTGGCCCGGATGGGGTCGGCACCCGTGCACGCCGCGTTCTATGAACCGTTGCTGGACGAGCTGCGCCGGCGGGCACCGGTCGGTCGGGTCGAGGTCGTGCCGCTGCGCGACCACTGGGAGAGCGCGTACGTGGCGGAGGCCGTACCGGTGGCGCGCGGCTGGGAGCGGCAGGTCGACGTGGACCGCAACCCGCTGTTCTACGGCTCCGGGCCCGACGCCGCCGAGTACGGCGACTGGCTGCGGCGTAACGCGGTCAGCCTCGTGGCGGTGGCGCCCGAGGACGTCCCCGACCGGTACGCGCGCGGCGAGGCGGCTCTCGTGCTCACCGGGCAGCCGTACCTGCGCGAGGTGGCGCGGCCGGGCCGCTGGCGGCTCTACGAGGTGGTGGATCCCGCGCCGCTGGTCAGCCCGCCGGCCAGCCTCGTCGAGTCCACCGCGGCCGGCGTGCGGTTCACCGTCGACACCCCCGCCGACGTCCTGGTACGCGTGCGCTGGTCCCGCTGGCTGTCACTGCCGGACGCCGAGGGTTGCCTGCGCCCCGGTGCGGACGGCTGGACCACCGTGCGGGCGCGGGTCGCCGGCACGTACCGGGTCACCAGCAGCCTCTCCCCGGCGGGGCACTGCGGCCCGACCGGCTCGTGACGCGACGCCGCCCGGGGCCACCGGGGAGATCGGCTGGCAGTGCCCACCCGTCGGTCCCCGGCCGCCGTGCTGGCAGCATGTCGGGCGTGCCTCACCACCTCGCGCGCTGGCTCGGCCTCGCCGGCTCGACGCTGCTCGCCGTGGCCGCGTTCCTCGGCGGAGCGTTCCCCCACGGCAACCTGCGCCCAACCCCGGTCAGCATCTGGCAGGGCCCGTACGGCCCGCTGATCATCGCCACCTGGGCGGTCGGCACCGGCGCGATGGCGTACGCCTGGTGGACGCTGCGTGACCGCGTGCCGTCGACCCGCTGGGCGCTGGTCACCGTCGGGCTGTGGCTGCTGCCGCTGCTGGTCACGCCGCCGCTGGGCAGCCGGGACGTGTACGCGTACGCCTGCCAGGGGGCCAGCTACGCCGCCGGTCTGAACCCGTACGAGCAGGGCGTCTCGGCGCTGCCCTGCCCGTGGCTGGACACCGTGTCCTACATCTGGCGGGACACCTCGGCCCCGTACGGGCCGCTGTTCGTGCTGCTCGCCGGTGCGGTGGTGGAGGCGACCGGGTCGCTGGTCGGCAGCATCGTGCTGTTCCGGCTGCTCGCCGTGGCCGGCATCGGGCTGACGGCGGCCAGCCTGCCGGCGCTGGCCCGCCGCTGCGGCGTACCGGCCGGCCGGGCCGTCTGGCTGGCGCTGGGCTCGCCGGTGATCGGGGTGCACCTGGTCTCGGGGGCGCATAACGACGCGCTGATGGTGGGGCTGCTCGTCGCCGGGCTGGCGGTGGTGGTGTCCCGGCCGGGCCGCCCCGGGCCGCTGCTCGGCGGGGGAGTGCTGCTCGGGCTCGCCGCCGCCATCAAGGTGACCGCGCTGGTCGTGGTGCCGTTCGCGGCGCTGGCCGCGATCGTCGGGGCGTACTCGATCAGGGCGCTGGTGCGCGACGGCGGGTGGGTGGTCGGCGGTTCGGTCGCCGCCGTGGTCGGCGCGACCCTCGCCACCGGCCTGGGCTTCGGCTGGGTGACCGGGCTGGAACAGGGCGGCCTGGTGGTCGCCTGGACCTCGCCGTCGACGGCGGTGGGCCAGACCGTCGGCTACCTCGCCGCGCCGTTCGGCTGGCACGGTGATCCGCTGCCGGTCACCCGGGGGATCGGCATGGCGGTGCTGGCGCTGGTGCTGCTCTGGCTGTGGTGGCGGGCGCGGCACCGGGAGCCGATCTGGCACGCCGGCCTGGCACTGGCCGCCACGGTCGCGCTCGCGCCGCTCTACCACCCCTGGTACTGGGTGTGGCCGCTGGCGGTGCTCGCGGCCACGGCCCGGCGCACCGGGTGGTTCGCGGTCGTCGCGATCGTCTCGTCGTTCCTGGTGCTCGCCGACGGTACGGGGCTGCCCCGGTACACCAAGACCGTCGGGGCGCCGCTGATGACGCTGTTCGTGATCGTGGTGGTGGTCCGCTTGGTACGGTCGGCTCGGGCGGCACGTCGGCCGGCCGTCGTGGACTGAGGAGAGGTACGCCGGTGGCCACTCCCGGCGCTCCGCCGGCCTCGCCCGGCATCCCGCAGCCGCCCGGATCCCCGCCGCCGCCCCAGGGCCCGCCGCCATCCGGGCCCCCGCCGCCGTCGCCCGGCGCCGCCCGGTCCGCCCGCTGGGCCGGCCTGGCCGGGGCGGTGCTGCTGACCGTCGCCGGCTGGCTCGGCGGCGCGCTGCCCCGGGCCACCCCTGTGTCGGGCCCCGCCGACGAGCCGTGGACCGTCGCGCTGTGGCTGGGCGGCACCGGGCTGATGGTCGGCGCCTGGTGGGCGCTGCGCGGTGGCGCGCCGTCGATGCGGTGGGCGTACCTGACCGCCGGGCTGTGGGCGCTGCCGCTGCTGGCGGCCCCGCCGCTGGGCAGCCGGGACGTCTACTCGTACGCCTGCCAGGGCTGGGCGTACGCGCACGGCGTCGACCCGTACGCCACCGGCGTGGCCGAGGCCGGCTGCCCCTGGGTGGACGCGGTCGCGCCGATCTGGCGGGACACACCGGCGCCGTACGGGCCGGTCTTCATGCTGCTCGCCGCGCTCGCCGTGGCCCTCGGCGGTGGCCTGGTGGGCGCGGTCGTGGCGTTCCGCCTGCTCGCGGTCGCCGGGGTGCTGCTGGCCGCCGGGTGCCTGCCGGGGCTGGCCCGGGCCACCGGCGTGCCCACCCGCCGGGCGGCCTGGCTGGCGCTGGCCAGCCCGCTGGTCGGGGTGCACCTGGTGGCCGGCGCGCACAACGACGCCGTGATGCTCGGCCTGCTCCTGCCGGGCCTGCTGGTGCTGGTCCGTCGGCCCGGCAGGCCGGGGCCGCTGCTGCTGGCCGGGGCGCTGCTCGGGCTGGCGGTGACCGTCAAGGCGACCGCCGTGGTGGTGCTCCCGTTCGCGGTGCTGGCGGCGGTCCTCGGCCGCTACACCCTGCGGGCGCTGCTGCGCGACGGCGGCTGGCTGGCCGGCGGGGTGATCGGCGCGGTGGCGGCCACCTCGCTGCTGTCCGGCCTCGGCCTCGGCTGGGTCGGCGGGCTGACCCGCAGCGGCGACTCCGAGCAGTGGACCTCCCCGCCCACGGCGCTCGGCTTCGTCGTCGACTACGCGGGCGGGCTCGCCGGCCGGGAACCGGGCGCGGTGCCGGTCACCCGCGCGGTGGCTCTGCTGCTGCTAGCGGTGGCGGTGGCGGCGCTGTGGTGGCGCGCGTGGTCGGGTCTGCGCCGGCTGAACGACGTCCGGCAACGGGCGGCCCGCCTGGACGCCGCCCGCCCCCGGGCCGCCCTGCTCGGGGCCGGACTGGCGCTGGCCGCCACGGTCGTGCTGGCGCCGGTCTTCCACCCCTGGTACGCCACCTGGCCCCTAGCGGTGCTCGCGGTCGCTGCGGCGCGGACGACCTGGTTCGTGGCGCCCTGCGCGGCGGCGGCCTTCCTCACCCTGCCCGACGGCACCAACCTGGCCCGGTTCAGCAAGGCCCCGGGCGCGCTGGCGATGACCGCGCTGGCGCTCGGACTCACGGTGTGGGGCCTGCTCCGACTCCGCCGGACCGGTGCCGCGCATCCGGGCTGAGGAGCCCGTCCCGGCGGCGGCGGGGCCGTGCGGGGTGCTTCGGACGGCGGGGCCGTGCCGCCTGCTTCGGACGGCGGGCCGTGCGGCGTGCTTCGGCCGGCGGGTCCATGATCGGGGGATGAGCGCAACCGAGGAACCGTTGCCGGGCAACGCCACCGCCGGCGTGGTGCGCGTCGGCGACACCGTGCGCCGCCCGGTCGGCCCCTGGACCGACGCGGTGGACGCGCTGCTGGAACACCTGCACGCGGTGGGGTTCTCCGGCGCACCCCGACCGCTGGGCCGGGACGCGCAGGGCCGGCAGGTGCTGGAGTACGTCCCCGGCGAGGTCGGCGCGGCGTCGGGCACGTACCCGGTGGCGGACCTGTTCGCGATCGGCCGGATGCTGGCCGAGCTGCACGAGGCGCTGGCCGGTTTCATCCCGCCGGCCGGGGCGGCGTGGCAGCGGCTCATCCCGCCGGACCGGGAGGAACTCGTGTGCCACAACGACGTGGCCCCGTGGAACCTGATCAGGGCGGACCGGGGCTGGGTGCTGATCGACTGGGACGCCGCCGCGCCGGGCTCCCGGCTCTGGGACGTCGCGTACGCCGCGCAGAGCATGGGCGGCCTGCGCCCGGACCGGCCGGTGGCCGAGTCGGCGGCCCGGCTGCGCGCCTTCGCCGACGGCTACCGCCTGGACGAGGCGTCCCGTCCGGCCCTGGCCGCCACGCTGGGCCGTCGCGCCCGGGCCATGTACGACCTGCTGCGCGAGGGCGCGGAGCAGCGGCGCGAGCCGTGGGCCCGGATCTGGACCGAGGACGGCCCGTACTGGCTGGCCACCGCCGATCACCTCGACGCCCACGTCGACGCATGGGAGGCCGCCCTACGCTGACCGCCCTTTGCCGCCGCGAGCGGACCTCGCGCGGGTGCCGCTGCCGCTGGTCCAAGGGGCCCGCTCGGCGGTGCGTCCGCAGGTCGGGCAGCGGTCGCCGGTCCCGACCGGCCCAGCTCCACGCAGGCGCGTGCGCAGGGCGATCGCCAGCGGCAGCAGCGCGGGGCCGGCCAGGCCCACCACGACGGCCGTCGCGGCGAGCGCGTCCCAGCCGGGGTTGGGGGCGCCGCGCATGTTGCCGTCGAGCGCGCCGGCCAGCGGCTGAAGGAAGAGCAGGCCGAGCGGGGTCAGCAGCACCAGCAGCGCCCAGCCGCCCCGATGGTCGGCCCGCAGGGCCAACCCCGCGCCGAGCAGCAGCACCACGACGAGCAGCGTCACGGCGGCGCCGGGCAGGATTCCGCTCGCCGTCCAGCCGTGGTAGCTGACGTAGGAGTCGTAGCGGGGCAGCAGGTTGACACTCGTGAGGTTGGCGGCGGCGACCGCGAGCAGGGGCGCCGCCCGGATCAGCGCCGGCGGCCGTTCGGGCAGGCCCAGCGCCACCAGCCCCAGCCCGACCTGTGGCAACAGCACGAACAGCGGCGGTCGGGGCAGGCCGGCGAGGGTCGTGACCGGCACGACCGCGACGGTGAACAGCAGGGCGAGAGCCACGGCACGGCGGGTCCAGCGACCCGGTGCCGCCGCGTACACGGCCGCGGCGAGCAGCCAGGCGGCCCACACCCCGATCCCGAGCGAGACGAACGGCCCGGCGTGCGGCACGCCCCACTGCGCCATCGGCGGGTGCAGCTCCAGCCCCGACCAGGCCCCGGCCAGCGCCGTCGCGGTGAGGAAGGCGAGGACGGCGGCGAGGCGTACGCCCGGGATCAGGTCGGCGGCCCCGGCGGCCCGCAGCCGCTGGCGCAGGCCGCCGCGCAGCAGGTCCGCGGCGTCCGCCGGCGAGGGCCAGCGCCGCTCCGGGCCGGCCAGGTCGAGGTACGTGCCGACGATCTCCGCGCCGCGCGCCCGCCGGTATTCGGCCGGGTACGCCCGCAGCAGGCGGTGGTAGCGCCGCTCCAGCTCGCTCATGCCAGACCCCCGGCGGTACGCGGGGCGAGCGGCCGGGCCGCGCGGGCGCGCAGCCGGGCGGTGGCCGCCTCGACGTTGCGGCGCAGGCGCTCGGTCTCGGCGGCCAGCGTGGCGTCGCCGGCAGGGGAGAGGCGGTAGTAGCGGCGCAGCCGGCTGTCCACCACCTCCTCGCGGTCGACCTCGACCAGGCCGGCGTCGGTCAGCCGGTCGAGCGCCCCGTAGAGGGTGCCGGGGCGCAGCGACACGCGCCCGTCGGAGAGGGCGGCGACCTCGCCGATCAATCCGTAGCCGTGCATCGGCTCGCCGGCCAGCGCGGTGAGGATCAGGAAGGTGGGTTCGCGCAGCGGTGTGTCCACGCCCCGCAATATATCGGACGCGAAGGTATGCGGTGGCCCGTTACGTGCTGAACCTGCTCCGGCCGCGCCGTCCGGTCGTGCCGGCTGACTGGGCGCCGATGGCGCGTCGAGTGGAACACCACGGGTGTCAAAGCCCACCGGTGACACCCGTGGTGTTCCACCGGCCGGGTCGCGGAGCCGGTCGGGTCGGGGTGCGGGTGGGCCGGACGGGGCAGGCGCGTGCCCGTAGGGGGCGACACGCAGGAAGGCCCCGGGCGGACCCGGGGCCTTCCTGCGTGTCGCTGACTGCGTCAGCAGTCGAAGTACATGGCGAACTCGTGCGGGGTCGGGCGCAGGCGCACCGGGTCGACCTCGTTGGTGCGCTTCCACTCGATCCAGGTGGAGATCAGGTCGGGGGTGAAGACGCCGCCGTCGAGCAGGTAGTCGTGATCGGCCTCGAGGGAGTCGAGTACCGCCGACAGCGAGCCGGGGACCTGCTTGACGTCGCCCCACTCCTCCGGCGGGAGGTCGTAGAGGTCCTTGTCGATCGGCGCCGGCGGCTCGATCTTGCTCTTGATGCCGTCCAGGCCGGCCATCATCATCGCCGAGAAGGCGAGGTAGACGTTGGCCGACGGGTCCGGTACGCGGAACTCGACCCGCTTGGCCTTCGGGTTGTTGCCCGTGACGGGGATGCGGGTGCAGGCGGAGCGGTTGCGCTGGGAGTAGACCAGGTTGACCGGCGCCTCGAAGCCCGGCACCAGCCGGCGGTACGAGTTGATGGTCGGGTTCGTGAAGGCCAGCAGCGACGGGGCGTGGTGCAGCAGACCGCCGATGTACCAGCGGGCCATGTCGGACAGGCCGGCGTAGCCGGTCTCGTCGTAGAACAGCGGCTCGCCGTTGAGCCAGAGGCTCTGGTGGGTGTGCATGCCGGAGCCGTTGTCGCCGAAGAGCGGCTTCGGCATGAAGGTCGCGGTCTTGCCGTTGGCCCAGGTCTCGTTCTTCACGATGTACTTGAAGAGCTGGAGCTGGTCGGCGGCGTGCAGCAGCGTCGAGAACCGGTAGTTGATCTCGGACTGGCCGGCGGTGCCCACCTCGTGGTGCGAGCGCTCCACGGTGAACCCGCTGTCGACGAGGCGGCGCACGATGCTGTCGCGCAGGTCGGCGTAGTGGTCGACCGGCGGGACCGGGAAGTAGCCGCCCTTGTAGGGGGTCTTGTAGCCGCGGTTGCCGCCCGGCTCCTCACGCCCGCTGTTCCAGGCGCCCTCGACGGAGTCGATGTAGTAGAACGACTGGTGGGCCGAGGTCTCGTGGCGGATGGAGTCGAAGATGTAGAACTCCGCCTCCGCGCCGAAGTAGGCGGTGTCGGCGATGCCGCTGGCGGCCAGGTAGGCCTCGGCCTTCTTCGCCACGTTGCGCGGGTCCCGGCTGTAGGCCTCGCGGGTGAACGGGTCGTGGATGAAGAAGTTGAGCGCGAGGGTCTTCTGCGCCCGGAAGGGGTCGATGAAGGCGGTGGCGACGTCCGGGAGCAGGAGCATGTCCGACTCGTGGATCGCCTGGAAACCGCGGATCGACGAACCGTCGAAGGCCAGGCCCTCGGTGAAGAAGGCATCGTCGACAGACTCGACCGGCAGGTTGAAGTGCTGCATCACGCCGGGCAGGTCACAGAAACGTACGTCGACGAACTTCACGTCCTCGTTCTTGAGGTATCGCAGGAGTTCCTCGGGATTGGCGAACACACGTCCTCCTGGCACGTCCACGGGTGGCTAGGCTCCTGGCGACGCTATGGCCGCGCGGTTGCCCGGCCATGTCTTGAGTGTTTCTGCCGTGTTACGTCCCTCGCGGAGCGTCATCCGCGCCGCTCGGACGGGCCGAACCGGGCGGCCGGACGTCATCGGCTGTGCCATTCTATTGACAGTTGCTCGCCTTCGCCCCTTTTTGCCGCCCGCCCGCCCACCCGGGCAGGCGCACGGCGCACGCCCACCCCGCTACGGGCGGTCGTCCCGATCCGTCCATGCGACCTGGATACCCTTGACCGCTGTGACCAACCCGCATGATCGCCCCGTACCGCCCGCGTCGGATCCCGCCTTCACCCCGCCCAGCCTGGGCCGCCGGTTCGGCGCGCTGGTGATCGACTGGGTGCTCTGCCTCCTCGCCGCCAGGGGCTTCGCCGACCCGGTCCGCGACGGGTGGGCGCCCGTGCTGGTGCTGATCGTCGAGTACGGCTTCTTCCTCGGGCTCTTCGCGCAGACGCCGGGCATGTTCATCACGAAGATCCGCTGCGTCGCCTGGGCCGACGGCGGCCGCATCGGGGTCGCCCGGGCCCTGCTGCGTGGTCTGCTGCTCGCCCTGGTCGTTCCGGCCCTGCTGATGGACGGCCACCGCCGCGGCCTGCACGACCGCCTGACGGGCTCCGTCGTCACCGACGCCCCCCGCTCCTGACACAGGCGAAGAGCCGGGCCCTGCGAGAAGGCCCGGCTCTTTCGCGTACGCGTCGTGGGTCAGCGACCGCGCGTCTGGCGGAACGCGCCCCGCGCGGGCCGCATGTTCTTCGGGATCGCGCCCTTGGGCATCTGCGGGCGGGCGGTGAGCGCCTTGAGCCGCTTGTCCAGCGAGTTGACGTCCTTGCCGCTGAGGCTGCGCGGCAGCCGCATGAGCGTCATCCGCAGCTTGCGGATGGGCAGCTCGCCCTCCTCCTGGCCGATCACGTAGTCGAAGAGCGGCGCGGAGCCGATCACCTTCGCCAGCCGCCGCTTCTCCTGGCCGAGCAGGCCGCGTACCCGCTGCGGGTTGCCCTCCGCCAGCAGGATCACCCCGGGTCGGCCGATGACCAGGTGGACCATGTCCATCTGCGTGGTGGAGCTGACCGCCGGGGTGACCCGCCAGTCGCCGCGCATGTTCTCCATGATCTGGGCCGCCGCGCCGGGCTGCCCCTCGGCGGCGTTCATCATCGCCCGGTTGGAGCGCAGGTTGAGCACGATCAGCAGGCAGAGCAGGGCGAACAGAATGCCCAGCGGCAGCCAGATCCAGCCCCAGAGCATGACCGCGACCACGGTGAGCGCGAGCGGGATCAGCACCGCGCCGGCGGCCATCGGCGCGAACCACCGGTCCTGCTTGGCGGTGAACTTGAACACCATCCCGATCTGCTTCAGCCGCTGGCCGAACGAGACCTTCTCCTGGGGCTTTGCCATGCCGCAGAGTCTAGTGGTCGCCGCACGTCGCCCTGTCCGCGGCCGGGCTGAGTACCTTACGCCGCCCCGGCGCCCCGGCGGCCCGGGGTAAGGAGGGGCGCCGGGCGAAGATCAGGAGTGATACCCCTGCTTCTCCAGAGCGTCAGGCCGGCGTGCAGCGAGGGGGATCGCCTCGCTGAGATCCTTCTAGCGGCGAATTTGTTCGGCGCGATCCCGTAGATGAGTGCCCCTGACCAGTTCCGGGTGACCGGGCTGTGTACCTCGGTCAACGCGGTTTTGGCGCCGGCCCCATTGCAAATGTTGCGTAGTGGGGTCAGTTGTTGGTCGAGGCGGGCCTCTGGTCAAGCTGGATATCTATCTCCGCGTCGTGGTTCATCCTGCGAAGGGGCGACATTCTATTTAGTGGGCGCATCCAGGTCAAGCGCAATTCTCTAGGCGGTTTGTGAGGTGGACGGAGCGGGGGAGGTCGATGTTCTCGGGGTCTTGCCTCCGACTAGTGCATCTGGTTGTATCGATGGAGAAATATTGACCGAAGCGGGGGAGGGTGCAGTGAGAAGGCCTATTCTTAGTGCGGGGCGGGGATTCGTTGCCTTAGTTATGGCCGCCGGGGGGATAGTGGGAGTGCAGGTGGCGGCGACTGCCCCGGCGCAAGCCGCTGAACGGTGCGTCTCGGGAGCTTGGAATGCGCTGGGGGACGGCGAGGTGCTCCGCAGCGGTACGACCGGAGATACGCGTTATCCTGCGACCCTGCATGGGAAGACCGTGCGCCTCTACAGCAACCGCGCCAACGCGTCAGTGATCGCGAAGGTCGAGAACGCCTCTTCGGGGGACGTTGTCTCTATCGACAGGTCCAATTTCTCCGTGACTGGTACGGCGGAGCACTACTGGAAGACGACCAGCCAAATTCAGGCGTTGGGGACCTGGGACTACTGTCAAAAGACGGCAAGCTCGAGTGGCACCCTTACGTCACAGCGAATTGATGGCGCTCACCGCTACGTGCGGGTCTGCCTTCGTCGATCCGGCGCCCTGCAATGTACGAACGTCTGGTATGGCGACAACGATGACGATGCTGGCGATGTGACCCGTCAACCTTGATGGCGAGTCAATAGAGATCGAGGTTTGCGTAGTCTGTGATCCCTTGGCTGGGACGGTGTAGCGTTTTCCTGGCCAAGGGATCAACCTTGGTTGAACTGCCACGAAACCGGGTCAGCGCCTACGGCAAATCATTGCACGATCGCCTGAAGGCGGTAGCGACCAACGCCTAGCGGCGTACGCAGCAGCTATTGGACCCTGTCCTCAGCAAGAAGCATGCCGCGGGCCTCGAGCGCCTGCCGGTAGAGCCGCCCGGCCCGGTACGACGAGCGCACCAGCGGCCCGCTCATCACGCCCGCGAAGCCGATCTCCTCGGCCTCCTCGCGCAGCTCGACGAACTCCTCCGGCTTCACCCAGCGGGTGACGGGGTGGTGCCGGGGGGTGGGGCGCAGGTACTGCGTGATGGTGATCAGCTCGCACCCGGCGTCATGCAGGTCGCGCAGCGCCTGGGAGACCTCGGCGCGCTCCTCGCCCATGCCCAGGATCAGGTTGGACTTGGTGACCAGCCCGTCGGCGCGGGCCTGCCGGATCACGTCCAGCGACCGCTCGTAGCGGAACGCCGGCCGGATCCGCTTGAAGATCCGCGGCACGGTCTCCACGTTGTGCGCCAGCACCTCCGGCCGGGCGCCGAAGACCTCGGCGAGCTGCTCGGGGACCGCGTTGAAGTCGGGGATCAGCAGCTCGACGCCGCAGCCGGGCTGGAGGGCGTGGATCTGCCGGACGGTCTCGGCGTAGAGCCAGGCGCCGCCGTCGGGCAGGTCGTCGCGGGCCACGCCGGTGATGGTCGCGTAGCGCAGGCCCATCGAGACCACCGACTCGGCGACGCGGCGCGGCTCGTCGGCATCGAACTCGGCCGGCTTGCCCGTGTCGATCTGGCAGAAGTCGCAGCGCCGGGTGCACTGGTCGCCACCGATGAGGAAGGTGGCCTCCCGGTCCTCCCAGCACTCGTAGATGTTGGGGCAGCCGGCCTCCTGGCAGACCGTGTGCAGCCCTTCGCGCGTCACGAGCCCGCGCAGCTGGGTGTACTCCGGCCCCATCTTGGCCTTGACCTTGATCCACGGCGGTTTGCGCTCGATCGGCGTCTCGGCGTTGCGCGCCTCGATCCGCAGGAGGCGCCGCCCCTCGGGGGCGGGCGTCGTCGTGCGCGCTGCCTGGCCGGTCGTCGGCGCGGAGTGCTCGATCGTCACGAAACCGAGCCTACGCCCGACGGTCGCCGTCGATGTAGCGCGGGCGACGGGCGTCACCCCGGGAACCTTGTGACGCCGGCCACCGGGGCAGGGGAAATCCCGTCACAGGAGCGTCGGCGGGGGTGCTAGCGTGCCCGGCAGAGCTGTGACGGAGCCGAGTAGCGCCCCGACCCGCCAGTTGAAGAGAGCCGCCGGTTGCTGTGAGGCGGTCTGGCACCGGGCGCGTGAAGACCCTCCCGAGCTGCGGGAAGAACGGCGGGTGGCCGACGCCGCGCGACTGCGCGGACGGCACCCCGCCCAGTAGAGCCCGCCCGGCTGGCCCCGGTGAAAAGGCGACGAACGAGGCCCCCGCCAGCGGGGGCGAAGGTGTGGTGGCACCGCGAGGTTTCCCGCTCGCCCACACCTCCCGGGGATCGCGTTGCGATTATCGAGGAGGTACCGCCGTGCAACGCATCCTTTCCACCCAGCTCTCCGCCCATGTCGGCGTGCCCGTCCGGATCGCCGGCTGGGTGCACCGCCGCCGCCTGCTCAAGTCGGTGGCCTTCCTGATCGTGCGGGACGCCGCCGGCCTCGCCCAGGTGGTGGTCGCCGACCCGGCCGTGCGCGCCGAGGTGGAGGCACTCACCGAGGAGACGGTCGTCGAGGTCACCGGCACGGTGGTCGCGAACCCGACGGCCCCCGCCGGGGTCGAGCTGACCGCGCCGACGGTACGACCGCTCGGTCCGCCCGCCGTACCGCCGCCGTTCGACCTGTACCGGCCGGCGCTCACCGCGAGCCTGCCCACCCAGCTCGACCACGCTCCGGTGGCCCTGCGCCACCCGACCCGCGCGGCCGCGCTGCGCGTCTCGGCGGCGGCGGTGGCCGGCTTCCGGGCCGCGCTCGACGCCCGCGACTTCGTGGAGATCCACACCCCGAAGGTGGTCGGCTCGTCCACCGAGAGCGGGGCGAACGTCTTCGCGCTGGACTGGTTCGGCCGGCCCGCGTACCTGGCCCAGTCGCCGCAGTTCTACAAGCAGCTCATGGTCGGCGTCTTCGAGCGCGTCTACGAGGTCGGGCCGGTGTTCCGGGCCGAGCCGCACGACACCGTCCGGCACCTGGCGCAGTACACCTCGCTCGACGCCGAGCTGGGCTTCGTCACCGACCACCGGGACGTGATGGTCGTGCTGCGCGACACGCTGGCCGGGATGCTGGGCAGCGTCACCGAGCGGGCCGGTGCCGCGCTGGCCACGCTGGGCGTCACCGCCCCGGACGTGCCGGCGGAGATCCCGGCCGTGCACTTCACCGAGGCGCTCCGGATCGCGGGCGCGCCGGCCGACGAGCCGGACCTGGCCCCGGCGCACGAGCGGGCGCTGGGCGAGTGGGCGCGGCGGGAGCACGGCTCGGAGTTCCTCTTCGTCACCGGCTACCCGATGGCGAAGCGACCCTTCTACACCCATCCGGACCCGGCGCGGCCCGCGTACTCCAACGGGTTCGACCTGCTCTTCCGGGGCCTGGAGCTGGTGACGGGCGGGCAGCGGCTGCACCGGCACGCCGACTACCTGGCGGCGCTCGCCGCCCGGGGCGAGCCGGTCGAGCCGTACGCCGGCTACGTCGACGCGTTCCGGCACGGGATGCCCCCGCACGGCGGCTTCGCCATCGGGCTGGAACGTTTCGTGGCCCGCCTCACCGGCGCAACCAACGTCCGCGAGGTCACGGCCTTCCCCCGCGACCTCCACCGCCTGACCCCGTAACGCCCCCGACCCCCGGCCCACCGCGGTGGGCCGGGGTGGGGTCAGGGGCGGGGTGGGCCGAGGAGGTCCCAGAGGTTGCCGGCGATGTCGCGGAAGACGGCGACCCGGCCGTACGGCTCGGCGCGCGGCGGCTTCACGAACTCGACGCCCGCCTCGACCATCCGCCGGTGGACGGCGTCGAAGTCGTCGACCTGGAGGAAGAAGCCGACCCGGCCGGCGACCTGGTCGCCGACCGATCGGGCCTGCCGGTCGCCGTCGGCGCGGGCCAGCAGCAGCCCGGTCTGCGCCCCCGGCGGGCGGACGACGACCCAGCGCTTCGGCCGGCCGTCGTTGGTCAGCGACGGGGAGTCCTCCACCAGTTCGAAGCCGAGCACCTCGGTGAAGAAGTCGATGGCCGGGTCGTACTCGGCCACGACGATCGTGACCAGGTCGATCCGCACCGGTCAGGCCGTGACGAGGGTGGGCAGGTGACGCTCGACGACCGGCAGCACGTCGGCGACGGTGACCGGGTGGCCCAGCTCGGCCGTCAGGGAGGTGACGCCGGCGTCGCGGATGCCGCAGGGCACGATCCGGTCGAAGTGCCCGAGGTCGCAGTCGCAGTTGATGGAGAAGCCGTGCAGGGTCACCCCGCGGGCGACACGGATGCCGATGGCGGCCACCTTGCGGGCCGGCCCCCGGTCGTCCTCGGGCACCCAGACCCCGCTGCGCCCCTCGACCCGGCCGGCGGTCAGCCCGAACTCGGCGCAGACGTCGATCAGCAACTGCTCGGTGCGGCGGACGTAGGCCACCACGTCGACCGGGTCGGGCAGCCGGACGATGGGGTAGCCGACCAACTGCCCCGGGCCGTGCCAGGTGATCTTGCCGCCCCGGTCCACGTCGACGACCGGGGTGCCGTCCATGGGGCGGTCCCACGGCTCCGTGCGCTTGCCGGCGGTGTAGACGCTCGGGTGCTCCAGCAGCAGCACGGTGTCACCGCGTTCGCCGGCCACCACCGACTCGTGCAGGCGGCGCTGCTCGTCCCAGGCGGCCTGGTAGTCGAGGACACCGGCGCGGACGGCCGTGAGGCCGGGGGTCGTCGTGGTCACGCCGCCAAGCCTAGACCCGTACCGGCCGGTCACCATCGGTGACGCGGCTCACGAGGAGGACCGGCGGCGGGCGGCCCGGGCGGCCCGGCTCAGCCCTGCGGGACCCGCCACAGCCACACGTCGTCCACCCGCTCGGGCGGGCCGAGCAGCGCGGTCACCGTACGCCGGATCGCCTCCTCGTCGACCGGCCACTTCGCCCCGTGCACCTCGTCGGCCAGCACGACCGTCTCGATGCGCCAGTGCCGCAGGTCGGCGCGGACCTCCTGGATGCTGCCCTCGGTGATGATCGGCGCCAGCCCGCTCCGGCCGGCCTGGTCCACCAGCGCGCCGAACGGGCGCGGCGTCGGGCCGATGCGCCCCCGGCCGTCGGGGCCGCCGGGGCCGAGGAAGAAGCCGGAGGGGATCGCGAACTCGCCCTGCCGGTGCGCCAGGGCGTACGCCTGCCAGCGCTGGCCGTCGGGATAGACGTCGAGGGTCAGCGGCACCGGGGTCAGCACCCCGCCGGGGGAGACGTACTCCCGCCACGTCCCGGCGGTGATGAAGCGCGGGATCGGCTCGCGCTCGATGGTCAGCAGCGGGGTGGGCACCAGCGGCAGCAGTGCCAGCGCGAACCCCGCCCACCAGGCCAGCCGCGTCCGGCGGCGCCGGGGTGGGGCGGCCCGGAGCTCCTCGACGGCGTACGCGAGCAGCACTCCGATCACCGGCGCCACGATCAGCGCCAGCCGGGCCGGCAGGGCGGCGTTGACCACCGGCAGGTGCCCGAGCAGGTCGAACGGCATCGGCAGGTCGACGCGCCGCCCGTCGACCTTGGCCACGGGGCCGAACGACAGCACCGTGAAGACGGCGGCGGTCACGCCCAGCGCCCAGAGCGTCGCCCGGCGGCCCGCGTCGGCCCGGCGCCACAGCGCCACGAAGCAGGCGGCGGTGAGCAGCAGCAGCGGAATGCCGAAGAAGGAGTTCTCCTCGGTCGGGTTGGGCGCGAGCTGGGTGCCCAGCCCCGCCTCCCCGGCGAGCGAGCGGCGCGGGTACGCCGCGTAGGCGACGACGTCCTCGGAGTGGATGACGGCGTCGAAGCCGGTGCCGTGGAAGCGCTGCGGGCCGGCGAAGTGCAGCCACAGCGGGTACGCCAGCAGCACGCCCGCGACGACGGCGGTGACGCCGAGGCCGCGCAGGAAGGTCGGCAGCACCGCGCGGGCCTCGGCGCGGTGGGCCGGGTGCAGCGCCCAGACGGCGACGAAGACGCCGAGCGCCAGCGCCGTGAAGAAGAGCCCCTCGGCGGCGATGGAGAAGGCGACGGCCACGACCGCGCCGAGGATCGCGCCGTCGCGCAGCGGGTGGCGGGAGCGGCGCAGCGCGAAGGTCCGCCAGATCAGCAGCGGTACGAGCCAGCCCGCCGTCCAGTTCAGGTGGGCGTTGGCGTGCGAGACCATGCCGGGGGAGAAGCCGATGAACAGCCCGCCGACGGCTGCGGCGAGCGGGCTGCGGAGCAGGTGCCGGGAGAGCAGCCAGTACCAGGCCAGCGCGGTGGCGGCCAGGTTGAGGGTGAGGATCACCAGGAACGTGGCCGGCGGCCCGATGAGGTACGTCAGCGGCGCGAAGAGCACCGCGTAGACGGTGATCGAGGTGTTGACCGCGAGGTTCACCCCGTCGGGCACGTTGACCAGGTAGGTGAAGAGCGGGTTGTCGCCGTGGGTCACCGCGTGGCCGCCGAAGGCCAGCAGCCACTCGAAGAGCGCCTGGTCGCTGGAGTTGACCGTGATGGTGCGGGTGTTCGGGTCCCGCCACAGCCCGCTTGTCACCCAGACGGCGAGCGCCAGCGCGACCAGCGCCACGGTCAGGTCGGCCCGCCGGTGGCGGACGACGCGGGGCGGCGGGGCCGGCGAAGGCGCCAGGGACGGGGAGGTCGGCACGCAGCGGACGTTACCAACCGCACCGGGGCAGGCCGGTCAGGACGCACATCCCTCGGGACGGGAATGTGTGAGCGTGCCCCATGTCACAACATCGACGCATCGACGTAACGTCGCGGCAATTCGCGGGTGACCCAGTTCACACCCCGTCCCCAGGAGGCCCCCGTGCGCCGCTCCCCGTCCCTGCTCGCCCGGCTGACCGGCGTGGTCGCCGGGGCCGTCCTCGCCGCCGCCGCGGTGACGGCCGTCGCCGCCCCCGCCCAGGCCGCCACCCTGACCCAGGTCACCAACTTCGGCTCCAACCCCGGCAACCTCGCCATGTACGCGTACCGGCCCGACAACCTGCCGGCGGGGGCCCCGGCCGTCGTACTGCTGCACGGCTGCACCCAGAACGCGGCCGGCTACTTCGCCAACTCGGGCTGGCAGAAGTTCGCCGACCAGTGGAAGTTCGCCCTCATCGTGCCGCAGCAGTCCAGCGCCAACCAGCCGCTGAGCTGCTTCAACTGGTTCGTGGAGCAGGACATCACCCGCGGCTCGGGCGAGGCGCTGTCGATCAAGCAGATGGTCGACCACGCCCGCAACAACTACGGCACCGACGCCCGCCGGGTCTTCGTCAGTGGGCTCTCCGCCGGCGGGGGGATGAGCGCGGTCATGCTCGCCACCTACCCGGACGTCTTCGCCGCCGGCTCGGTCGTGGCCGGCCTGCCGTACCGCTGCTCCCCGCCCGCCTCCACCAGCACCTGCCAGTACAGCGGGGTGAACAAGACCCCGCAGGAGTGGGGCAACCTCGTGCGGGCCGCGTATCCCGGGCACACGGGCCCGCGCCCCCGGGTCGCCGTCTGGCACGGCACCTCGGACTCCACGGTGGTACCGGCCAACGCCACCGAGCTGCGCGACCAGTGGACCAACGTCCGGGGTGTCCCGCAGACCCCCACCCGCACCGCGTCGCTGCCCGCCAACACCGCCCTGGAGGTGTACGGCAACGACGACGTGCGCGTCTACCGGGTCTCCGGCATGGGCCACGGCACCCCGGTCGACCCGGGTCCCGGAGCCGAGCAGTGCGGCACCGCCGGGGCGTACCTGCTGGACACCATCTGCTCGGCGTACCACGACGCGGTCTTCTTCGGCCTGAACGGGAACCCCGGCCCGAGCCCCACCGCGACGCCGACGGCGACCCCCACCACGACCCCCACGGCCACCCCGACCGCCTCCCCGACGGCGTCCCCGACCTGCGTCACGGCCAGCAACTACGCCCACGTCACCGCCGGCCGCGCCTACCACTCCGGCGGCTACGCCTACGCCAACGGCTCCAACCAGCGGATGGGCCTCTACAACACCTTCTACACCAGCACCCTCAAGCAGACCGGCCCCAACCACTGGGTGATCGGCTGCTGATCCGCTACGCGCTGCCCTTCCCGACCTCGGGCGGCGTGTGCCCGGCTCCCATGGGGGCCGGGCCCGCCGCCCGGGCGGCCCGGCCGCCGATCTCACGCAGGTACGCGACGAGTTCCGGCGGCTCGTGCACCTCGAACTCGCAGCCGAGCGTCAGCAGCCGCCAGGCCAGCCATTCCAGGGTGTCGGTGTGCCCGCTCAGCCGGCAGCTGCCGGCGTCGATCGGCACGAGATCGCCGGGCGCGTCGCCGACCCGGCCGGCCACCGCCTCGACGGGGGCGTGCAGGGTCGCCACCGCACGGTGCACCGGGGTCCGTTCGAGTAGCTTCTCCGTCACGTACGCGGCGGCGTCCGGGGCGGGCAGTTGCCGTGGCGCGGCGCGCACCCCGATGGAGACCGGCTCGCCGATCCGGTCCACCCGGAAGATCCGCCAGTCGTCCCGGTCGTTGTCATAGCCGACGAGGTACCACCGGCGTCCCGCCGACACCAGCCGGTGCGGCTCCACGCGGCGCTCGGCGGCCACGCCGTCGTGCCGACGGTAGGTGAACCGCAGCCGCTCGCGGTTGGCGATGGCGGCGGCGAGCCCGGTCAACTGCTCCGGACCCACCGTCGGCCGGCTCCAGGTCAGCATGGGCTCGGTGGCGGCGCCCAGCGCACCGACGCGGTGCCGCAGCCGGGCGGGCAGCACCTGCTCCAGCTTCGCCAGCGCCCGGACCGACGCCTCCTCGATGCCGGTCACCGCGTGCCCGGCGGCGGTCCGCAGGCCCACCGCGATCGCCACGGCCTCCTCGTCGTCGAGCAGCAGCGGCGGCATGGCCCGGCCCGCGACCAGCCGGTAGCCGCCGACCGCGCCCATCGTGGCGCGCACCGGGTAGCCCAGCTCGCGTAGGCGCTCCACGTCGCGGCGGATGGTCCGCGGGCTGACGCCGAGCCGCGCGGCCAGCTCGCTGCCGGGCCACTCGCGAGGGGTCTGCAACAGCGACAGCAGGGTCAGCAGTCGGCCGGGGGTGTCGGGCACGGCGCCGAGAATGCCAGCGATGTGTGACAGAAGCTGACCTACATGGCTCCTAGCGTGGTCGGCATGACGCCCTTCCGGATCGACATCCCGCAAGCGGACCTCGACGACCTGCGCGACCGGCTCACCCGCACCCGGTGGCCCCGGCAACTGCCGGGCGACGGCTGGAGCCGCGGGGTGCCACTGGACTACCTGCGCGACCTGGCCGGGTACTGGGCGACCGGCTACGACTGGCGGGCGCAGGAGGCGCGGCTGAACGCGTTCCCGCAGTTCGTCACCGCGATCGACGGGCTGGACGTGCACTTCCTGCACGTCCGCTCGCCGGAGCCGGACGCGCTGCCGCTGATCCTCACCCACGGGTGGCCGAACTCGTTCGTGGAGTTCACCGAGCTGATCGGGCCGCTGACCGATCCCCGGGCGTACGGGGCCGACCCGGCACACGCCTTCCACGTGGTGGTGCCGTCGGTGCCG
Organism: Micromonospora sp. SD12; assembly: GCF_052068495.1. NCBI lineage: Bacteria > Bacillati > Actinomycetota > Actinomycetes > Micromonosporales > Micromonosporaceae > Micromonospora > Micromonospora sp. SD12. The sequence continues at coordinate 373,569 of NZ_JBQHDF010000003.1, read as the reverse complement.
GGCTTCGGGTTCTCCCAGGCACCGCCGCAGACCGGCTGCACGGTCGGCCGGGTCGCCCGGACGTGGGCCGAGCTGATGCGTCGCCTCGGCTACGACCGGTACGGCACCCAGGGCGGTGACCTCGGCGCCTACGTGGCGCCGGAGGTGGCCCTGGCCGACCCGGAACACGTCGTCGGGGTCCACGTCGACGGCGGGCTCGGCTTTCCCACCGAAGCCGACGTGCCGGACATGAGCGACGAGGAGCGTGCCCTCTACGCCGAGATGCAGCAGTGGATGAGCGGCGGCGTGGACCACCACGCGCTGCTGCGGGCGGCGCCGCAGACCTTCGCGTACGCCTGGAACGACTCGCCGGTCGGGCTGCTGGCCTGGCTGGTCCAGAAGTTCAAGGAGTTCACCCTCACCGCGCCCACGCCCGAGCAGGCCATCGCCCGCGACCTGATCCTGACGAACGCGACCCTGTACTGGTTGACCGGCACCGCCGGTACCTCGTCCTGGTTCATGTACGACAGCACCCGATTCGCCTGGCCGAAGGGGCAGGCGCTGGTGCCCAGCGGCGTCTACGGCGGTGGCCCGCCGCTGTTCCGCCGCCTCGCCGAGCGGCACAACAAGATCATCCACTGGCCGGCGGGGAACCCGGGCGGCCACTTCGTCGCGATGGAGGAACCGCAGGCCCACGCGGCCGACATCCGGGCGTTCTTCGGCGGCCTGCGGTGACCGGCCTGACCTGGCCCCGGGTGCACGCCCGGCGGCTGGAGCGGCACGCGCTCTCAGCCCCCGGGGCGTTCGTCGCGGGTGCCACCCGGAGCGCTCCGGCGGCGGACCCGGTGGCCCGGGTGGTGTCCGCGATCTGCGGCGCGCACGCCCAGGTGGCCTCGGCCGCCGAGCTCTCCGTCGGGCTGCGGGTCGCCGGGGCCACCCGGACGACGGTCCGTCAGGCGCTGTGGGCGGACCGCACCCTGGTCAAGACGCGCGGGCCGCGCGGCACCGTGCACCTGCTCGCCGCCGCCGACCTGCCGATGTGGATCGGCGCGCTGTCCGCGATGCCGGTCCCGCCGCACGGGCAGAACCGCGATCTGCTCACTCCCGCGCAGGCCGAGCAGGTGGTGGCGGCCGTCGCCGACGCGCTGCGCGACGCCGAGCTGACCACCGAGGAGCTGACCGAGCAGGTCGTGGCCCGCACCGGCCCGTGGGCCGGCGACCGGGTGATGGAGGCATTCCAGGACAGGTGGCCGCGCTGGATGGCCGCGATGGCGGCGGCGACCCGGCGTGGGGCGATGTGTTCCGGCCCGAACCGGGGCCGCGTCACCACCCACACCAGCCCGGCGCGCTGGCTGCCCGGGTTCGCCCCGATGGCCGGCCCGGCCGCCCTCGCCGAGCTGGCACGCGGCTACCTGTACGCGTACGGCCCGGCCACCCCGGCGCACTTCGCCCAGTGGCTGGCGGTGCCCCGGCGGTGGGCGACCGAGCTGTTCGGGTCGCTGGACCTGGAACAGGTCACCGTCGAGGGCACCCGGGCGTGGGTGGCGGCCGGTGACACCGACTTCCCGCCCGACGGCCCCACCGGGGTGTGGCTGCTGCCGTACTTCGACGCCTACCAGGTCGGCTGCCACCCGCGCGAGCTGCTGTTCCCCGGCGCCGCCGGCTCACGTGCCCTGGCCGGCGGCCAGGCCGGGAACTATCCGGTGCTGCTGGTGGACGGGACGGTCGCCGGGGTGTGGCACCAGCGCCGCTCCGGTCGCAGGATCCACGTCACCGTGGAACCGCTGACCGAGCTGCGCGCCGACCGGCGGCGGGCACTGGACGCGCAGGTCGAGCGGGTCGGTCAGATCCTGGAGGGCACGCCGTCGCTGACCGTCGGTCCGATCAGCGTCGGCGCACACGCCTAGCCCGGCCGCGCGAGCTGTTCGGCCAGCCGGTCACCCCGCCCGCCGCGCTAATCGGTGAGGGCCGCGTGCAGGGCGGTGGCCAGGGTGGGGTGGCGGTAGGTGAAGCCGGCCCCCGTGAGCACGCCGGGGAGGACGCGGGTGCTGGTCAGCGCCTCGTGCGCGAAGCCGCCCAGCACCACCTTCAACGCCAGCGCCGGGATCGGGACGATCGCCGGTCGGCGCAGCTGCCGGGCCAGCTCCCGGGTGAACTCGGCGTTGGTCACCGGGGCCGGCCCGACCAGGTTGACCGGCCCCACCAGGTCGTCGCGGTCCAGGACGAACCGGGTGGCGTCCAGCCAGTCCGCCATGGAGATCCACGGCAGCCACTGCCGGCCACTGCCGAGCCGGCCGGCGATGCCCAGCCGGAACGGCAGCAGCTGCGGCTTGAGCAGTCCGCCGTCGCGGTGCAGCGGCAGCCCGATGCGCAGCCGCACGACGCGTACGCCCGCGTCCTCGGCCGGCCGGGTCGCGGCCTCCCAGACCCGGCAGACGTCGGCCAGGAAGCCCTCGCCCGCCGGAGCGTCCTCCTCGACGGCCCGGTCGCCGGTGTCGCCGTACCAGCCGACCGCCGAGGAGTTCAGCAGCGCCCCGGGCCGGTCGGCCTGGGACAGGCCGGCGATGGTGATCGCCAGCGTGGTGGTGGTGTCGACCCGGCTGGAACGGATCAGCTGCCGGTACTCGTCGTTCCACCGCTTGTCGCCCACGCCCGCCCCGGCCAGGTTGACCACCGCGTCCGCCTCCGCCACCACCGCCGGGTCGAGCTGCGCGGCGGAGGGGTTCCACTGCCGCTCGTCGGCGGTGCGCGGCGGCCGGCGGACCAGCCGGGTTACCTGGTGGCCGTCCGCCGTGAGCCGGTCGACCAGCCGGGTGCCGAGGAAGCCGGACGCGCCGGCGATGAGGATCCGCATGCTCCCATCTTCGGGCACGGAGGGCCGATCGGATGCGCTGAGGCGGTCGCGCACCCCCACCGGGCGCGACCGCCGACCGGACGGTCGGCGCGCCGCGTCCCGGTGGATCAGCAGCCGGCGGTACGCGTGTAGTTGCGCGTCCCGAAGTAGAGCGCCAGGTTGCCGCTGAAGCGCACCTTGATGTCGCTGCCGTTCAGGCGCTGCTCGTAGTGCAGGTGCGAGCCGGCGGAGCCGCCGCTGTTGCCCACGTACCCGATGGTGGTGCTGTAACCGACGGACTGGCCGACCGAGACGTTGAATCCGCTCAGGTGGGCGTAGTAGGTGGTGTACCCGTTGCCGTGGTTGATCCGCACGTACCGGCCGTAGCTGGTGTCGCCGAGGTTGGCGACGACGTCCACCGTGCCCGGGGCGCTGGCCTTGACCGGATCGCCGTGGTCGTTGGCCCGGTTGAAGTCGATCGCGTACTGCGGGCTGTGCCCGGTGCGGGTCTCACCGGACCACGTCTGGTTGCACGGGAACGGCGTGCGGAACGACGGCGCGGCGGCGGCGGGCGACGCCGGCACCAGGAACGCGGCGGTGGCCAGCAGGGCGACGCTGAGGGAACTCGTCAGACGGGTACGCATCCGAACCTCCACGGTCATAACCTTCGATGTATCTGCCGGATGATGTCAGAAAGCTCCGAGGACCGGAAGCGGTCGAAGGCTATTGATGCGCTGGCTCCGGGCGGCTATGCCACCTCGTGAGCCGGCGCGGCGGTGGCGCGTACGGACTTGAGGATCGAGACGATGCGGTCCACGTCGTCGGAGGCGAAGAGCGACTCCGGCCCGTGCGGGGCGATTTCGGTGAACGGCGACTCGTAGAGCCGGTCGACCTCCATCATCCCGTTCTGCGTCAGGTGACCGATGATCATGTGGATGAAGTGCATTTGGTTCTTCGTGGGGCTCCGCCCGACGAGGAACTCGTCGAACGCCTCCACGGCCGCGGCCCGGTCCAGGCCGACCAGCGACCGGATGAACAGCCCGAGTCCGTCCGTCGTCTGCCGGGCGTGCTCGACGTCCTCGGCGGCACCGGCGCCGCTCTCGGTCAGCATCCGCTCCAGCTCCGCCAGGTCGGCGGGGGAGAGCTGCCGGTTTCGCCGCAGCTTCTGCAACGCCAGGTGATCCTCGTGGGAGCGCAGGTAGGCGCGGGCCTTGATCCGGAACCGCTCGTGGTCGGTGCCGATCCTCGCCCGCGGGATGGTGACCTCGGTCAGTTCGCCGAGTTGGTCGGCGAAGTCGGTGTAGACGATGGTGCGCCGGGAGCGTTCGATCAGCCGGACCAGCGACCGGACGCGGCGACGCAGCCGTTCCAGCATCGGCAGGGTGACGTCCTGCCACCACTCGTCGCCGGCCACCTCGTCCAGGAGCTCCTGCTGTTCGCGGATCGCCGGGATGCTGGTCTGCTCCAGCAGGGCCGACGCGATCTCCTGCACCTGCCTGCGCAGCCGTTCGTCGGCCGGTTTCCCGTCGAGCTGGCCGAGCTGGAGCCGCAGGATCATCAGGTCGAAGCGCTTGGCGGTCTCGTCGTCGTCCCTGACCGCGCTCGGCAGCCCGGCGAGGTGGCGCCCCATCTCGTCGTACGCCTGCGGCGTCAGCCGGTGCCAGTTGGCGAAGTCGACGTAGAACTGCACGGCGCGGCGCTTGGGGCGTACGACGAAGTTCTCCGGGTTGATGCCGGCGACGCGCTCGTGCAGGTGGTGGGCGACGTCCCAGCGCAGGCCGGCCTCGCTGCGGGTGCCGTCGGTCTCGGGCTCGGCCTCGGCCGGCAGGCGCTGGTCGAGCCGGTAGACCAGTTCGAGCCGCGCCCTGAACAGCCGCTCGGTGAGCGACTGGCCGAGCGACCCTTCGGTGACCGGCACGTCCTGGCTGAAGTATTCGAAGTTGCGGCAGCAGTCGAAGACGTAGAAGTCCTGCTTGTGCTGGCCCGGCCCGTACAGGTCGGGGCAGAGACGGGTGCCGCGGCCGATCATCTGCCAGAACTTCGACTTGGACCGTACGACCTTGAAGAAAACCAGGTTGACGACCTCGGGCACGTCGATGCCGGTGTCGAGCATGTCCACCGAGATCGCGATGTGCGGGGCCTTTTCCTTGACGGAGAAGTCGTCGATGAGCTTCTGGGCGTAGTCGACCTGGTGGGTGATGACCTGGGCGAAGTGACCCGCCAGGTGGGGGTAGGCGAGGTCGAAGCGGTCCCGGATGAAGTTGGCGTGGTCCTTGTTCTTGGCGAAGATGATCGTCTTGCCGAGCCGGTCCCCGCCGGCGACCTTGTGCCCGTGGGTCACCAGGGTCTGCAACACCTTGTCGACCGTGTCGGTGTTGAATAGCCACTTGTTGACCCCGTCCGGGTCGACCCCGTCCGGCGGGCCGTCCTCGCCCCAGTCCAGGGCGTCCCACCGCTCCTTGTCGTCCTCGCTGAGGTCGTCGTAGCGGATGCCGTCCCACTGGAACTTCAGCGGCACGGACACCGCGCGCGGGGGAACCAGGTACTTCTCCTCGACCGCCTCGTCCAGGTCGTAGTGGTCGGTGGGCACGCCGTCCTCCAGGCGGAAGAGGCTGTAGGTGTTGCGGTCGATCTCGTTGCGCGGGGTCGCGGTGAGGCCGACCAACAGCGCGTCGAACCAGGAGAAGATCGCCCGGTACTTCTGGTAGACCGAGCGGTGCGCCTCGTCGATGACGACCAGGTCGAAATAGCCGGGGCCGAAGCGCCGCACGCCACCCACGGTCTCGTCGATCAGGCCCATCATGGTCGGGTACGTCGACACGTACACCCGGCCGTCCGTGTTCCTCTCGGTGACCAGGTTGACCGTGGCCACCTCGGGCAGGTGCGCCTTGAAGGCGTTGACGGCCTGCTTGACCAGGGCGGTGCGGTCGGCGAGGAAGAGCACCCGCTTGACCCAGTTGGCCCGCATGAGCTGCTCGACGAGGGCGATGACCGTGCGCGTCTTGCCCGCCCCGGTCGCCATGACCAGCAGGGCCTGGCGCTGCCGGTGCAGTTCGAACGCCTCACCGACCGCCCCGATGGCCCGCTTCTGGTAGTGCCGCTCGACGATCCGCTCGTTGATCTCCGACCCGACGAGCGGCCGGCGGGTCTCCCGCCGCTGCACGAGCAGGTGCAGCTCAGCCTTCGTGTAGAAGCCCTGTACGGGGCGGGGCGGGTAGGCGGTGTCGTCCCAGAGCCAGTGCTCGTAGCCGTTGGTGCAGAAGATCACGGGGCGCTGCCCGTACGTCTGCTCCAGGCAGTCGGCGTAGAGCTTGGCCTGCTGCTGGCCCGCGGTGGCGTCGCGGCGGGCCCGCTTGGCCTCCACCACGGCGAGCGGTTTGCCGTCGTCCCCCCAGAGCACGTAGTCGACAACGCCCGCGCCGCTGCCGTTGGGCATGCCGATCACCGGGAACTCCCGGTCACGCGGCTGGTCGAGCGCCCAGCCGGCCTCCTTGAGGAGCACGTCGACGAAGAGATCGCGGGTCTGCGCCTCGTCGTAGTCGTGGTCGTCGGGCCGAGCCTCGTTCGCGGCCTTCGCGGCGGCGACCTGGGCACGCAGCTTCGCCAGTTCGGCGTCGAGGCTGGCGTTCTTCTCCCGCTCGGCGGCGAGCGTCGCGTCCTGGGCGGCGAGCTTGTCGGCCAGCGCCTTGAGGTCGGCCTGGCTGGTCTGCTGCGGGCTGCCGTGCGCCGGCCGGGGGATGATCGTCTCGTCGAAGGCGAGCGCGCTCGGCGGCACCTGCGACTGGTCGCGGGTGTAGCGGCGGGCCACCCAGTAGAGGACGTGGAACAGCTCGCGCACGACCGGCAGGGAATCGGTCGACTTGACCGGGGCGCTCTTGTGCACCGCCCAGTTGCCCTGCTTGCGGATGATCTCCATCTTGGCGTGCAGCGCCGGCCCGACCAGGTGTCGCAGCGTCGGCTCGTGGATCATCGCCGCCAGGTCTTTCTTGTACGGCGGAGCGAGCGTGCGGTCGGCCTCCAACAGCCACGTGAGGGTGTGCTCCAACGTGCGACGGGCATAGAAACAGGCGGTACGCGGATCGAGCACCGTGTTCCGCTCGGCCTTGGCGGCTTCCCGGAACAGGTCGGGCCACTCGGCACGCAGGAAGAGAAAATTGCTCATGTAGCGCCAACCCCCACAGTCGACAGCAGCCCCTGATCTTCTCACGCCAGCGCCGCACACTTCCGGCCCGGATGTCGAGATGGTCGTGGATCCGACTGAGCGTCTACGGGGCCTTGTGGGCCGCTCCGCGTACGTGCTGCGCTGTGGTGATGACAATCCGCACGTCTGAACCAAGGAACACGATTGTTGTGAAGGTGGAGATCGTCGCGGACTTCGGGGACGAACGGCTCGCGCTGAGCTGAAAAGCGCAGAACGACCACGAAAGGGGCGCCCGGCCGGTGCTCCTTTCGTCCTAGCGGCGGGCAGGGTGAATGCCCAGGTTGCAGGCTCCGGAATCCGTTCTCGGTCGGGATGGCTGGTACGTGTCGAGTATCGAAGAGATCACCGGTGAACTGCATGCCCTGGCAGCGGCTGTTGAACGGGCCCAGCGCCTCGCGGCTGCGGTTGACAACCAGGCCCGGGAGATCGCCGTGCGGGCTGCCGGCACGGGGTTCGCCGGGGTCGCTGCCGGAATAGCCCGGGTACGGGCCGCCGTCTCCACCATCCAGGCCGGGCTGAGTAGTGCTGCTACTGCGGTCGGGGAGGCGAACAGCGCCGCCGCGTCCGTGCCACGGCAGGCAACTCCGCAGGAGACCGTCGCCGGACTGGCGCCGGTCCAGCAGGGTGTCGCCAGGGCGCGCGAGACCACCACCACGGTAATAGCGCAGGTCGACAACGCCCGACAAATCGTCAGCGTGGTCCTGCATGGCGGACAACCCGGTCCGCTCCTGGGGGCCCTCGATGCCGTCAAGCAGGTGTCGGTGCTCCTCGTGCAGCGCAGTGGCAGCGCCCAGCAGGCCGTCGAAGCGGCGACCAACCAGGCTCGACAGCTGGGGTCGTCGGGAAATTGATCGGGGCTGTCCGTCGCCCAGCGGCCAGCCCCGCCCCGACCACCAGTAACGAGCCGCCGCCTGTCGAATCTGATGAGGTGCGGGACAACCACGACGAGTTCCCGCCGTGGAGCAGGCAACCCACGGGAGTCAGGAACGGCAGACCGACCGGATCGCGTACCAGGATCGGCCCCAGAGTGGACGCCAGCACCCGACGAGCGCTGGAGCTGGAGAACGAGTGTGCCGACACCGTGGCAGGCAGGGGTTACCGGATACACCAGAATCCGACCCGGCAGGAAGTTGGTGACGCCCGCCTTCGCACCGGCGACAGCGGCAACGCTGACGAGGATCCGGACTACCTCGTCGAAGGTCATGTCTTCGACTGCTACTCACCGACAGCTCGTACGTCGGTGCGCAACGTCTGGAGCCAGGTGCGGGAAAAGGTGGATGACGAACAGACCCAGCGGGTGGTGGTGCACCTCAAGGACTGGAAGGGTGACATGACGGCTCTGCGGCGCCAGTTCGACGACTGGTCCATCGACGGGCTGAAGGAACTGGTCGTGGTGAAACCCGACGGTACGATCCAACAGATCATCCGGCGCGACTGAGAGGGGCAGACATGGCCGTCGAGTTCCGTCTGATCCTGGCCGGTGATCCGCCCGTCGACGAGATCGCCGTCCTGACTGCCGCCGATCCCCGCGAGGATCCACAACCGACGTCGGATCGGCGCTTGTTCACCGCCCGCCTGTACGACCAACGCGGCTATGCCATCACCCTCCGCTCCGGCACGCACGGCTATTACGAGGCCGACACCGACGGCGACTCTCGTTGGGAATGGGAACCCGAGACGTACGTCAACGTCACCTTCTCCATGCACGCCGACGACCTGGTCGACAAGGGCATCCCCAACATGGTGACGACGGTGGCCAGAGTGCTGGCCGGTCGGAACGAGGACGCGGCCCTGATCCAGGATGGCAACTACCTCCTCCTGACCCGCACCAACGGCGTCATCCGTACACACCGCACAAGCTGGTGGAATCACTACCACCTGGAGCACCTCATCACCGGTTGATGGGGGTGCTGACCTGGTCGGTGGGACCCTGCGCAAGCACAATGTGGCCCTGTGGCCCGATGAGGCATTCGACAACGTTGTCCCGGGTGCGTGAGTTGAAGGCGTCCGTGGTGGCTGCCCACGGCTACCGGGCGCGAGCCCAGGCGGTGAAGCGCTCGGCTAGGTTGTCCGGCGGCGTGCCGCCATCCAGCTCGGCCAGCTGTTGCGCGGCCTCGACCTGAAGCGTCGCCAGGTAGACGAGCAGGGCCGTCCGGCTCTCCCGGTACTCGCCGAGGAGGCGGAGTTTCGCCGACGAGCAGGGCCAGGCGATGCCGCAGGCCGAGCAGCGCCAGGTGGGCCGGCTCGGCAGGTGGTCGCGGCTGCGGCGGCTCACCGGGTGCCTGCCCGTGCGGGAACGGGCGGAACCGAAGTGCGGCGGCCAGCCGGAACGCCGTGGTTGGCCCTGCTCAGCCAGCGGATGCCGGCGCGTAGGGCGTACAGCTCGCGTTGCTGGACCGCCGCGCCGCGCCGGTTCAGCTCGTAGCCCTCGAACCAGAACCAGCCGGCGTACGGGTGCCGGTCGGTCAGCTCGCGGATCACGCGCACGGTCAGCGGACGGGTGAACTGGGGCGACGCCTCGCGGGTCAGCAGGACGACGTCCCCGGCGCGCAGCGGGCCGGCGCTCACCAGCGGCCCCCGTTAGCCCGCCACTGTTGTGCCGGAGTCAGTGTCCCCGCGCGGCCGGGTTGGACGGTGGGGATCGGCTGGGTCGGCGCGAACAGGGCGGCTGGCAGGTTCGTCCCCCCGACGGGCGGCCGAGGCGGCGGGGGCGGGGCGGGCTTGCGGCGCCAGAAGCGCATCACGGCGGGGCCTCCTTCGCGGATTGGAAGGGGCCGCCCCGGGCGCTCGCTCAGGGGCGGCCCCGACAACGCGACCGGCGGGCTCGGGTCCTCCACCGGCACACGCCGTCTGCAAAGCACCTTGCCGAGGGTTGCCGGCCGACTACACCACGTAGGACTATCGCTCGTAGACGTTCGGAACGTTCCTGGGCCTGCTTGGAGGTATCTGAGGATGAACCATGCGGTTGTCGCGGCGATGGCCGAGGTGGGTGCGACTGCCGACAGCCTGGCTGCTCAGGTGGGCGTCGACCCAAAGACGGCGGCGAAGTGGGCAAGCCGGGGACGAATTCCACAGACGCGGCACCGCGCCAAGGTCGCTGCGATCCTAGACAAGGAGGTCGGGGAACTCTGGCCGGACGTTCTGAAGCGCCGAGAGCCGGCCTGGTTCCGACCATGGGCAGACATCGAACGCGAGGCGGTCGCGCTGCGCTGGTTCGAGCTGGCCTGGGTCCCGGGCCTGCTCCAGACGGAGGCGTACGCGCGCGCGACCCTGGCCGGGGAGACGCTGACGGCCGAGGAGATCGACGATCTCGTGTCAGCGCGAATGCAGCGTCAGGCAGTCCTCCGTCGCGAGGTCCCACTGCTGATCACGGTCATAGACGAGCTGGTCCTTCGCCGTCCCGTGTACGGAAACCGAGAGTTGATGCGCGAGCAGTGCGCACACCTGGCGGTCTGCGCGGAGCTGCCAGCGGTGTCGGTGCACATCGTCCCGGCCACAGTGGGGATGTATCCCGGGCTCGGTGGGCCGTTCATCCTCGCTGAGCTGGACAGCGGGGCGACGGTCGCTCACGTGGATGGTCAGGCGAAGGCGCAAATCATCGAGGCTGCTGCGGAAGTTGCTACGCTCAATCGACGGTGGGAACGCATTCGCGGGGAAGCCCTCTCGCGGACGCAGTCCCTAGAGATGCTCAGGGAAGCGGCAAGATCATGGACCTGACCGGCGCGCAGTGGCGCAAGAGCACGAAGAGCGGCAACAACGGCGGCGCGTGCGTGGAGGTCGCCGACAACCTGCCCGGAGTCGTGGGGGTCCGGGACTCTAAGGACCCGACCGGTCCAGCGCTGATCTTCGCGCCGCTCGCTTGGCGGGCGTTCGTCGCCCACGTCGCCGAGCACAGCTGACCGACCGCAGACACACAGAAGCGCTCGCCCCGATGCAGTGGCGAGCGCTTCTGCGCGCAGAGGATGTGCCGACTGCGGCACCCGGTATGGGTGAGTTATCTCGGTCCGATTATCAACGGAATTCCAGGGCTCCGTTACTTGTACGTGCGACTGTAGGACAATCGAGTTCTCCCCTATCCGCCGAGTCGCCGAATCACAGCGAACCCCGGAAAGCCCGATCCTGCAACGCTGCGAACAGCGCGTCCAACTCTGCAAGGCTCGCGCGCTGAACCGCCCTGGCGACATCAATGCTGGCCGTTCGATGGACGAAGTTCAACTGTTTAGCGAGTGGTGGCACTGGGACCGGCACGGAGCCTAAATTCTCAACGTTCAGATTGAACTGCCCCGCTGAAGTCTTGCACCTATCGCGAAGGGCTGCCCTGCCTGCGGCTCCAGCCATAAAAGCCTGTGCGTATGTTGGATGGATGCGTAGCTTATTGACCCGCGCTCGGATTAGGTAGGAAGCGTAAATAAAGCTGTTTGGCTGAAATCCTGTTCCTTGGGTTAAGCGTTCATCGAATACTGCACAACGTCCAACGTAGTCAGGATTGCCGTTTGTTCGAACGAAGAGAATGTCACCGTCGACGAGTCTGAGTCGATCGAACTCGGCGGGGGTTGTCGGAACCGTCTTGATGTCCTTTAAGCTGAGAGTCCCGTTGATCACGTTCGGAATTCGGAGAGCCGGGCTTCCTGTATTGCTGGACTTGCTCGACGTCCCGTATCTGAATTCGTCGACCATGGTCCCGAATGCTACAACGGGCAGGCCCTGTGGATTCAATCGCGGATCCCCGAACATGTCGAGGAAGACGGATTGGGCGAGGCTGTCGAGGTGGGCGAGGGCTTGACGACGCTTGACGCGCAGCTCGTCTGCCCGGCCCAGAATCTCGGCGATTCTCCGCTGCTCCTCGACCGGCGGCAGTGGGAGGGGTATTGGCGCGAGATCCCGCTTATTCAGTTGAGGAACCGAACTGCCGCTCGCGATTGAGGCGAGATCAAACGTCGTGAGCCAGTGGTATAGGAATCCCAGGTCGACCTTGTCTGACTGTGGTCGGATTGCCATCAGGTTCGGGTCTAGCACGGACGGCCTGGTGATGATGCGCTTTTTGTTGGTTCCGATGGCGCCGCCCCTCTTGGGGATGACCACGGCGCCTGCTGGACACGTAGCGGACCGCGCGCCGGGAAACTTGCTCCAGGAATTGCAGCGTAGGATCGCAGTTCCATTGCCTGGAAGGTTCATGTCTGAAACCTTCATCAGGAAATAGCCGTCGTCTTGCCCTTCGTACGGCTGACCTTCGGGAAGACTTCCGCCCGCGTAGAAAGTAACTAAACGGCCCAGGGGTATCGTTTCCCACTCGATGGCACTCACCGCAGCATAGCCTTGAGGTCAGACATGCCCTGCTGGATCTCGGATTCCAGGCGTTCCAGGTCTTCGAGGATTTCCAGCGGTGGGCGGTGTTCGGTCTCCTCGTGGACGACTTCTTTGTAGCGGTTGAGACTGAGGTCGTAGCCCTGGGCGACGATGTTGGCCTTGGGGACGCAGAAGCTCTGCTCGGTGCGCGCCCGCTGCAACTCGTCATCGTCACGGCGGAACCAGCGTGCCAGCGCGTCGGGCAGGTTGTTCTTGGCGTGCTCGTCCTCGGTCAGCGCCACTTCGGGTGCCGGCCCGAGCTTCTCCGCTGACAGCAGGGGTGTGCGCTTGTCGTCCAGGCTCCAGCCATCCGCCGTCACCTCGTAGAACCAGACGTTGTCGGTGCCGCCGCTGTCGGTCTTGGTGAACAGCAGGATCGCGGTCGAAACCCCCGAGTAGGGCTTGAACGTGCCGCTGGGCAGCTTCACCACGCCGTCGAGCTTCTGCTCCTCGACCAGGATCCGCCGCAGCTCCTTGTGGGCCTTGGTGGAGCCGAAGAGCACACCGTCCGGCACGATGACCGCCGCCCGGCCACCCGGCTTGAGGAGCCGCAGGAACAGCGCGAGGAAGAGCAGTTCGGTCTTCTTGGTCTTGACGACCCGCTGGAGGTCCTTCGACGTGCTCTCGTAGTCGAGGCTGCCGGCGAAGGGCGGGTTGGCGAGGATCAGGGAATACTTCTCCGACTCGCCGCTGACGCTCTCGGCGAGGGAGTCGCGATAGCGGATGTCTGGCTTTTCCACGCCGTGCAGCAGCATGTTCATGCTGCCGATGCGCAGCATGGTGCCGTCGAAGTCGAAGCCGTGGAACATGCGCTTGTGGAAGTGCTCCCGCAGTTCCGCATCGTGCAGGGCGTCCGGGTGGTGGTCGCGGACGTACTCTCCGGCCTCGACCAGGAAGCCCGCGCTGCCGCAGGCCGGGTCGCAGATCTCGTCGGTGGGCGTCGGCTTGGTCATCTCGACCATGAGCTGGATGATGTGCCGCGAGGTGCGGAACTGTCCGTTGTGCCCGGCCGTGGCGATCTTGCTGAGCATGTACTCGTAGAGATCGCCCTTGGTGTCCCGATCCTCCATCGGGATGCCGTCGAGCATGTCGACGACCCGCGACAGCAGCGCCGGGTTGGGGATGGTGAACCGGGCGTCCTTCATGTGGTCGGAGTAGGTCGACCCGTCGCCGCCGAGCGTGCGAAGGAACGGGAAGACCCGCTCACCGACGGTCTCGTACATCTCCTTCGGTTCGGCGCTCCTGAACCGCGACCAGCGCAGGTCGTCGTACTTGCGCCATTGTTCGTCGCAGCCCTCCGGGAAGATCCGGCGCGTCATCGGCTTGCCGGTGCGCGCGGCCTTGCGCTCTTCGAGGGTGTGCAGGTCGTCCAGGCGCTTGATGAACAGCAGGTAGGTGATCTGCTCGATCACCTCCAGGGGGTTGGAGATCCCACCCGACCAGAAGGCGTCCCAGATGCGGTCGATCCTGCTCTTCAGCTCACCGGTGATCACGTAGCTTCGGTCCCCATGCCGTCGGCCATGTCCAGTTGACCTTCGCAGCGTAGTCCGGCCACCGGGATTCCCGGCATGAGGCGTTGGGGCGATTCGCCGGGGGTGGCGGACGATGGCGCAACGAGAGGGGCGTCCGGGACCATCGGCCTCCTGCTACGGTTCCCACCCGCGCAGGAGGAGGACGGGGAATGCAGGGGCGACCGGAAGGCGCGCCGCCACCGCGAAAGGTCGAGGACTGGGCCGCTGCCGAGGCGAACGCCGTGGCGTGGATGCAGTGGCTCGGCCACCGCGACGCCCGTCAGACGAAACGGGGTGCCGACGGAGGCATCGACGTCATCGCGATGGGTGCCTTCGCCCAGGTCAAGTGGTATGGAAAAGCGATCGGTCCACGGCCGCTACGCGAGCTGGCGGGTGCGCGAGCCAACCGTCCGGGCACGCTCTACTTCTTCGTGAACAGCCGCTACACGGAAGCCGCGTTGGATTACGCCGGCGAGGTGGGCATGGCTGCCTTCGTCTACTCGCCGGCCGACGGGCTGATCACGCCTGTCAGTAGCGCGGCTTGGCGGATCTTCCAGTCGGCCGCAGACGGCAGCCGCACGGATGAGCGGCGCTCCCGTCCCGCAGCGGATCCGACAGCGCCGCCACGGCAGCGGCAACAACGCCGGAGCACCGGGCCATCGGCGACGGCGGGGACCAGACCGGCAAGCCGTCCCGGCGAACGGCCCGGACAGGATCCGGTCGGGAGCCGGCAGCACCGAAGCGCCTGGGGCAACCCGTCGCCGTCAGCCGCCGAGTATGTGTCTTCGGAGCATCCCCTTACCCACGAGCAGGTTGGCGAGATGCTCCGGCACCTGCGACAGAAGGGGGACGCGCGGGTCGGAGCAGACCCCGAGCCGCCCGAACCGTCAGTGGTCGACGAGCGGCGCGATCCGCCGATGCGACAGCCGACCGTCGTGGCCGGCCAGCCCGAACCGTCCGCCTCGGGTTGCTTCGGGACCGTCGGCCTCGGGGCGCTTGCTCTGGCCGTGTGCGGTTACGGGGCCACCGATGACAGCGTTTGGCCGGTGTGGCTTGCCGTCTGCGGCACCGTTGCCCTGGTTCTCAGCGCTGCTGCCCATGCCGGATCGAAACGCCGCAGCAGAGCCGACAAAGGGTGACAGCGGGTGCGTCGCTCAGGCGGCGAGGCGGGCCAGCACGGGCGTGAGCGGGTCGAGCGCGTCCTCGCGTACGACGAAGCGGGTGACGCCCCAGCGGCGCCGGTGCCCGGCGATCGCGGCGACGATCTCGTCCTCGGTGCCGATGAGCACGAACGGCGTCGCGAGCAGCTCGGGCACGGTCAGCCCGACGTCGGCTGCCGTGGGAGCGGCGGCGGCCTCGGCGTCGTCGGTGACGGCCACGTGCTGCACGAGCGCCTCCAGCACCGGCGGCTCGGCCCGCCCGGCCGCCCCGGCCGCGACGCAGTCGAGCTGCCTGTCGATGTCGGCCTCGCGCCAGCGCACCGTGTGCGCGTAGCCGTCGGGCAGGGTGCGGCCGAGCCCGGACAGCCCGACCACGTCGGCGTGCGCGCCGGCCCAGCGCAGCATCGCGGAGTTCGCCGTGCCGAGGGTGAACGGGATCCGCCGCTGCACCGGGCGCGGAGTGTCCAGCCGCGCGCCCCGAAGCACCAGGTCGGGGGAGTCGACGCTGACCTCCTCGCCGTCGAGCAGGGCTCGGACGGCGTCCGCCACGGCCAGGCAGCGGCGCACCCGCCCGGCGACGTCGGGGCGCTCCCGGCCGATCGCGCGCCACTCGGCCGGGGTGTGGCCGGCGCCGAGGCCGAACCGGGCCCGCCCGCCGGAGAGCAGGTCGAGGGAGGCCACGTCCGAGGCGAGCAGCATCGGCTCCCGGACGCCGGCGTTCGAGACGTACGATCCCAGGCCGATCCGCTCGGTCACCGCCGCGGCGGCGGCCAAAGCGACGAACGGGGACGCGGCGGCCCCGGGATGGTCGGCGGTGGACAGGGCGTCGAAGCCGGCCGCCTCGGTCCGCCGGGCCAGCTCCAGCCAGCTCGGGCCGTCGGACGGGGTCGCCTGGAGGGTGAAGGTCGCCATGGGCCCACCCTGCCGGGCACGGCCCGACCGACCAAGCCCGACGGGGGCGATTCTGCTACCGGCAGACCTACCCGTCCTGCGGCGGCGGGAGGGGCACCCCGAGGAGGCTCTCGGTGCTGCCCTCGGTCAGCCCGTTGAGCGCGCGCACGAGCTTCTTCTCCTCGTAGACGAAGTGTGTCTCGAGCAGCGCGGCGAGAGTGTCCAGCTCGGCCCGCACCTCGTCGGGCGGCGCGGCCCCACCGACCAGTTCCTCGACCCGGCGCAGGGCGTCGGCCACGATGTGGTGGTCGGCCTCCAGCTCGCGCAGCACCGGGGCCAGCTCGGGCACCTGCTCGCCCAGCACCCGGAACGCCCCGGCGTCCTCGCCGGTGTGGTGCCGGGTCAGTGCCGCGCAGAAGGCCAGGCAGTGGGCCCGCAGGTCCCTCGGCCGTACGCCGGGGTCGTCCACCCCCTCGCGCAGGCGGGCCAGCTCCTCGCGGAGCCAGAGGTGGATCTCGACCAGTTGGTTGCCGAAGGCCCTCAGGCGCTCGTGCGGCGTGATGGGGGGCATGTGTGTCCCATGCTGTCCCGCGCCTCCATGCCCTCGGCGGTCTCCTTGCCGGGTGCACCGCGACGCTGCGCCCAGCCTACGACAGCAGGCACGGCGACACGTGCCCGGTCAGGGGCGACGGACCGGCCGGACGGAGACCAACTCCTCCAGCCCGACGAAGTCGGCCGGATTGGTGGTGTAGAGCGACAGCCCGTTCGCGTACGCGATGGAGGCGATCATCAGGTCCGCCAGCCGGCGGCGGGTGGTGCGTCCCGTGGCCAGGACCGCACTGGCGACCAGGCCGAAGGCCCGCGCCGCCTCGGCGTCGAAGGGCAGCGGCTCGAACACGGCCTCGGCGTGCTGGAGGACGCTGGTCCGCCGGGCCCGCTCGGCGCGGTCGTCGGTGTGGTGCGGACCGGCGGAGAGCTCCGCGAGCGTCACGGCGCTGATCACCATCTGCTCGGGCAGGTCCTCCGGGCCGAGGGCGCCGAGATGGATCACGACGTTCGTGTCGATCAGGCCACGGACCGGTGCCTCACCACTCACGGCTGAACGGGTCCTGCTCGACCGATGAATCGATGTCCGCGCGGAACCTCTCGCCGTCGAGTACGGGGGCCGTCGCGAAGGCGGCGAGCACCTCCGCCCGGGGGACGAACGTGCGCCGCCGCAGCGGGATGAGCTTCCCGACGGGGGTGCCGTTGCGGGTGATGACGAAGGACTCGCCGGACTCGACGTGCCGCATGATCGCGCCCGAGTCGTTGCGCAGTTCCCGCTGTGTTATCTCCCGGTGAGCGTGCTCTGCCACGACACGATCCTAGTTCAGGGTGCTACGAAGTGCTACGCACCTGCCGAGGAGGGTGTGCTCCGGTGCCCAACTGTCAGGTCGACGGCTCGTCCGGGGTGGGCTCGCGCCAGCGGGCGCGCCAGGCGGCCTCGTGCGCCTCGTGGGTGGTCTTCTCCTCGAAGACCATCTCGCGCAGGGCACGCCGGGAGTCCGCCATGACCACCGCCTCGACGGCCACCAGACCGACGCAGATCGCGGTGAGCAGGGTGAGGGCGGCCAACCCCGGCAGCCGTTGGCCGACGGGAACGGTGGCGGCCAACAGGAGCACGGCACCGACCCTGGTCCACGAGACGGTGCGCAGGGTGCGCCACTGGAACAGCATGTTCGCGCACAGGTAGCAGGCGACCCCGCCGAACAGCAGCAGGACGCCGGGGCCGTGCGCGGGGTCCGCGACCGGCACCTCGGGGTCGGCGACCTGGTGCACGATCTCCTCGGCGCCGAGGGCGAACAGGATGATCCCGGCGATCATCGGCAGGTGGAGGTAGGCGTACGCGTCGCGGGCCATCGAGACCCGGGGCCGGCCCTCGGCCGCGTGCAGGGCGATCCGGGCGGCCGGTGCGATCACGTCGTAGTGCGCCCACCAGAGCGCGGCCGTGAAGAAGATGCCGAGCACCGCCGCGGCGACCGCCGGCCACGTCGGAGGTTGGCCGAGCAGGTTGCTGCCGACGCCGACGGAGATGACGGACTCGCCCAGGGCGATGATCAGGATGAGGTCGTACCGCTCGGTCCAGTGCTCGGCGGACGTCACCGTCCAGCCCCAGGCGCCCGCGACCAGGCCCATGCCGTACTGGAGCAGGACGACGCTGACCCAGAGCCCGTCGCGCAGCAGCGCCGCCCGCCCCGGGTCGTCGATCTGCGGCGGGATCAGCGCGGCGGCCATGAGCAGCAGGGTGCTGACCGCCATCTCCGGGGAGTACTTCAGCAACAGCCGGCGCTCCCCGGGCCTCTCCCGCGCGACGTGCCAGTACAGCGACAGGTGCACGCCCCGGATCACCACGTAGCTCAGCGCGACCACCATCGGGCCGGCGGCCACGTCGGTCGCGTCGCTGAAGGCCTGGGGGAGCGACAGCGCGAAGCAGAACAGCGCCGCCATGCCGACGACCATCAGCACCGGGACGAAGCCCTCGCCGAGCCTTACGCGGGTGGCGACCACACAGTGCACCACCCAGCACCACCACAGCACGGCGAGCACGAGCATGGCGTGTGCGAGCTGCCAGCCGGAGATGTGGGCGGCGGTGGCCCGGGTGATGATGAAGAACGAGAAGACGAAGACCAGGTCGAAGAAGATCTCGAACCGGTCGACGCGGGCGCCGGGAGCGATCGAGACGGCCGGTCCCAGCCGCCCGCGCCATCGGATGCCGCCCACCCCATCCACTCTGGCAGCGCCCTGTCACCACCGGGCCGGAATCGCGTGAGCCCGCCGAGGGCCCCGGGGCCGCGGTGGACGGGGCGGGCGGGACGGCGCGGCCGGACCGGTCGGGCGGTGGGCCTACCGGGCCGGCGGAGAGGGCCGGCGGTGGCGGGCCGGTGAGGCCGGGCAGGCCGGTCGGGGTGGCGGACCGGTGGGGCCGGGCGGGCCGCCGGAACGGCGACGGGCGCCCCGGTCGGTGACCGGGGCGCCCGTCGTGTGGTCCAGGCGGGAACTACAGGCCGAGCTCGGCCTCGAAGTTGCCGGCCTCCAGCCGCTCCTTGACCGCCACCAGGAAACGGGCGGCGTCCGCGCCGTCGATCAGCCGGTGGTCGTACGACAGGGCCAGGTAGACCATCGACCGGACGGCGACGACCTCGCCCAGCTCCGGGTCGTTGACCACGACCGGACGCTTGACCACGGCACCCGTGCCGAGCATCGCCGACTGCGGCGACGGCACGATCGGGGTGTCGAAGAGGGCGCCCCGGCTGCCGGTGTTGGTCAGCGTGAAGGTCGCCCCGGCGATCTCGTCCGGGCTGATCTTGTTGGTCCGGGTGCGCTCGGCCAGGTCGGCGATGCGCTTGGCGATGCCGCCCAGGTTGAGGTCACCGGCACCGTGGATCACCGGCACCATCAGACCCCGCTCGGTGTCCACGGCGATGCCGAGGTGCTCCGACTCCGGGTAGGTGATCGTGCCGGCGTCGAGGTCCATGCTGGCGTTGACGATCGGGTACGCCTGGAGCGCCTCGACCGCCGCGAGGGCGAAGAACGGCAGGAACGACAGCTTCACGCCGTGCCGCTGCTGGAACGACTCCTTGGCCCGCGCCCGCAGCTTGGCGACCTTGGTGACGTCCACCTCGACCACGGTGGTCAGCTGCGCCATCTCGTGCAGCGACTGCTGCATCCGCTTGGCGATCGTCGCCCGGATCCGGGGGAGCTTCTCGGTGGTGCCGCGCTTGGCGCTCGGCTGCGGCTTGGCGGCCGGCTTGGCCGGGGCCGCCGCGGCGGGCTGCTGCGCCGGGGCCGGCGCGGCCTTGGCCGCCTTCGCCTTCTCCGCCGCCTCCAGCACGTCCTGCTTGCGGATCCGCCCGCCGACACCCGTGCCGTTGACCGAGGAGAGGTCGACGCCGTGCTCGCCGGCCAACTTGCGCACCAGCGGGGTTACGTAGCCGGCAGCCTCCTCGCCGCCACTCGGGGCGGGCGCCGACGGGCGCTGCGTCTGCGGGGCCGAGGGCATGGCCTTCTGCTCGGCCTGCGCGGGCCGCGCCGAGGTCTCGGCCTCCGCCGACGGCTCGTTGTACGACATGCCCGGGGTCGGCTCCTCGACCTTGGGCTCCGGCTTGGCCTCGGCCTTCGGCTCAGGCTTCGGCTCCGGCTTGGCCTCGGGCTTCGGCTCCGCCTTGGGCTCGGGCTTCGGCTCCGGCTTCGCCTCGGCCGGGGCGGCGCCGGCGGCACCGATCACGGCCAGGTCGGCGCCGACGGCGGCGGTCTCGTCCTCGGCGACCTTGATCTCCAGGACCGTGCCGGCCACCGGCGACGGGATCTCGGTGTCGACCTTGTCGGTGGAGACCTCCAGCAGGGGCTCGTCCACCTCGACGGTGTCGCCGACCTGCTTGAGCCAGCGGGTGACGGTGCCCTCGGTGACGCTCTCGCCGAGGGCCGGCATCTTGACCGGGGTGCCCTCGCCCGA
The DNA here is from genome assembly GCF_052068495.1 of Micromonospora sp. SD12. NCBI lineage: Bacteria > Bacillati > Actinomycetota > Actinomycetes > Micromonosporales > Micromonosporaceae > Micromonospora > Micromonospora sp. SD12. The sequence continues at coordinate 353,156 of NZ_JBQHDF010000003.1, read as the reverse complement.
CGGCGCCGGGGCGGCCTGCTCCTGCGCCGGCTCCTCGACGGCCGGCTGCTCCGCCTCGGCCTGCGGCTCCTCGGCGGCCTCGGCGGCCTGCTCGGCCGGCTCCTCCTGCTGCCCGGCGGCCTCGCCGCCGCCGGTGGACTCGCCCTCGCCCGCGATCACGGCCAGCTCGCTGCCGACCTCGGCGGTCTCGTCCTCGCCGACCACGATCCGGCTCAGCACGCCCGCCGCCGGGGACGGGATCTCGGTGTCGACCTTGTCGGTCGACACCTCGAGCAGGGGCTCGTCGACCTCGACGGTGTCGCCCTCCTGCTTGAGCCAGCGCGTGACGGTGCCCTCGGTGACGCTCTCACCGAGCCGGGGCATGGTGACCGATACCGGCATCTTCAAAGACTCCTTCATTCCCCTGGTGGGATCATCGCCCGTCGCCGGACGCCGCGGTTGTCGTGATCAGGCGTGTGCGTGCAGCGGCTTGCCGGCGAGCGCCAGGTGCGCCTCGCCCAGGGCCTCGTTCTGCGTCGGGTGGGCGTGCACGAGCTGCGCCACCTCGGCCGGGTACGCCTCCCAGTTGTAGATGAGCTGCGCCTCGCCGACCATCTCGCCGACCCGGGCGCCGACCATGTGTACGCCGACCACGGGGCCGTCCTCCACCCGGACGAGCTTGACGAAGCCCGCCGTCTTGAGGATCTGGCTCTTGCCGTTGCCGCCCAGGTTGTAGTTGTAGGTCTTGACCTTGTCGGCGCCGTACTGCTCCTTGGCCTTCGCCTCGGTCAGGCCGACCGACGCCAGCTCCGGGTCGGAGTAGGTGACCCGCGGGATGCCGACCTCGTCGATGACGGCCGGGTTCTGGCCGGCGATCTCCTCGGCGACGAAGATGCCCTGCTGGAAGCCCCGGTGGGCGAGCTGGAGACCGGGCACGATGTCGCCGACGGCGTAGACGTTCGGCACGCTGGTGCGCAGCCGCTCGTCGGTCAGCACGTAGCCGCGGTCCATCTTGACGCCCTGCTCCTCGTAGCCGAGGTCGGCGGTGTTCGGGCCGCGGCCGACCGCGACCAGCAGCAGCTCGGCCTCGACGGTGTCACCGCCGGCGATGGTGACCTTGACGCCCTTGTCGGTCTTCTCGACCTTCTCGAACGGCTTGCCGACCTTGAAGTTGATCTTCCGCTTACGGAACGCCCGCTCCAGCGCCTTCGAGGACTCCTCGTCCTCGGCCGCGACGAGCCGGGGGAGCGCCTCGACGATCGTGACGTCCACCCCGAAGGACTTCCACACGCTGGCGAACTCGACGCCGATCACGCCGCCGCCGAGCACGATCGCCGAGGCGGGGACCCGGTCGAGGGTGAGGGCGTGGTCGCTGGTGATGACCCGCTCGCCGTCGACCTCCAGGCCGGGCAGGCTCTTGGCGTACGAACCGGAGGCCAGCACGACGTTGCGGCCGGTGTAGCGCTTGCCGTCGACCTCGACGACGTTCTTGCCGACCAGCTTGCCGTGACCCTCGACGATGGTGATCGCCTTGTTGCCCTTGAGCATGCCCTGAAGGCCCTTGTAGAGCCGGGAGATCACGCCGTCCTTGTACGCGTTGACCCCCGCCATGTCGATGCCGACCAGTTCGGCCTTCACGCCGAACTGCTCCGACTCGCGGGTCTGGTCGGCGATCTCGGCCGCGTGCAGCAGCGCCTTGGTGGGGATGCAGCCGTTGTGCAGGCAGGTGCCGCCGAGCTTGCCCTTCTCGACCAGCGCGACCTTCAGGCCCAGCTGGACGGCACGCAGGGCGGTCGCGTAGCCGCCGCTGCCACCTCCGAGGATGACGATGTCGAAGGTTGCGTCGTTCGGCTCGCTCACGTCCAACTCCCAGGTCGCGTCACTGCTTCGGGGGGTCACGGCGGGGTAACACGGGCACACCCCACCTCGGTCATCTTGTCACCACCGCCCGCCGCCCGCGTACTGAGGTGCCCAACGACACGTCCGTGACACGTACGCTTGGCACTGGCTTCGATCACGGACCAGAGGGGGAGACGCTCGGTGGGACTGTTCCGGCGACGCAAGAAGACGCGGGCGGTCAGCCTCGACCGGGCCGCCGACCGCGGCGACCTGGAACACCTCGAGGGCTTCGTACGCAGCCGGCGCGGGGTCGAGGCCTACATCGAGCCGCGGACCACCGTCACCGAGACAACGGTCATGCTGATCGCCGACGACGGCGAGTGGACCCGCCGTCGCATCGACGGGCCCGACGGCGCCCGCCGCTTCGCGTACCGGCTGGGCATCCCGGTCTACGACGTGCGGCTGATGGGCTACCCGCAGCGGATGCGCGACTACAACGAGCGCCGAAAGCGCCGCCCCGAGCTGTTCTGAGCCAGCCTCCGCGCCCGGCCGGGTGAAACGCAAGGAGGGCCCCTCGTCGACGAGGGGCCCTCCTTCGCGTACGTCAGCCGTTGGCGGCGACGTCCTCCACCAGCTGGACCAGCGTGCGGACCGGCACGCCCGTGCCGCCCTTGGTCCAGTAGCCGGTCGGCTCGCCCGAGTGGTAGCTCGGGCCGGCGATGTCGATGTGCGCCCAGGCGACGTCGGCGGTGACGAACTCGCGCAGGAAGACCCCACCCTGGAGCATGTGCCCGGCCCGGTCCATGCCGGCGTTGACCTGGGAGATGTCGGCCACGTCGGAGTCCATGCCCTTGCGCACGTCGTCCGGCAGCGGCATCGGCCAGGCCGGCTCGCCGACCGCGTCGCCGGTGGTGCGGACCCGCTCGCACAGCTCGGGGGTGCCCATCACGCCGGCGATGCGCTTGCCCAGCGCGATCACCTGCCCGCCGGTGAGGGTGGACGTCTCGAAGAGGTAGTCGCAGCCGTCCTCGCAGGCCCGCGCCATCGCGTCGGCCAGGATCATCCGGCCCTCGGCGTCGGTGTTGAGCACCTCCACCTTCTTGCCGTTGTACATGCTGATCACGTCACCCGGCCGGTACGAGCGCCCGGACGGCATGTTCTCCGCCATCGGCAGGTACGCCGTCACGGCCACCGACGGCTTGAGCGCGGCGATCGCCAGCATGGTCGCGGCCACCGCGGCGGCGCCACCCATGTCGGACTTCATCTCCCACATGCCCTGCGCGGGCTTGATCGAGATGCCGCCGGTGTCGAAGGTGATGCCCTTGCCGACCAGCGCCACCCGCTTGCCGTTGCCGCCGCCGGCCGGGGTGTAGCTCAGCTTCACCAGCCGCGGCGGGGCCTCCGAGCCCTGCCCGACGGCGATGATGCCGCCGTAGCCGCCGGCGGCCAGGGCCGCCTCGTCGAGCACCTCGACCGTCAGGCCGGCCTCCCGGGCGGCGTCCGCCACCGAGTCGGCGAACGACGGCGGGCGCAGCTCGTTCGGGGCGGTGTTGACCCAGTCCCGGCTGCGCCGGACCGCGCCGCCGACCACCTGGGCGCGGGCGATCTCGGCCTGGGCGCCGGCGTCACCGGCGTCCGGCACGGCGACGAGCACCTCGGCGACCGGCTCGCGCCGGGCCGGCTGGGGCCGGGTCTTGTAGCCGGCGAAGCGGTAGCCGCCGAGCATCGCCCCCTCCGCCACCGCGCGCAGCGCCGCCGGGGCGTCGGCGTCGTCGGGCAGCGGCAGCGCGAGGGCCACCCGGGGCGCGCCCGCGAGGGCCCGTACGGCCGCTCCGGCGGCCCGGCGCAGGGTCTCCGGGGCCGGCGCGGCGCCGGTCGGCTCCGGGCCGAGACCGACGGCGACGACCACCGGGGCGGTCACGGTGCCCAGCGTGGCCAGCTTGATCACCTCGCCGGGGCCACCGGTCGCGCCGAGCAGGGCCAGCGTCTCGGTCAGCTTGCCGTCGAAGGCGGCGGCGATGCTCTCCGCGCCGCTGGCCAGCAGCAGGGTCCCGGCCAGGCCGGTGGTGGTGGCCTGCTCTGCGGTCTGGCTGTGCACGCCGATCACGATCGCGTCGACGGCGAGCTCGGCGGGGTCGGTGTCGACCAGGCTCAGGGTGGTGCTGGGCGATGTCACTGAAGCTACTCCGGGCGGGCCGGGCCGGTCGCGTCGTCGCGTACCGGCGATGGAGGTCTCCGGCGGAACGTACCCGTCGGAGGTCGGGGCTGTCCCGCCGACTGCTCCGACGGGTCCCGCCGATGCTAACCAGCCGTCCAGCTCCCGGTAAGTTCCCACCCATGACCGACGTGACCTCCGACGCCGCCGCGACCCGGCTGCGCCGTTCTCCGCTGCACGAGCGGCACACCGCTCTCGGTGCCAAGTTCGCCCCGTTCGGGGGCTGGGAGATGCCGCTGGAGTACGCCGGGGGCGGAGTGCTGAAGGAGCACGCCTCGGTGCGTACCGGGGTGGGCGTCTTCGACGTCTCCCACCTGGGCAAGGCGCGGGTGACCGGGCCGGGCGCCGCGGGGTTCGTCAACGCCTGCCTCAGCAACGACCTGGGCCGCATCGGGCCGGGCCGGGCGCAGTACACCCTCTGCTGCGACGACGCCACCGGCGGCGTGGTGGACGACATCATCGCCTACCTGCACGGCGACGAACACGTCTTCCTGATCCCGAACGCCGCGAACACCGCCGAGGTGGTGCGCCGGCTGCGCGCCGCCGCGCCGCCGTCGGTCACGGTCACCGACGAGCACGAGGCGTACGCCGTCCTCGCCGTGCAGGGCCCGCGCTCCGTCGAGCTCCTCGACGCGCTGGGCCTGCCGACCGGGCACGACTACATGAGCTTCTCCACCGCCACGCTCAACGGGGTGGAGCTGACGGTGTGCCGCACCGGCTACACCGGCGAGCTGGGCTACGAGCTGGTGGTGCCGGCGGCCGACGCGGTCGCGGTCTGGGACGCACTGTTCGCGGCCGACCCCGAGCTGCGCGCCTGCGGGCTGGCCGCCCGGGACACCCTGCGCACCGAGATGGGGTACCCGCTGCACGGCCAGGACCTGTCGCCGGAGATCACCCCGGTGCAGGCCCGCTCCGGCTGGGCGGTCGGCTGGGACAAGCCGGCCTTCTGGGGCCGCGACGCGCTGCTCACGGAGAAGGCCGCCGGCCCGAGGCGTACGCTGCGCGGCCTGGAGGCGGTCGACCGGGCCATCCCGCGCCCCGGCATGACGGTGCACGTCGGCGACGCGCAGGTCGGCACGATCACCAGCGGCACGTTCTCGCCCACGAAGAAGCAGGGCATCGCCCTGGCGCTGCTGGACACCGCCGCGAAGCTCGCCGACGGCGACCTGGTCGAGGTCGACATCCGCGGCCGCCGCGCCCAGATGCGCGTCACCCGCCCCCCGTTCGTCACCCCCTCGGTCCGCTGACCCCCGCCCCGGCCCCCCGCCCGCCGTCCCCCTTCCCGCCGTTGATCATGAAGTTGTTGTCACCCGGACCGGCGTGTCCCGGCAACAACTTCATGATCAACACGGGAGTGGGGAGGGTGGGGGTGGGGGGAGAGGGGGTCAGAGCGGGGGGTGGGGGCGTTCGCCGGCGTCCAGGACGGCCTGCGTCCAGCCGCCCTCGATGACGCCGGTGCCGTCGAGCACGGCCCAGTCGACGACGTCGGTGGCCTCCACGACGACCGGTGAGCCGATGCGCACGGTCGGGTCGGTGTTGGCGTCGCTGGCGCTGGCGGCCACGATCCGCTCCGGGGCGTCCCACGAGGTCACCCCCGCCCAGACGTACTCGGGGCCGTCGTCGCCGGGCAGGCCGTACTTGACCACGAGCTGCGTCTCCGGGGGCAGTTGGCCGGCGAGGAACCGGGCTCGGATGTCGCCCAGCCCGGCGCGGGCGGTGGCGACCGCCCTGCTCATCGCGTCGCCCGCCCGGGCGTAGCGCACGTCCGGCTGGATGCCGGCGAAGAGGGTGGCGCAGGCGGCGGCGTAGTAGCGGCCGTCCGGCCCCGGATGCCCGGCGGGCGGGCGCAGGCTGAGGAACGAGTCGGCGTCGGGATCGGTGGCCGGATCCAGCTCCAGCCGCAGCAGCACCGGCGCCGTCGCCCCGTGCTGCTCCGGATTGCCGTACGCCACCGCGATGTCGTGCCCGGTCACCGTGGCCAGCACCGGCAGCTGCACGAACGCCGGCACCTCCTCGCCGGAGAGCCCGTCGGTCCAGTCCCGCAGCAGCCGCCGGGCGGCGCCGGTCATCACCGCCCCCCACGCCCGGGTCAGGTGGTCCGGTACGCCCTGGGTCTGCAACTCCAGCAGCCCGAAGCGGCGCAGCCCCTTCGTGGTGAACCAGAGGCCCTCGGCGTCGGAGGAGTAGGGCACCAGCACCCAGTCGACCAGCCGGATCCGCCCCTGGGCGTCCGGCAGCGAGCGCAGCGCCGTCGCCGGGTCGAGGAACTGGAGGCCGAACACGTCCACCACGTCGCCGTCGACGGACTCGGCGACGGCGGCGGCCACCGCCCGGGCCGCCCACTCGTGGGCCGGCGGCCAGCCGGGCCGGTACTCGGCCTGCACCACGACCAGGTGGCTCGCGGCGGCCAGCCGGGCCAACTGCGCCTCGGTGGCGCCGAACGCGGTGAGCAGATCGGGCGGCAGCTCGGGGAACTCGGCGATCGGCCGGGTGTCCACGCTCATCAGCGGGCTGTCGAGCATCTGCCGCGCCAGCCCGTGCACGGGCTCGGCCAGCCGGCCGCTCAGCCGCGCCACGGCGGTCTTCGCGCTCACCTTCGGCAGCCCCGTCATCGGCACCAGGTAGGTCGCGCTCAGCGACTCCGGAACCGGTACGGGCAGGAAGTCGTCCGTGATGAGCATGTCGTCCCCCGGTTGGCCGCGCCGGTGCTGTCGTGGGAGAACGCTACCCGGCGCGGTGTGCCCCGTTCAGCCGGACAGCACCACTCCCAGGTAGACCAGCGTGGTGACCACCTCCACGGTGGCGCCGAGCACGTCGCCGGTGACGCCGCCGAGCCGGCGTACCACGTGGCGCAGCAGCCCCACCGCGACGGCGAGGGCGGCGGCGACGGCGAGCGGCCCCTGCCACGGGCGGCCCGGCACGGCGGCGAGCGCCAGCAGCGCGACGGCGACCGCCCCGGCGGCCAGGGCGACCGGCCCGACGGTGCCCGCGACGAGCGCGCCGAGCCCCTCCGGGCGGGCCGCCGGCACCCCGCGCCGGCAGGCCACCGCCACCCCGAGCCGGCCGGCGGCGCTCGCCGCGACCACCGCCGCGAGCGCCGCCGGCCACGACCGTCCCGCCAGCTCCGCGAGGGCCGCCGTCTGCACCAGGAGTACGACCACCAGCGCGACCACCCCGAACGGGCCCACGTCCGGCTTCTTCATGATCTCCAGCGCGGCCGCCCCCCGCCGGTACGACCCCAGCGCGTCCACGGTGTCGGCCAGCCCGTCCAGGTGCAGCCCCCGGGTGAGCAGCGCCCCGGCGCCGACGGTCACCGCCGCCGCGACCAGCGGGGGCGCGAGCGCACCGGGCAGGAGCAGGATTCCGGCGAGCACGACGCCGAGCAGCGCGCCGACCGCCGGGGCGAGCGCCATCGCCGTCCCCGCCACCGCCCGGTCGATGCGACCGGCGCGTACCGGCAGGGTCGTGAAGGTGGTCAGCGCCAACCGCGCCCCGTCGGCGAGCCGCGACTCAGCCGGCACGCCGGCCGGACGGGTCCACCGGTTCCGACTCCGACCCGGTGCTGGTGGGGCCGGGGCCGGCGGGCTCCGGCTCGCGGAAGTCGGGCTCGGTGCTGGTCGGTCCGGGCCCGGCCGGTTCCGGCTCGCGGAAGTCGGGCTCGTCGGTGTCCTGCTCGTCGTCGCCGCCGAGCGACGGGTGGGCCGGCAGCGCGGCGGCCAGCGCCAGCACCGAGCGCAGCAGCGGTAGCGCGGCCAGCGCGTTCGCGCCCTCGCCCAGGTCGAGCCGCAGGTCGAGCAGCGGCGTCAGGCCGAGCACGTCGGCGCCGAGCCGCACGGCGGGGTGCCCACCGTGGTCGGCCAGCAGGCACCAGTGCCGGGCCTGTCCGGCGAGGTCGCGGGTGACCATGGCGGCGGCCACCCCGACCGGCCCGTCGAGCATGACCGGCAGCCGCCGGGCGGTGGCGCCCAGCAGGACGCCGGTGGCCACGGCGATGTCCCCACCGCCCAGCTCGGCCAGCACGTCCTTGGCGCTGCGCGGCGAGTTCCGGGTCCGGTGCAGGGCGTCGCGCACCGTCGCGCACCGCGTCATCCAGGCCGCGTCGTCGATCTCGCCCGAGCCGGTGAGCACCCGCGGGAGCACCGCGGGCGCCTCCGCGCCCGCCGTCGCCACCAGCACCGCCGCCGCGGCGGCCTCGGTGCCGGCGCCGCACGCCCCGAGCACCAGCAGCCGTACGCCCGCGTCGGCGGCCTCCTCGGCGAGCCGCCAGCCGTAGCGCAGGGCGACCTCGACCTGCTCGCCGGTCAACGCCGGCTCGGCCTCCATCGGTGCGGACGCCGGCGCCTCCACCACCTGGAGTCCGGCGCCGCTCTCGGCGGCGAGCCGGGCCAGCGCCCCCTGCCCGGCGCGGGCCTGCCGGGCGCGGCGCGCCGACTCGCCCTCGACGGTGCCGGCGGCTGCGCCACCGAGGTGGTCGCCGTGCAGCAGCAGCACCCGTACCGAGCCCCACGGGGCCGGGGTGGGGGTGCCCTGGGTGGCGGCGGCGAACCCGACCGCCCGCTCCAGCACGCCCAGCCCCGACCCGGGCACGTCCAGGGTGGCGAGCCGCTCGATCGCCTGCGGCCCGGTGTACTCGTCGGGCATGGGCAGTTCCATGCCGGGCTGGATGACCAGGCCCGTGGCGACCATCGGCAGCGCCATGGTCGGGGCGGCCCAGGCGGTGCCGGTCGGTTCGGCACCGTGCGCCGCGTCCGGGGCGGCCGGCGGCGCGGGGGTGAACACCTCCGGGGAGGGCTCCGACGCGGCCACCGACCCGCGAGCGCCGCCGGGAACGCCCGGCGCGCCGTTCTGCGCCAGCCCGGCCTGCGTGGGCCCGGCCTGCGCGGATCCGGCCTGGGCGGGCACGGTGGCCGGGTGCGGGACGCGCGGCTTGAGCCAGGCGGCCTGGCCGGCGACCACGAGGACGACCGCGTCGCAGGCGTCGGCGACCGCCCGGTTGGCCGCGCCCAGCGCGTCGGTGAAGGCCCGCCCGAGCGGGGTGGTGGGCACCAGGGAGAGCCCGACCTCCGGGCTGACCAGCACCAACCGGGCCGCGCAGGAGCGCACCGCCGCCGCCAGCTCGGCGATGGTGGCGGTGTCGTCCGCCGGCTGGTGGGCCGGGTCGAGCAGCACGGTCACCCAGCCGCCGAGGTCGTCGACGAGCAGCGTCTCGTTCGGCCCGGCGGCGGCGAGCACGTCCGCGAGGCGGCGCGGGTCGGCCGCGGTCTCCTCGGTGGTCCAGGTCTCCGGTCGGCGCTCGCGGTGCGCCGCCAGCCGGGCCGCCCACTCCGCGTCGTCGGCGGGCGCGTCGGCGGCCGTGGCCACGTAGCGGACCGTCGGCGCGTCGGCGACCAGGGACTCGGCGAATTCGGACTTTCCGGACCGGATGCCGCCGAGCACCAGGACCGTGTTCCACCCGTCAACGGACATGCCCGTACTTTAGAGCCAGCACCCGGGTGCGGCCCCCCGGAGGTGCGCTGCGCTCCGTCCCGGCCCGGAGCGGCCGGTCGTCGTCGGGCATGGCGCGCTCAGCCGCAGTGCTCGAACCCGCTGCCGTAGCTGGCCCCGCCGGTGGCGCCGCCCCACTTCACGCAGACCCCGGCGGCCTTCGCCCGTACCGGCCCGGCGTAGTAGGAGAACGACCCGCTGTCGGTGCTGCGCGCCCGGCCGCGCACCTCCAGCCACGCCGAGGCGGTCGTCGCCGTGCCCACCGCGGTCTCCTTCATCGTGACCACGCAGTTGTCGCCGGTGCCGGCGTGGTAGAGCAGGTAGACCCGACCCTGCCGGGTGCCCGAGGCGGTCAGGGCGGCCGAGTCGATCACCTGGTAGCCGCTGCCGCACGCCCCGACCGGCGTGTACGGGTTCGTCCTCGCCGGTCGGCCGGCCGTCGGTTCGGCACCCGGCCGGCCGGAGGCGGTGGGGGTCGGCTCGCCGCCGCCCGCCGTGGGGAGCGGGACGGGCTGGGACGGGGACGCCGACTGCCGGCCGGACGCCGCCGGAGCCGTCGGGCGGGTGGCGCCCGCCGTGGGTTCGACGCGGAGCCTGCCCGTCCCGTCGCCGGCCGCCGCGCCGGGCGAGCCCGCCGGCGCGGATCCGCCCGTCAGCGCCGCCGGCACGTCCCCGCCGGCCGGGCCGTCGTCGGGGACCAGCGCGAGCACCGCCACCCCGACCAGCACCACGGACCCGACGGCCGCCGAGCCGAGCAGCGCGGCCCGGCGCCGCCGTGACGGCGGTGGCGTGACCGGATCCTCCCGGGTGGGCGGGGCCGAAGCCCAGGTGCCGCCGCCGGTGTCCGGTGCCGGGCGGTCGGGCGGGCCGCCCGCGGGCAGCGCTGCGGCGGGGACGGGCGGCAGCGGCGCCCACGGATCCGGCGGTGCGAGCGGCCCGGCGGGGGCCGGCGACAGCGTGGCGCCAGCGGACGCCGCCGAGGTCGGGCCGGCGACGGCCCACGGCGGGCGGGCGGACGTCGGGACCACGGCCAGGGTCGCGTCACGGGCCTCGGCCGCGGCGTCGGCCATCGCCGCCGCGTCGCCGAACCGGTCGCCCGGGTGCTTCGCCATCGCCCGCTGCACCAGCGCGGCCACCGCCGGGGGGACGTCGGGTGGCAGCGGCGGCGGCTCCTCCTGAAGGTGCCGCAGGGCCACCTGGAGCGGGTTGTCACCGTCGAACGGCGGCTGGCCGGTTAGGCAGAAGTACGCCACCGCGCCGAGCGCGTAGATGTCCGTCGCCGGGGAGACCGGCTGGTTCGCGGCCTGCTCCGGCGACATGTACGAGGCGGTGCCCAGCATCACGTTGGCGGCGGTGATGCCCGCCGAGGTGCCCGAGCGGGCGATGCCGAAGTCGACCAGCACCGCCCGGCCGTCGGCCTTCACGAGCAGGTTGCCCGGCTTGACGTCCCGGTGCACGATGCCGGCGACGTGGGCCGTGTGCAGCGCCTCGGCGGCCTGCGCCACCACCGACATGGTCGACGCCGGGTCGAGCCGCCCCGCCCGCCGCAGCCAGGAACTCAACGGCTGGCCGTCGACGTACTCCATCACCAGGTAGTCGGCCTGGCTGCCGTCGGCGAGGACGGCCCGGCCGACGTCGTGCACGGCGACCACACCCGGGTGACGCAGCGCCGCCAGCATCCGCGCCTCCGCCCGGAACCGGGTCGTGAACTCGGGATCCGCGCTCAGCGCCGGCAGCAGCACCTTCACCGCCACCGTGCGTTCCAGCATGACGTCCGTGCACCGCCAGACCGCGCCCATGCCGCCCGTCGCCACCCGGTCGTCCAACCGGTACCGGTCGCTGAGCACCACTCCCCGAGTAAGCACCGCGACACCGTACCGGCCCGGTCGGACGGGGCGGCCCCTACCGGGGGGCCTGGTACTGGAAGTCGTTGGGGTTGACCGCCGCCGGCTTCGGATCCTCCTGCCAGGCGCCCTCCCCGGGCCGGGCCACGAGGGCGTCCAGCAGGTCCTCCCGTTCCATGTGCGCCGCCCCCACGATGCCGCCGCGTACCGCCATGGTCCGCAGCGTCTCGGTGTCCTTGTCGTGCAGCGGTTCGTCCATCGTCGCCTCCTCCGGGCCGCCGGCGGTCCACGACCGCCCGTCGCGCGTCAGGTGGCCCATACCCGGACAGCAGCCGGAAAACCCTGCGCCACCGGGGCGGCTGCCCGCCCGCCGGACGGATGTCGGGCCGCCCCGTGCGCGGACGACTACGCTTGCGGGGGTTCGTCCCACGGGACATCAGCGGCGAGGGGAGACGCGGCATGGCGTGGAGCTGGCGGTACGAGGGCGCGAACGGCGAGGCGGTCGAGGGGCCGGCGGAGTCGTTCAGCAGCCAGGCGGACGCCGAATCCTGGATCGGTCAGGCCTGGCGGGAGCTCGCGGCGTCCGGCGTCACCTCGGTCGCGCTCGTCGAGGACGACCGGGTGGACTACCGCATGAGCCTGCTGCCTCCGGCGGAGTGATGGCCGGCGACCGCCCGGGGGGCGAGCCACTGGTGCTCGGTGTGCCCCGGGCGGCGCTGCGGCCCAGCCCGGTCTTCCTCGCCCTGGTCGCGCTCTTCGTGACCAGCGGGGTGCTCACCTGGAACGGGTTCGGCAACGTCCGGCTCGACGTGTTCCTCTTCGTCGTGTCCGGCTGGCTGGTCTCGCTGTGCCTGCACGAGTACGCCCACGCCGTCGTGGCGTTCCGGGCCGGCGACCGCAGCGTCGCGCACCGGGGCTACCTGACGCTCAACCCGCTGAAGTACAGCCACCCGCTGCTGTCGATCGCGCTGCCGGTGGTGGTCGTGCTGCTCGGCGGCATCGGCCTGCCCGGCGGGGGGGTGTGGGTGGACCGGCATGCCATTCCGGGGCGCCTGCGGCACACGCTGGTCAGCCTCGCCGGCCCCGCCACGAACGTGCTGTTCACGCTGGTCCTGGTGCTCGCCGTACGCCTCGGGGCGCCCGGCGGCGGGCCCGTCGAGTTCTGGGCGGCGGTGGCGCTGCTGGCGTTCCTCCAACTCACCGCGAGCGTGCTCAACCTGCTGCCGGTGCCCGGCCTGGACGGCGGCAACATGATCGAGCCGTGGTTGAACCCGCAGTGGCGCAGGATGTACGACCTGTTCGCCCCGTTCGGCTTCATCCTGCTGTTCGCACTGCTGTGGAACCCGCGGATCAACCGCTGGTTCTTCGACGCGGTCTTCGCCGTGGGCGACTTCCTCGGCCTGCCCCCGTGGCTCTACGCCCTCGGTCTGGACCTGATCCGCTTCTGGCAGGGCTGAGCGTGCTGTCCGGCCCGGCCGGCCGCCCTGGCGGGGGCGACCGGGCCGGAACGCGTCACGGGCGCTCGGCGGGAGACTCCGTGCGGGCCGGGTCGCGCTCGACGATCGGGTCGAGGATCTCGTCGATCGCCTTGAGCAGTTCGGCGTCGAGCCTGACGCCGGCCGCCTTGACGTTGTCGTGCACCTGCTCCGGGCGGGAGGCGCCGATGATCGCCGAGGAGACGTTCGGGTTCTGCAGCACCCAGGCGACGGCGAGCTGCGCCATGCTCAGCCCGGCCTGCTCGGCCAGCGGCTTGAGCCGCTGCACCCGGGTCAGGACGTCGTCGGTCATGAACCGGGAGATGAAGCCCGCGCCCGACTTCTCGTCGGTGGCCCGGGAGCCGGCCGGCGGCGGCTGGCCCGGCAGGTACTTGCCCGAGAGCACGCCCTGCGCGATCGGCGACCAGACGATCTGCCCGACGCCCAGCTCCTCGCTCGTGGGTACGACCTCGGACTCGATGACCCGCCAGAGCATCGAGTACTGCGGCTGGTTGGAGACCAGCGGGATGCGCAGCTCACGGGCGAGCTGGTGGGCCGCGCGGATCTCCGACGCCTTCCACTCGGAGACGCCGATGTAGTGCGCCTTGCCGGAGTGCACGACGTCGGCGAACGCCTCCATCGTCTCCTCCAGCGGCGTGCTGTAGTCGTACCGGTGGGCCTGGTAGAGGTCCACGTAGTCGGTGCGCAGCCGGCGCAGCGAGCCGTTGATCGACTCCATGATGTGCTTGCGGGACAGGCCCCGGTCGTTGCGGCCCGGTCCCGTGGGCCAGTACACCTTGGTGAAGATCTCCAGCCCCTCGCGCCGCTCGCCCTCCAGCGCGCGGCCCAGCACGTCCTCGGCGCGGGTGCCCGCGTACACGTCGGCCGTGTCGAAGGTGGTGATGCCGGCGTCCAGGGCGGCCCGGACGCAGGCGAACGCCGCGTCCTCCTCGACCTGCGAGCCGTGGGTGATCCAGTTGCCGTACGAGATCTCGCTGACCATCAGGCCGGAACGGCCCAGGTGACGGAATTCCATGAGTCGACCCTAGCCCGTTCGGATCATGTCCACCCGCCGTGGCGGCGCGGTGTCGCTCAGAGCACGGGGCTGGTGTCGACGAGCAGCCGCTCGATCTCGGCCACGACCTCGTCGCGGTCGCGGTGCACGGGCTCGATCAGCGGCTCACCCCGGCGGTCGAGCGCGCCCCAGCGCCCCGTGCCGTCGCCGACGAGGAACGCGACCGGGTGGATGACCAGCGCCGGATGGGTGGGCGGGACCAGCACCTTCCCGGCCCGGTTCACCACGCCACGCCGGCCGGCCACGTCCACCACGGCCAGCCCCTCCTCGGTGAAGCCGTCGACGTAGCGGCCGTCGGCCAGGACGGTGACGAACCCGTGGTGCCGGGTGGGCACCACGATCCGACCGTTACGGTCGACCGCGCCCCAGCCGTCCCGGCGGACCACGGCCACGCCGCGCCGGAACGGCCGTACGTCCGCGAAGCCGTGCGGCACGACCACCTCGCCGGTGGCGTCGATCGCCACCCAGCCGGCGTCGCCGCCGTCGGAGACCCAGGCCAGCCCGTCGGAGAAGGAGCGCACCACCGGGTACGACGGTTCGAGCACCGTGGCGCCGGTGCGGTCGACCAGCGACCACCGCTCGGTCTCGGGCCGCCGCACCCAGGCCAGCCCGTCACGGAACGGCTGCGCCTCCGCGTACTCGGCCGCGATGACCATGTCGCCGTCCGGGCCGGCGAAACCCCACAGGTCGCCGTCGCGCGCCGGCGCCGGGGGCCGGTCACGCTCCAGCACCTCCTCGCGGGTGCGGGGGTACGGCCCGAAGCCCGTCTCCGCGACCCGCTCCGCCACCGCGTCCAGGCTCAACCGGATCCGCGCCTGCAACTCGGGGTCCTCGGTGCCGCGCAGGTCCAGGGCGCGCTCGAAGTGGTGACAGGCCTCCATGAGCCGGCCCTGGTCGTAGCAGGACCGCCCGGCGTGCTCGTGCAGCACGGCGCGCAGCCGCTCGGGCAACTCGGTGGAGTTGGCCTCGGCGAAGAGCCGGTCGGCCTCGACGAACTCGCCGCGCCACCGCAACACGTGCGCCAGCCGCGCCTGCGCCACCGCCGTACGCCGTAGCTCTCCCGTGGCCTCCGCGTACGTCAGCGCGAGCCGACCGTCCGCGAGGGCGTCGTCCAGTTCGCCGAGGATCCGCGACACCACCGCCCGCAGACTGAGCAGCCGCGCGCGCGACTTGTTGTCCACCGCGGCGCCCAACTTCTCGGTCAGCCGGCGCCGGATCGTCCGGAACTCGTCCGGCTCCGCCACGATCTCCCGCAGGGTCGCCGGATCGAGCCGCCAGCGGTAGCTCGCCAGCACCTGCTCCGGATCACCCTGCGCCGCACTCTGCCGGCCAGCGTCCCGCGTACCGCCGCTCGTCCCGGTGGCCGATGGCCCGGCGGCGCTCGGGCTGGCGGCCCTCGGGGTGGCGGTGCTGCCTTCGGCGGCTCGTGGGCCGACGGTGCTCGGTTCGCCCGTGCTGGCGTCAGCGGCTCGTGGGCTGGTGACGCCCGATCCGGTGGCGCCTGGTTCTGCGGCGCGTGGGCCGGCGGTGCTGCGCTCGCGGGCGCTCGTGTCGGCAGTACGGGACGCGGTGGTCGCTGCCGCGTCCGTCATCGGTACTTGCGCACCGAGCGGTGTGGCGGAGGGCGGCACGATGGGTGGTGCGGCGGCTACTGGCGCAGCGGCCGGTGGCATGGCGGCGTCGGGCGCCTCGGCAGGCGGCGTGGCGGCGTCCGGCGCGTCGGCGGGCGGCGTGGTGGCCGGTGTGGGGGTGACCGGCATGGCGGCAGGCGGTGCGGACACCGGCCGCGTCGGTACGTCCGATGACTGGGCGGAGGCGGCCCACGCCGGCTGCGGTGCTTCCGTCGGCGCGGATGCGTGATGCTCCGGTGGCGCGGCCACGAGCGGCACTGGCGCGGAGACCGGCGTGACCGGAACGTCGACGGGCGGCGCGGTCGTCGGCTGCGTCGGCCGTTCGGCGGCGGACTGCGCCGGCGTCGTGTCGCTGCGGATCGCCGAGGTTGCCGCCGGCGGGGGCGTCGGCTGCGTCGGCGGTTCGGTGACGGCCGGTGCGGGTGGGATGTCGCCGGCGGGTGTCGAGGTTGCCGGCGGCGCGGACACGGGCCGGGCCGCAACGAGGCCTGTGGCGGAAGCGGGCTGCGCCTCGTCCGGTGCCGCCAGGACCGGCTCGCCCGGGTCGGTCGAGGGTGCAGCGGCAGAGCTGGTCCGGAACACCTCCGCCGCCTCCCTCGACGGGCCGTCGGCGGGCGAGACCGTCGATGGTGACCCGGTGGTGACGGCTGAGGTGGCCGCCGGTGGCGGATCGGCCGCGACGGGTGGAACACCACGGGTGTCAACGGCCCTCGGTGACAACCATGGTGTTCCACCGGTGGTCTCGGCCGGGACGCTGCGCACGGGTTCGGGTGCGGGAGTGGTGGCGTGCCCATCCGGGTGGGTGGTCGGGGTACCCGCGTCGGCCACGCGCGGCTCGGCGTCCTCCCGACGGGTGACGCCGGTGTCCTCCGCGTCGACGGCACGCGGGGCGGGAACGCCGGTGTCGAGATCGCGCGGGGTCGGCGCGCTCTGCGCGGAGGCGTACGACGCGGGGCCCTCGTGTCCGGGCCCGCCTCGGGCCGGGGCGTCCGGCGGCGCGGATCCGAGGCGTGCCGCCGCGTCCGGAGCGGTTCCGTTCGCCGCAACGGCATCCGGCCCGGCCGGCTGCTCCTGAGCCGCGTCCGCCGATGGTCCGGACCCCGGGCGTACGAGCGGTGCCGGAACCGGCGGGACGGACGGTGGCGCCGACACGGGCCGGGCAGGAGGCGCGGAAACCGGGCGCGGCGCGCTCGGTGCGGAGTGCATCTGTACGGGAGGCGTGGATACGGGCGTGGCGAAGGCGGAGGGGGCCGGCTGCTCCGGCGGCGTGCTGGCCGGCGGCAGACCTGCCGGGGCTGACCCCTGCACGGTCGACGGACCCGAGACCGCAGGCGCCGGGCTGGTCGGGGTGGGCGCCGGTGCGGGGATGGCTGGTGGACCGGACACCGGCTCGATGGACGCCTGCCCGACAGACGGACCGGACAGCGGCTCGGAAGGCGCCTGCCCTGTGGGCGGGCCCGACGCCGGCGCGGGAGGCGCCTGCCCTGCGGGCGGACCCGACACGGGATCGGAAGGGGAGGACGCGGGCGGTACCGGCATCGTGGGCGGGGCTGCCTCGACCGGTGCCTCGGGCACCGGAGGGGCGGACACCGGTGAGATGACCGGTGAGTTCGGGGCAGGTTCCACCGCCACGGCCGGGGCCGGCGGTACGCGGCGCTCAGGTGTGGGCTCGACCGACGGCGTCGACGCCAGGCCCGGAATCGCCGTCGGGGCACCGTCGTCGGCGGAGCTCCGGACCGACGCACCGAGGCCGAGGGTCGGGATGCCGTCCACGTCCGACGCGTTGCTCGCAGCCGTCGTGCCGCTCGGGGCCGGCGCGTCGGACGCAGCCGCGGAGCCGCTCGGGGCCGAGGTGCCGCTCGGGACCGGGTCGCCGCTTGGAGCCGATGAGCTGCTGGGAGCCGTCGCGCCGGTTACACCCGCCGTGTCGCTCGGAATCACCGCGCCGGACGCAGCGGCCGCGCCGCTCGGAGTCGATGTGCTGCGGGGAGCCGCCGTGTCGCTCGGGGTGGCTGTGCTGCTTGGCGTGGATGAAACGGTTGCAGATGCGGTGTCGTGCAGGGCCGACGAGCCGCCCGGAGCCGATGTGCCGCTCGGAGCCGACGGGGTAGTGGGAGCCGACGGGGCCGTGGGGGCAGCGTCCGCCTGGCCGGCGGGCTGCGGCTCGTCCGGCGTGGCTGGCGGGGGCGCCGGTCGGGACGGTCGGAACCAGGCGTCCGGCCCGCTCGGCGAGGGTGCCTGGGGACGCGGTGGGGCGACCGGCGCGGGCGGGTCGCTCGGCGGCGGCGGGACGTAACGCTTGGGCCGGTCCGGGGCGATGGCCAGGTGCGGTGCCGATGGGCTCTGGCTGGGCGTACCTCCGGCTTCTGGGGCTCCCGGCGAGCGGGGCGGCGAGGTCTGCCGGGCGACCGACGGCGACCCGGACGGCGCGGGGGGCGAGGGCTGTGGGGACCTGGCCTCGCCGTGCCCGACGGGCGAGGGCGGTGTGGGCCTGGGCTCGTCGAGCCCGGCGGTCGGGTGTGGCGTCGGTACGTCCGGCCGGGCCGGTCCTGGGCGGGACGCTGCCGGGTCGGACACCCTGCTGGCACTCGCTTCCGGCGCCGGCAGGAACTCCAGGCGCAGCCGGGCGGCGGGAGGTGCCGAGATCGGGTTGGCGTCGTCCTGGGCGGCCGGGCGGGGCGCGTGGCTGGCCGGGGGGAGGCGTCGCTTCGGCACAGGATCAACCGGCACCGCAGGGGACGTCGGCACGCCGGAAGTCGGTCCGCCCGAGGCCGGTACGCCGTAACCCGGCGCACCGGCGGCAGGCACGGTGGAGGCGGGTACGCCGGAAACCGGCAGGCCCGAGGCGGGTACGCCGGAAACGGGGGCCGGCGGGACCAGGTCGGGCGTGGCAGGGCGACCCGCTGCGGGGACGGAGGAACCAGTCCGGTCGGTGCCGGGTACCGGTGATCCTGGCCGTCCGGCGACCGGGCCTGCGGGGGACACCGGACGGCCAGCCACACGGTCCGCCGGGCCAGCGGGGGATACCGGGCGGCTGGCGGTCGGGGCGGCGGGCGACACCGGAACCGGAGCACGACCCGCCGTCTGCCCGGAGAGCGGCCCGGCGGGCGACACCGGTCCGCTGACGGGACCCGAAGGCGAGACGGGCGTGCCGGGAGGTCCGGCGGGCGAGACGGGCGTGCCGGGAGGTCCGGCGGGCGACACCGGCCGACCGTGGACCGGCTCGACGGGAACGGGCCCGGTGGAGCGTGGCAGGTCGCGGAACGGCGCGGGGGAGACGGGGCGCCCGGGCATGGGGACCTCCCCAGCCGGCCCCCGGAAGCCCACCGGCCCGGCAGCCGCGCGCCCAGGAGCCGCCGGCCCGGCAGCCGCGCGCCCAGGAGCCGCCGGCCCGGCAGCCGCGCGCCCGGTCGGGGCTCCGGAGGTCGGGGCGCTGTAGGGCTGGGACGGCCGCTGGTCGTACGCGGGCGGTGGCGGCGGGGTCGTGGCCTCTTCTGGGCGGGAACGGTCGACCGGTCGCCGGTGTTCGGGGTCGGGCTCGGCCCGCCGCGCCGCGTCCCGGTCGAAGCCGGGCCGCACGGGGCCGGGTGGTGGCCACGGCAGGCCGCCGCCCGGCTGCGGCTGTACCCGGGGCTCCCGGTACGCCTCGGCGTCCCGGTGGGCGTCCGGCCGGGCGGTCCCGTGCGGGGCCCGTTCGGGGTACGCCTCGGCTCGCGCCGCCTCGTGCGTCCGCCGGTGCTCCGCCGGCTCCTGCTGCGGCCGTTGCCCGTCGGGGCGCGGCTGCTGCCCGGCGGGAGCCCGGTCGGGGCGCGGCCACCCGCCGGCGGCTACGCCCGGCTGGTGATTGCGCCCGTGCGGGCCACCCTCCCGGCGCGGCTCGGCGGACCGCTCCCGCTGCGGGTCGGCGGGGCGATCGCGGCGGGGGTCGGCGGGACGGTCCCACTGAGGAGACGCCGAGCGATCCCACTCGGTGGGGTACTCCCGGCGCGGGTCCGACGGACGGTCCCACTGCGTGCCGGGCGGGCGTTCGCGCTGACCGTCGGACGGGCGGGGCTCCGGGGCGGGGGTTCCCCACTGGTAGCGCGGCCGGTGTGCGTCCCCGCCGGGCTTGCGGTCGGCGGCGCCGTCGGGTCGGCGCTCGGGTCCGGGCGGGGCCGGGCGGTCGGGGCCGCGCTCGGCCCGGCGGTCGTGGCCCTCCGGCCGGTGGTCGTAGCCGGCGTCGGGGTGTCCGTACGCCGGGGAACGGCGCGGCGGCGCGTCCTCGTCGGGCTCCGGGAGCCAGCCGGGTTCGGACCTGCCGGCGGGGGAGACGGGGCGGTCCCGGCCGGCCGGCTCGTAGCGCGGGGTGCGGGTGTCGTGGCGGGCGGGGCCCGCGTGGTCGCGCTGTCGGGGGGAGTCGGCGGGCCGGCCGGGGGCGTCGAATCCGCCCCGGTCGTTGCGGTGCGGTTGCTCCTGCCGGGGCGGCCACTGGCGGTCGTCGGGCCGGCGCGGGTCGGCGTGCGGGTGGCGGTACGGCTCGTCGCCGTGCCGTCGCGCGTCGAGGCCGTTCCACGCCTCCTGCCGGCCGGGGCGCCCGTCGGGCAGGTCGTCCCACGAGCGGCCGATGTAGGTCCCGTCGGGTCGGGTCGGCGCGAGCGGGGGCACCTCGGCCCGGCCGACGGCCGAGCGGCCCCCTCGCGCGGACGGCGCGTGTTCGACGCCGATGTCGCCCGCGTAGCGCTGGCCCGGGAACTGGGGGTGCCACTCGGTGGTCGGCTCGATCATCCAGGCCGGTTCGGCGGCGTCGTGCCAGTGGTCGGCGTAGCGGCTCATCCGGTCGGCCCGTCGCCACGGAGGGTAGGCGTGCCGCCCGCGACGGGCCGCCAGGGGGCGGGCGCGCCCGGGTGCCCGACCGGGGTCCGTCCGCTCACGGCGGCGCCCCGGTGGCCGGCTCGCGTCCGCTCGCTCACGGCGATGTCACCTCGTTGGAAATTGTCGCGCTGGGCGCTCCACGTGCCGGTAGAGTCGCCCCTCCGGTACGGCGTGGCTGCGGAAGGAGGGTAGCGGCGTGGGCTCGCTCACCGCCACTGTGGCACCGCCCACCACCCCAAACGTTATCCTATGGTTCCGGACATTTAAGGCTATAACCGGATCAGGCTTCCGACGTTACGCCACGTACCGGCAGGCGTCGGTGGCGGGCGTCGTCACCAACACGGTCTTTGGCTTCCTGCGGTGCTACGTCCTGCTCGCGGCGGTCGGCGCGGCCGGCACGGTGGCCGGGTACGACCGGGGGCAACTCGCCACCTTCGTCTGGGTGGGCCAGGGCCTACTGGCGGTCGTCCTCCTCTGGGGCTGGACCGAGCTGGCCGACCGGATCCGCACCGGCGACATCGCCAGCGACCTGCTCCGGCCCGTGCACCCCGTGACCAGCCATCTCGCCGCCGACCTGGGCCGCGCCGGCCACGCCGCGCTGGTCCGGTTCCTGCCGCCGGTGCTGGTCGGGCCGCTCTTCTTCGAGGTCCACGTGCCCCGCCGCTGGTCCACCCTGCCGATCTTCGCGTTCTCCGCCGTCGTCGCCGTGGTCCTCTGCTTCGGCTGTCGCTTCCTGGTCAACGCGACCGCGTACTGGTTGCAGGACGTCCGGGGACCGGTGATCCTCTGGACCCTCGCCTCGGGGGTGCTCGCGGGACTCTACTTCCCGCTGCGCTTCCTGCCCGAGTGGCTCCAACTCGTTCTCTGGTGGGGCACCCCCTTCCCGAGCCTGCTCCAGACCCCGCTCGACGTGCTGGTCGAGCGCGATCCGGCCGGCGCCCAGGTCGGGCTGGTCGGCCTCCAGGTCGCCTGGGCGGTGCTGATCCTGGCAGCCTGCCGGCTGGTGCAGCGCCGCGCGGAACGCCGCCTGGTGGTCCAGGGTGGCTGACGCGTCGGGCGGGACGCTGGCCGCGTACCGGGCGCTGCTCGGCGCGCAGGCGCGGGCGCAGACGGCGTACCGGACCTCGTTCGCGATCGACCTGGTCGGCAACGTCGGGTCCACCGTCTTCGACGTGCTCACCGTGCTGGTGATCTTCGGGGTGACGCGGGAGCTGGGCGGCTTCACGCTGCGCGAGACGATGGTGATGGTCGGCCTCTCGACCTGCGCCTTCGCCGTCGCCGACCTGCTGGTGGGCAACATCGAGCGGCTGCCCCGGTACGTGCGCACCGGGCTCTTCGACGCCGTGCTGGTCCGCCCGCTGGGCGCCCTGCCCCAGCTGCTGCTGATGGACCTGCCGCTGCGCAAGGTGTCGCGCGCGGTCTTCGGGCTCGCCGTGCTGGTCGTCGCCGTCGGCTCGGCCGGTGTCGGGTGGACCCCGGCGCGGGCGCTGCTGGTGGTCCTCGCCCCGCTGGCCGGCGTGGTCTTCTTCGGGTCGGTCTTCGTGGCCACCGCCACCGTCTCGTTCTGGTGGGTCGACTCGGGGGAGCTGGCCAACTCGGTGACCTACGGCGGCCGGGACTTCACCTCGTACCCGGTCACCGTCTTCGAGGGCTGGTTCCGCGCGGTGTTCGCGTACGGCCTGGGCTTCGCCTTCGTCAGCTACCACCCGGCGCTGGCGCTGCTCGGCCGCGCCGACCCGCTCGGCCTGCCGGCCTGGGTCGGCTGGTCCGCGCCGGCCGTCGCGCTGGTCGCGGCCGCCGGGGCGGCGGCGGCCTGGCGCACCGGGGTCCGCCACTACCGGAGTACGGGGTCATGAGCGACGACGTCATCGTGGCCGACGGGCTGCGCAAGGAGTTCACCGTCCGGGTGCGGGCCGGCCGGCTGCGCCGGGAGAAGCGGCGGGTCACCGCCGTCGACGGGATCGACCTGCGGGTGCCCCGCGGCGAGATGCTCGGCTACATCGGGCCCAACGGCGCCGGCAAGTCGACGACGCTCAAGATGTTCACCGGCGTGCTGACGCCCTCCGCCGGCGAGGTACGCGTGTGCGGGCTGCGTCCGGTGGCCCAGCGGACCCGGCTCGCGCTACGCGTCGGCGTGGTCTTCGGCCAGCGCTCACAGCTCTGGTGGGACCTGCCGCTGGGCGACTCGTTCGCGCTGCTGCGGCACGTCTACCGGGTGCCGGCCGCCGCGCACGCCGCCCGGCTGCGCCGCTGCCGGAGCCTGCTCGACCTGGATGCGTTCCTGGACACCCCGGTCCGGCAGCTCTCCCTCGGGCAACGCATGCGCGGCGAGCTGACCGCCGCCCTGCTGCACGGCCCGGAGGTGCTCTTCCTCGACGAGCCCACCATCGGCCTCGACGTGGTCAGCAAGCAGGCGGTCCGCGGCTTCCTCGCCGAGCTGGGCCGCGCCGGGGACACGACGCTGGTGCTCACCACGCACGACCTGGCCGACATCGAGCGGCTCTGCCGGCGCCTGGTGGTGGTCGACCACGGGCGGGTGGTGCACGACGGGTCGATCGCCGCGCTGCACGAGCGGTACGGGTCGCGCCGGCTGCTCGTCGCCGACCTCGACGCCCAGCTGCCCGAGCCGCCGGCGCTGCGCGGCGCGCCGCTACAGCGGCAGGAGGCCGACGGGCACCGGCTGGTCTTCGCGCTGGAGTCGGCGGGGGTGGCCGAGGTGGTGGCGGCCCTGGCCGGGCTGGGTGCGCTGCGGGACGTCTCGATCGTCGAGCCGGACATCGAGGACGTGGTGGCCCGGCTCTACCGCAGCCGCTGACGCCGCGACGGCCCCTCACCACAATGCGGGAGAGGCCGTCCGGGCGCCAGGGTCAGACCGGGTCGCCGATGTTGACCCGGGGCTCGGGGGCGCGCATCCGGCGGAACGTGATCGACCGCATGATGGCGTAGAGGTAGAGCGAGCCCATCCGCTGCCCGGTGTTCGGGAAACGCTCCCGGACCAGCTTGCGGATCTTGCGCGAGATCAGGACCGAGTCGACCACCACGCCCAGGGCGAGCGCGCCCCAGAGGATGTTGGAGACGAGGCGGACGACCGGCGGCATCGCGGCGTTCGAGCCGACCAGCACGATGAGCGCCCCACCGAAGAACCAGGTGCCGACCGTACGCCGGGAGTCGACCACATTGCGGGCCAGCAGCCGCTCCGGGCCGCGGTCGCGGGGGCCGCCCTCGCGGCGGAACTCCGCCGCGGCCTCGGCGCGCAGCTGGCGCTTGCGCTCCCGCTGCTCCTCCTTGGTCAACGGCTTGGTGGCCGCGGCCGGCCGGCGGCCGGCGGTGGGCCGCTTGGGGGTTGCCTTGCCCAGCTCCTTCTTGCTCGGGGTGTAGCCCCGGGGCTGGGCGGGCGTGGACTCCTCGTCGGGGGTCACCGTGGTGACGGCCTCGTCGACGAGGTCGGAGGACTTGCGGCGAAACAGCGACGGCACGTCGAAAGGGTAGCCAAACGACGGCGCCCGGTGCACATCGCGGTGCACCGGGCGCGGAGGGGAGTGGCCGACGTTACGGACGCTCGACGTGCGCGCCCAGGTCGGCCAGCTTCGCCTCGAAGTCCTCGTAGCCCCGGTTGATCAGGTCGACGCCGTACACCCGGGAGGTGCCCTCCGCCGCCAGCGCGGCGATCAGGTGGCTGAAACCGGCCCGCAGGTCGGGGATGACCAGGTCCGCCGCGTGCAGCTTGCTCGGCCCCGCGATCACCGCGGAGTGCTTGAAGTTGCGCCGGCCGAAGCGGCACGGGGTGCCGCCGAGGCAGTCCCGGTAGACCTGGATGTTGGCACCCATCGAGTTGAGCGCCTCGGTGTAGCCCAGCCGCTGCTCGTAGACCGTCTCGTGGACGATGGACAGGCCCCGCGCCTGGGTGAGCGCCACCACCAGCGGCTGCTGCCAGTCGGTCATGAAGCCCGGGTGCACGTCGGTCTCAAGGGCCACGGCGTGCAGCTCGCCGCCCGGGTGCCAGAACCGGATGCCGCCCTCCTGGCCCGGATCGCCGAGCTTCGGCGCCCGGGCGTCGGTGACCTCGTACTCGCCGCCGACGGAGCGGAAGATGTTCAGGAAGGTCATCATGTCGGCCTGCTGCGCGCCGAGCACCTCGACGTGGCCGCGGGTGGCCAGCGCCGCCGCCGCCCAGCTCGCCGCCTCGATCCGGTCCGGGATCGGCCGGTGCGTGTAGCCGTGCAGCCTGGGCACACCCTGGATCTCGATGACCCGGTCGGTGTGCACCTTGATGATCGCGCCCATCTTCTGCAGGATGCAGATCAGGTCGATGATCTCGGGCTCCACCGCCGCGTTGCGCAGCTCGGTGACCCCCTCGGCCATCACGGCCGTCAGCAGCACCTGCTCGGTGGCGCCGACACTCGGGTACGGCAGGGCGAACTTGGTGCCGTGCAGCCCGTTCGGCGCCGAGAGGTGCAGCCCCTCGGGGGTCTTCTCGACCGTCGCGCCGAACTCGCGCAGCGCCTGGAGGTGGAAGTCGATCGGGCGCGGCCCGATGTGGCAGCCACCCAGGTCGGGGATGAAAGCATGGCCGAGGCGGTGCAGCAGCGGCCCGCAGAACAGGATCGGGATCCGGCTGGAGCCGGCGTGCACGTTGATCTGGTCCGTGCTGGCGCTCTCCACGTTCGCCGGGTCGAAGACGAGCTCGCCGTCCTCCGCACCGTCGGTGACCTTGACCCCGTGCAGGCCGAGCAGGCCCCGGACCACCTCGACGTCGCGGATCTTCGGCACGTCGAACAGTCGGCTCGGGCTGTCACCCAGCAGCGCGGCGACCATCGCCTTCGAGACCAGGTTCTTCGCGCCGCGCACGCGGATCCGCCCTTCGAGCGGAGTCCCTCCGTGTACGACCAGGACGTCGTCGGTCAATGCAACCTCCAGCGCGTCGGTGCTGCCGTGTTGATGGTGGGGCACGCGATTGTCATCGCTACCCAGAACGCGGCCATGTCGAAACGGCCCGCGTGAATCGTCGCACCGGCAGCATAGCCCTCGGTGACGAAGATGGACCCGGTCAGATCGCCCCTGAGGGCATTTATCGGTGATCGGACCCTTTTCCGTGCCAGCATCGCTACGGAAAGTGATCAGCTCGCTGTCGGCGGCGGGGTGTCGGCCCCGGGCAGGGCCAGCATCTGGTCCAGCGCCACCCGGGCGTGGTGCGCGGTGTCCGGGTCGACGGTGATCTGGTTGACCACCCGACCGGCCGCCAACTCCTCCAACGCCCAGACCAGGTGGGGCAGGTCGATCCGGTTCATGGTCGAGCAGTAGCAGACCGCCTTGTCCAGGAACATGATCTGCTTGTCGGGGTGGGCCAGCGCGAGCCGGCGGACCAGGTTCAGCTCGGTGCCGACCGCCCACGCCGAGCCGGCCGGGGCCGCCTCGATGGCCTTGATGATGTATTCCGTCGAACCGACGAAGTCGGCGGCGGTGACCACCTCGTGCCGGCACTCCGGGTGGACCAGCACGTTCACGCCCGGCACCCGCTCCCGCACGTCGTTGACGCTGTCCAGCGTGAAGCGGCCGTGCACCGAGCAGTGCCCGCGCCAGAGGATCATCCGCGCGTCGCGCAACTGCTGCGGGGTGAGCCCGCCGTTCGGCTTGTGCGGGTCGTAGAGGACGCAGTCGTCCAGCGCGAAGCCCATCTCGAGCACCGCCGTGTTGCGGCCCAGGTGCTGGTCGGGGAAGAAGAAGACCTTCGAGCCCTGCTGGTACGCCCACTCCAGCGCGCGCTTCGCGTTCGAGGAGGTGCAAACCACACCACCGTTGCGACCCACGAAGCCCTTGATGTCCGCCGAGGAGTTCATGTACGTCACCGGGACGGTGTCGGCCGCGACGCCCAGTTCGGTGAGCACGTCCCAGGCCGTCTCGACCTGCGACAGCACCGCCATGTCCGCCATCGAGCAGCCGGCGGCCAGGTCGGGCAGGACGACCTTCTGCGCGTCCGAGGTGAGGATGTCGGCGCTCTCCGCCATGAAGTGCACGCCGCAGAAGACGATGTACTCCGCGTCGGGCCGGGCCGCCGCCTCGCGGGCCAGCTTGAACGAGTCGCCGGTCACGTCGGCGAACTGGATCACCTCGTCGCGCTGGTAGTGGTGCCCCAGCACGAAGACCTTGCTGCCCAGCGCCGCCTTCGCCGCCGTGGCCCGGGCCACCAGGTCCGGATCGCTGGGCGCCGGCAGGTCACCCGGACACTCGACGCCGCGCTCCGTGGCGGGGTCGCTGCCCCGGCCGAGCAGCAACAGTGCCGTCGCGGTGTTGGAGGGTTCCACCCAGGTCGAAGTCACGTGCCCCATGGTCCCACAGTGCGGCCTCCCCGCAGCCTCCGGCGGTGTGTGCTGCCACACTGCTCGGCATGCGCGTACTGCTCTGCCCGGACAAGTTCGCCGGTACGCTGCCGGCCCCGCAGGTCGCCGACGCCGTGGCCGCCGGCTGGCGGGAGGTCGCGCCCGACGACGACCTGCTCGTACGGCCTTTGTCGGACGGTGGGCCGGGCTTCCTCGACGTGCTCTCCGACGCCCTCGGCGGGCGCCGGATCCCGGTGCCGACCGTCGATCCGCTGGGCCGCCCGGCGGCCGGTGAGATCCTGCTCACCGACGACGGTGCGACCGCGTGGCTGGAGAGCGCCCAGGCGTGCGGGCTGCACCTGCTCGACGCGGGCGAGCGCGACCCGAAGACCACCTCCTCCTACGGGCTGGGGGTGCTCGTCGCCGCCGCCGTGGAGGCCGGCGCCCGCACGGTCGTGATCGGGCTGGGCGGCTCCGGCACCAACGACGGCGGCGCGGGCATGCTGACCGCGCTCGGCGTGACCCCGCTGGACGACGGCGGCCGGGCGCTGCCGTACGGCGGGGCGGCGCTCGCCGCGGTGCACGCCGTCGACGGCGCGCCCCGGCTGCGCGACGCCCGCCTGGTCGCCGCCACCGACGTGGACAACCCGCTGCTCGGGCTGCACGGGGCGAGCAGCGTGTTCGGCCCGCAGAAGGGCGCCGACCGGGCCGACGTGCTGCTGCTCGACGCCGCGCTGGAGCGCTTCGCCGCCGTGCTGGAGCGGGACCTGCCCGGCTGTCCCGAGCGGCTGGGCGCGCTGCCCGGCGGCGGCGCGGCCGGCGGGCTGGGCGCGGCCGTGCTGGCGCTGGGCGGGCACTGCGAGTCGGGCATCGGCCTGGTCACCCGGGCGATCGGGCTGGACACCACGCTCGACGCGGTCGACCTGGTGATCACGGGGGAGGGCTCGTTCGACCACCAGTCGCTGCGCGGCAAGGTGGTGGCGGGGGTGGCCGGCGCCGCCCGGGACCGGGGCGTGCCCTGCGTGGTGGTCGCCGGCCGGGTCAGCACCGGCCGGCGGGAGGCGGGGGCGGCCGGGGTGACCGACGCGTACAGCCTGGTGGATCACTTCGGGGGCGAGGAGCGCGGCGGGCTGGCCGCCGCGATGCAGCGCCCGGCCGAGGGGCTGCGGGCGCTCGGCACCCGGCTGGCCCGGCAGTGGAGCCGCTGACCGCCCCGTACGCCCCGCGCCCGACGACGGCCCAGGTCACGCCGAACGGGTGGGGCCGGCCGGAGCGGCGTACCATCGGATCTGGACCACACCGGGAATGGCTGGGCGACAGGAGATGTTGGCCAGTGCGTCCGGACCCAACCGCGCAGGGAGATTTCACGTGACCACGCCAGCGCAGACCGAGTCGACCGAGGCCAAGGCCCCCACGTCCGTCGTCCTCACCGACGTCGCGGCGCAGAAGGTCAAGGCCCTGATCGAGCAGGAGGGCCGCGACGACCTGCGGCTCCGGGTCGCCGTGCAGCCGGGCGGCTGCTCCGGCCTGCGGTACCAGCTCTTCTTCGACGAGCGGTCGCTCGACGGTGACGTCGTCACCGACTACGACGGTGTCGGGGTCGTCGTCGACCGGATGAGCGCCCCCTACCTGGCCGGCGCCACCATCGACTTCGCCGACCGGATCGACGCCCAGGGCTTCACCATCGACAACCCCAACGCGGGCAACTCCTGCGCCTGCGGCGACTCGTTCAGCTGAGCCGCACCTCCGCTGACCACGGCGGGGCCGTCCTCCGGGGCGGCCCCGCCGTCGTCTTCCGGCCGGGGAGGCGTCCCCGACGGTGGTGACCCGGGGCCGACGGACAGGTCATCCTGAGGGGGCCGGACCGGTAGGCTGACCGGCGCCCCGCTCCCGACCCCGAGGTTGACATGAAGATCGCCGTGACTGGCTCGATCGCCACCGACCATCTGATGAGCTTCCCCGGTCGCTTCGCCGACCAGTTCCTCGCCGACCAGCTGCACAAGGTCTCGCTCTCCTTCCTGGTGGACGACCTGGTGCTGCGGCGCGGCGGGGTGGCGGCCAACATCGCCTTCGGCATGGGGCAGCTCGGCCTGCGCCCGGTCCTGGTCGGCGCGGTCGGCGCGGACTTCGCCGACTACCGCTCCTGGCTGGAGCGCCACGGCGTCGACTGCGACTCGGTGCACGTCAGCGAGGTGGCGCACACCGCCCGGTTCGTCTGCACCACGGACACCGACATGTGCCAGATCGCCTCGTTCTACGCCGGGGCGATGAGTGAGGCCCGCAACATCGAGCTGGCGCCGGTGGCCAGCCGCCTCGACGGACTGGACCTGGTCCTGGTGGGCGCGAACGACCCGGAGGCGATGCTGCGGCACTCCGCGGAGTGCCGGGAGCGGGGCTACCGGTTCGCCGCCGACCCGTCCCAGCAGCTCGCGCGCATGGACGGCGAGGACGTCGTCGGGCTGATCGACGGCGCCGAGTACCTGATGACCAACGACTACGAGAAGTCGCTGCTGCAGAGCAAGGCCGGGCTGACCGACGCGCAGCTGCTCGACCGGGTCAAGGTCCGGGTCACGACGCTGGGCAAGCACGGGGTGGAGATCGCCGGGCGCGACTTCGACCCGATCCACGTGCCGATCGCGCGGGAGACCCGGGCGATCGACCCGACCGGCGTCGGCGACGGCTTCCGGGCCGGCTTCTTCACCGCCCTCTCCTGGGGCCTCGGGCTGGAGCGCGCCGCCCAGGTCGGCTCCCTGCTCGCCACGCTGGTGCTGGAGACCGTCGGCACCCAGGAGTACGAGGTCCGCCGCGACCTGTTCGTCAAGCGCCTCGCCGAGTCGTACGGCGACGTCGCCGCCGAGGAGGTCCGCCCGCACCTCGTGCCGTGACGTCGGCGCGGGTCGCTGTCGCCGGGGCTGCCGGGGGTGGATGAGAACACTCCCGGCGGCGCGGGTCAGTGGCGGCGGCGGACGTCGAACGCGGGGCCGTCGGTGCCCGTGACCGTGCCGAGGAACTCCTGGCCACGCATCCGGCACCACGCCGGGAGGTCCACCGCCGCGGCCGGATCGTCGGCAAGCACCCGCACCACCGTGCCGACGGGCAGCTCGGGCAGCCGCCTGGCCACCGCGATGACCGGCAGCGGGCAGCGCTGGCCGCGGCAGTCGAGGATCTCCGCCGGCGCCGTCACAGCCCCACCACCCCGGCCTCGGCCCGCAGCCCCGCCACGATGCCGGGCAGCTCGGTGAGGAACCTCTCGACGTCGGCCTCCGTCGTCTCCCGGTGCAGCGAGACCCGGACGTTGCCGTGCGAGAGCACCCCCATCGCCTCCAGCACGTGCGAGGGCCGCAGCGTCGACGACGTGCACGAGGAGCCCGAGGAGACGGCGAACCCGCGCCGGTCGAGCGCGTGCAGCAGGGCCTCGCCGTCGACGTAGAGGCAGGAGAAGGTCACCAGGTGCGGGAGTCGGTGGTCGGGATCACCCACCACCTCCACGTCCGGCACCTCCGCCGCCACCCGGGCCCGGATCCGGGCCACCAGCGACGTCAGCCGCGCCGCCTCGGCCGCCGCGTCGGCCGCCGCCGCGCGCAGGCTCGCCGCCGCCGCCACCACCGCCGGCAGGTTGAGCGCTCCCGGCGTACGCCCGGCCTCCCGGTCGTCGGCCGGCCAGGGCGACTCCCAGCGGGTGCCCTTGCGCACGACGAGCAACCCGACGCCGGGTGGCCCGCCCCACTTGTGCGCGCTGGCGGTCAGCACCGACCAGCCCGCCGGCACCGGGGCCCGGCCCACCAGCTGGGCGGCGTCCACGTACAGCGGCACCCCGGCCTCGGCGCACTCCCGCGCGGCCTCCGGCACCGGCTGGAGGGTGCCGACCTCGTGGCTGGCGGCGATCAGCGCGGCCAGCGCCACCCCCGGCGCTTGTACCGCCGCCGCCCAACGGTCCAGGTCGAGCCGACCCAGCCGGTCCACCGGTACGGACGTGGCCGCGCCGCCCGCCGCGACGTGCCGCTCGGCGGCGTGCAGCACCGCCGAGTGCTCGATCGCGGAGTGCACCAGGGTGGCCCCGACGCGCCGCCGCCCGGCCAGGCCCCCCAGCACGGCCGAGTGTGCGGCCGTCGTACCGCTGGGGGTGAAGGAGAGTTCGTCGGCGCGCACTCCGAGCGTCTGCGCGCACGCCTCGCGGGCGGCGTCGAGGAGTTGACGGGCCCGGCGCGCCTGCGTGTAGAGGCGGCCGGGGTCCGCCCAGCCGTCGTCGAGGGCCGCCAGCAGCGCCTGCCGGGCGACCGGGTGCAGCGGCGCGGCGGTGGCCGCGTCCAGGTAGACCGGGGATGCGCTCACGGGAGCCAACGTATCGCGCCGGTATGCCCAAGATCCCCCCGATGGGGGCCGACAACGACCCCAACACGGTCCAGCCCGTCATGGTCGAGTAATCTGCGACCGTCGGTGACGCCTTTGCCGCTGGTGCTGTCGCTCCGCAGGCGGAGGGCAGGGACGAAGACACCGCGGCGCGCTAGGGAGGCAGGACCAGGTGGTCGCAAGGAGTTCGGAGGTACGGCCGTCGGCCGTACGGCACAGCGCTTCCCCAGGAGCCGGTGGGCGCCGGGGACGTGGTGCCGGTCGGATCGCCGGGCTCGGTCTCGGCGGAGCGGCGCTGCTGGTCCTGCTCACGGGCTGCGACGTCGGCGCGGCGTTCGGCGGATTCGGCTGGCCGCAGGGCGGCATCACGCCCGAGTCGCAGCGGATGTACGACCTGTGGATCGCCTCGTGCATCGCGGCGCTCGCGGTGGGCGTCTTCGTGTGGGGCCTGATCTTCTGGTGCGTCGTGCGCTACCGCAAGCGGGGCAACGAACTGCCGGTGCAGACCCGTTACAACATGCCGATGGAGTTCCTCTACACCATCGCGCCGATCCTGATCGTCTCCGTGCTCTTCTACTACACGGCGATCGTGCAGACCGACGTGGTGCGGACGACCAAGAACCCCGACGTCACGGTCGAGGTGGTCGCGTTCAAGTGGAACTGGCAGTTCAACTACCGCGACGGCCAGGGCCAGGACGCCAACACCGTCGCCTCCGTGCTGGGCACCAGCGAGGTCATCCCGATCCTGGTGCTGCCGACCGACCGGTCCATCCGGTTCGAGGAGACCAGCCGCGACGTCATCCACTCCTTCTGGGTGCCGGAGCTGCTGTTCAAGCGCGACGTCATGCCGGGCAAGATCCGCAACGTGTTCGAGGTCTCGAAGCTGGAGGCCGAGGGCGCCTACGTGGGTCGCTGCGCCGAGCTCTGCGGCAGCTACCACGCCTTCATGAACTTCGAGCTGCGCGTCGTCTCCCCGGAGAAGTACGAGCAGTTCCTGGCGGCCAAGCGCGACGGCAGGTCAACGCAGGAGGCGCTGACGGCCATCGGCGAGGACCCGTACGCGAAGACCACGAAGCCGTTCGAGACCCGGCGTACCGAGGCCAACTTCAACCCCGACGACGCGCCGGCCGGCGCGGGAAGCTGAGGGATCGGGCATGAAGACCGAGTGGCGCATCTTCCTGGTCATCGCCGGGTTCCTGCTCTTCGCCACCTTCCTCTACGGCGGGTGGACCGCCGCCGACTCCGGCGGCCAGGTCGAGTGGGTGGGCACCGTCGCCCTGCTGCTGAGCTTCCTGCTGTGCTCGATGTGCGGCGGCTTCTTCTGGTTCGTCTCCCGCCGGATCGACCTCCGGCCGGAGGACCGGCCGGACGGTGAGATCGCCGACGGCGCGGGCGAGATCGGCTTCTTCAGCCCGGGCAGCTACTGGCCGTTCGGCCTGGCCCTGGCCGTCGGGCTCGCCGGTTTCGGCCTCGCGTTCTGGCAGTTCTGGCTGCTCGGCCTTGGCATGGTGGCGGTCACGTTCTCCGTCTGCGGCCTGCTGTTCGAGTACTACAGCGGCACCCGGCGCACCGCCGAGCACTGATCGGTCGCCACCCGCGAGACGTCACGAAGGCCCGCCTCCCCGGGGAGGCGGGCCTTTCGGCGTGCGACGGGCGGTGGCGGGCCTTCGGCGTGCGACGGGCGGTATGGGCGCGCGACGTGCGCGGAAACAGGTCGTGCGGATGCCGGACGTGCCCGGAAGGCGGGCTGGGCGGGCGCGGGACGTGCTGGGCAGCGGCGCTCCCGGACGATGGGTGCCCGACCGCCCGCTCAGCGGTGGCGGTGGCGTCAGGCGGCGCGGCGGGCCGCCGCGCGGCGGCGGGCGCGCGGGCGCACCAGGTGGAACACGACGCTGGGGACGAGCACGGCCGCGCCGCAGCCCGTGCAGACCAGTTCGGGGCAGTCGGCGCCGTGGCCGTCGGCGCACGGTGGCGCCTCGAACGGCTCGACGCCCTCACAGGTGTCGCAGTAGAGCTCGCGCTCCGACACGGGCGTCTCCTCTCGCTCCGGTCCCGCGGGGTGTCGCACACGCCCGACGGGATTGCCGCACTCGACGGTGCAGGACGGATGTGGGAACTACTCAGCTGTAGTTTCCCACGGGGGTCCGACAACCTCCGGCGAGGCCCGGGGCTCAGAGGGCGCGCGCGACCTCGATCCAGCGGTCCAGCACGCGGGCGGCGGACCCGGAGTCGACCGACTCGGCGGCCCGGTCCATCCCGGCCCGCAGCGCCTCGGTCAGGTCGCCGTCCAACGGGCCCTGCGTGGCCAGCGCCGCCGCCGCGTTGACCAGGACGGCGTCGCGCACCGGGCCGGTCTCGCCGGCCAGCAGCCGGCGGACCACGTCGGCGTTGTAGGCGGCGTCACCGCCCCGCAGGTCGGCCAGGGTGGCCCGGGGTACCCCGAGGTCGGCCGCGTCCAGCAGCGACTCCCTGACGACGCCGCCCTGGGCCGCCCAGACCCGGGTGGGCGCGGCGGTGGTGAACTCGTCGAGCCCGTCCTCGCCGCGCATCACCAGCACCGAGTCGCCACGGGCGGCGAAGACGCCGGCCATGACCGGGGCCATCCGGGCGTCGAAGCAGCCGACCGCCCCGGCGCGGGGCCGCGCCGGGTTGGTCAGCGGTCCGAGGAAGTTGAACACCGTGGGCACGCCCAGCTCCCGGCGTACCGGGCCGGTGTGCCGCATCCCCGGGTGGAACCGGGCCGCGAAGCAGAAGCCCATGCCGGCCTCGGCCACGCACCGGGCCACCCCCTCCGGCCCCAGGTCGAGCGGTACGCCGAGGAACTCCAGCACGTCGGCGGTGCCGCACGACGAGGAGGCCGCCCGGTTGCCGTGCTTGACCACGCGGACGCCGGCACCGGCCACCACCAGCGAGGCCATGGTCGAGATGTTGACCGTGTGCGCGAGGTCACCGCCGGTGCCGACCACGTCGAGGGCGGTGGTGCGCAGCTCGTCGGGCAGCTCCACCGGCACGGCCCGGCCGAGCATCGCCTCCACCAGGCCGGCCAGCTCGGTCGAGGTCTCGCCCTTGGCGCGCAGCGCGACGACGAAGCCCGCCATCTGCGCCGGGGCCGCCGAGCCGGCCATGATCTCGCCCATCGCCCAGGCGGTGTCGGCGGTGGCGAGTTCCTCGCCGCGCAACAGCGCGTTGAGCAGGTGCGGCCAGGTCCGATCGCCCATGACGGGCCTCCCGAGCGTGCGAGATGCGGGTGGGGTGGGAACCGGCACCGGTCGACCCGGCGCCGTGGCGGCCGGAGCGGGGACGTCAGGCGGGCGCGTGCGCCCGCAGCAGCTCGGCCACCGTCGTGCCGGTCGTCACCGGGTCGAGCGGGTGCACCAGGGTGGCGTCGACCTCGGCGTACGCCGCGAGCCACCGGTCGGCGGCGCGGGCGATCACCACGCAGGTCGGGGGGGCGTCGTCCCGGTCGTCCTTGATCTGCCGGGCGATGCCGATGCCGCCGCCCGGGCTCGCCTCGCCGTCGAGCACCAGCAGGTCGATCTCGTAGTCGTCGACGAGCCGGATGCACTCCGCGTAGTCGGACGCCTCGACGAACTCGATCCGCAGGCCGGGCGCGGGGCGCGGGCCGACGGCGAGCCGCATCCGGTCGCGGACCTGCGGGTCGTCGCTGTAGAGCAGGACGGTGCAAAGACGATCGCTCATGCCGGCACTCCGCTTCGCTCCGTGCCGTCGTGCGGCACCATCACACTGAGCTTGTTGACTCGTTCGCTCACACTGAGCTTGTTGACTCGTTCGCTGCGCGCTGCTCGGCCGGACTGGCGCCCACCTCGCAGCCGCCCGCTGATCGTACCGGTCGGTGTGAGGTGGGCGACGTCCGGCCGGTGGCGGTGCGCAGGGCGTACCGCCGGACGGCTCAGGCGGTGGACTCCGCGGCGCGCTGACGGGCCTCCTGGCGGTCCAGGTCGCGGTCGACGCGGCGGGCCTCCCGCTCGGCGTGGCGCATCCACTGCACGACCAGGACGGCCAGCATGGTCACGCTGACGAACTCGCCGCCGGCCCAGAGGATGCCGCCGGCGACCACCTGGTCCTGCCAGGGGTCGGACCAGGTCAGCCCGAGCGAGGGGTACCAGTCGCCGCCGAACAGCGTGCTGCTCTGCATGATGGTGAGGCCAAGCACCGTGTGGAACGGCACGGAGAGCAGCATCAGCAGCGCCCGCGCCGGGTACGGCCAGCGGCCCGGCAGCGGGTCGAGGCCGAGCAGCGGCCAGAAGAACACGCAGCCGGTCATGATGAAGTGCGCGTGCACGACCTCGTGCGCCCACGCGTGCTCCAGCGTGTAGCGGTACATGTCGGTGAAGTAGAGCGCGAACGGGTTGACCACGAAGATGGTGAACGCCACCAGCGGGAAGCTGTAGATCCGCGCGATCCGGCTGTGCACGACGGCCAGCAGCCGCTTGCGCGGTCGCGGGGGCAGCGTACGCAGGGCCAGCGTCACCGGCGCGCCCAGCGCGAGGAAGATCGGCGAGATCATGGAGAGCACCATGTGCTGGACCATGTGCACCGACAGCAGCGCCGTGTCGTACGCGTGCAGGCCGCTGACGGTGACCGCCGCGATGCCGCCGAGGCCGGGGCCGAGGAAGAAGACGGTCCGGGCGACCGGCCACCGGTCGCCGCGCAGCCGCAGCCGGTGGACCCCGTAGAGGTAGACGCCGGCGGCCAGCACCAGGCCGACGGCGAGCCAGCTGTCCAGCTTCGTCTCGGTGAACACCGAGGTCACGGTGAACGGCGGCGGGACGGCCGCCGTCGCCGCCGGCGCGGCGACGGCGGCTGCGGCGGGGATCGGATCGGCGTGCAGCACGCTTTTCAGCCTAGGTCAGGCGAACCGGACTGCCCCGATCGGGCTGGGGATGCCACGGGTTTGGCCCCCCGCTGATCGCCGGCCCCGGTCAAGGGCAATAATGACCGCGTGACTGCGGCCCCAGCCATTGACAAGAGCCGGATCCACTCCCTGACCCGACCCAACATGGTCAGCGTCGGGACGATCGTGTGGCTCTCCAGCGAACTCATGTTCTTCGCGGCGCTGTTCGCGATGTACTTCTCCATCCGCGCGGCGGCGCCGGAGCAGTGGGCGGAACACACCACGCACCTCAACATCCCCTACGCGACCACCTTCACGGTGATCCTGGTGTTGTCGTCGGTGACCTGCCAGCTCGGTGTCTTCGCCGCGGAGAAGGGTGACGTGCACGCGCTGCGGCGCTGGTTCACGATCACCTTCGTGATGGGCCTGATCTTCGTCCTCGGCCAGCTCAACGAGTACCGCGAGCTGGTGCACGCGGGCATCAAGATCAACGAAGACGGTTACGGGTCGATGTTCTACCTGACCACCGGCTTCCACGGCCTGCACGTGGCCGGCGGTCTGGTCGCCTTCGTCATCTTCATGATCCGCACCACCATGGGCCGGTTCACACCGGCGCAGGCCACGTCGGCGATCGTCGTGTCCTACTACTGGCACTTCGTCGACGTCGTGTGGATCGGGCTCTACGCCATGATCTACTGGCTTCAGTGATCTTGGCGCGTCACGAACCGCGCCGCTGCTCCGTCCCCTGAGACAAGGTCCAACCGGTTAAGGACACAGGTCATGACTTCTGACAACGACCGCCGACGCGGTCTGCTCGCGCGGCTGCGCGAGCGGCCCGCGGCGCGCAGCAGGGGCCGCCGCCGGCTGGGCGCCGCGGTCCGGCTGCTCGCCGCGCTGATGCTGGCCGGCGGCGCCTACACCGTCTTCGCCCCCGGCGTGCAGGCGCAGGACACCCCGCTCACCGGTGCCGCCGCGGAGGGCAAGGCGCTGTTCGACGTGAGCTGTGTGACCTGTCACGGTCGCAACGCCCAGGGCGTCGAGGGACGCGGGCCGAGCCTGATCGGCGTCGGCGCGGCCTCGGTGGAGTTCCAGGTCGGCAGCGGCCGCATGCCGATGGCCCGGCAGGAGGCCCAGGCCCAGCGCAAGCCGGAGCTCTTCACGGACGAGGAGACGCGCCAGCTCGCGCAGTACGTCCAGGAGCTCGGCGGCGGCCCGGTGGTGCCCGACGGTGAGAACCTGCACGCCGACGGCAACATCGCCGCCGGTGGCGAGCTGTTCCGGATCAACTGCGCGCAGTGCCACGCCTTCGGCGGTGGCGGCGGCGCCCTCTCCTCCGGCAAGTACGCGCCGAGCCTGCGCCCGGCGACCGACCGGCAGATCTACGCCGCCATGCTGAGCGGCCCGCAGAACATGCCGGTCTTCGGCGACAACCAGATCTCCCCGGACCAGAAGGCGGACCTCATCGCCTACATCCAGGAGACCCTGAAGCACGACCAGGACCCGGGCGGCTTCAACCTCGGTCGGTACGGGCCGTCCACCGAGGGCCTGGCGATCTTCCTGGTGGGCATCGTCGCGCTCGTCTTCGCGAGCCTGTGGATTGCGGGCAAGTCGTGACCGGGCGGCTCATCCGATTCAGTGCCGTGGTGCCGCAGCGCGGCACCGCCCGTAGCGAGGTGACGGCATGACCACGCACACCGAGCACCAGGCCCAGCAGGGCCGGGAGCCGCTCGACGTGAACACCCCCGGGCTCAGCCAGTTCGACATCGTCCGCGAGGGCGCGCGCCGGGACGACATCGAGATCGTCCACTACGAGCCGCAGGTCGCCCCGGGCAGCAAGGCCGAGCGCCGGCTGACCCGTACGGTCGCGTCGTTCTTCCTGCTGACGGGCCTGGCGGCGACCGCCTTCCTGGTCGTCTACATCTGGTGGCCCTGGAAGTACACCCCGGGCAGTGGCGGCGACAAGTGGTACACCCCGCTGCTCGGCGTCACGCTCGGCGTGGCCCTGCTCGGCATCGGCTTCGGCATCCTGACCTGGGGCAAGAAGCTGCTGCCGAAGGAGGTCTCGATCCAGGACCGGCACGAGGGTGCCGTCGCCTCCGACGACCGGATCATCACCGGCCAGACCATGCTCTACATGGCCGACGAGCTGGGCGTGAAGCGCCGGCCGCTGCTCGGCATCTCGCTGCTGGCCGGTCTCGCGCCGGTCGGCGCGGTCGCCGCGGCCCCCCTGGTCGGCGGCCTGATCTCCCAGCCGCACAAGAACAATCAGATGTTCACGACCGGGTTCGCCCCGGCCGAGGGCGGCGAGAAGATCCGGCTGGTCCGCGAGGACGGCCGGCCGGTCCGCCCGGCGGACGTCAGCGCGGGCGGCCAGATCACCGTCTTCCCCGGCATCCCGCACGGCGTGAGCAACCTGCACGCCGACTCGCCGACCCTGCTGATCCACCTGCGGGACTCCGACGCGCAGGAGTCGCGCCGGGCCAACGAGCGGGTCGGGCACGGCGACTACATGTGGGGCAACTACGCCGCCTACTCGAAGATCTGCACGCACGCCGGCTGCCCGGCGAGCCTGTACGAGCAGCAGACCAACCGCCTGCTCTGCCCGTGCCACCAGTCGCAGTTCCTGATCACCGACAACGCCCGGCCCATCTTCGGCCCGGCCAGCCGACGGCTGCCGCAGCTGCCGATCGAGGTGGACGCCGAGGGCTACTTCGTGGCCAAGTCCGACTACACCGAGACCGTCGGGCCCGACTTCTGGGAGCGGCCGTGAAGCGGCGCAAGTTTGACAAGGCAGCAGTGCCGGGGAACGTCGCCCGGGGAGTGGACGACCGCTTCCAGGTGGCCACCCCGCTGCGCCGGCTGCTGAACAAGGTCTTCCCGGACCACTGGTCCTTCCTGCTCGGCGAGATCGCGCTGTTCTCGTTCGTCGTCCTGCTGCTGACCGGCGTCTTCCTGACGTTCTTCTACGAGCCGGCGATGACCGAGGTCGTCTACAACGGCAGCTACGCCCCGCTGCGGGGCACGCCGATGTCAGCCGCGTACGCCTCCAGCCTGGACATCTCGTTCGATGTCCGGGGCGGCCTGATCATGCGGCAGATGCACCACTGGTCGGCGCTGCTGTTCATGGCCGCCATCGTGGTGCACATGCTCCGGGTCTTCTTCACCGGCGCGTTCCGCAAGCCGCGTGAGACCAACTGGATCATCGGCTCGCTGCTGTTCTGGGTCGGCTTCCTCGCCGGCTTCACCGGCTACTCGCTGCCGGACGACGGCCTCTCCGGCACCGGCCTGCGGATCGCCTCGGCGATCATGCTCTCCATCCCGGTGGTCGGCTCCTGGGTCACCTCGTCGGTCTTCGGCGGGGAGTTCCCGGGCACGATCATCATCAGCCGGTTCTACATCGCCCACGTGCTGCTCGTCCCGGGCCTGCTGCTCGCGCTGATCGGCGCCCACCTGGGCCTGGTCTTCAAGCAGAAGCACACCCAGTGGCCCGGCCCCGGCCGGACCAACGGCAACGTGGTCGGCGAGCGGATGTTCCCCCGCTACGCGATCAAGCAGGGCGGCTTCTTCATGGTCGTCTTCGGCGTGATCGCGCTGATGGGTGGCCTGTTCCAGATCAACCCGATCTGGCTGTTCGGCCCGTACGAGGCGTGGGTGGTCTCGGCCGCCAGCCAGCCCGACTGGTACGTCATGTTCCTCGACGGCTCGACGCGTCTGATGCCCGCATGGGAGATCAACATCCCGATCGGCGACGGATACGTGATCCCGCCGCTGTTCTGGCCGACGGTCGTGCTGCCGGGCATCCTGGTCGGCCTGTCGACGCTCTACCCGTTCCTGGAGGCCCGCCGCCTCAAGGACACCAGGAGCCACAACCTGCTCCAGCGTCCCCGGGACGTGCCGGCGCGTACCGGCCTGGGCGCCATGGCGGTCGCGTTCTTCATCGTGCTGACGCTCTCCGGCGCCAACGACGTCATCGCCGACAAGTTCCAGATCAGCCTGAACGCGATGACCTGGGCCGGCCGCATCGGCCTGCTCGTCCTGCCGCCGCTGGCGTACTACGTCACCTACCGGATCTGCCTGGGTCTCCAGCAGCACGACCGCGAGGTGCTCGCCCACGGTGTCGAGACCGGCATCATCCGGCGCCTGCCGGACGGCCGGTTCGAAGAGGTGCACCAGCCGCTCTCGGCGGCGGACGGCCACGGCGACGGCCACGCCGCGCTGCCGTACGCCGGCTGGGTCGTGCCGAAGAAGATGAACCGGCTCGGTGCCCTCGGCCCGGCCATCCGGGGCTTCTTCTACCCGATC
Source organism: Micromonospora sp. SD12 (assembly GCF_052068495.1). NCBI lineage: Bacteria > Bacillati > Actinomycetota > Actinomycetes > Micromonosporales > Micromonosporaceae > Micromonospora > Micromonospora sp. SD12. Next base: position 312,939 of record NZ_JBQHDF010000003.1, on the reverse strand, counting down.
GAGAAGCCGGCCGAGGCGCCGGTCTCGCCGGGCCACCCGCCCGTCGAGCCCCGCCCGGAGCGGGAGGAGATCGGCAGCGGCGAGAGCCGTCGCTGACCCCGCGACACCACGACGTGGCGCCCACCGGAGTCCTCCGGCGGGCGCCACGTCCGTTTCCGCCCGCCGACCGCTCGACACGGGCCCGTGGGACCGGTCGCCCCCTGGTCGGGGGATCGCAGGAATAACCCCCGTGAGCCGGGTATCCGTGCGGTCCAACGTCTCTAGGGGGGGAAAGCATGTTGGGTATCAAACGCCTCGGCCTGCTGGCCGCGCTGGTGCTGGTGGGGATCGCGCCGGCTGCGGCGGCGCAGGCCGCGGTGCAGCCGTCGCAGCAGGACACCCAGTACCTGCAGGCCGTCCATCAGGTCAACCTGTTCGAGATCACCGCCGGTGACCTGGCCCAGCAGAAGGGCCAGAGCCAGGGGGTCAAGGACCTGGGTGCCCGGCTCAAGACGGACCACACCCAGCTCGACCAGACGGTGCAGCAGACCGCGTCGCAGCTCGGTGTGGAGTTGCCGAGCGAGCCCACCGCGGATCAGCAGTCCGTCATCGACCAGCTCAACAACGCCAGCGGCGAGGAGTTCGACCGGCTCTGGGTGACCAGTGAGCTGGCCGGCCACGTCCAGGCCATCCAGGCCACCCAGACGGAGATCTCGCAGGGCTCCGAGCAGTCGGTGGTCCAGCTGGCCCAGACCGCCCTGCCGACCCTGCAGGCGCACTACGACGCGCTGGTGCAGCTGGCGGAGCAGCTGGGCATCCCGGTGCCGCAGACCAGCGCCAGCGGCACCCCGGGCCCGGGCGGCACGACGCCCGCTCCGGGCGGCACCACGCCGGCTCCGGGCGGCACCACCGAGACCCCGGCTCCGGGCGGCACCACCGAGTCGCCGGCTCCGGGCGGCACCGAGGAGGCGCCGGCTCCCACGCAGAGCTGACGCCCGCGCACCACGACGGCCGGTCCATCCTCCCGGGTGGGCCGGCCGTCCGGCGTACGCGCCGGGCCGCGCCGCCCGCCCGGCGCCAGGGTCAGTCGGCGTTCGCCAGGCCGATCGCGAACGCCTCCTCCAGATCGTGCTGGGAGTACGCCCGGAAGGCGATGTGCGACTCGGTGTTGAGCACCCCCGGCACCTTGGAGATGCTGCCGGCGATCACCTGGGCGATCTGCTCGAACTCGCGGACCCGGACCATCGCGATCAGGTCGACGTGGCCGGCCACCGAGTAGACCTCGCTGACGCCGGGCAGGTTGGCCAGGTTCTCGGCCACCTCGGGGATCGAGTCGGTGGCACAGTCGATCAGCACGATCGCGGTGATCACGGGGCATTTCTCCGTTCGTCGGCGTCGTCGCCCATGCTAGATGTTCCCCCGGTCCGCCGGCGGCGGTGTGCCGGGGACGGTGAGGGCGGCGCCGGCGCGGACCGCGTCGCGCAGGCGCTCGCGGGGGCCGACGGTGGCGCCGGGCCAGACGACCGCCCGCTCCACGTCACCGTGCACGACCGCGCCCGCGCCGATCACCGCCGACCGGCAGTGGCCGGTCACCGTGGCCGTCGGGTCCACCAGGTTGCCGCCGCCGGCGGCGTGCAGGTTGGCCGCCAAATAGTCGGCCGGGGTGCCGGTGTCGTAGAACGTGCCGGGGTAGGGCACGACGGCCAGCGCGCCGGCCGCCTCCGCCGGCCGCCAGACGGCGCGGACGAGGTCGCCGAAGCCGACCGGCAACTCCCGCACCAACCGCCACGGCAGCAGCGAGAAGCCGGTGAACTCGTGGCCGTCGAAGGTGCCGGGCGCCGCCGGGTCGGCGGCGGGCTGGCCGAGCAGGCGTACGGAGTCGCCGTCCCAGCCGTCCAGCAGCGCGGCGATGTCGGGCCCCGGTGGCCGTGCCGGGTCGGCGAGGTAGGCGTCGGCGTTGCCGACCAGGACGCCGCGTCCGGCGATCCAGTCCCGCAGGTTCGCCACCCCGCCGGCGGTGCCGAGCGGATCGCCCGGCTCCACGGAGAGGTGGGCGCGACCTCCGACGTGCGCGACGACCTGGTCGCCGAGGTAACAGGCGTTGACGGCGACCCGGGCGGGTCCGGCCAGGCCGAGCCCGGCCAGCCGGTCCAGCGCCCGGTCGAGCAGCGGCACGTTGCCCACCGGGCAGAGCGCCTTGGGCAGCCGCTCGGTCAGCGGCCGCAGCCGGGTGCCCTCGCCGGCGGCGAGCACCACCGCGCAGACCTCGGCCGGGCCGTGGCCGGCCGTTCTGGCGGGGGCCGGGCCGTGGCCGGCCGTTCCGGCGGGATTGGGGCCGTCGGCGTCGCGGCCGGCGGTCACGGCTTCGTGTCGGGCACCGGGGGCGGGAACTGCCCGGCCAGCGGTCCGATGTCGTAGTACGCGAGCAGCCGGGCCGTCGGCCACGTCAGCTTCGGCAGGTCGTCGAGCGGGTGCCAGGCGGCCTCGAAGACCTCGGCGCCGTCGACCTTCAGCTCGGTGCGCGACGCCGGGACCTCGGCGGTGAACACCATGTCCACCCAGCCCTTGGCGTGCACCACGGCGTTCGGCACGGCGGGGCTCAGCTGCCGGGGCGAGAGCCGGATGCCGGACTCCTCGTGCAGCTCGCGGGCGGCACCCACGACGGGTGCCTCGCCCTTCTGCAACAGGCCGGCGGGCAGCCCCCAGCCCCTGCCGGGCGGCTGGCGCAGCAGCAACAGCCGGCCCGCCCCCTCGGCCTCGCTGTCCCGGACCAGGGTGACCGCGCCGACGATGTACTTCGGCACGGCCAACCGGACCAGGCGGCGGCGTACCGGCAACGGCAGCCGGTAGAAGACCTGGTAGGCGACGGCCCGACCGGTGGCGCGTGAGCGGGGGATCATGCGTCCAGGCTAGTGGCCGCGAGGAACGTTCGGACCACCCGGGCCGCAGCCGTCACTGCCGGTGGTCCACCAGGTCGATGAGCTGGCGTACGACCGCGTCCGGCTCGATCACCCGGTCGAACACCGCGACCAGCAGTGTCTCCAGGTCGGGGTAGCCCAGCTCCTCCGACAGCCGCAGCAGCGGCAGGTCGCTGGCGAGGCCCCGGTCGTGCTTGCGCAGGGCCAGCCCGATCGTGGCCCGGCCGAGGCGGACCTTGTCGGTGATGGAGATGCCGGGCTCGGTGTGCTCGGCGAACCACCGGCTGATCTGCATCTGCGCCTGCGGTGACTTGACGAAGCCGAGCCACTCCCGGCGGGGCCCGCGCGGGGCGACGTCGGCGTCAAAGCCGTTCGCGGCGTCGGTCTCGGTGAAGATCTCCACCACGTCGCCCTCGTCCAGCTCGGAGGAGAGCGGGGCCAGCCGGCCGTTGATTTGCGCCGCCAGACAGTGGTCGCCCCGCTCGGTGCCCAGCTCGTACGCGAGGTCGACGGGGGTCGCCCCGGCGGGCAGCACGACCTGTCGCCCGTCGGCGAAGACCTGGATCTGCGTCTCGGCGAGGTCGCAGCGCAGCGATTCGAGGAACTGGGCCGGATCGGCCGCGTCCTGCTCCCAGTCGAGCACCCGACGCAGCCAGTCGAGCTGCTCGGCCCGGGCCGCGGCCGTGCCGCCGCCCGGGCGCGGGAAGCGGAAGTCGGCGGCGACCCCGTACTCCGCCGAGCGGTGCATCTCCTCGGTGCGGATCAGCACCTCCACGGTGCGGTCCTTCGGTCCGCAGACGCTGGTGTGCAGCGAGCGGTAGAGGTTGTTCTTCGGCGAGGCGATGAAGTCCTTGAACCGGCCGGGTACGGGCCGCCACGTGCCGTGGATCGCGCCGAGCGCCGCGTAGCAGTCGGTGGCCGGGCCGTCCACCACGATCGCGATGCGGGGCAGGTCGAAGGGGGCGGCGTGGCCACCGGCCACGGTGTCCTTCCAGATCGAGTAGAGGTGCCGGGGGCGGGGGGTCACCACCGCGTCCACCCGGCTGCGGCGCAGGGCCGACTTCGCCCGGGCGACCACCTCGTCGAGGTACGCGTCCCAGCCCGGCCGGTCGTGCACGTGCCGGGCGATCCGGGCGTGCGACTCCGGCTCCAGGTGCAGCAGCACCACGTCGTCGAGTTCGCGCTTGAGCGTCTGGATGCCCAGCCGGTCGCAGAGCGGGACCAGGACCTCCTGCGTCTTGCGGGCGATCCGCTCCCGCGACGCGGCGGACCGGACGCCCAGGGTGCGCATGTTGTGCAGCCGGTCGGCCAACTTGATGATCAGGACCCGGACGTCCTTGCCGGCCGCGATGATCATTTTACGGATGGTCTCGGCCTCGGCGGCCTTGCCGTAGAAGGCCTTGTCGAACTTGGTCACCCCGTCGACGAGGTGGGCCACCTCCGGCCCGAAGTCCTCGGCGAGCGCCTGGAGCGTGTAGCGGGTGTCCTCCACGGTGTCGTGCAGCAGCGCGGCGACCAGGGTGATGGCGTCCATGCCGATCTCGGCGCAGATCTGGGCCACCGCCAGCGGGTGCGTGATGTAGGGCTCACCGCTCTTGCGGAACTGCCCGCGGTGCATGTTCTCCGCGATGGTGTAGGCCCGACGCAGCACGGAGGGCTCGGTGCCGGGGTGGATCGTCCGATGGGTCCGGACGAGGTGGCTGACCGGGTCGGTGTCGGCCGTGGGCCAGCTCAGCAGCGAGCGCAGCCGGCGGGCCAGCGGTAACTCGCCCGCCTGGGTCGGGAGGGCGCCCCCCAGGGCGGCGCCGCGTCCGGCGTCGACGTCCACGTGGGACACCTCCTCACCCCGGCTCCACGGCCGCCGGAACCCGGCAACCGGAAGCAGGCCCACGAAACGGGCAGGACTGCACTTCTCTAACAGCCTAAGGGAGTCGAGGTAGTCCGATCGGTCACTTGGTCATGGGCGTTCGGTCGAGCTTTGGTGGGAGGCGGCGTTCTCGGCCTTCCGCAGCAGGTCGCGGAAGCGGGCCGCGCCCGCCACCGGGGACGCCCAACCGGAGGACATCTCCACCAAGCGCGTCTCGGGCCGTTCCAACCAGGACAGGATGCGTTCGGTCTCCTCCGCGGAGGCGCACGGGACCGGGCCGTGGCCGGGCAGGACGGTCTCGGCGGTCGCCCGGATCGCGGCGATCGTCGGTCTGGGGTGGACACCGGGGGGCGAGACGCCGGCGCCGGCCAGCCGGCCGTGCCGCACCAGCGCCAACTCCCAGCCGCCCCGGGCCGCCGGCCGCGCGGCGGCCAGCTCGGCGATGCCGGTCAGCGCCGTCAGCCGCTGCATCCGTACGGTCGCCCGCAGCACCGCCGTCAGCCGGGACCGGGCCACCGCCGCCTCCTCGTAGCGCTGGGCGCCGGAGAGCGCCTCGATGCGGGCGAGCAGGGCGTCGACCACCGGGCGGGGGTCGCTGGCGGTGGCGGTGCGAAACGGCGCGACCGCGCGGGCGTCGTACTCCTCGGGGGTGATCCGGTGTTCGCAGGGTGCCGGGCAGCGACCCAGCTCGGCCAGCGCGCAGGCCGGTGTGACCGTGCGCAGCGACAGTCGGTGGGTGCACTGGCGCAGCGGCACGGCGTCGTGGAAGCCGGCGGCGGCCAGCTCCGCCGCGCGCCGGGAGCTGAACGGCCCGAGGTAGGCGGCGTCGCCGGGGGAGATGGACCGCACCACCGACAGCCGGGGGTACGGCCCGTCCGTCAGCGTCAGCCAGAGCATCCGCTCCGGGAACTTCGACCGCCGGTTGTACGGCGGGGCGTGCGCCCCGATGAGTCGCAGCTCGCGGACCTCCGCCTCCAGCGAGTGGGCGCACTCCACCGCCTCGACCCGCTCGGCGGCGGCGAGCATCTCGGAGATCCGGGCCCGCTTCTCGGCCGCCGTGAAGTAGCTGCGCACCCGGGTGGCGATGTCGCCGGAGGTGCCGACGTAGAGCGGCCGGTCGTCGGCGGCCCGGAAGATGTAGACCCCCGGCGCCTTGGGCAGCCCCTCGGCCAGGTGCCGCTTGCGTCGCTGGGTCGGGCTGACCGCCCGGGCGAACTCGATGGCGTCGCCGACGGTGTCGACCCGGTGCCCGGCCAGGCGGGCGATCAGCCCGTGCAGCACGTCGACGGTGGCCTTGGCGTCGTCGAGCGCCCGGTGGGTCGGTTGGGTGGCGGTGCGGAAGTAGGTGGCGAGGGTGCCGAGCTTGCGGTTGGGCACCTCGTCGCGGGTCAGCACCCGGCGGGCCAGCGCGGCGGTGTCGAGCACCCGTGGGTTGGGCCAGCGGTAGCCGTGCTTCGCGCAGGCGGCCTTGAGGAAACCCACGTCGTACGGGGCGTTGTGGGCGACCAGCACGGCGTCGGTGATGAACTCCAGGAAGCTCGGCAGCACCTGCTCGATCGGCGGGGCGGGCACCAGCATGGCCTGGGTGATGCCCGTGAGCACGGTGATGAAGGGCGGGATGGGCACGCCGGGGTTGACCAGGGTGGCCAGCACGCCCAGCTCCTCGCCGCCGCGCACCTTCACGGCGCCGATCTCGGTGATCCCGCCGCCGTCCGGCGCGCCGCCGGTGGTCTCCAGGTCGACCACCACGAACGTCGTCGCGTACAGCGGCAGCGCCGGGTCGATCCCGCCCGCGCCCGGGTCGAAACCGGCCAGCGGCTCCTGGACGTACTCGGTCTCTGCCATCGGCGGCACGCTAACGGTCCGGTCCGACACTCCCGTCCCAGGGGCATCAGACGTCACCACCGGTCTAGGATGAGAGATCGGCTCACTCACCGGGCGGTGGGCCCGGTCGCGGTGGGAGACTTGCCACATGCCCCTCACCGAGCCGCACGACGACCACCTCCGGCAGGAGGATCCGGTCGACGCTGTGCGCGAGACCGGTGGGGGCGCCCCCGACGAGGTCGGCGGCCCCGAGGTCACGGCCGCCGACGCGGCCGACGCGTCGGCGACCGAGGCGGAAGCTGACGCGGCCGAGGCGTCCACGCCCGAGCCGGAGCCCGTCCTGCCCGAGCCGGTCCGGCAGCGCATCGTGGCGCTCACCGCGGCGGTGCTGCCCGGGCTGCCCGCCGACGAGGTACCGGTGCCGCTGCGCCGGGTCGCCAAGTTCGCCCCGAACCGCCGGGCCCGGCTCGGTGCCCCGGCGATCGCCGCCCAGCTCACCGGCGACCCGCTGTTCCGGCAGCGGATCACCGCCCGGGTGCTCGCCGACACCGGTGACCTGGGCGCCGCCGTGCTGGAGGGCACGGCGCCGGCCGCCGCCGACCCGGTCGAGGTGGCCGCGCTGGCCTACCTGGCCCGGCCCCGGGGCTGGCGCGACCTGATCGAGGCCAGCGGCGCGGCGGTCCGCGCCGAGGCCGACAGCGCCGTGGTCGCCGAACTGGTCCGCGAGGCCGAGCAGCGGGCCACCCGCGCCGAGCACGACCGGGCGGTGGCCCGGGTCGAGGCGGAGAAGCTCCGCGACGAGCTGGCGCGCGTCCGTGAGGAGCTGGGCCAGCTGCGCGAGGAGAGCCGGCAGCTGCACCGGTCGCTGCGCGAGACGCAGGCCCGCGAGCGCAAGGCCACCGAGCTGCTCGCCACCGAGCGGGGCCGGGCCGCCCGGGCGACGGCGGACGCCGACGCGGAGCTGCGCCGGGTCCGGGCGCGGCTGGCCGAGGCCGAGGCGGCGGCCGGGGTGGCCCGGGCCAGCGCCAAGGAGGCCCGCTCGGTCGACGACGCCCGGCTCTGGCTGCTGCTGGAGACCATCGGGCAGGCCGCCGTGGGGCTGCGCCGGGAGCTGGCGCTCGACCCGGTCGACAAGCTGCCCGCCGACTTCGTCGCCGACGCCTTCGCCGACCAGTCCGGCACCACGGCGGCCGGCACCGCCGCCCGGGCCCGCGACACCGACGATCCGGCCCGCCTCGACCAGTTGCTCGCCCTGCCCCGGGCGCACCTCGTCGTCGACGGCTACAACGTGACCAAACGCGGCTTCGGGGAGATGTCCCTGGAGCAGCAGCGCAAGCGGCTGATCACCGGGCTGGGCGGGATCGCCGCGCAGACCGGCGACGAGGTCACGGTGGTCTTCGACGGCGCCGAGCGGATGCACGGGCTGCCGCCCTCGCCGCGCGGCGTGCGGGTGCTCTTCTCCCGCAAGGGGGAGACCGCCGACGAGCTGATCCGGCGCCTGGTCCGCGCCGAGCCGTCGGGCCGCCCGGTGGTGGTGGTCTCCTCGGACCGCGAGGTCGCCGACGGCGTACGCCGGCACGGGGCGTACCCGCTCGGTGCCGATTCGCTGCTGCGCCGACTCGCCCGGTCCTGATCGGGGCGCTTGATCGCTTTCGGGCCCTCCGCGACCGGTTGTCCCTTTTCTGTCGTACCCCCGGCCTACCGTCGTGGTGACCGACGGTGCTCGGGTGGCGACGGTGACGCCGCACCCGGTCGCCGCAGCGCATCAGGAGGCGAGATGCTCATCGACTGCGCGGGGTGCGGGATCCGGGGGAGCGGCTGTGCCGACTGCCTGGTGACCGCCCTGCTCGACGATTCGTCCCCGGCCGCCGGGCTGGACGGCGCGGAGGCCCGGGCGATCGAGGTGTTCGCCCGGGCCGGGTTCGAGGTGGAGGTGCTGCCCACCCCCCGGCCCGCCGGGCGGCAGCCCCGACGTCGCCGCGTCGCGTGACGCGCGCGGGCCGGGGCACTCGACGACGCCCGCCCCCGGGCCGGCGGCTCGGGGACGGGCGTGCGAGGGGATGACGGTCAGCGGGACGGGTCCCGGTTGAACAGCCTCTTCGCCCAGAGATAGCCGACCAGCGCGATGGCGGCGCACCAGGCCGTCGCGACAGCGGCGTTCGTCCCCACCGGCCCGCCGGTCGTCAGGCCGCGCAGGGTCTCGATGATGGGGGTGAAGGGCTGGTGCTCGGCGAACTGCCGCAGCCCGTCGGGCATCGATTCGGTGGGCACGAACCCGCTGCCGATGAAGGGCAGGTAGGTCAGCGGCATGGGCAGGTTGCTCGCCGTCTCGACGCTTTTGGAGACCAGCCCCAGTGCGACCGAGAGCCAGGTGAACGCGAAGGCGGTCATGACCAGCACACCGGCGGCCGCCAGCCAGGCCGGCGCGTCCGTGGTGGGCCGGAAGCCGATCAGCAGGGCCACCCCGGTGACCACCGCCAGGCTGAGCACGGTCTGCACCATGCTGCCCAGCACGTGCCCGGTCAGCACCGACACCCGGGCGATCGCCATGGTCCGGAACCGGGCGATGATGCCCTCGGTCATGTCCATGGCGACCGACACCGCCGTCCCGGTGGCCGCCAGGCCGGCGGTGATCAGCAGGATTCCCGGGGTGACGTAGTTGACGTAGTCGCCCCGGTCGCCCGAGCCGCCGCCCAGCCCGGCGCCGAGGGTCGAGCCGAAGACGTAGACGAAGAGCAGCAGGAGCAGGATGGGCATGCCGACGAGCAGCACCGTCATCGACGGGTAGCGCACCCATCGGCGCAGGTTGCGGCGCAGCATCGTGCCGGAGTCGCGTACGGCGTACGTCAGGGTGCTCATCGGGGGGTTCCCACCTTCTCGGGCCGGCCGGTGAGGGCCAGGAAGACGTCGTCGAGATCGGGCGTGTGCACGGACAGCGACTCCACGGCGATCGACTGGCCGTCCAGCAGGTCGAGCAGGTCGCGCAGCGAGCGGACCCCGCCGTCGCCGGGCACGTGCAGGGTGAGCTCGTCGGCGGTGCGGGAATGCCCGGGCAGCATCCGCGCGGCCGTGTCGTACGCGGCCCGGTCGGCGAAGCGCAGGCTGACGTGCCCACCGGGGACGAGTCGCTTGAGCTCCGCCGGGCTGCCCTCCGCCACCAGGCGGCCGTGGTCGAGCACGGCGATCCGGTCGGCGAGCTGGTCCGCCTCCTCCAGGTACTGCGTGGTGAGGAAGATGGTGACGCCGTCCGCCACCAGGTCCCGGACGATCTGCCACATGGCCTGCCGGCTGCGCGGGTCGAGCCCGGTGGTGGGCTCGTCGAGGAAGACCACGCGGGGCCGGCCGACCAGGCCCATCGCCAGGTCGAGCCGCCGGCGCATCCCGCCGGAGTAGCTGGCGACGGGCTTGCCGGCCGCCTCGACGAGGTCGAACATCCTGAGCAGGCCCCTCGCGCGCTGCCGCCCCTCGGCGCGGGGCAGGTGGTGCAGGTCGGCCATGAGCCGCAGGTTCTCCTCGCCGGTGAGCAGCCCGTCGACGGCGGAGAACTGACCGGTCACGCCGATGGCGGCGCGTACCGCGTCGGGCTCCCGGGCGACGTCGTGACCGGCGACCCGCGCCTCGCCGGAGTCGGCGCCGATCAGGGTGGACAGGATCTGCACCGTCGTGGTCTTGCCGGCGCCGTTGGGGCCGAGCAGGGCGAAGATCGTCCCGGCGGCGACGGTCAGGTCGATGCCGTCGAGCACGACGTGGTCGCCGAAGGACTTCCGTAGGGCGGCGACCGAGATGGCCGCCGGAGCCGGGCTGGGTGGCATGTCTTCTCCTTCCACGCCGGCCGTCGGACCGGGCGGGGCGGGCGGGGCGGGCCGGCCGTGGGGGCCGGTGGGGGCGGGCCGGGCGGGCGAGCGGGGTCAGCCGCGGCGGACGACGATGTCGCCGAAGGAGGTCCGGGCGCTCACCCGCACGGCACCCTCGGGCTCGCCGGGCGGGTCGTACGCCTCGAGGTGGTTCTCCACCCGGCCGAACTGGGTGTGCAGGTCGAGCAGGGCGGCGGTGCCGGAGCGGACACCGACCTCGAGCCGACCGCTCTGCGTCCGGACCGTCACCGTGCCCGCCGAGACCTCGCCGATGCGGACGTCGCCGTTGACGGCGGTGGCGGTGACGGTGGCGTACGCGCAGTCGACGGCGATGTCGCCGTTGGCCGCCTTCACGCGCGCCTCGCCGGTGACGGTGCCCAACCAGCTGTCGCCGTTGCTGTTCTTGACCACCGCGTCGCCCTGGACCTCCTGCACCCGGATCCGGCCGGTGCCGGTGCTGATCCGGGCCTGGCCCGCGACGTGCTCCACCCGGACGGCGCCGGCGGAGGTGTCGAGCTCGACGTCGGCGGCGTGGTCCAGCTCGATGTCACCGGCGGCGGTGCGGACGCGGCAGCTGCCGAGGTGGCCGACGCCGTGGAACGTCGCCACGGAGGCGTCGCCGTGCAGGTGCGAGCCGGTCGGCAGATCGACCGTCACGTCGACCGAGCCGGGCTTGCCGAACAGGCCGAAGCCGCGCTGCCGCGGCGCTCTGACCGTCAGCCGGCCGTCGGCGTACTCGACGCGGGTCTGCTCCGCGGCGCGTACGTCGGCTTCGCTGGCGGCGTTGCTCGGGCGGATCTCGACGACGGTGTCGGTGCGGTCGGCGGCGGTGACGCGGACGTCACCGACGACCAGGTCGACGGTGGCCGTGATCGCGGCGGGGGTGTCGAAAGTGGGCACGACGCGGGTCCTTCCTGACGAGTGGGCGTCCCGGGCGGGGACGGGATGGCGGGCGGTGCGGCGGGTCAGCGGGCCCAGCCGGTGAAGCGTTCCCCGCCCCGGGGGGCGCGTCGCTGCGGTTGGCGGGCCGTGCCGGAGGCCGCCACGGCGGCGCTGGCCGCCCGGACGAGCCAGGCGTTGACCGAGAGGCCGTCGCGGGCGGCGGCCTCCTCGACGCGGCCCTTGAGGTGCTCGGAGAGGCGGAAGCTGATCCGGGAGGTGGCGCCCTCCTCGGCGTCCGCCGGGGGCGGGACGGCCGGCGCGGCGGCGTCCGGCTCGCCCGCGAAGTCGGGGCCGGTCGGCGGGGGCGTCACGACGAAGCTCGGCTCGCGTCCGCGCAGGCGCAGCTCGACCGAGCCGGGCGCCAGATCGCGGGTGATCTCCGCCGCCGCCGCGGCCAGCGCGTCCAGCAGCGCCAGCCGGAGCGCCGACTCGAGCGGCCCGGCCAGCCGCTCGGCCAGCGCCCGGGACTCCTCGCCGCCGAGTTCGGCGACGCCGGCCAACTCCTGCCGGAGGTTCTCGACATACGACGTCAGGTCCATGACGCCACTATGGCACCGTTGTGACGCCATGGCAAGTGGATATGGCTCCGCTGTGGCGTCACTGTGGCGACAGGTGGCGTCGGAATGGCGTACGCCGGCCTGAGCGGGTCGGTCCCGGGCGGGCAATAGGATGGGCGGTCACGGCGGAGGGAGCGGCGGCATGACGCGGGTACGACGCGACGGCGCAGGCTGCACCGCGGCGCCGGGAGGACGGCGGTGACCCCGCGCGGCTGGGCGGTGCTGTCGCTCGTCGCCCTGACCGTGGCCCTGGTGGTCACCGCCGCGCTGCTCATCCCGTGGCACCGGCCGCCGGCCCCCCGGGCCGACCAGCTCGCCGCGCTGGGCGACCTGCCCGCCGAGCAGGTGGCCCGCAGCCGGGAGTTCCGTTCCGCGCTGCGCCCCGCCGGCTGGGCCGCGATCGCGATCGGCCTGCTGGTGGCCCTGCTGCTCGGCCTGACCCCGCTGGGCAGCCGGCTCGTCGAGCTGGCCGGCCGCCCGTTCGGCGGCCACTGGGCCGCCCAGGCCGTCCTCGGCGGGCTCGCCGTGGTGCTCGTCGCCGACCTGGTGACCCTGCCGTTCGCCGCCTGGCGGCAGGCCGTGCTCACCCGCTACGGGCTGAGCACCAACGGTTGGAGCGGCTGGACGGTCGACCTGCTCAAGTCGTACGCGGTCAGCGCGGTGATCGGCGCGGTGGCACTGCTCGGCTTCTACACCGTCATCCGGCTGTCGCCGCGCTGGTGGTGGGCGTTCGGCGCGGCCGGCGCGGCCACCCTGGTGGTGCTGCTCTCCTTCGTGCTGCCGGTGCTGGTCGAGCCGGTGTTCAACCGGTTCACCCCGATGGAGCAGGGGCCGCTGCGCGCCCAACTCATGCAGATGGCGGCCCGCGACGGCGTCCCCGTACGCGACGTGCTGGTCGCTGACGCGTCGCGGCGCACCCGGGCGGTCAACGCGTACGTCTCGGGGCTCGGGCCGACGCGGCGCGTGGTGGTCTACGACACGCTGCTGCGCGAGGCGACGCCCGCCGAGGTGACCGCCGTGGTGGCCCACGAGCTGGGGCACGCCAAGGACCGGGACGTCGCCGTCGGCACGCTGACCGGGGCGCTGGGCGCCGCAGCCGCGGTGGTCGCGCTCTACCTGCTCGGCTCCTCCGGCCCGCTGCTGCGCCTGGCCGGCGTCGACTCGGTCGCCCAGCCACGCGCGTTCCCCCTGCTCGTCGCCCTGGTGACGGTGGCCGGCCTGGTCTCCGCCCCGGCACAGGCACTGATGTCGCGGCGGGTGGAGGCGCGCGCCGACGCGCACGCGCTCGCGCTGACCGGCGACCCGGCCGCCTTCGAGGCGATGCAGCGGCGGCTCGCCGGCATCAACCTCGCCGACCCCGACCCGCCCCGCTGGGAATACCTCTACTCCGCCACCCACCCGTCCACGGTCGAGCGGATGGCCGCCGCCCGCGCCCACGCCAGGGAGACCGGCCGATGAGCCGTACGCTGCTGATCACCAACGACTTCCCGCCGCGTCCCGGGGGGATCCAGTCCTTCGTGCACAACCTCGCGGTGCGCCAGCCCGCCGGGTCGGTGGTCGTCTACGCCTCGACGTGGCGCGGCGCGGAGAAGTTCGACGCCGACCAGCCGTTCGAGGTGGTCCGCGACCGCACCCGGGTGCTGCTGCCCACCCCCCGGGTCGCCCGCCGGGCGGCCCGCCTGGCGCGCGCGTACGACTGCGACACGGTGTGGTTCGGCGCGGCGGCCCCCCTCGGGCTGCTCGCCGCGGGCCTGCGCCGCCGCACGGGCATCCGCCGGGCGGTGGCGCAGACCCACGGGCACGAGGTCGGCTGGGCCGCGCTGCCGGCCGCCCGGGCGGCGCTGCGGCGGATCGGGCGCGGCGTCGACGTGACGACCTACCTGGGGGAGTACACCCGGGTGCGGCTGGAGCGGGCGCTGCACGGGGTGACCGAGCTGCACCGGCTCGCCCCGGGGGTGGACGTGGACGCCTACCACCCGTCGGTCGACGGCCAGGCGGTCCGGGTCCGGCTCGGGCTGGCCGACCGCCCGGTCGTGGTCTGCGTGTCCCGGCTGGTGCCGCGCAAGGGGCAGGACATGCTGATCCGGGCGATGCCCGAGATCCGCCGCCGGGTGCCCGACGCCGCGCTGCTCGTGGTCGGGGGCGGGCCCTACCGGGCCACCCTGGAGAAGCTGGCCCGCCAGGCGGGCGTCGAGCGGGACGTGGTCTTCACCGGCTCGGTGCCGTCGGCGGAGCTGCCGGCCCACTACGCCGCCGGCGACGTCTACGCCATGCCCTGCCGCACCCGCAACCGGGGCCTGGACGTCGAGGGGCTCGGGATCGTCTACCTGGAGGCATCCGCGACCGGCCTGCCCGTGGTGGCCGGCGACTCCGGCGGCGCGCCGGACGCCGTCCGCGAGGGCGAGACGGGCTTCGTGGTCCGGGGCCGCGACGTCGCCCAGCTCGCCGACCGGGTGGCCACGCTGCTCGCCGACCGGGACCTGGCCCGCCAGTTCGGCGCGGCCGGCCGCGCCTGGGTGGAGCGGGAGTGGCGCTGGGAGGCCCAGGCGCAGCGGATGGCCGCCCTGCTCGCCGGCTGACGGCCCCACGCCGCGGTCCCCGGCGACGACCGGCAGGGGCGGCGGTGCCGGGACGCGGGCGTCCGGTCAGCGCAGGCGGGCCAGGACGCGCTCGGCGGAGCCCGGGCGGCCGAAGTGCCAGCCCTGGGCGGCGTCGCAGTCGATCGCCCGTAGCCGCTCGGCCTGCCCGGCGGTCTCCACGCCCTCGGCCGTGACGGTCAGGTCCAGCGCGTGCGCGAGCGAGACGAGCGAGGCGAGGATCCGCTCGTCGGCCCGGGCCTCCGGCGCCCGCAGCCCGGCCACGAACTGCCCGGCCACCTTCAGCTCGGTCACCGGAAGGTCCCGCAGGTACGCCAGGTTGCAGTAGCCGGTGCCGAAGTCGTCGATGGCGATCCGTACGCCGAGGTCGGCGAGCGCCCGCAGCGCCCGGACCGGCTCCTCGGCGGTGCTCATCATGGTGCTCTCGGTGATCTCCAGCTGGAGCCGCTCCGGCGCCAGCCCGGTCTGCCGCAGCAGCGCGCGCACCTCCTGCACGAGGCCGGCGTGGCGTACCTGGCGCACGGCCAGGTTCACGCTGACGAACGGGGCCGGCCCGCCGTCGGCCGCCCAGCTCTCGGCCTGCCTGCACGCCTCGGCCAGCACCCACCCGCCGAGCGGGACGATCAGCCCGGTCTCCTCGGCCAGCCCGATGAAGCTGTCGGGCCGCAGGACGCCCAGCTCCGGGTGCCGCCAGCGCACCAGGGCCTCCATGCCGAGCACCCGGCCGTCGCGCAGCGAGGTCAGCGGCTGGAAGTCGAGGTAGAACTCGCCCCGCTCCAGCGCCGCGGGAATGGCGGCGGAGAGCGCGTACCGGGCCAGGTCCCGGCGGTCCCGGTCGGCGTCGTAGAGCGCCCAGCGGGCGCCACCGGCGGCCTTCGCCCAGTGCAGCGTGCTGTCGGCGGCCCGCATCAGGTCGCCGGGGGAGGTGCCGGCGACCTCCCGCTCGACGATGCCGATGCTCGCCGAGACGCTCAGCTCGTGCCCGTCCACCAGCACCGGCTCGCGTACGGCCGCGAGCGCGGCCTCGGCCACGGCGACCACGTCGTCGGTGCCGGCGGTGTCCTCGACCAGGACGACGAACTCGTCCCCGCCGAGCCGGGCGACCAGGTGCCCGTCGAGGGCCCGGCGGAGCCGCTCGGCCATGGCGACCAGCAGCCCGTCGCCGACCTGGTGCCCGTGCGAGTCGTTGACCACCTTGAAGCGGTCGAGGTCGAGGAAGCAGACACCCAGGCGCGCCGAGCCCCGAACGGGCGAGTCGATGGCCGCGCTGAGGCGCTCGGTCAGCAGCGTGCGGTTGGGCAGGTCGGTCAGCGGATCGTGGGTGGCCTGGTGGCGGAAGCGCGCCTCGCTGCTGCGCAGCGCCCGTTCCGCCTCCGCCCGGGCGGTCATCGCGGCCCGGCGGATCGTCTCCTGCTCGTCCAACGTCCGGTCGCGCAGCGCGCGGGCGTATCCGGTGGTGACGGCCGCGAGCAGCCGGGCCAGCCGGTCCTCGACCTCCTCGCCGACCAGCCCGAGGTCGCGGGCCAGCCGGAGCTGGACGACCTCGACCGTACGACCCAGCGCCTCGGCCGAGGCGATGTGGGCGGCCACCAGCTCGGTGCCCACCCGGTGCCCCACCCGCAGGTCGATCGGCTCGGCCAGCAGGGCCGCCGCGAGCTGCTCGGTGAGGCGTTGCAGCAGCGCCTCGAGCTGGGCCAGGGTCATCGGCAGGTAGCTGGTGCCGGAGACCGCCTTGGCCCACGCCCGGGCGAAGGTCCCCGGGCGGGACGGGCGCCGGACGGCGGTGCCGTTCGGGGCGACGGTGACCGCCCCGGGAGGCTCACCCACCGAGCCGCCCGACGCCGCCGATGAAGGCCGCCCGCTCTGCGTCCTCGGCGCTGTCGGGGGACTCCGGGCGCCACTGCGGCACCCAGACCACGCCCGGGTCGACCAGCTCGAAGCCGTCGAAGAGGGTGGTCAGCTCGCCGCGGCTGCGGATCCACAGCGGATTGTCGGTGCGCCGGTAGACCCGCTCGGCGTCGGCCCGCTCGTCGTCGCGACGGCCGTCGCCGCTGGCCTGCGACAGCACCAGGTAGCTGCCCGGCGCCAGGGCCTCGCGCAGCGTCCGGAGCAGTTCGGCCGGCCGGTCGTCGTCCGACACGAAGTGCAGCACCGCCACGATCATCACGGCGATCGGCTGGTCGAAGTCGAGCAGCCGGCGGACGTCGGGGTGCCCGACGATGCGCTCGGGGTGGCGCAGGTCCTCCTGCACCACCACTGCGCGGTCGTTGCCCTCCAGGATCTCCCGGCTGTGGGCCACCGCCACGGGGTCGACGTCGACGTAGACCACCCGGGCGTCGGGGGCCTCGCGCTGGGCGATCTCGTGCACGTTGCCGACGGTCGGGATGCCCGAGCCGACGTCCAGGAACTGCCGGACGCCCGCGTCGAGCAGGAACTGCACCGCGCGGCGCAGGAACGCCCGGTTCGCCTGCGCCATCAGCGGGGCCTCCGGCACCGCCGCCACCATCGCCTGGGCCGCCGCCCGGTCGACCGCGAAGTTGTGCGAGCCGCCGAGGTAGTAGTCGTACATGCGGGCCACGCTGGGGCGCTCGATGTCGATCTCGTCGGGTGCCCAGTCCGGCCGCTGCATGCGATCACCCCTCCTGTCGGCGTGCGGAACACCGTTGCCCGCGCCGGTATTCTGCCGGCTGACCGCCCGGGAGACCATAGCGCGCCGCGAACCCTTCGACGCCGTCGCTCGATGCGACGACGACGGGCCCGCGCCGCACGTCGGCGGTCGCGGACCCGTCGGTGGTACGCCCCCGGGCTCCCGGGGCGGCGGTCAGAACTTCGGTGCGTCGGGAGCCTCGAGCAGCCCGAGCCGCAGCGCGGTCATCAGCGCCTGGGCCCGGTTGGCCGCGCCCAGCTTCTCGTAGAGCTTCGAGATGTGCGTCTTGGCGGTGGACTCGCTGACGAAGAGCTGCTTGGCGATGCCCGCCACGCTCATCCCGTCGGCGAGCAGCCGCAGCACCTGACCCTCGCGGGGGGAGAGCTGCGGCCCGGACGGCGCCAGCCGGCGCTTCATCGCCTCGGCCAGGTCGGCGGCCGTGAAGGCGCTGGGGGAGGAGGCGGCGTGCCGGGCGGCGGCGACCACCTCGTCGGCCGGCGCGGTCTTCGGCACGAAGGCGCTGGCCCCGGCCTCCAGGGCGCCGAAGAGCTGGTCGTCGCCCGCGTACATGGTGAGCACGACGATGCCCATCGACGCGCTGGACTTGCGCAGCGCCCGGGTGGCCTCCAGGCCGCTGCCGTCGGGCAGTCGCAGGTCCATGATCACCACATCGGGCTGCAACGCACCGGCCTGGCGTACGCCCTCCGCCGCCGTGGCGGCCTCCCCGACGACCTCGAACTGCCGGTCGCGCTCGAACGCGTGCCGCAGGCCCTTGCGGATCAGGTCGTGGTCGTCGACAAGGAGGACCTTGGTACGGGTGGCCGGTGTCGGACTTGTGGTCATCCTCGGGTTACTCCCCTTCTGCAACGGCTGCGCTACCGCGCACGTTATCGCGCCGGGGCGACGAGCCGAGCACCACCGCGACGGTCGTGCCGCTCGGTTGCCGCGGCCTGATCTCCAACCGGCCCCGGATACGTTCCGCCCTCTCGGCCATGATCGCAAGACCGTAGTGCCCGTCGGACCGCTGGTCAGCGATCCCCTGACCGTCATCCGACACTTCGATCTGCGCGTACGGCGGATCGACCTCGCAGGTGACCCAGAGATTCGACGCGCCCGCGTGCTTGCGCGCGTTGGTGACCGCCTCCTGGGCGATGCGCAGCAACTCGGCCTCGGTGGCGGCGGGCAGCCGGGCGGTGGACTCGTCCAGGGACAGGTGCACCCGCAGCCCGCCCGAGGCGCCGACGGTACGGGCGTACTCGGCGATGGCGGCGGCCAGGCCGCCGTGCCGGTCCACCTCGCTGCGCAGTTCGAAGAGGCTCAGCCGCAGCTCGGTGATCACCCGGGTCACCTCGCCGCGCAGCGTACGCAGCGCCTCGGCGGTCTCCTTCGGGTCCTCGTCGACGTACGCCAGGGCGTTGTCGATGCCGTAGCCGACCATCACCAGTTCCTGCGCCACCCCGTCGTGGATCTCCCGGGCCAGCCGCTGCCGCTCCTCGTTGGTGGCCAGCGAGCGGACCTCGTCGAAGAGCAGCGCCGCCTCCAGCCGCAGCGCGGCGGGCCGGGTCAGCCCGGTCACCCGGGACACCACGCCGGGCGGGTACGCCTGCGCCGCGTCCGCCTCCAGCACCACCAGCCCGACGGTGCGCACGCCCGCCACCAGCGGCACGATCAGGGCGGAGACGTCGCCGCCGCGGTGCGAGCGGGCCTGCGAGCGGGCGGCGGTGTGCGGCTGCTGGCTGGCCCACGCGTCGGCGATGGCCGAGTCCGCGTCCAGCGTCGTCTCCCAGTCGACCCGTTCCACGCCGACCTGGGCGAGCACCACCAGCCGGCCGCCGCCGCTGGCCGACAGCACGGCCGCCCGGTCCGCCCGGGCCACGGCGCGCAGCTCCTCCAGCAGGTGCTCGGAGATGCCGCCCGGGTCGAGGGTGGCCCCGGGCAGCTGCCGGGCCACCGTGCGCAGCTGGGTGAGCAGCCGGGTCGCCTCGGCGTACGGCTGGGGCTTGCCCTCGTTGCGGACCTGCATGACCCGGTGCAGGCCGCTGGCGGCGGCGAGGCCGAGCCCGGCCAGGATCAGCCACTGGGCGCAGACCACCAGGTAGCCGAGCTCGCCGATCTGCCGGCCGCCGTCGACCTTGGTGAGGGCGCCGGCCACCAGCAGGGTCGCCGTGGCGACGGCCAGCAGGCCGACGCCCTCGCGGAACCGGCGGCGCAGCGCGGTGACGGTCACCGGGACCGCCAGGTATGGCAGCACCGCCGAGGCGCCCAGCCCGCCACCGTCCCCGCCGACGGTGGCCACGGCGGCGACCTGGCTGGCGGCCAGTCCCAGCACCAGCACCTCGGCCACCCGGCTGAGCGGGCCGACCGGCCGGTGCTCGGGGGCCAGCAGGGCGGGCAGTCCGGCGGCGGCCAGCAGCGCGATCCACCAGAGCTGGCCGGGATCGTTCGTGGCGTACAGGGTCAGGACGGCGACGAGCGCCAGCATGACCACGCGCGCGGCGGCGGCGAGGGGATGCGGCTGGGGGGGCGTCGAGGCGGGCACGTGACGGATGGTAGTCAGCCCCGGTAGATGTCGGCGATCTCCGCCGCGTACGACTTGTGTACGACCTGCCGCTTGACCTTCAGCGAGGGGGTCAGCTCGCCGGTCGCCTCGGTGAAGTCGTGGGGCAGGATCCGGAACACCTTGATCGCCTCGGCCTTGGAGACCCCCTGGTTGGCGGTGTCGACGGCGCCCTGGATCTCGGCGCGCAGCCCCTCGTGGTCGCGCAGCTTCTCGACGGGGGTGTCCTCGGGCAGGCCGGCCGAGGCGAGCCAGCGCGGCAGCGCCTCCTCGTCGATGGTGACCAGCGCGGCGATGAAGGGCGCCCGGTCGCCGACCACCACGCACTGGCTGACCAGCGGGTGGGCCCGGACCTGGTCCTCCAGCACGGCCGGGGCGACGTTCTTGCCGCCGGCCGTCACGATGATCTCCTTCTTGCGGCCGGTGATGCTCAGGAAGCCCTCGTCGTCGAGCTGGCCCAGGTCGCCGGTGCGGAACCAGCCGTCCGCGCTGAGCGCCTCGGCGGTCGCCTCCTCGTTGCGCCAGTAGCCCTGGAAGATCAGGTCGCCGGCGATCAGGATCTCGCCGTCGTCCTCGATGCGGATGGTGACCCCGGGCAGCGGGCGGCCGACGGAGCCGATCCGGGTGGCGCCGGGCAGGTTCGCGGCGGCGGCGGGGGAGGTCTCGGTCAGGCCGTAGCCCTCGCACACGTTCACGCCGATACCGCGGAAGAAGTGGCCGAGCCGGGCGCCGAGCGGGGCGCCGCCGGAGATGGCGTCGCGGCACCGGCCGCCGAGCGCCGCCCGCAGCTTGCGGTAGACGAGCTTGTCGAACAGCGCGTGCTGGGTGCGCAGCGCCAGGCCCGGGCCGCCGGAGGTCTCCAGCGCCTCGCTGTACGCGATGGCGACCTGCTCCGCGCGGGCGAAGATCCTGCCCTTGCCGTCGGCCTCGGCCTTCTGCTTGGCGCCGTTGTAGACCTTCTCGAACACCCGGGGGACCGAGAGCACGAAGGTGGGGCGGAACTCCTGCAACTCGCCGACGAGGTTCTTGGGGTCCGCGCAGTGCCGCATGGTGGCCCGCGCCTGCACCACGCCGATCTGGATGAGCCGGGCGAAGGCGTGCGCCAGCGGGAGGAAGAGCAGGGTCGAGGCGCCCGGGCGGAACAGGTTCGGCAGCACCGGCACCGCGTTGGCGATGTCGGCGTACATGTTGCGGTGGGTCAGCACGCAGCCCTTGGGGCGGCCGGTGGTGCCGCTGGTGTAGATGATCGTGGCGACGTCGTCGGCGCGCAGCGCGGCCCGCCGCCGGTCGATCTCCGCCGGGTCGACGGCCGCGCCGGAGCGGACCAGCTCGTCCACGGCGTCGAGGTCGATCTGCCAGACGTGGCGCAGGTCGGGCAGGCGGTCCCGGACGCCGGCGACCAGGGTGGCGTGCGCGTTGCTCTCCACCACGCAGCCCACCGCGCCGGAGTCGGACAGGATCCAGGCGGCCTGGTCGGCGCTGGACGTCTCGTAGATCGGCACGGTGACCGCGCCGGCCGCCCAGATCGCGTAGTCCAGCAGGGTCCACTCGTAGCGGGTGCGGCTCATCAGGCCCACCCGGTCGCCGGGCTGGACGCCGGCGGCGACCAGGCCCCTGGCCGCCGCCACGACCTCGTCGCGGAACTGGCGGCAGGTGACGTCGGCCCAGGCGCCCGCCGTGCCGCTGGGGCGGACGAACTGGACCGCGTCCGGGGCGACCTCGGCGTTGTCCCAGACCGGGTCGGTGAGGTTGGCCGAGTCGCCGACGGTGACGATCGGCGGGACGGAGAACTCGCGCACCTGCACTCCCTCGTGCTCACACTGGCCGGGCCGGCCGCCACCACGGGTCGGCTCTGTCGAAACCTACCCGGCCCGGCGGCCGGGACGAAAAGGCAGGTCGCCCAGCCTGCCCGTGGGCCACCGCCGCAGGCCGGCCGCGGCGTGCCGGGGGGCGGCGCGGCGTGGGCGCCGCCGGTGCCGGGTAGCCTCCCTGCATGGCGGACACCTCCACCCAGTCGATCGTCGTCGGCGCGTCACCGGAGCGGGTGGCGGCCGTCATCTGCGACTTCCCGAGCTACCCGGAGTGGACCGAGGCGGTGCGCCGGGTCGAGGTGGTCGAGGAGTACGAGGACGGCTACGCCAGCCAGGTCCGGTTCACCATCGACGCCGGGGTGATGGCCGACGAGTACGTGCTGGCCTACGAGTACGCCGAGGACCTCTCCCGCATCGAGTGGCACCTGGTGGCGCCCTCGAAGATGCAGAAGTTCCAGCGCGGCTCGTACGACCTGGACGGCAACCCGGACGGCAGCACCACGGTGACCTACACGCTGGAGGTCGAGCTCTCCGTCGGGATGCTCGGCATGTTCCGCCGCAAGGCCGAAAAGATGATCATGGACACGGCGTTGAAGCAGCTCAAGCGCCGGGTAGAAGCACCCGGTGCGGCGCAGTAACGCGTTCCGCGGCAGGGTAGGGGAGCCGACCATGGGTGCAACGGATCCGGGTTCGGCCCGGGAAGAGGCCGAACGTCTGGTCGCCACGGCGCTGGCCGCCGCCAGGCTGGCCGCGGCCGGTGCGAAGGGCGGCCAGTGGGGTCCGCTCGGTGGGATCATGTCGAGTGTCCTCGGTCACAGCGGCAGCCCGGGCGGGTCGGCCGGGACGCCCCCGGGCGGGTTCGCCACCGGCGCGGCCGAATGCTGCGTCTGTCCGGTCTGCCGGGGCATCTCCGCCCTGCGCGACCCGAGTCCCGAGTTCGCCGAGCGCCTCGCCACCGGCGCGGGCGACCTGGCCGCCGGCGTGGCCAGCCTGCTGCGGGCCTTCGCCCCGTCCGAGCCCGCCGCCGACGCTCCCGCCGGGCCTGCTGCGACCCCGGGTCCGGGTGGCGGGGACGACCACGTGTGGCGCGAGGCCACCCGGAGCGGGCATGATTCTCAGCCGGCACCGGAGCGGGACGTCTGGTCCGCCGCCACGCGGGCGGAGGACGCGGCCGCCCCGGCCGTCGTACCGCCCGTCGACGTCGCCGGGCAGGCCGCCACGGCGACCGTCCGGACGTCCACCGACGGGCCCGTGGTCCCCGCGTCCCGGGCACCCGGGGACGAGGGCGAGCGATCCCCGGGCGACGGGGCCTGACCACCGCACATCCCGACCACGCGCCGGTCGACCGCCGGCGCCGGTGCGGGCAGCACAGCAGAGGGGAGTGGCAGCGGTGACGCTGACCATCGGAGTCGACGTCGGTGGCACGAAGGTGGCCGGTGGTGTCGTGGACGCCGCCGGCACGGTCCTCGTGCAGGCCCGACGGGACACCCCCGCCGACGACGTCGCCAAGACCCGCGACGTCATCATCGAACTCGTCCGCGAACTGGCCTCCGGGCACCCGGTCGAGGCCGTCGGCATCGGCGCGGCCGGCTGGATCGACGCCAGCCGCTCGACCGTGCTGTTCGCCCCGAACCTGGCGTGGCGCGACGAGCCGCTGCGCGACTACGTCAGCGCCGCGACCGGTCTGCCGGTGATCGTCGAGAACGACGGCAACGTGGCGGCCTGGGCGGAGTTCCGCCACGGCGCCGCCCGCGACGCCGACGACTCGATGGTCATGTTCACCATCGGCACCGGCGTCGGCGGCGGCATCGTGCTCAACGGGGAACTGCTGCGCGGCGCCAACGGCATCGCCGCCGAGCTGGGCCACATGCTGACGGTGCCGGACGGCCACCAGTGCGGCTGCGGCCGGCTCGGCTGCATCGAGCAGTACGCCAGCGGCAGCGCCCTGGTGCGCTTCGCCCGCGCCGCCGCCCGGCAGGAGCCACACCGGGCCACGGGCCTGCTGGAGCTGGCCGGTGGAGAGGCCGAGGCGGTCACCGGACCCATGGTCACCGCCGCCGCGCAGGCCGGCGACCCGGTCTCCACCGAGGCGTTCGCGCAGGTCGGGCGCTGGCTCGGCACCAGCCTCGCCGACATGGCGCAGATCCTCGACCCGCAGGTGCTCGTGGTCGGCGGTGGGGTGATCGACGCCGGGGACCTGCTGCTCGGCCCGACCCGCCGCTCGTTCGCCGACGCCCTCGCCCAGCGCAGCCGCCTGCCGGTCGCCGAGATCCGCCCGGCCGAGCTGGGCAACACTGCCGGCGTCATCGGCGCCGCCGACCTGTCCCGTCGGATCTGAGGCGGTGACCGTGACGCAGGACCCGGGCGTGCCCCTGCGCGTCGTGTCGTACAACATCCACAGCCAGCGCGACGACACGGCCGCGCTGGCGGCGGTGGTCCGCGACGTCAGGCCGGACGTGGTGATCGTGCAGGAGGGGCCGCGCCGGTTCCGGTGGCGGCAGAAGTCGGCGGCGCTGGCGGAGTCGTTCGGCATGGTGGTGGCGGCCGGTGGGCTGCCCGCCCTCGGCAACCTGCTGCTGACCAGCCTGCGGGTACGGGTGGTGGCCGAGAGGTGCCAGCGCTTCCCGCTCACCCCCGGCCGGCACCTGCGCGGCGCCGCGTACGCCGAGTGCGTGGTCGCCGGCGCCGCCCGGTTCACCGTGGCCGGCTCGCACCTGTCCACCGACCCGACCGAGCGACCCGGGCAGGCCGCGCTGTTCAAGCGCGAGCTGGACGCCGCCGCCACACCGGTGATCGCCGCCGCCGACCTGAACGAGGGCCCGGACGGGCCGGCCTGGGCGACCGTGGCGCGCGGGCTGACCGACGCCGCCGTGGCGATGGACCGGGCCGACCGGCTCACCTACTCGTGCGCGGATCCACGCCGCCGCATCGACGCCCTCTTCGTCGACCCGCGCGTCACAGTGGTCGACTACGACGTGGTGGACACCCCGCAGACCCGGCGCGCCAGCGACCACTTCCCGGTCCTGGTCGACCTGCTGCTGCCCGCCGCCGACTGACGGTACGCCGCGTCCAGGGCTGGACAACCCGCTCCGTTGTGGAGAGGATGCTGCGCGACCCGGCACTCGTGCCGCACAAAAGGAGATCCCGGTGTCCACCTCCACCGACCACGGCCGGCCCGACCCGGAGGCGAGCACTCTCGCCCTGACCCGCGACGGCCGGCCGGTCTCCGACCGGGGCGACACCGTCTGCGTGATCGGCGCCGGGGCCAGCGGCCTCACGGCCATCAAGAACCTGAAGGAGCACGGCTTCGGCGTCGACTGCTACGAGCGGGAGACCGGCGTCGGCGGCGCCTGGAACTGGCGGCACGACCGCAGCCCGGTGTACGCGAGCACGCACCTGATCTCGTCGCGGCCCTTCACCCAGTTCCCCGACTTCCCGATGCCGGACGACTGGCCGGACTACCCGCACCACAGTCAGCTGCTGTCGTACTTCGAGCGGTACGCCGACCACTTCGACCTGCGCGGGCACATCTGGTTCGGCACCGAGGTCGTCCGGGTGGAGCCCGTGGCCGGTGACCGCTGGGACGTGACGACCCGCAGCACCGGCGGCTACGGCCCGGAACGCACCTCCCGCTACGCGGCGGTGGTGGTCGCCAACGGCCACAACTGGTCGCCGAAGCTGCCCCGCTACGAGGGGCTGGAGGAGTTCCGGGGCGAGGTCATGCACGCCTCGTCCTACAAGGACCCGGCGCAGCTGCGCGGCAAGCGGGTGCTGGTGGTGGGCGCCGGCAACACGGGCTGCGACGTCGCCGTGGAGGCCGCCCAGCAGGCGTCGCGCTGCTGGCACTCCACCCGCCGGGGCTACTGGTACGCCCCGAAGTACGTCCTCGGTCGCCCCGCCGACCAGGTCAACGACGCGCTGCTGGCACTGCGTGTGCCGCTGCGGGTGCGGCAGTGGCTCTACCACTGGACGCTGCGGCTGACCGTCGGCGACCTGACGCGGTTCGGCCTGCCGAAGCCCGACCACCGGGTCTACGAGACGCACCCGATCGCCAACAGCCAGCTCGTCTACTACGTGGGCCACGGCCAGATCGCGCCGGTGCCGGACGTCGTGCGCTTCCACCCGTACGCCGTCGAGCTCTCCGACGGCCGGCAGATCGACCCGGATCTGGTCGTCTTCGCCACCGGCTACCTGCCGCGCTTCGAGTTCCTCGACCCCGCGGTGCTCGGCGACGAGGCGGGGCAGGGCCGGCCGAAGCTCTGGCTCAACGCCCTCGTCCCGGGCCGCCCCACGCTGGCCGTGGCCGGGCTGGTCCAGCCGGATTCCGGCATCTTCCCCCTGTCGCACTGGCAGACGGTGCTCTTCGCCCGGCTGCTGCGGCTGCGCGTGACCCGTCCCGACCGGGCGGACGCCTTCGCCGCCCGCGTGACGGCGAAGGCGGGGGAGCGGTACGCCGGGCCCGTCAAGGACAGCAGCCGGCACTGGTTCGAGGTGGGCCACGCCGACTACCTGCGCGCCGTCCAGCGCGCGCTGCTTGACCTGGAGGCTTCCCGGTGAGCGCGAGGAGTGCAGCGCAGCGGAGCCCCGCAGTCGCGAACGAAAGGCCGGAACAGTGAGTCAGGTGCGGATCATGCGGGGGCGGGAGTGGGCCCGCCCGGTCCGCCCGGTCCGGCGTGAGGTGCTCGGCGCGGCCCCCGAGGTGGAGCAGGGGCGGCCCCCGCTGCTCTTCGTGCCGGGCTTCGGGCACGGTGCCTGGGCGTTCGCCGAGCACTGGCTCGGCCACGCCGCCTCCCGGGGCTTCCCGGCGTACGCGCTGAGCCTGCGCGGGCACGGCGACAGCGGCCCGGCGCCGGACGCGACGCTGCGGGCGTACGCCCACGACGTGACGCAGGTGGCGGCGGGCCTGCCGCGCCAGGCGGTGCTGGTGGGGCACGGCGCCGGGGCCCTCGTGGTCGCCCACGCGCTGGCCCGCTACCCGGCGCGGGCCGCGGTGCTGGTCGCGCCGGTGCTCGGCGGCTGGGCGACGTTCGGGGCGGCGGTGCGCCGCAACCCGCTCGGCACGCTGCCGGCGGTGTTCGGCGGGCCGCTGCGGCTGCACCGCCGCCAGCTGTTCAGCCGGGAGCTGCCCGAGGCCGAGGCGCGGCGGTACGCGGACCGGCTCGGCCGGGCCGGCCGGCGGGCCCAGTGGCAACTGCTCACCGGGCGCGTCGCCGAGCCGGCGGTGGGCGACCCGCCGGTGCTGGTGCTGGGCAGCCCCGACGACCGGGTGGTCCCGGCGACGGCGCTGACCCGGGCGGCCCGGCGGTACGGCTCGGCCCCGCTGCTCTTCCCCGGCATGGGGCACGACATGATGCTCGACGCGCGGTGGCGGGAGCCGGTCGACGCCATCCTGGACTGGCTGGAGAAGGACCGGGCGCCGACCGGCCGGCCCTGACCGACCCGGGCCGGGCCGCCGGCCTCAGCCGCCCAACCGGGTCAGCAGCGAGCCGCTGTCGTCGAGGGTGGAGAGGTAGGAGCGGGCCCACGCCCGGATGTCGTGCCGGTGCAGGTGCGCCCGCATGGCCCGCATCCGCGCACCGAGGTCGTCGGGGCCCGCCCGCAGCGCCGCGAGCAGCCCCTGCTTGAGCCCCTCCAGGTCGTGCGGGTTGACCAGGTACGCCTGCGGCAGCTCGGCGGCGGCGCCGGCGAACTCGCTGAGCAGCAGCGCCCCCGTGTCGTCGACCCGGGCGGCGACGTACTCCTTGGCGACGAGGTTCATCCCGTCGCGCAGCGGGGTCACCGCCATCACGTCGGCAACCCGGTAGAGCGCGGCCAGCTCGGCGCGGTCGAACGGCTGGGTCAGGTAGTGGATCGCCGGCTCGCCGACCCGGCCGAACTCGCCGTTGATCCGTCCGACCTCGCGTTCCACCCGCTCGCGGAGGATCTGGTACTGCCCGACCCGCTCCCGGCTGGGCACCGCCACCTGCACGAGCACGGTGTCGCGCACCTTGACGTGCCCGTCGGCGATCAGTTCGCTGTAGGCCTTGAGGCGCTGCTCGATGCCCTTGGTGTAGTCCATCCGGTCGACGCTGAGGATCACCTGCTCGGGGCTGCCGAGGTCGTGGCGCAGCCGGGCGGCCCGGTCCGCCACGTCGGGCCGGGTGGCCAGCGCGGCCATCTCCACGGTGTCGATCGAGACGGGGAAGGCGCCGATGCGGACCACGCGGTCGTCGACGGCGATCCGCCGGTCGGTGGCGGGCACGTCCAGCACCTTCGCCACGAGCTGGGCGAAGTTGTGCGCGGCCTGGGAGCGCTGGAAGCCGACCAGGTCGGCGCCGAGCATCCCGCGCAGCAGTTCGGCCCGGCGCGGCAGCTGCATGAACAGCTCCGGTGGCGGGAACGGCACGTGCAGGAAGAAGCCGATGCGCAGGTCGGGCCGTAGCTGACGCAGCAGGCCCGGCACCAGTTGCAGGTGGTAGTCCTGCACCCAGACCACCGCGCCGGGCTCGGCCACATCGGCGGTGGCCTCGGCGAACCGCTGGTTGACCCGCTGGTACGCCTCCCACCAGCGCCGGTGGTACTCGGGTTGCTCCACCGAATCGTGGTAGAGCGGCCAGAGGGTCGCGTTGGCGAAGCCCTCGTAGTGGTCGCGCAGGTCGTCGGCGCTCAGCGCGACGCTGTGCATCCGGACGCCGTCGACGTCGGGCAGGGCGGGCGCCGGGCCGGTGCCGCCGGCCCACCCGACCCACGTCGCCGGGGTGTGCCGCAGGAGGGGATGGAGGGCGCTGACCAGGCCGCCGGGGCTGCGGCGCCACTCGCAGGCACCGTCGGGCGCCATACTGTCGTCGATGGGCAGGCGGTTGGCCACCACCACGAGGGAACTCTGTCGCATCTCGGGCATTCCGATCAGCAGGGGAGTGACCGCCGCAGCGGAGGAACAACCGGGCAGTCAGCGGGGGATGTGACGGACAGCGGTATTCCTACTGACAGTAAGTTACACCAGTGTTGCGCCCCGGGCGCGGGTCGCCCGTCGTCCCGGAATGCGGGCGGAAACGTGACGGGCGGGCGGCGGTCAGACGACCGCGCCGTCGTCCGGGTCGCGCTCGTCGTCGTCGCCGGGCCGCAGCCGCCAGATCAACGCGACGAAGCCGGCCAGGATGCCGGTGAAGCCGAACAGGTTGACGATCCCGGGGTCGGCCACGGGGAAGATCGACGGGAACAGGAAGAGCACGAAACCGAGCACCATGGCCAGCACGCCGACCACCGCGTACTTAGAGAAGCGCGGCAGGGGCGGGGGTGGCGGCGGGGTGTAGCGCTCGTCCTCCGCCTCGTCGTCGGGCAGGTCCGCGCCGAAGGTGTCCAGCCCGTCGAGCAGCGACGGCTCGTCCTGGCGGCCCCGGGAGAGGGAGACGCCCGAGATGTCGGCCGCGTACGGCAGCCGGCGCACGTCGGTGGCGGTCGGCCCGGCGGGCTCCTCGGGCGTGCCGAGGGTCACCGGCCCGCCGGCGGGCCCGGGCTGGTCGTCGACGTCCTCGGCGGCGGGCCACGGGTTGTCGCCGCCGCGAGGGGCGGTGGTGTGGAAGCCGGCGACGATGCGGGCCCACTCGGCCTCGATGTCCGGCTCGTCGTCGCGGGGCTTCTCGGGGGCCGCCGTCTCGTCGGCGAGCTGGGTCAGGTAGTCGCGCGCCGTCCGCAGGTGCGACCGGTCGACGTAGAGCCGGTCCACCGGGCGGGCCGGGACGGTGGTGGTGCGGGTGACCGGGTTCAGGTCGGCCGAGGGCTGGAGGTAGGCGGCGATCCCACCGGCGGCCAGGACGTCGAGCAGGTGCTCGCCGACGCGCGGATCCACGTCGCCGGCGACGGCGTACTCGCTCGCGTCGAGCCCGTTGTCCCGCCGTCCCCGGCGGGCACCACCCGCTGACACCCGGACATCCTCCTCATCACGCGCCCGCGGCGCGGCCGCCTGAGCCCCCTCGGCGCCGACTGGCACGCCGTGCCTTGAATCGTGACACGTCCGGACCCGGTTCCGGGAGTGCCTTGTGGCGCGGCGTACGAAGTCAGGGCCCCTGCCGCAGGTCGCGACAGGGATTTATGTCCGTTCTTGCTGAATCCTTCTCAACGGAGACCCTGGTCGTGCCGCCCACGAACGCCGCCGGCGGCGGCCACGGCGCTCAGCCCGGGTCGGGCGGGGAGCCCGGCCGGACCAGGCCGCTCTCGTACGCCGCCACGACGAGCTGCGAGCGGTCCCGGGCGTGCAGCTTGGCCAGCAGCCGGCTCACGTACGTGCGGGCGGTCGCCGGGCTGATGTGCAGGACGGCCCCGATCTCGTCGTTCGACCGGCCGGCGGCGACCTCGGCCAGCACCTCCCGCTCCCGGGCGGTCAGCGAGCGCAGCCGGGCCGGGTCCGGCGCCCGGTTGCCGGAGCGCACCGCCGCCATGACCCGCCGCGTCACCGCCGGGGAGAGCAGCGCCTCACCGGCGGTGACGATGCGTACCGCCCCCCGCAGCTCGTCGGGGCCGGTGTCCTTGAGCAGGAAGCCGGACGCGCCGGCCCGGATCGCCTCGAAGACGTACTCGTCCGTGTCGAACGTGGTGAGCACGACGACCCGTACGCCGGTGAGCCGCTCGTCGGCGACGATCCGCCGGGTGGCCTCGATGCCGTCCGTGCCCGGCATCCGGACGTCCATCAGCAGGACGTCGGGCCGCTCGGTGGCCGCCAGCCGGTACGCCGCGTCGCCGTCGCCCGCCTCGCCGACCACCTCGATGTCCGGCGCCCGGTCCAGCAGCGCCCGTAGCCCCGCGCGGACCAGGTGCTGGTCGTCGACGAGTCCCACCCGGATCACGTGGTCCCTCCCAGGGGTAGTTCGGCGCGTACCTCGAAACCGCCGCCGGGCCGGTTGCCGGCGGTGACGGTGCCCCCGAGCAGGGCGGTGCGCTCCCGCATGCCGCCGAGCCCGTACCCGCGCGGGGCGTCCCCGCGCTGCCCGCGCCCGTCGTCGCGGACCGCGACGGCGACGGCGCGGGGGCCGCGGACGACGTCGATCTCGACGGTGCTCGCGTCGGCGTGACGCAGGACGTTGGTCAGCGCCTCCTGGACCAGCCGGTAGGCGGTCGAGTCGACGGCGGCGGGCAGGCCGCTCAGCTCGCCCCGCCGGCGCACGGCGACGCGCAGCCCGGCGGCCCGCGCGCCGGCGGCCAGGTCGTCCAGCCGGGCCAGTCCCGCCACCGGCTGGCGGGGTTCGGCCCCGGCCGGGTCGCGCAGCAGGCCGAGGGTGGTGCGCAGCTCCCGGACGACCTGGGTGGTGGCCGAGCGGACGTGTCCCAGGGCGGCGCGGGCGGCGACCGGGTCGTCGTCGAGGGCCTCGTCGGCCACACCGGCATGCAGCGAGATGACGGAGATGTGGTGGGCGATCACGTCGTGCAGGTCCCGGGCGATGCGCAGCCGTTCCTCCTCGACCCGGCGCGCCGCCTCGCGGGCGTGGTCGCGTTCCAGCTGCCGCAGCCGCCACCGTTGCTCCCGGCGCCGCAGCCGCCGGGAGCGGACCCCGTCGCCGAGCGCGACCGCGGCGGCCATGATGGCCACGCTGGAGGCCAGCTCGAAGCCGACGAGGTACGCGACGCTCGCGCCCTGCACCGCGCGGAACGCGGTGGAGACGACGAGCAGGCCGAGCCCCACCAGCACCGCCCAGCGCAGCTGCCCCGCCTCGGCGGCGGAGTAGAGCGCCGCGGCGAGGGGGAGGGCCAGCCCGACCGGCGGGTAGCCGGCCACGTAGTACGCCACCAGGCCGGCGGCGCTGACCACCAGCACGGTCGCCGGCGCGCGGCGGCGCAGCAGCACGAGCGCGCCGAGCCCGACGGCGAACAGGTAGGCGGGCACGTCGCGGCCCCGGTCACCGCCCACGTTCGCGGTGATCGCCGCCGCCACGACGATCGACACGGCCGCCCCGATGAGCAGGTCCAGCACCGTGGCCCGGGGTAGCCCGAGCAGCCTGCCCGCCTCCCGGCCCGCCCCCCGCTGCGCCTCGGCCACCCGCACACCCCCGAGCGTAGGTGCCGCCGGCCTCATCGCGGGGCCGACGGGTGTCCCGACCGACCGTCGCCCCGCGCGGTATCCGTGGCGGCCGGCGGTACGTCGACAGGCGACACCGCCCAACTACCGGCACGGCCGCCCGCCGCCCGCCGCCCGCCGCCCGCCGCCCGCCGCCCGCCGCCCGCCGCCCGCTACCCGCCGCCCTCTGCCGCCGTCCGGGATGGACGCTCACGCCGCGCGGGCCGGATCACGTTGTGGCGGCCGGCATCGGGTTCGTAGGCTCATGCCCACGACGACCCGCGGCGACGCGACCACCTCTGGGAAGGACGCCGGTGCTGTACTGGCTGATGAAGTACGTGCTCCTCGGCCCGCTGCTGAGGCTGGTCTTCCGCCCGCAGGTCGAGGGGCTGCACCACGTGCCCGACACCGGGCCGGTGATCCTCGCCAGCAACCACCTGTCGTTCTCCGACTCGATCTTCACGCCGCTGGTCGTGAAGCGACGGGTGACGTTCATCGCCAAGGCCGAGTACTTCACCGGCAAGGGCGTCAAGGGCTGGCTGACGAAGATGTTCTTCGTCGGCTCCGGCACCATCCCGGTCGACCGCTCGGGCGGCCGGGCGGCCCGCGCGGCGCTGGACACCCAGCTGCGGGTGCTGCGCGGCGGGGGCATCGCCGGCATCTACCCCGAGGGCACCCGCTCGCCGGACGGGCGGCTCTACCGGGGCAAGACCGGCGTGGCCCGGCTGGCCCTGGAGAGCGGCGCCCCGGTGATCCCGACGGCGATGCTCAACGCCGACGAGATCCAGCCGCCCGGCAAGCTGATCCCCAAGATCGCCCGGGTGCGGATCCGGTTCGGCCCGCCGTTGGACTTCTCCCGCTACGCCGGGATGGCCGGCGACCGGTTCGTCGAGCGCGCGGTGACCGACGAGATCATGTACGAGCTGATGGAGCTCTCCGGCCGCGAGTACGTCGACATGTACGCCCAGAAGGCCAAGAGCCCGCCCGCCAACCCCGTCCCGCGCGAGCCGGTCCCCGCCTGACCGGCCCGCGTTGGGCGCGGACGGTGCCACCTTCGACGCGGTAGGCCAGCACCGGCGTCAGCACCGGCGTCAGCAGGCCACGGCCGTGCCGGCGGGTGCCGCCGGAGGGCGGGCCAGGTCCAGCAGGACGGGGGCGTCGTTGCGCAGCGCGAAGGCGCGCAGCTCGGCCAGCTCCGAGCGGCCCGCCAACGACTCGCCGGCCCGCTCCAGCTCCACCGTGGCGAAGGTCAACGCGAGCATCCGGTCGGTCACGTCCGGGATGCCGGCGTAGATCTCGGCACCGGCCAGGTGCAGCTCCGCGGCCCGCCGGTGGTCGCCGTCCGCCGCGGCCAACGCGCCGGTCACCGTCCGCCGCGCCGCCTCCGACCAGGGCGTACGGTGACCCACCCGGTCCAGCATGCCGCGCACCCGGGCCGCCGCGTCCCGCCCGGCGAGGCTGGCCGCGAAGCCGGCCGCCGCGATCCACTCCCCGCTGGCCAGGGCCGGCACCGCCGACCAGGAGTCGGCCAGCTCGTCGATCAGCGCCGTCGCCTCCGTACGGCGCCCCTGAAGGGCCCGGCAGAGCGCGCCCATGCCCAGCATCGTCCAGTGCGGCCGGTGGAAGCCCCCACGGCGGGCGGCGTCCAGCGCGGCCGCCACGTCGTCGCTGTACGTGGCGGCGGCGTCGTGGTCGGAGTGCGAGCGCGCCGGCGGCACCCGATCGCCGCGCAGCACCAGCAGGCAGGCGCGCAGGCCACGAACCTGCATGTCCCAGCTGCCCGTCGGGGTGTCCACGAAGGCCTCGGCGGCGGCCAGCAGCCGGCCGAAGTCGCCCTCGAACCAGGCGCGCATGGCCTCGGCCGAGTAGCTCGTGGTCAGCGTCTGCCCGCTGGCCTTGCGCGTCGGCAGCGACGAGAGCAGAGCGTCGGAGCGCAGCCAGTCGCCCTCCTCGCAGACGGCGTAGGCGAGGTTCTGCATGGCCCGGGGCAGGGCGATCAGCTGGCCGGCGCGGCTGACCTCGACGATGTTGTGCAGATCGTCCAGGCCGGACCGGTCGCCCGCCTGGTAGCGGGCGATGGCCGAGGTGATCCGGGCGTTGGTGCGGGTCTCGGTCAGCCCCAGGCGCTCGCCGATCTCCGCCGCCCGTTCGGCCGCGGCGACCGCCGGATCCCGCTCGTAGTTCAGCATGTGCAGCCGGCCCAGCTCGGCGTAGGCGTCCGCCTTCTGCGGGCTGTCCGGCAGCGGGGCGAACAGCTGCACGGCCCGGTCCAGGCAGGCCAGGGCGGCGGCCCGGTCGGCGCGCAGCCACGCGGCCTGACCGAGCAGCGTCCAGGCGCGCGCCGCGCAGGCGTCGTCGCCGTGCGCCAGCAGCCGGTCGGCGAGCGCCTGCAACTGCTCGGGGCCGCCGCCGGAGAGGAAGCCGTTGCCGTCGCGGTAGAAGGAGATCTCGGTGCTGAGCAGCTCCAACTGGAGCCTGCCGACCGGGTCGGTGTCGTCGGCCAGCCCGAGCGCCCGGCCCGCGTGGCTCGCCGCGACGTCGAGGCTGTGCAGCGCGTACGCCCGGCGGGCCGCCCGGTGCAGCGCGGCCCGGGCGGGGCCGGCGTACCGGCCGATCTCCATGCCCAGCGTGCGGGCGATCTCGTGGGCCGCCCAGCGGTGGTGGGCCAGCACCTCGGCCAGGTCGGTGTCCCGGCTCTGCGAGAGCATGTCCAGCCACTGCGCCGTCCGCTCGTGGCGCGCCACCCGCTCGGTACGGGGCAGCCGCTGGTAACAGACGTCGCGCACCAGCACGTGCCGGAACCGGTACTCCGGTTGGCCGGCCATCGTGGAGGCGGCCTGCTCGTGCACGAAGTCGCGCTGCTCCAGCCGGCGCAGCGCGCGTTCCACCGATTCGACGGGCTGCCCGAGCGCGGCGGCCACGGCCCCCGGCCAGAACTGCACGCCGACCACGGCGGCGGCCAGCAGCACCGTGCGTTCCTTGGCGTCGAGCAGGTCGATGCGGTTGGCGATGACGGCGTGCACGCTCTCCGGCATCGGCAGGTCGAGGTGCTTCTCCAGCGACCAGCCCCGCCCGGACTGGCGCAGCGCGCCCTGCTCGATCAGCATCCGCACGTACTCGTGGGCGTAGAGCGGGTTGCCGCCGGCCACCTCGATCAGCGGGGTGAGCATGTCGGCGGAGAAGGCCGCCCGGCCGAACATGTGGGCGTAGAGCGCCGCGATGCCCGTGTCGCGCAGCGGGGGCAGGGTGATGGTCACCGAGCCGGTGATCGTCCCCGCCCAGCTCGGGTCCCGGTCGACGAGTTCGGGCCGGGCGGTGCAGAGCAGCAGCAGCGGCACGTCCCGGGCGGCGGTGCCGAGCAGTTCCACGAAGCGCAGCATCGCGTCGTCGGCCCAGTGCAGGTCCTCGAAGACCAGTACGGTCGGCCGCCGGGCGGCGAGGGCGAGCAGGAAGCGCCGCCACGCCGACTCGGTCTCCTCGGCCGGCAGCGGCGTGCCCGGCAGGCCCACCATCGGCCGCAGGGCGTCGACGAGGCGCTGCCGCTCGCCCGGGCCGACCAGCTCGCCGACGGCGGAGGCGAGCCGCTGGGCGGCGCTGGACGCCGGGTCGGTGTCCAGGATGCCGGCCTCGGACTTGACGATGTCGGCCAGCGCCGCGAACGTCACGTTCTCGCCGAACGGCGGGCACCGCCCGATGCGCCAGGTCAGCGGCTCGTCGACCAACTGGTCCACGTGCCGGTACAGCTCCCGGACCAGCCGGCTCTTGCCCAGCCCGGCCCGGCCGAAGACCGTCACCACCTGCGGGCGCCGGTCGCGCAACGACCGGTGCAGGGCGTTGACCAGCATTCCCAGCTCGTGTTCGCGGTCGATCAGCGGCGTGACGTCCGGCTGCCGGTCGGTCGGCTGCCGGCGTACCGGCGACAGGGCCAGCCACACCTCGGTCGTCGTCGACCGCCCGCGCAGGGTCACCGGCGGCTGCTCGGAATAGCGGATGGCGTCCCGGGTGAGGGCGTGCGTCACGCCGCAGACCAGCACCCCGCCGGGCGGGGCGACGGACTGCATCCGGGAGGCCGTGTTGACCACGTCGCCGGCCACGATCGCCTGACCGCCGTCGCGGGCGGCGGCCACGTCGACCAGCGCCTCGCCGGTGGCCACCCCGACCCGGAAGCGCAGCGCCTCCGCGCCGGTGGGGGCGAAGCGGGTCAGCACCCGTTGCAGCTCCAGGCCGGCCCGCACGCAGCGCAGCGCGTCGGTCTCGGTGGCCACGGGCGCGCCGAACAAAGCCATCACCGCGTCGCCGATGTACTTCTCCACCACTCCGCCGTACTGGCCCACGACGCGGCGGGCGGCCGAGAAGAACCCGGTCTGCATACCCCGGACCAGCTCCGGGTCGGCCCGCTCGACGTACGGGGTGAAGTCGATCAGGTCGACGAAGAGCACGCTGACCCGGCGGCGGTCCTCCTGCGGGGCCACCTGCCGTTCGGTGCCCGGCCGGGCCGCGCCGCAGGAGGTGCAGAACGCCACGTCCCGGGCGAGCGGGCGCAGGCAGTGCGGACACACCGCGCCCAGCTCGTTGCCGCAGCCGCCGCAGAAGCGGTCGCCTGCGGCGGCCGTACGTCCACAGCGGTCACACTGCGTGGCGATGACACCCTCCACTGGCGGTCCCGCCGGCGCCGGGATCGGCACCGTTGTGCTGTCAGTATCGTCGTCCGCCCTGCTGTCGGGTACCGGGCTGTTGGTTTGTGGACAGTCCACCGGCCGGTCCTGCCGTTACAGTCAGGCGGCTGATTGTCGACCATTGACCACAGGGGGATTCCCGATGGTGTACGTGATGTTGCAGAGCGACTGGACCGACGGCAACGGGGTGAGCCACCTCGCCGGCGACTCCGTCGACGTGGACGCCGCCACGCTGGCCGCGCTCCAGGCGCAGGGCATCGTCAGCGAGCAGTCCGGCGGCGGCAAGGACGGCACGGAGTGGGTCGGGCCGGGCAGCACCAACTGGGTCGGCCCGGGCAGCAACACTCCCTGACACCCCACGCGCGAAAGGGCCGGAGCGACTGCTCCGGCCCTTCTACGCGTACGCCTCAGCGCTCGCTCATGCCGGCGCGGCGCCGCAGCGCCGCCACGTCGGTGACCACGATGCGCCGGCCCTCCGTGCGCAGCCAACCCCGGTTGGCGAACGACCCGATGGCCTGGTTGACGCTCTGCCGCGAGCCGCCGGCCATCTCGGCGAGCTGGCTCTGGTTGAGCTCGATGGTGATCATCGGGGCCTGGCTCTCGCCGGCGAGCCGCACCAGGGTCTTGGCCACCCGGCCGGGCAGGTCCAGGAAGACGTGGTCGGCGTTCTGCTCGGTCAGCCGGCGGATCAGCCCACCGAGCGAGCGCATCACCGCGTCGAGGATGCGCGGGTTGGAGTGCACCAGCTCCATGAAGGCGCCCCGGGACAGCGCGAGCGCCTGGCAGTCCTCGATCGCCTCGGCCGAGGCGGACCGGGTGGAGGCGTCGAGCAGGGAGACCTCGCCCAGCACGTCCGGCGGACGGATGACCGACAGCACCGCGCGCTCGCCGGTCGGCGCGGTGCGGAAGACCGCGACCGCGCCCCGGCGCAGCACGATGAGGGACTCGCCGGGGTCGTTCTCGACGAAGAGCAGCTGACCCTTGCGGTACGTGCGGGGAACCGCCGCGGCGATCACCCGCTGGCGGACCTCCGGCTCCAGCCCGGCGAACATCTCCACACCCGTGAGCGCGTCGCCCGGCTCCGGTAGGCGCATCTCCACGGTCCAACCCCTCCCCGGTCAAGGACCACAACTCGCTCACCGGGTGAACCTGAAGGCCCTCGACGAGGTGAACTGACACCGGTTCGGCGTCCGGTAGCGGTACACATCAGATCATGACGCTCCGGTCGCTTGCTGTACACCCCTCGAAGCACTTCCGTGACACTCCCGAGCTGCGGCGACCGGCCTGGCGGGAGGCGTCGGCGCCGCCGGAGCGGCGGTCCCGGCCGCCCCGGTGGGCCGGGCACATCGGCGGCACCGCCCGCCCCGGTGGGCCGGGCGTGACGGGCGTGGGCGAGGATGACCGGTGATGGTCTACCGCTACTTCTACGACTGCGAGTTCATCGAGGACGGCCGGCTCGTCGACCTGGTGTCGATCGGCGTCGTCGACGAGTACGGCCGCGAGTTCTACGCCGTCTCGACCGAGTTCGACGACTCGCGGGCCGTGCCCTGGGTGCGCCGCAACGTGCTCGACAAGCTGCCCTCCCCGGCCAACCGCGCCTGGCGCTCGCGCGAGCGCATCCGCGACGAGCTGTACGACTTCCTCGTCGAGCCGGTCCGCGACCGCCCGGGCGAGCAGTTGGAGCTGTGGGCCTGGTACGCCGCGTACGACCACGTGGTCCTCGCGCAGCTGTGGGGCGCCATGCCGGCGCTGCCCCGGGAGATCCCCCGGTTCACCAAGGACCTGCGTCAGCTCTGGGACGACCGGGGCCGGCCGCCGCTGCCGGACGCCGACGCGGCGCGGCACGACGCCCTGGTCGACGCCCGGCACAACCTGGCCCGGTGGCGGGCGATGACCGGTTCGTAGGTTTGGTCGGTTCTGTCCCGGGCACCGGTGCGACGTCGAGCCGATGTGAGGGAGAGCCCCATGAGCAACGAACCGACAAGCGCCGACGAGGCCCGGCGCCGGGTCACCGAACTGATCCGCGAGGCCCGCATCTGCATGCTGACCACGAGTGCCGTGGACGGCCGGCTGGTGAGCCGCCCGATGGGACTGCAGGAGGCGGAGTTCGACGGCGACCTGTGGTTCTTCGCGTACGCCGACTCCGCCAAGGTCCGGCACATCCGCGTGAACCCCGAGGTCAACGTCTCCTTCTCCGACTCCCGGCGCAACGCCTGGGTTTCGGTCGCGGGCACGGCCCGGGAGGGCTACGACCGGGCGAAGGCCGAGGAGCTGTGGAGCCCGGTGCTCAAGGCGTGGTTCCCGGACGGGCTGGAGACGCCCGGGCTCACCCTGATCAGGGTGCACGCCAGCTCCGCTGAGTACTGGGACTCCCCGTCGAGCACGATGGTCAACCTGTTCGGGTACGCCAAGGCCGCGGTGACCGGCAAGCCGCCGAAGGCGGGGGAGAACCACGAGGTCAGCTACTGACCGGTAGGCCGACCGGCCGGTGGGACCGGCCCGGGGCGCGGTGTCGGCGCACGCCCGCGGCGACTACAGTGCGCACTGACGGCCCGCCCCGGGCCGGCAACGGCGCCGATGGTCTGATCCGACACATATCCTGGGGCAAATCGGGCTTCACCTGATGCTCCAGGAGGATGAGCGATCATGCGTATCGGCGTGCTCACCGGCGGCGGCGACTGCCCAGGTCTCAACGCGGTCATCCGGGCGGTGGTCCGCAAGGGCGTCGCCAGCTACGGCCACGAGTTCGTGGGTTTCCGGGACGGCTGGAAGGGTCCGTTGGAGGGCCTGTCCCGTCCCCTGGGCATCGCGGAGGTCCGCGGCATCCTGCCGCGCGGCGGCACCATCCTCGGTTCGTCCCGGACCAACCCCTTCAAGATCGAGAACGGCGTCGAGCGGATCAAGGAGAACCTCGCCGCGCAGGGCGTGGACGCGCTCATCGCGATCGGCGGCGAGGACACCCTCGGCGTGGCCACCAAGCTGCACGAGCTCGGGGTGCACGTGATCGGCGTGCCGAAGACGATCGACAACGACCTCGGCGCCACCGACTACACCTTCGGCTTCGACACCGCCGTCAACATCGCGATGGAGGCGATCGACCGGCTGCACACCACCGCCGAGAGCCACCACCGCACCCTGGTCGTCGAGGTGATGGGCCGGCACGCCGGCTGGATCGCCCTGCACGCCGGCCTGGCCGGCGGCGCCAACGTGATCCTGCTGCCGGAGCGGCAGTTCGACGTCGAGCAGGTCGCCGGCTACGTCGAGAAGCGCTTCCAGCACCAGTACGCCCCGATCGTCGTGGTCGCCGAGGGCGCCCAGCCGCTGGACGGTCAGATGGTCCTGCACAACCAGGAGCTCGACGCGTTCGGCCACGTCCGCCTCGGCGGCATCGGCCAGTGGCTCGCCGAGCAGCTTGAGGCCAAGACCGGCAAGGAGGCCCGCACCGTCGTGCTCGGGCACATCCAGCGCGGCGGCACCCCGAGCGCCTTCGACCGCGTGCTCGCCACCCGGCTCGGCCTCCAGGCGATCGACGCCGTCCACGAGGGCGACTGGGGCAAGATGGTCGCCATGCAGAGCACGGACATCGTCCGCGTGCCGCTGGCCGACGCCACCCGCGAGCTGAAGACCGTGCCGCTGGAGCGGTACGCCGAGGCCGAGGTCTTCTTCGGCAGCTGATCCATCCGTGGCGTCGCGACGGGCCGCCCGGCCCGTCGCGACGCCGGCTCACGGCGAGGGGGTACGACGGCGATGGCGGGTACGGTGCACACGGTCGCGGTCATCGGGGCCGGCAAGATCGGCGAGCTGATGCTCTCCGGGCTGCTGCGCTCGGGCTGGCCCGTGGACCGGCTGCTCGCCACCGCCCGCCGGCCCGCCCGCGCCGAGGAGCTGACCGCCCGCTACGGGGTCCGGGTGGTGGACAACCTGACGGCGGTGGACGAGGCGGAGGTGCTCGCCGTCTCGGTCAAGCCGCAGGACGCGGCGACCCTGCTGGACGAGATCGGGCCGAAGGTGCCCGCCGACAAGCTGGTCATCTCGCTCTGCGCCGGCCTGCCGACCAGCTTCTTCAACCGCCGGCTGCCCGAGGGCACGCCCGTGGTGCGGGTGATGACCAACACCCCGGCCCTGGTCGACCAGGCGATGACCGCGATCTCCGCGGGCGCGCACGCCACCGGGGCGCACCTGGCGTTGGCCGAGGAGATGTTCAAGCCGCTCGGGTCGACCGTCCGGGTGCCCGAGTCGCAGCAGGACGCCGTCACCGCGCTCTCCGGCTCCGGGCCGGCGTACTTCTACCTGCTCGTCGAGGCGATGATCGACGCCGGCATCCTGCTCGGCCTGCCCCGGCAGGTCGCGCACGAGCTGATCGTGCAGACCGCGATCGGCTCGGCGGTGATGCTGCGCGACTCCGGCGAGCACCCGGTGAAGCTGCGCGAGGCGGTCACCTCGCCGGCCGGCACCACCATCTCCGCCGTGCGCGAGCTGGAGAAGCACGGCGTACGCGCGGCGCTGCTCGCCGCGCTGGAAGCGGCCCGCGACCGCGCCCGCGAACTGGCGGCCCAGGCCGACTGACTCTTCCCCGCCGTACGTGGACGCGATCGGTGGCGCCGGATCCCACCACTGAACACGACGCCGACCCGGCCGATCCTCTCGCCCGGGTCGGCGCCTTGGTCGCCGAGATCACCGGTAGAGCAGGTGGGGCTCGCGTCGACGGTTGAAGTCCGCCAGCTCGTCGGCCCAGGCGCCGACCACGTCGTCCACGTCGGCCCCCGCGTCGATCATCGTGCGCAGCCGAGGTGACCCGGTCAGCTTGTCGATCCAGTACGGCCGCACGGCGTCCCACGAGTCGCGCCGCCACGCGAACGCCTCGTACTTGTGCGCCTCCACCAGCATCGCGACCGCCGTGCGGATCGGGTCGTACGCCGCCCGGTCGACGACCTTGACCTCGACCCCCGCGCAGAGCTTGTTGAGCAGCGCGGGCTTCTGACCGGCGGACGTCGGCGTGAAGTAGGCCTCGCGGAACTCGACGCCGGGCAGCTCGCGGGCGTTGAGCCGGTCGGACCAGTGGTAGTCGAAGTCGTCGGCCAGCCCGCCGATCAGCTCGAACGGCTTGCAGGTGCCCCGGCCCTCGGTGAGCGACGCGACGCCCTCGAACAGACCGGTGCCCGGGTAGACCAGCGCGGTGTCCGTGGTGGGCATGTTCGGGCTGGGCAGCACCCAGGGCAGGTCGGTGTCGGCGGCCAGCTTGTCGCGCTTCCAGTGCCGGCACTCCACGACGTGCAGGTCGACCTTGCGGCCGGCCTCGGCGGGCAGGAACTCGGCGTTGAAGAACCGGGCCAGCTCGCCGACGGTCATGCCATGCTGCTGGACGATCTCCTTCAGGCCCACCCCGGAGGTGTAGCCGGCGGTCATCATCGGCCCGTAGGCCCGGCCGCCGACCGGGTTCGGCCGGTCCAGCACCACGTAGCGCTTGCCGACCCGGGCCGCCGCCATCATCGAGGTGTACATCGTCCAGATGTACGTGTAGAAGCGGGCGCCGACGTCCTGGATGTCGAAGACGACGGTGTCGACGCCGGCCTGGGTGAACATGGACTCCCACTTGGCCAGCGAGGCCCCGTACGCGTCGTAGACGGTGATCCCGGTGCGGGCGTCGATGCCGGTGCCCTCGCTGCCGCCGGCCTGCGCCGAGCCGCGGAAGCCGTGCTCGGGGCCGAACGCGGCGGCCAGCCGCACCGTGCCGGAGGCGTGCATCAGGTCGACCAGGTGCCGGTAGTCCGAGTCCACGCCGGTGGGGTTCGAGATCACGCCCACCCGCTGGCCGGCGAGGTCGGCGAAGTCGGAGCGTACGAGCACGTCGAGCCCGGTCTCCACGTGGCGGATGCCGGGCGCGGCGTGACCGGCCGCGCCGGGGGCCGTCGCCGCGACCGCGCCCACGGTCACCGCACCCGCTCCGGCCAGGAACTTCCTACGCTCCATGTCGCCCCTCCCGTCGGTTTGGTCGAAACTTAGCTACACGTGGATGCCCCGTCAAGGAAGGTTAGCTACAAATCCGGTCCGGCCGGGTGCCGTCCGGAGCCGTGCGCCGGTGTCCGGCCGGGCACGCCCGGAGCGTCGGGTGCCCCATACTGGCCCCGTGTTCACCCTCGCCCAGGCCCGCCACCTGATCGCCACCCTGCGCCCCCGCGTCGACGAGCTGATCCGGCTGCGGGCCGACCTGGCCGAGCTGCGCGTCGACCTGGCCGACCGGGGCGCCAGCCCGCTCGGCGGACTCGCCGAGGTCAAGGGCCTGGAGGCGCGGCTGCACGCCCTCGTCGAGGAGCTGCACTCGCACGACATCCAGGTCAAGGGCATCGCGCCGGTGCTGCTCGACTTTCCCGGCGAGCGCGACGGCCGGCCGGTGCTCTGGTGCTGGCTGGAGGGGGACAGCGACGTGCGCTGGTACCACCGGATGGAGTGCGGCTTCGCCGGCCGTCGCCCGGTCTGACCCGGCGGCGGTGCTCAGGCCAGGGACGCGAGCGTGGCCGGGGAGACGTTGCCGCCGCTGAGCACCAGCACGGTACGGGTGCCCGGCCCGGCGTCGACCAGACCGGCCCGCAACGCGGCGAGCGTGACGGCGGCGGACGGTTCGACCAGGAGCTTCGTCGCGTCCAGCAGCTCCCACCAGGCGGCCCGGATGTCCTCCTCGGACACCTCGACCACCTCGTCCACCAGCGCACGG
The DNA here is from genome assembly GCF_052068495.1 of Micromonospora sp. SD12. Classification (NCBI taxonomy): domain Bacteria; kingdom Bacillati; phylum Actinomycetota; class Actinomycetes; order Micromonosporales; family Micromonosporaceae; genus Micromonospora; species Micromonospora sp. SD12. The sequence continues at coordinate 269,971 of NZ_JBQHDF010000003.1, read as the reverse complement.
GCGTGCGCCAGCGTGTGCCGCCCGGCGAACGGAGCCGCCAGCCCGTCGGCGATCGACACGGGTCGCGCCGCGAGGGCGTCGCCCCCGGTGCGCAGCGCGTGGCCGAGGGCGTTGGCGGTGACCGGCTCGACGCCGACGACGCGCGTGCCCGGGGCGGCCGCCCGTACGGCCGACGCCACCCCGCTGATCAGCCCGCCGCCGCCCACCGGCACGAGGACCAGCTCCGGCGGCGGGCCGTCGGCCAGGATCTCCCTGCCGACGGTGGCCTGACCGGCGATGACGTCCGGGTCGTCGAACGGGTGCAGGAGGTGGTAGCCGCGCTCCGCCGCGAGCGCCTGGCAGGTCCCCGCGAGGTCGTCGGTGAAGACGACCTCGCCGCCGTACCGGCGGACCGTCTCGACCTTGGTCGGCACCGCGTGCGGCGGCATGCAGACGACCGTCGGCAGATCGAAGGCGCGGCCGGCGAAGGCCACCGCCGCCGCGTGGTTGCCGGCGGAGAAGGCGGTCAGCCCGGCGGGCGCCCCCTGCCGTTCGACGCGGGCGAGCAGCGCGTTGAGCGCGCCCCGCACCTTGAAGCTGCCGGTGTGCTGGAGATTCTCCGCCTTGACGGCGAGGTCGAGCCGCAGCGGGTCGCCGAGGCGGGGGCAGGGCAGCAACGGGGTGCGTACGACCCGTCCCGCGATGCGCTGCTCGGCCGCGCTGATGTCGTCCACGGTGGTGAGCTGCACGGTCGCAGCCTAGCCCGGCCCGGCCGGTCGCACCGTCCGTGATGCGACCGGCCGGACCCGCGCCCGGGCGGCCCGGCGGGCCCGCGTTCCCGGCACCTGGTCAGCCGCGGCGCGACCGTGCCGCGCGGTGGCCGCCGGGACGGGGTTCAGCGGGTGGCTTCGGTCAGCGCGGCGCGCACCTTGGCGGCGTCGGCCGGCGCCTCGCGCTCCCAGTCCGCCGGGTCGACGGAGTAGATGGTCCCGTACGCCGGGGTGTCCGGCTGGTAGCGCCAGCTCTCGGCGAGCGTGCCGGCGTCGACGGCGTCGTAGCCGATCCGGTCCAGGAAGGCCGTGGCCTCCGCCTTCGCGCCCGCGTCGTCGCCGGCGATCGGCAGCGCGCTGCGGTCGGCGGCGCCGGTCGGCCGGGCCAGCGTGTGCAGGTGCTTGAAGAAGATGTTGTTGAACACCTTGACCACCCGCGACTGCGGCAGGTGCCGCTGGAGCAGTTCGCTGCTGGTGGTGGAGCCCGAGTCGAGCTCGGAGATCTGTCCGTCCCGCTGCGGGTAGTAGTTGTTGGTGTCCAGCACGAGCTTGCCGGCGAGCGGCTCGACGGGCACGTCCCGGTACGCCTTCAGCGGAATGGTGACGACCACCAGGTCGCCGGCCTCCGCCGCCTCCCGGGCCGTGGCCGCCCGCGCGCGGGGGCCCAGCTCCTCGACGAGGTCCTTGAGGGTCTCCGGGCCGCGCGAGTTGCTCAGCACCACGTCGTAGCCGGCGGCCACCGCCAGCCGCGCCACCGTGCCGCCGATGTGTCCACTGCCGATCAGTCCCACAGTTGTCATGCCGGTTCCCAACTCCGCTCGCGGTGACGGTATTCCCCACCTGGATGGTCGACAATGCGCCGGACCGCCACCACCACCCGCTCGACGCGGTCGCCGGTCGCGGGATCGGTCCAGACGAACACCACAGGTCTGGCCGCCGCGAAGAGCGGCCAGACGAACGGCGGCAGGTCCTCGGGTGGCACCCGGATGTAGGGCGTCGCCCCGTCGACCCGGGCGAGCAGATGCTCCAGCGCGAAGCGGTGCCGCCCCGGGCCGTCGAGGTGCTCGGGAGCCGGCGGGAGGTGCCGCAGCCGGCCGTGGTCGCGCAGCACGTCGTCGGGCACGGCGGCGTCGAACACCACCCGCCCGGCGTCGAGCGGGCCCTGGATGCTGACGTGATGCTCGGGCGGGATCCGGCCCGGTGCGGCGGGCGACTCCTGCACCGCGAAGAACATCCCGCCCCCCTCCGCCCGGACCGTCCCAGGTGTCGCCGATCGTAGTCCGGCCGACACCCGGCGGCACGGTGGCGACGCGGGCGCCCTGGCCAGCCGGTCGAGGCGGGCTGGCTCTCAGGTCGCCGCGGGCAGCGCCTTCTCGATCGCGGCGCGCAGCTCGGCCGCGCCGGGCTCGACGGTGGGCGCGAAGCGGGCCGCCACCGTGCCGTCCGGGGCGACGAGGAACTTCTCGAAGTTCCACCGCACGTCGCCGCTGTGGCCGTCGGCGTCGGCCGTGCCCACCAGGTCCGCGTAGAGCGGGTGGCGGTCGGCGCCGTTGACGTCGACCTTCTCCGTCAGCGGGAAGCTCACCCCGTAGTTGACCTGGCAGAAGTCGCTGATCTCGGCGGCGCTGCCCGGCTCCTGGCCGGCGAACTGGTTGCAGGGCACGCCGAGCACCACCAGGCCGCGGTCGGCGTACTCGTCGTGCAGCGCCTGGAGGCCGGCGTACTGCGGGGTGAGGCCGCAGCGGGAGGCGACGTTGACCACCAGCAGCGCGCGCCCGCGGTACTGCGCGAGGTCGGCCGGGCCGCCGGTCAGGGCGTCGATCGGGATGTCGAAGACGGTCATGGGCCCGAGGCTACGCGTCGCCCCGGATGGGCGCCGGGCCACCGCCCGGCTACCGCCAGTCGCCGGTCGGGGCCGGTCGGGAGGGCTGGTCGCGCTCCCAGTGGAAATCGATAGATGCACATCTTGACGAAGCGATGACGACGTGAGTAGCGTCTCACCATCAATCTGGAAAGTTTCCTAACTGTTTAGGGAGACGCCGCATGAAGAGATCGCTCCGCCGGGCCCTCTGGGTCGGCGCCGTGATGGCGGTGACCGCCGCCACGGTCCCGATGGCCAGTGCGTTCGGCGCCGGCAGCGTGACCGCCGGTTTCGCCAAGGCGCAGGACTGGGGGACCGGTCACGAGACGCGGGTGACCGTCACCAACGGGACGAGCGCCCCGGTGAGCACCTGGCGCATCGAGTTCGACCTGCCGTCGGGCACCAGCATCAGCAGCTCCTGGGACGCCGACGTCACGCGTACCGGCGACCACTACGTCGCGGTGAAGAAGAGCTGGGCCGGCCCGATCGCGGCGGGCGCCTCGTTCAGCTGGGGCTACAACGGCACCGGCGCGTACAAGGCGCCGCTGAACTGCACGATCAACGGCGCGCCGTGCGGCGGCGGCACCCCGCCCCCCACCACGGCGCCGCCGACCACCACCCCGCCGACCACGGCGCCGCCCACCACCGCGCCGCCGACCACGCCTCCGCCCACCACCCCGCCGCCGGGCCCGGGCGGCAAGAAGGTCGTCGGCTACTTCGCGCAGTGGGGCGTCTACGCCCGCAACTACCACGTGAAGAACATCCACACCAGCGGCTCGGCCGCCAAGCTGACCCACATCCTGTACGCCTTCGGCAACACCACCGGCGGCCGCTGCACCATCGGTGACAGCTACGCCGACTACGAGAAGGCCTACACCGCTGCGGACAGCGTCGACGGCGTCGCCGACACCTGGGACCAGCCGCTGCGCGGCAGCTTCAACCAGCTGCGCAAGCTCAAGAAGATGTACCCGAACCTGAAGGTGATCTGGTCCTTCGGCGGCTGGACCTGGTCCGGCGGCTTCACCCAGGCCGCGCAGAACCCGGCCGCGTTCGCCGAGAGCTGCCACAACCTGGTCGAGGACCCGCGCTGGGCGGACGTCTTCGACGGCATCGACGTCGACTGGGAGTACCCGAACGCCTGCGGGCTCACCTGTGACAGCAGCGGCCCGAACGCCTTCAAGAACGTCGTCAGCGCGCTGCGCTCGAAGTTCGGCTCCTCCGCGCTGGTCACCGCCGCGATCACGGCCGACGGCAGCAACGGCGGCAAGATCGACGCCACCGACTACGCCGGCGCCGCGACGCACCTCAACTGGATCATGCCGATGACGTACGACTACTTCGGCGCCTTCAACGCGCAGGGCCCCACTGCCCCGCACTCCCCGCTCACCTCGTACGCCGGCATCCCGCAGCAGGGCTTCTGGTCGGACGCGGCGATCCAGAAGCTCAAGAGCAAGGGCATCCCGTCGGACAAGCTGCTGCTCGGCATCGGCTTCTACGGCCGGGGCTGGACCGGGGTGACCCAGACCGCGCCGGGTGGCACCGCCACCGGCCCGGCGCCGGGCACCTACGAGCAGGGCATCGAGGACTACAAGGTCCTCAAGAACACCTGCCCGGCCACCGGGACCATCGCCGGCACGGCGTACGCCAAGTGCGGCAGCAACTGGTGGAGCTACGACACCCCCGCCACGATCAACGGCAAGATGACGTACGCGAAGAACCAGGGCCTCGGTGGCGCGTTCTTCTGGGAGCTCTCCGGTGACACCGGCAACGGCGAGCTGATCGGCGCCATCAAGGGCGGTCTCGGCTGAGCCGAGGGCCGACGCACCACCCACACGGCGGGGAGGGACCACGCACCGGTCCCTCCCCGCCCGCCGTGTGCGGTCGGTGCCCGGATCGCCCGGTTCCTGGCGCGGCGGCGTCGGGGCACGTGTGTCGATGTGACAGACTCGCCGCGCAACGGGCTCGATGCCCACGGCGACGGAGGTGGCGATGCGCGCGAGGCGCGGAAGGCTGGCGGCGGGCGTCGTACTGCTCGGGATCCTGCCCCTCGCACTGCTCGGCTGCGGCATCGGCGAGGAGGAGGATCCGGCGACCAAGCCCGGTCGCGCCCCGGCCGAGGAGGCCACCGCGAAGTCGCGGGAGCGGGTGCAGGCATACCTCGACGCGATGACCGCCAAGGACGTGGCGGCCGGGCGCAGCCAGCTCTGCGCGGCCCTCCAGGAGAGCTTCGACGCCGCCGCGACCGGCCCCAACGGCGACTTCGCCGACCACTTCACCGTGCCGCAGGCCGAGATCACCGACATCCGCTCGGGCCCCCGGGGCCAGGAGGTGAGCACGTCGGTCTCGGTTGCCGCCGGCTCCCGCACGATCACCCGGCCGCTGCTGTTCACGGTCACCCGCGACGGCGCCGACTGGTGCATCGCCGCCGAGGCGCCGGGCGGCAACACCGCCTCCCCGGCCGCCCCCGCCTCGCCCGTGTCCGGGTGAGTCGGCTCTCACCTGCCGGAACCATCCCCCTCGCCGACAGGTCGCGTGCCCGGTCGCCGTACGCTTTCTGTCATGCGCCATGAGTGGCATCAGCTGAGCCATCCCGCGGTGGGCAGCCCTGGGCTGCAGACCAGCCGTCCGACCGTCGACTCCGCCGAGGACGCGGCCCTCGGCCTCGACCGCTGGCGGGAGCTGCCGCGCGCGCAGACCCCGCCCTGGCCGGACCCGGCCGGCGTCGCCGAGGTCTGCAAGGTGCTCGACACCGTGCCCTCGGTGGTGGCGCCCTACGAGGTCGACCAGCTGCGGCAGCGGCTGGCGCTGGTGTGCGAGGGCAAGGCGTTCCTGCTCCAGGGCGGCGACTGCGCGGAGACCTTCGTCGACAACACCGAGAGCCACCTGCTGGCCAACGCCCGCACCCTGCTCCAGATGGCGATCGTGCTCACCTACGGCGCCTCGCTGCCGGTGGTCAAGGTGGCGCGGGTCGCCGGGCAGTACACCAAGCCCCGGTCGCTGCCGACCGACGCGCGCGGCCTGCCCGCCTACCGCGGTGACATGATCAACTCGCTGGAGGCGACGCCGGAGGCCCGGGCCGCCGACCCGCAGCGCATGATCCGGGCGTACGCGAACTCGGCCGCCGCGATGAACATGCTCCGCGCGTACCTGGCCGGCGGGCTGGCCGACCTGCACGCGGTGCACGACTGGAACAAGGGCTTCGTCAAGAACTCCCCGGCCGGCGAGCGCTACGAGGCGATCGCCCGCGAGATCGACCGGGCGCTGGCCTTCATCCGGGCCTGTGGGATGACCGACGACGAGGCGCTGCGCACCGTCACCCTCTACTGCTCCCACGAGGCCCTCGCCCTGGAGTACGACCGGGCGCTGACCCGGGTCTCCGACAGCCGGGCGTACGGGCTGTCCGGGCACTTCCTCTGGATCGGCGAGCGCACCCGGCAGATCGACGGGGCGCACATCGACTTCATCTCCCGCATCGCCAACCCGATCGGCGTGAAGCTCGGCCCGACGACGACCCCGGACGAGGCGATCGAGCTCTGCGAGAAGCTCAACTCGGAGAACGTCCCCGGCCGGCTCACCCTGATCAGCCGGATGGGCAACCACCGGGTCCGCGACGCCCTGCCGCCGATCGTGGCGAAGGTGACCGCCGCCGGCGCCAAGGTGGTCTGGCAGTGCGACCCGATGCACGGCAACACGCACGAGTCGTCCAACGGCTACAAGACCCGGCACTTCGACCGCATCGTCGACGAGGTGCTCGGCTACTTCGAGGTGCACCGGGGCCTGGAGACCCACCCCGGCGGCCTGCACGTCGAGCTGACCGGTGAGGACGTCACCGAGTGCCTCGGCGGCGCCCAGGGCATCGAGGACCTCGACCTGCCCGGCCGGTACGAGACCGCCTGCGACCCGCGACTGAACACCCAGCAGTCGCTGGAGCTGGCGTTCCTCGTGGCGGAGATGCTCCGTGGCTGACGCGAGGAGTGAGCTTGCGGGCCCCGCAGTCGGCAGCCGGAAGGATGACTGTGGCTGACGCGTTTGTCGATCTTCGTTCGGACACCGTCACCCGGCCGACGCCGGGGATGCGGGAGGCGATGGCGGGGGCCGACGTCGGCGACGACGTCTACGGCGAGGACCCCACCGTCAACGCGCTGGAGGCGGAGGTCGCCGCGCTGTTCGGGCACGAGGCGGCGCTGTTCGCCCCGAGCGGGTCGATGGCCAACCAGATCGCCCTGCAACTGGTGGTGCCGCCGGGCAACGAGCTGCTCTGCGACGCCGACGCGCACGTGGTGACGTACGAGATCGGGGCCGCCGCGGCGTACGGCGGCATCTCCTCGCGGACCTGGCCGGCGGTCGGCGCGGACGTCGACCCGGACGCGGTCGCCGCGATGATCCGCCCGGACGGCTACTGGGCGGTGCCCACCCGGGCGATCGCCGTCGAGCAGACCCACAACCGGGGCGGCGGCGGGGTGATCCCGCTGGCCACCCTGCGCGAGCTGCGCCGGATCGCCGACGACGCGCAGGTGGCGCTGCACTGCGACGGCGCCCGGATCTGGCACGCGCACGTCGCCGACGGCGTGCCGCTGGCCGACTACGGCGCCCTCTTCGACACGCTGTCGGTCTGCCTCTCCAAGGGGCTCGGCGCGCCCGTCGGCTCGCTGGTCGTCGGCAGCGCCGACAAGATCGAGCGGGCCCGGTTCCTCCGCAAGCGGATGGGCGGCGGGATGCGGCAGGCGGGCATCCTGGCCGCCGCCGGCCGGTACGCCCTCGCCCACCACGTCGAACGGCTCGCCGACGACCACGCGAAGGCGGCGAGGCTGGCCGAGGCGATCGCCCCGTTCGGGGTGCTGGCCACGACCGTGCGGACCAACCTGGTGCCGCTGGACCTGACCAAGGCGCCGATGGACGCGCACGCCCTGGCCGCCGCCGCGCGCGCCGAGGGCGTCCTGGTCTCGGTGCTCGGCCCCCGCACGGCCCGCCTGGTCACCCACCTGGGCGTCGACGACGCCGGTATCGACCGCGCCGTCGAGGTCCTCACCCGCGTCCTGCGGGGCTGACCGCCTTGCCGGCCCCGCGTCAGGGGTGCAGGCGCTTCAGGGTGGCGATGTCCGCGGCGTGGCCGACGTGCTTCTCCGTCGGCGTCTCGACCACGATCGGGACGCCGGCGGTGGCCGGGTGCGCCATCAGCTCGGCGAACGCCGGCTCGCCGATGGTGCCCTTGCCGATGTTCTCGTGCCGGTCCCGGGTCGAGCCGCACAGGTCCTTCGAATCGTTGGCGTGCACCAGCCGCAGGCGGTCGGCCCCGACCGTCGCCACGAGCGTGTCCAGCGTCGCGGTCATGCCGCCTGCGGCGGCCAGGTCGTGCCCGGCGGCCCAGGCGTGGCAGGTGTCGAAGCAGACCCCGAGCCAGGGGTGCCGCTCCACCGCGTCGAGGTAGGGCCCGAGCTGCTCCACCCGGGAGGCGAGTGAGCGGCCGCCGCCCGCGCTCGGCTCGACCAGCAGCCGCGGGCCGTCCGTTGCCGCCGCCTCGTCGAGCAGCGGCAGCAGGGTTTCGCGCACCTGCCGCATCGCGGCCTCGGCGTAGCCCTCGTCGACCGCGCTGCCGGCGTGGAAGACCACGCCCCCGGCGCCGATCGCCCGGCCCCGGCGCAGCGCGTGGGCAAGCGTCTCGGCCGACCGCTCGACCGTGTTGGCGGTGGGGGAGCCGAGGTTGACCAGCAGCGACGCGTGGATGAAGACGGGTACGCCCCGCTCGCCGCAGCCGTCGCGGAACGCGACGTCCTGGGCCGGGTCGCCGGCCGGCAGCGCCCAGCCGCGCGAGTTCGACACGTAGACCTGCACGACCTGCGAGCCGGTCGCGTCGACGTACGGCAGGGCGGCCTTCGCCAGACCCCCCGAGGTGGGCGTGTGCGAGCCGACCAGCCGGTGGTGTGCCGGCATCGCTACATGCACCCGAGGGTGACCGGGGTGCCCGGCGGCACCTGCGTGTTCTCCGGCGGGTTCTGGAACCGGGTGATGCCGTTCGGGTTGAACTGGATCGCCACCGGGAAGCCCTGGCTCTCCAGCAGCTGCTTGGCCTGCTGGCAGGGCAGATCGATGACCCGGGGCACGGCGACCAGCGGCGGGCCCTTGCTCAGCTCCAGCTTGACCTTGGCTCCCCGCTCCACCCCGGTGCCGTCCGCCGGGCTCTGCCCGAGGATCTCGTCGCGGGGCTTGTCGGAGTCCTTGTAGGTGGGCGGCTCCACCAGCTCCAGGCCCAGCTGGGCGAGGATCGTGCGCGCCTCGCCCAGGCTCTTGCCGACCAGGTTGGGCACCGAGATCGGAGCCCTGCCCTTGCTCAGGATGACGGTGACCTTGTCGCCCGGCTTCACCTCGGTGCCGACCTTCGGGTTGGTGTCGATCACCACGCCCGTGGGCAGGTTGTCGTCGTAGCGGGCGGTGCCCTTCGCCACCACGAGCTTGGCGTCGAGCAGGTCGGCCTCGGCGAGCTCGAACTCCTTGCCCACCACGTCGGGCACCGGGAACCGCTCCGGGCCCAGCGAGAGGGTCAGCGTGACGGTGCCGCCCTTGACGATCCGGGTGGCCGAGACCGGGTCCTGCGCCAGGACGGCGTCCTTCGGGACCTTCTCGTCGTGACGCGGTTCGGCGTAGCTCAGGACGATCCCGGCGCGGGCGGCCTGCGCCTCCGCCTCGGCCTTGGTCATCGCCACCAGCTGCGGCGCCTCCGTGTAGCGCCCGGCCGCGAACCACCAGCCGCCGACGGCGGCCACCAGGAGCAGCACCACCGCCGCGGCGATGACCGCCGTGCGGCCGCGCGGGTCGCCCATGACCCGGGTGCGCAGCGTGGACAGCCGCGACCACAGGCTCTCGCCCTCCTCGGGCTCGGCCCGGCGACGGCCCGTCCGGGGGCCGCCGCCCTCGGGCAGCCGGGCCCAGGCGGGTCGTTCGGCCGGCCGGACCGCCGCGACCATCATGGTCGGCCCGGCCACCGGCTCGTCGGACACCCGGCGCAGCACGGCGGTACGCGTGTTCGCGTCGCCCAGGTCGTCGCGGACCGCCTGCACCTCGGCCAGCAGCGCGCCGGCGTCCGTCGGCCGGGCGCCCGGATCACGCCGGGTCGCCCGGGCGACCAGTTCATCGAGCGCCTTGGGCAGGCCGGGCACCAGGGTCGACGGCGCCGGGACGTCCTTGTCGACGTGCTGCCAGGCGACGTCGACCGGGCGGTCCCCGTCGTAGGGCACCCGGCCCGTGAGCATCTCGAACAGCACGATGCCGGCCGAGTAGACGTCGGTGCGGGGGTCGGCGTGCCCGTCGGTGACCAGCTCCGGGGCCACGTACGCGACCGTGGCCATCAGCTGGTTGCCGTCCTCCTCGGCGCTCGCCTCGACCGCCCGGGCCAGCCCGAAGTCGGCGACCTTGACCACGCTGTCGATCAGGTTGGCCGCGCCGCCGGTGGGAGCCTCGGCGACCAGCACGTTCTCCGGCTTCACGTCGCGGTGCACCAGCCCCGCCCGGTGCGCGGCGGCGATCGCGGCGAGCATCTGCTCGGCGATGGCCAGCGCCTCGTCGGGGTTGAGCCGGCGTCGCTCGGCGAGCACGTCGCGCAGGGTGCGACCGCGGACGTACTCCATCACGAGGTAGGGCAGGCCGGAGTGGGTGCCCTGGTCGTAGACCGCGACGACGTTGGGGTGGGTCAGCCGGGCGATGGTCTTCGCCTCGTCGGTGAACCGCTCCACGAAGCCCGCTGCCCGGGATTGCGCGTCCGGGGCCTGGGACGGGTGAATGATCTTGACCGCCACGGTGCGCTCGAGGCGCTCGTCGGTGGCGGTGTACACGGTCGCCATGCCGCCACGGGCCACGCGACCGCGGATGCGGTAGCGCCCGTCGATCAGCGAGCCCAGCAACGTGTCGGCGACCTGTGTGTCCATCGGCAGGGAGTCTATGTGTCCAGGAGGTGAAGGTTGAACAGGATGCTACAGATGGGGTGCGACCACGACTGGCTCGCCGCGCTCGCTTCCCCTAGCCGCCCTGCTCAGCCGGCTCGTCGGGGTGCCGTTCGCCCCGGCCGGACGGGACGTGGCAGGGTGGTCCGGTGACCGACTCAGTACCCGCCGACCGGGCCGTGCCCGGCCCCGAATCCGCCGCCGGCCCCACCGACGCCGCCGACTGGCTGACCCTGCCGGACGTGGCCGAGCGCCTCGACGTGTCGATCAGCAAGGTCCACCAGATGATCCGCGACCGGGAGCTGATCGCGGTACGCCGCGACGGCGTCCGCCGGATGCCGGCCGACCTGGTGGCCAACAAGACGGTGCTCAAGCACCTGCCCGGCGTGCTCAACCTGCTGGCCGACGCGGGCTACGACGACGAGGCCGCGCTGCGCTGGCTCTACGAGCCGGACGACACCCTGCCCGGTGCCACCCCCGCGAAGGCGCTCGCCGGCGACCAGGCCCGCGAGGTGAAGCGCCGGGCCCAGGCCCTGGGCTTCTGACCCGTCCTCGTCCCCGCCCCCGCCCGTTCCCGCGCGGGGGTGGGGACGAGGACGCGCGGGGGGCCGGTCAGTCGGCGCGGCGGGTGGCGGCGATGGCCAGGTCGACCAGGGCCTGCCGCGCCTCGGTGTCCAGGTCGACGGCGGCCAGCGCGGCCAGCGCGGTGTCGGTCAGCACGCCGATCCGCTGCTCCGTACGCGCCAGCGCCCCACTGCCGTCGATCAGCTCGCGCAGCCGGGCGATCCCGGCCGCGTCCAGCCCCGGATCGCCGAGCCCGCCGAGCAGCACGTCCCGACCCGCCCCGTCGGTCGTCTCCAGGGCTGCCGCCACCAGGTACGTCCGCTTGCCCTCGCGCAGGTCGTCGCCGGCCGGCTTGCCGGTCTGGGCGGGGTCGCCGAACACCCCCAGCACGTCGTCGCGGAGCTGGAACGCCTCGCCCAGCGGCAGCCCGTACGCGGAGTACGCCGCCCGGACCTCCGCCGTCGCGTCGGCCAGCGCCGCACCGACCAGCAGCGGCCGTTCGACGGTGTACTTCGCCGACTTGTAGCGGGCCACCTTGCCGGCCCGCTCCACCGATGTGTCCCCGGTGACCTGGGTCAGCACGTCGAGGTACTGCCCGACGGTGACCTCGGTGCGCATGGCGTCGAAGACCGGCCGGGCCCGGGCCACCGTGCGCGGGTCCAGCCCGGCGGAGTGCAGCAGCTCGTCCGACCAGACCAGGGCCAGGTCGCCCAGCAGGATCGCCGCGGCGTCGCCGAAGCCGTCCGCGTCGCCGCCCCAGCCGGCCGTCCGGTGCCGGGCGGCGAACCGCCGGTGCACGGCCGGCTCACCGCGCCGGGTGTCGGAGCGGTCCATGAGGTCGTCGTGGATCAACGCGCTGGCCTGCACGAACTCCAACGAGGCCAGGGCGGTGACCACCTGGTCGGTGTCCACCCCGCCGGCTCCCCGGAACCCCCAGTAGGCGAACGCCGGCCGCAGCCGCTTGCCCCCGCCGAGGACGAACGCCTCGATCGTCTCGGCGAGCGGAGCCAGGGCGTCGTCGACCCCGGCCATCCAGGCGCGCTGGCTGGCGAGGAACTCGGTCAGGGCCTTGTCGATCCGTTGACGCAGCCCGGCGCGGTCGACGGGGGAGACAGGAGCAGCGTGGGTCACGCCCCGACGCTATCCGGTCGGCGTGGAGCCCGTCGCGCCACCGGGGGGCCGACGCGCCGTACGTCCCGCCGGAGCCCGCCCGCCGGCCGGCCCGGGTGGCGGCCCCGGACGCGGCAGGTACGGGGCCGCCGACGCGGCGAGCGCCCGGTACCGCCGTACGGCCGGCTCGTCGCCGTGCCCGGCCAGCCGCCGGCGCACGTCGGCCAGCTGGCCCAGCGCGCGGGGCGACCCGGCGCGGACCGCGTCGAGCAGCGCCTCGCCGGCCACCGCGCAGGCCCGCTCCACCTCGCCGAGTTGCAGGTAGCCCCGGGCCAGCCAGGCGCCGTAGACCGCCGAGGTGCGCGGGCCGCGCCGCCGGACGGCGTGCAGCGGCGCCTCGGCCGCGCGCGGGCGGCCCAGCGCGACCAGCGTGCGCCCGGCCATCGCGGCCAGCTCCGTCCCGTCGAGCCAGTAGAGCCACGGCGGCTCCCGGCCCGCCTCCGGCGCGTCGGTCATCCGCCGGGCCGCGTCGAGCGCCTGCCGGGCCGCTCCCGCCCGGCCGCCCAGCGCCGTGGCCAGGGCCACCCGGTGCAGCAGCAGGGCCCGCAGTCCGGGGCCGGCCGACCGGCGCGCCCCGGCGTACGCGGTGCGGGCCAGCACCAGCGCGCCCTCCGGGTCGCCGACGCCGCTGAGCAGGTGGCTGGCCGAGCCGAGCACGTGCCCGGCGAGAGCCGGGTCGCCGGCCGTCGCGGCGGCGCGCAACGCCAGCCGGTAGGCGTGCAGCGCGCCGGCGGCGTCCCCGGCGTCGGCGGCGAGCCAGCCGGCGAGCTGGGCGGACTCGGCCAGTTCGAGCAGCAGCCGAGGGCGCGCGGCGGGGCCGCACCCGGACAGCGCCCGCACCGCGCGCGCCAACCGGTGTGCCCCGAACCCGGCCAGGTCGGCGCCGCCGACGAGGTCGTCGAGCCGACGCAGCTCCGCCAGCCGCACCGGCCCTACCCGCCCGCCGGCCGCCGCCCCGGAATCCGGCAGCCCCCGCCCGGCCGGGCGGCCGGCGTCGTCGCCCGCGCCGGCCGACCGCGCGGGCGGGCCGGGCAGCAGCGCGGCGCGTGGATCGGCCAGCCAGCGCTGGGCCAGGGCCAGCAGCGCCGCCCGGGGCCGGGACCCGCCGAAGGCCGGTGGGGGAGCGAGGCGGCGGGTGCGGGCCGTTGCGGCGGTCAGCAGGTCCACCGGCACCGCGAGGACGACGGCGAGCCAACCCAGCCAGAACTCGCCGGGGACGCGCTGCTGCCGCTCCCACCGGGAGACCTCGTGCCGGCTGAGGGTCGGCACACCGGAGGCGGCGCAGAGCTCGGCCGCGACCCGCAGCTGGCTCCACCCCCGGGCCAGCCGGAGCTGGGCGAGCAGGGGCCCGAGCAACTGCGGGCCGGGCGGCGGGGGCGACGTCATCGGTCCTCCGGGCGGGTGTCGGCGCGGCGGCGGCGCAGGTCCCGGAACGGAACCGGTGCGCCACCGGTGGATGCTGACCCCCGCGCGTGCCCCCGGGGCCCGGCTCCGGCCGGTCCCACCCCGCGCAGTCACATGACTACTCCGTGGGTACGACGCTTTCCGGCCCCGCCGCCCGTACGCCGCCGATCCCCGCGCCCGGCCGAGCCCGGCCCGGTGTCCACCAGTGTGGGAAGGTGTCGGTACGCGGGGCCCGGCCCGCTAGAGTCGTGACGTGGCGCTCGGTCTTCCATCGGTCCTCCCCAATCCGCAGCCGGCGATCGGGGAGCTGATCCGTGACCGGCAGCCGACCTTCTCCTTCGAGTTCTTCCCGCCCAAGACCGAGCAGGGCGAGCGGCTGCTGTGGCAGGCGATCCGCGAGCTGGAGTCGCTGCGCCCGTCGTTCGTCTCGATCACCTACGGCGCGGGCGGGTCGACCCGCGACACCACCGTGGCCGTCACCGAGCGGATCGCCACCGAGACCACCCTGCTGCCGATGGCCCACCTGACCGCGGTCAACCACTCCGTGGCCGAGCTGCGCCACGTCATCGGTCGGCTCGCCGGGGTCGGCGTGCGCAACGTGCTCGCCGTGCGGGGAGACCCGCCGGGCGACCCGGGCGGCGACTGGGTGTGCCACCCCGAGGGCGTGCTGCACGCCGAGGACCTGGTCCGCCTGGTGCGCGACGCCGGCGACTTCAGCGTCGGGGTGGCGGCGTTTCCCTACAAGCACCCGCGCTCGCCCGACGTGGCCAGCGACACGGAGCACTTCGTGCGCAAGTGCCGGGCCGGCGCCGACTTCGCGATCACGCAGATGTTCTTCGACGCCGACGACTACCTGCGGCTGCGCGACCGGGTCGCCGCCGCCGGCTGCGACACCCCGATCCTGGCCGGCGTGATGCCGGTGACCCAGATCGGCACCATCGAGCGCTCGGTGCAGCTCTCCGGGGCGCCGTTCCCGCCGGCCCTGGCCGAGCGGTTCGCGAAGGTCGCCGACGACCCGGAGGCGGTCCGCCGCCTCGGTGTCGAGCAGGCCAGCGAGATGTGCCGGCGGCTGCTCGACGAGGGCGTGCCCGGAATCCACTTCATCACCCTCAACCGCTCCACCGCCACCCGCGAGGTCTGGCAGAACCTCCAGGTGGGCGCGCGGGTGTGACCCCGCTGCCGCGACACCTGAGCGACGGTGCGACGGTTGTTCCGTGGTGGGCACACAGCTGAACTGGGACGAGTACGCCACGGCCTGGGCACGGCTGCACGGGGGCTTCGACCCCCGGGCGGCGGCCCCGGTCGTCCGCGCCTGGCTGCGGTTCGCCTACCACGTGGGATTCGTGCTGGGCCGGCTGCGGGTCGGTCCCACCCCGGTCACCGTGGTGGGCGTGCTGCTCTGCGCCTGCGTCCCGCTGTTCGCCGTACGGCCGCAGGACGGTCCCTTCCTCGCGTCGCTGTTCGTGCTGCTCGCCGCCGTGGCGGACAGCGTCGACGGGGCGGTGGCGGTGGCCACGAACCGCACCTCCCGGCTCGGCTACGTCTACGACTCGCTGGCCGACCGGCTCGGTGAGGTCGCCTGGCTGGCCGCGTTCTGGCTGATCGGCGCGCCGGGGGCGCTCGTCGTGACCGCCGGCGCGCTCTCCTGGTTGCACGAGTACGTCCGCTCCCGGGCGGTCGCCGCCGGGATGCGGGAGCTCGGCGCGGTGACCGTGGGGGAGCGCCCCACGCGGGTCTCGGTGGCCCTGGTCGGGCTGCTGCTGGCCGGGCTGACCGGGCTGATCGAGCCGGACCTGGCCGCCGGCACGATCACCATGGCGACCGCCGTCTGGGTGCTGCTGGCCGGCTTCGGTCTCGGTCAGCTGCTCTCCGCCGTCCGCCGCGCCCTGATCGACGCCGGCTGACCGCACCGGCCCGCGCCGATCCGTCCGGGGCGGTGGGGAGGCCGTCGGCGTCGACGCGGCGCGTAGCTACCAGGCGGGGCCGATCTCGTCGGCGACGATCTGGGCGGAGAGCGTCACCATCGGCAGGCCGCCGCCCGGGTGGCTGGAGCCGCCGACCAGCCACAGCCCGTGCGCCGGGCCCCGGT
This sequence comes from Micromonospora sp. SD12, assembly GCF_052068495.1. NCBI lineage: Bacteria > Bacillati > Actinomycetota > Actinomycetes > Micromonosporales > Micromonosporaceae > Micromonospora > Micromonospora sp. SD12. The sequence goes on along the minus strand of NZ_JBQHDF010000003.1, from coordinate 254,200 downwards.
TGGCGGGGCGCAGCAGGCCGCCGGCGGTGCCGTAGATCGACCCGCCGGGCGCGCCGGTCGCGTCGTCCAGGTCGGCCGGGGTGCGGACCTCCCGGAACGCCAGCCGGTCCCGCACGTCGACGCCGCGCTCGGCCAGCACGTCGAGGACCCGGTCGGCGTACGCCTCGGCGAGGCCGGGCCGGCGCCAGTCGACGGCCCCGGCGGCGGTGCCGTGCCGGGGGGCGTTGACCAGCACGAACCAGGCCTCGTGGCCGGCCGGCCGGACCACCGGGTCGTCGGCCACGGTGACGAAGACGGTGGGATCGGCCGCCGGTCGGGCCCGCACGCCGCGCCCCGGGCGGCCGAACACGGCGTCGAACTCGGCGTCGTAGTCGCGGGGGAAGAACACGTTGTGGTGGGCGAGCCCGGAGTCCCCGGTCACGCCGAGCAGCAGCACGAAGCCGGCCAGGCTGCGGTCGGTCAGCCCGGTCAGCCGACGCGGGCTGGGCAGCAGGTCCCGGTAGAGGGTGAGCGCGTCGACGTTGGCCACCACCACGTCGGCGGGGACCGGGGCGGCGACCCCGCGCAGGCGTACGCCGTGCACCCGGCCGCCCGCGGCGTCGATGCGGGTGACCGTGGCGCCGGTCCGTACGACCACGCCGAGGTCCAGGCAGCGGGTCAGCAGCGCGTCGGCGAGCGTGCCCAGCCCGCCGCGCAGGTACCAGCCGCCGAAGGTCAGCTCGGCGTAGGGGACGGCGACCAGCGCGGCCGGCGCCCGGCGCGGGTCGGCGCCCGTGTAGGTGGCGTAGCGGTCCAGCAGCATCCGCAGCCGGGGGTCGGACAGGTGCCGTCGACCCAGCCCGCGCAGCGTGCGGCCCGGCCCGATGGCGGCCAGGTCGCCCAGCCGCCAGGCCAGCGCGGCCAGGTCCAGCGGGGAGTCGATCGGGCGACGCAGGATGTCGCGGTGCGACGCCTGCCACACCCGCGCCGCCCGGCGCCACAGCCGCTGCCAGTCCGCGGCGGCCCGGTCGCCGAACGCCGCGCCGATGCGGGCCACGAACTCGGCCGGGTCGGCGCACGAGTCGAGGGCGGGGCCGCGGCCGGGGAAGACGTGCCGCACGATCGGGTCCACCGGCTTCAGGTCCAGGTACTCGTCGAGCTTCGCGCCGGTCGCCTCGAACAGGTCGTGGAAGACGTCGGGCAGGGTGAGCAGGCTCGGCCCGGTGTCGAAGTGGAACGGGCCCGCCGGGGTGTCGTGGACGTACCGGCCGAGCTTGCCGCCGACGGTCTCCGCGCGTTCGAGCACGGTGACCTGGTGTCCGGTGGCGGCCAGCCGGGCGGCGGTGGCCAACCCTCCCACGCCGGCGCCGACGACCACGATCCGCGCCATGCCGCGCCTCCCTAGGTGACGGGGCGGCCGCGCCAGGACAGGCGACGCCGCTTCCGCAGATGGTACGACCGCAGGGTCAGCCAACCGAGGACCACGACCGACACGGGGTGTGCCAGCGCGTCGGGCCACCACCGGCCGCCCGTCGCCCGGGCGCTGACCGCCCGCCCGGCCACCCCCAGCAGGTAGGCGGCGCAGGCCGCGGCGGCCACCGCCGGCGCGCCGGCGGCCAGGGCGACGACCGCCAGCAGCGGGGGAGCGGTGTAGAGCAGGAGCAGCAGGGCCACCACGGCGGCGGCGGCCACCGGGTTGCCGAAGGTCGCCCAGAGCGACTTCGAGTAGCCGTCGCGCAGCTGCGGCCAGTCCTCGTACATCCGGCAGGCGGCCAGCCGCGAGCCGTCGGCGAGGGCGATCCGGCCGCCGGCCCGCTTGACCGCGCGGGCCAGCTCGACGTCCTCCAGGACCTTCCCGGCCACCACGGCGTGCCCACCGGCCGCGTCGTAGCCGGCCCGGTCCACCACCAGGAACTGCCCGCCGGCGGCGGCCAGCGACGGCCGCCGCGAGCGCTCCATCGCCCGCAGCGGCAGGAAGGTCAGCCACAGCCACTGCAACAGCGGCTGGACCAGCCGGTCGGCCGCCGTCGCCACCAGGATCCGGGGGTACGGCGACAGCAGCGTCACCCGCGCGGCACGCAACTCGGTGACGGCCGCCGCGACCGCGTCCGGGGCGAGCACCACGTCGGCGTCGACGAAGACCAGCGCGGTCGCCGCGGGGTCGGCCCGGGTGGCCAGCTGCCAGCAGGCGTGCGGCTTGCCCAGCCAGCCCGGCGGCGGGGCGACCCCGTCGAGCAGGGTGACCCGGGGGTCGTCGCCGGCCACCGCGCGGACCACGTCCGCGGTGCCGTCGGTCGAGCCGTCGTCGAGCACCACCACGCGCAGCCGGGGCACGCCCCGCTGGGCGAGCAGCGCGCGCAGGCAGGGGGTGACCCGCGCGGCCTCGTCGCGCAGCGGCAGCAGCACCGCCACGGTCTCGGTGACCGGCGCCGGCCGCTCTGCCGGGCGGCGCAGCCAGCGGCCGGCGTTGACGAGGGTGTGCGCGGTCAGCGCGGCCACGCCGAGCAGCAGCGCGAGGACGGCGGTCATGCCGTCGCGTCGACGCCGGGGCGCTGCGGCTGGCGGGGCCGGTGCCGGTCGTCGCGGCGCGAGCGCAGCAGCGTGAGCGCCAGCGGCACGGCGGCCACCGACATGCCGGCCGCGCCCCACAGCGCCGACGCCGGCAGGTCGAGGAAGACCGCGTGGGCCAGCACGCTGGAGAAGTACGTCCACAGCCAGAGCGCGAACATCGGGGCGTCCCGCCCGTCGGTGGTGGCCACGGCGGGACCGGCCAGCGGGCGCAGCGCACTCATCATCAGCACGGCGAAGAGCAGCCAGCCCAGGTAGTTGCTCACCGGGATGCCGGGCAGCCCGGGCAGCGCGGGGGTGGCGTCCCGCCAGACCCAGTAGCCCTCGGCCACCATCTGCGGGTCGAGGAAGAGGTCCCAGGCGGCCAGCCCGACAGCGGCCAGCGCGATCCGCCGCACGGGGAACCAGCCTCCCGGCCGGCCACCGGCATCGCTGCCGACCGCCGACCCGATGCCGACCGCCGACCCGCTGCCGGTCGCGGGCCCGCTGCCGACAGCCGGCCCGCTGCCGGTGGTGCCGTTGGCGGCGCCGCCGGTCAGCCGGGTGGCCGCCAGCCAGGCCGGCCAGGCCATCCAGGTCCAGGCCAGCGGGATGATCAGCGGCACCCCGGCCAGCTTCGGCCCCAACTCGCCGGAATAGTCGTAGCTGCCGAACGGGAAGCCGGTGGCCACGCCGAGCGCCTCGATGGCGAACCCGCCGCCCGTGGCCACCGCGACCAGCGCCGCCGCCGTACGCGGGCCCCGGCTGAGCAGCGCGTGGCCGACCGAGAGCAGGTAGCCGAGCACGACGGTGGCGACGGTCAGCCGCGCCCGGGTCTGCCCGGCGGTCAGCGGGTAGCAGATCTGCGCCAGCACCAGCGCGGCCAGCAGCGCCCAGGACAGCCGACGGGTCACGGGGCGCCCCGGGCGGGCGCGGCGGGTGTCGGCGGCTCCAGCGGCAGGTCCCGGCCGAGTACGCCGAACGGGCGCTCGTCGCCGGGGAAGTGGAAGTCGCGCAGGACGTCGACGAAGCCGAACCGGCGGTACAGCCGCCAGGCCCGCGACCGCGCCTCGTCGGCCTCGGGGGTGGAGAGCAGCGTGGTCGTCCCCTCCGCCAGGCTGAGCAGGGCCCGCAGCTGCCGCGCGCCCAGGCCGTGCCCCTGCGCGGGCGGGCGGACGTGCAGCTCCACCACCTCGAAGCAGCGGGTCAGCCAGCGCTGCCGGGTCGGCGCGTCGAGGGCCCGCCATACCTGGTCGTGCCACCACTGCCCGGAGCCGCCCAGGTAGCCGTAGCCGAAGCCGGCCAGGTGCCCCTCGCTGGTGAGGCTGGCGACGGCGCGGAAGCCGGGCCGGCGTACGTGGGTGGCGATGTAGCCGCGCCGGGCCTCCAGCAGCTCCGGGCGGTATCCCATCGCCTCGCCGTAGACGGCCACCACGTCGTCCAGCCGTCGGACGAGATCGTCCGGCGTCCACCGCACCAACCTCATGCCCGTGCACCCTCCGCCGTTCCCGGATCGCCGTCCGCGACCCACCCCAGCACCGCCCGGTCACCCACCACGTCGCGCACCTCGAACCGCGCGAAGAGTTCCTCCGCGTACCACCCCTCGGTGGGGGTCCGCATGATCGCCGCGCGGTGCTCCGGGTGACGGTACGCGAACGCCACGAGGTCCGCCGGATCGCGCCACACGCTCACCGTGCCCTGCCAGCCCAGTGGGGCCTCGCCGACGCCGAAGCGGGCCAGCAGGCCGGGCGCGGCGTGCAGCGCGGCGGCCACCGGGGGGATCGCCCGCCAGAAGGTGGCCGCCCGCCGGGGCCGCAGCCGGGCCCGGGTCAGCGCCAGCACCGGGCCGGTGACCCGACCGCCGGGCGGCTCCCCGAACGGGCGGCGGCCCGACCACTCGCCCCGGCTGCTCAGCGGGCGCAGGTCGACCCGGACGCGCGCGTGGGCGATCCGCGCCCAGGCACGCCCCACCGGCGAGCCGTCGAAGCCGGCCGCGGCGGCGGGGGAGTCCCACACGGTCAGCGCCGCCCACCGGGTGAGGTCCGCGTCGCCCGGCCCGAAGCCGGTGCCGGTCCCGGTGCCGAGCAGCTTGCCGAACCGTACGCCGGGCAGCGCGCGCAGCCGGCGGGGGTCGAGCGCCATCCGGGTGAGCGCCCTGGGCAGCGCGGCGCGGGAGGTGCGCCACACGTGCAGCGTGACCAGCTCCGGGACGTCCGCCCCGCTGTCGCTCCGTCCGCTCACGCCGCCGCCTCACGGCGCTCGACGGCGGCGCGCGGTGCCACGCTGCTGTGCCTCATGGTCCGCTCCGCTCGCTCAGGCCACGGGGGTCGGCGTGCCGCCGGTGACCCGCAGCAGCTCCGGGTACGTGGTGGGGAAGACCGCCCGGGGCACGCCGCCGGCCGCCCAGATCTCGTCGTACGACCCCAGGGCGGTGTCGACCAGCGTGCGTAGCGGGTGCGGGTGACCGACGGGGGCGACCCCGCCGATCACCTGCCCGGTGTGCGCGCGGACGAACTCCGGGGTGGCCCGGCGCAGCCGGTCGACCCCGATGGACGCGGCCAGGGCGGCGGTGTCCACCCGGTGCGCGCCGGAGGTGAGCACCAGCAGCGGCGTGCCGTCCGCGTCGAAGACGAGCGAGTTGGCGATCTGGCCGACCCCGACGCCGAGCGACTCGGCGGCGGCCGCGGCGGTGTGCACCGCGTCGGGCAGCAGGCGGACGACGCTCGGCGCTCCGGACGCGTCCCGGGCGCCCGCGGCGTCGAGCACGTCCTGCACCGCCCGTACGTTCGGGTGTGGCTGCATACCGGCCATTCTTCCCGGTGCCCGCGTCGGCGGCTCAGCCGGCCGTGCCGTGGCCGGGGCACGCACCATGGCGACCCCGAGGACGGGACGGTCGTCGCCGGCGGAGGCCACCGCCGTGGTCCCCCGCGCGACGGCCACGGCGGCGTACGCCCGAGCCCGGCACCTGCCGCGACGTCGACCGACGGCCGCGCGTCACACGTTGCATTTTCGTCGGAGGGAGGGTGTACTGTCAGCAGCAGTTAGAACGAGTGTTCGATTGCCTCGAACGCTCGTTCCAACAGACCCGGGGCGGTGTTTCGCGGCGCGGCTCCGGGCGGTGCGGCTCCGCGGGCCGCACCTGGGTCCCGGGCAGTCGCGAGTCCGGGCCCGTCAGGCAGGAGCGTCGCCCGCCGCCCACGACCCCCGGGCGGCGGGCGACGAACCCGCCGGTAACGCCGGCCGGGTGTGGTGTGGGGAAGCGTCCACACCCGGCCGGCCACCCCTGGTGCGTCTTCCTCCGCACCACTCGACCCGGCGTCCCGCCGGCGGCCCAGGGCCGTCTCCGGGGCGGCGCCTCGGCCACGTGGAGGAGACAGTCCCATGCCGACCAACCCGGCTCAGGCACCGACGGTGCCGGCGCACGTGCTGCCGCACCGCACCCCCGCCCAGCTTCTCGCGGTGGCCCGGCGCGGGCTGGCCGAGGCCGCCCAGACCCGTCCCGACGGCCTGCGTTACGCGGCCGCCCACCTGGCCGCGCTCCGTGCCGCCGCGGCCGTGCTCGCCGCCCGGGCGCGTCCCGCCCCCGCCCGACGGCACCGGGTCACCAGCGTCTGGGTCCTGCTCTCCGGCGTCGCCCCCGAGCTCGACGAGTGGGCCCGCTTCTTCGCTCTCGGCGCCGGCAAGCGGGCCGCCGCCGAGGCCGGCATCCCACGGGTCGTGACCGTCCGGGAGGCCGACGACCTGCTGCGCTCCGCCGAGCAGTTCGTCACGGTCGTGGAGGACGCGCTCGGCGTGGCCCACCAACCGGCGCTCGACGGCCTCGCGGCCTGACCGGGCGTCCTGGGCCATCCGGCGGCGACCGGGTGCCCGGGTCCCGCCACACGCACGTCTGATCCGACAGCACGACGGGGGGTAGGTCCGATGGCGGGCCGGATGGTGGTCGGTTCCGCCGCACTGGCCGGTCTGGTGCGCCCGGCGAGCGCGCCGGACCCGGCAAGTGGTCACCGGGTGTTGCCGGTGGCGCCGGAGCTGACCGGGCTGCTGCCCAACCGGGGACTGCGGCGGGGCAGCACGATCGCGGTCGCCACCGGCCAACCCCGGCGCAGCGGCGGCACCTCGCTGGTCCTGGCGCTGCTCGCCGAGGCGTCCCGGGCCGGCTCGTGGTGCGCCGTGGTCGGGGTCCCCACGTTCGGGGCGGGCGCCGCCGCCGAGCTGGGCATCGCCCTGGACCGGCTCGCCCTGGTGCCCCACCCGGGCCCGGAGTGGGCCACCGTCATCGCCGCGCTGATCGACGGGGTGGACGTCGTGGTCACCGCCGTGCCGACGGCGGTCTCCGCCTCGGTCGCCAACCGGCTGGCCGCCCGGGCCCGGCAGCGCGGCAGCGTCCTCGTCCCCTACGGGCGGTGGGACGGCGCGGACGTGACCCTCCAGGTGGTCCGGGGCGCCTGGGAGGGGCTCGGGCAGGGGCGGGGCCGGCTGCGCCGCCGCGAGGTCACCGTCTCCGCGCGGGGGCGCGGAGCCGCCGCCCGTCCGAAGGAGATCAAGGTCTGGCTGCCCGGGGACGGGCTCACCCGGGTCATTCCCCGCTCCGCTCCCCCCGCCGGCGTCTCCGCCACCGGCCGGTCGAGCGCCGGCCGGCTGCGCCCGGTCGGCCCAGCCGCCGCCACACCCACCGGTCCGTCCCGTCGTGCCGCGCTCACCCTGGTCGCGCCGTCGTGACCGCGCCCACCCCGGTGGCGCGCGCCCACCCTGGTCGCGCCGTCGTGACCGCACACCCCGGCCGGTGTCTCGTGACCACCGCGCCCACCCCGGCCGGTGTCCGGTGACCGCCGCGCCCGCGCGGACCCTGCTGCTCTGGTGCCCGGACTGGCCGGTGCTCGCCGCGGAGATCGTCGACGGGGTGCCGGCCACCGACCCGGTCGCCGTACTGCACGCCAATCGCGTGGTCGTCTGCTCCGAGCGGGCCCGCGCCGAGGGGGTGCGCCGGGGGCTGCGCAGACGGGAGGCCCAGGGCCGCTGCCCGCAGCTCACCGCCGTCGAGTACGACCCCGGGCGCGACGCCCGGGCGTTCGAACCGGTGGTCGCCGCCGTCGAGGAACTGGTCGCCGGCGTCGAGGTGGTGCGCCCCGGCGCGTGCGCGGTGGCCGCCCGGGGACCGAGCCGCTACCTCGGGGGCGAGGAGGCCGCCGCCGAGCGGATCGTCGAGCACGTCGCCCAGTCCTGCGCGGTGGAGAGTCAGGTCGGCATCGCCGACGGGGTCTTCGCCGCCGGGCTGGCCGCCCGCGACGGACGGGTCGTTCCGCCCGGCGGGACACCGGGGTTCCTCGCCGACCTGCCGGTCGAGGCGCTCGGCCGCCCGGCCCTGGCCGACCTGCTGCGCCGGCTCGGCGTACGCACCCTGGGCGACTTCGCCGCGCTGCCCGCCGGCGACGTGCTGGCCCGGTTCGGCTTCGACGGCGCGCTGGCCCACCGGCTGGCGAGCGGGCGCGACCACCGTCCGCTCGCCGTCCGGCGACCCCCCGTCGACCTCGCGGTCACCGCCGACCACGACGAGCCGCTCGACCGGGTCGACGCGGCGGCCTTCGCCGCCCGGGCGTTGGCCGAACGGCTGCACGACCGGCTCGCCGCGCACGGGCTGGCCTGCACCCGGCTCGGCATCGAGGCGGTCACCGCGCACGGCCAGGAACTGCACCGGGTCTGGCGGCACGACGGGCTGCTCACCGCCGGGGCCATCGCCGACCGGGTGCGCTGGCAGCTCGACGGCTGGCTGTCCGGCAGCACCGGCCGGGCCGGCACCCGAGCGACCCGCCCGACGGCGGGCATCATCCGGCTGCGGCTGGTCCCGGACGGAGTGCTCGCGCAGGCCGGCCTGCAACCCGGCCTGTGGGGGGAGACCGGCGAGGAGCGGGAGCGGGCACACCGGGCGTTGAGCCGGGTGCAGGGCATCCTCGGCCCCGAGGCGGTCGTCACCGCGGTGCTCGGTGGCGGGCGTTCCCCGGCCGACCAGGTGCGCCTGGTGCCGTGGGGCGACGAACGCCTGCCGGCGCGTCCCGTCCCGCCGCCCTGGCCGGGCCGGCTGCCGCCGCCCGCGCCGGCCGTGGTGCTGCCCGATCCGCTCGCGGCGGTCGTGCACGACGCCGCCGGCACACCGGTCGAGGTCAGCGCGCGGCTCCAGGTCAGCGCCGACCCGGCCCGGCTGGCCGTGGGCGCCGCCCGGCCGGTCGAGATCGTCGGGTGGGCCGGCCCGTGGCCGGTCGACGAGCGCTGGTGGGTGCCGGCCGAGGCCCGCCGCCGGGCCCGGTTCCAGGTCTGCCTGGCCGACGGTACGGCCCTGCTGCTCGCCGTCGAGGCCGGCCGGTGGCTGGTGGAGGCGATCTATGACTGAGCGCCCGCCCACGGTCACCGGTCGGCGACCACCCCGCACCCGCCGACCCGGCCGCTCCGGCACCCTGCCGACGTGGCGGTCCGGTCGAGGCGGTGTGCCGCCGGCACGACGGTCGGGTGGGACCGCCGACCACCGACCGCCGGATCTTGGTGAGATCCGGCCCCTCCAGGGGCCGAAATCGTCCAAGATCTCTCCGGTCGTCCGCACGGAGGGGCTCCGGTGAGCTTCCACAACCCGAAGCTGCCCTGGTCGGAGCTGGAACGCCTGCTCTCCGGCCGGGAACCCGGCACCGGACGGTCAACCCCGAACCGGTCGGGTGTGGGCCCGGGTGGATCGGGCGCGGACCGGTCGGGTGAAGGATCGTCGAGGGAGGGGCTGGCCGGCGGGGAGGGCGGCCGGGTGCGCGACGAGCGGCACCTGCACGTGGTCGACCCGCTGGCCGTGGACGCCGACGGTGGCGACTCTCCCGCCTGGAGCCGCAGGCGGGAGCACTACCGGCCGCCCGAGGTGGCCCGCCCCGACGACGCGGTGCCGTACGCCGAGCTGCACGCGCACACCAACTTCAGCTTCCTCGACGGCGCCAGCCACCCGGAGGAACTGGCCGAGGAGGCGGCCCGGCTGGGCCTCACCGCGCTCGCCGTCACCGACCACGACGGCTTCTACGGGGTGGTGCGCTTCGCCGAGGCGGCCCGCGCGCTGCACCTGCCGACCGTCTTCGGCGCCGAACTCTCCCTGGACCTGCCCGGCCCGCAGAACGGCGAGCCCGACCCGCTCGGTCGGCACCTGCTGCTGCTCGCCCACGGCCACGAGGGGTACGCCCGGCTGGCGTCGACCATCGCCCGTGCCCAGCTGCGCGGCGGGGAGAAGGGCCGCCCGGTCTACGGCGGGCTGGAGGAGGTCGCCGCCGAGCTGCGCGACCACGTGCTGGTGCTGACCGGCTGCCGCAAGGGGCACGTGCCGGCGGTGCTGCTCACCGAGGGGGTGGACGCGGCGGCCCGCGAGCTGGGCCGGCTGACCGCCCTGTTCGGCGCGGAGACGGTGGCGGTCGAGCTGACCGACCACGGGCATCCGGTCGACGCCGACCGCAACGACGCGCTCGCCGAGCTGGCGGCGACGGCCGGGCTGCCCACGGTGGCCACCAACAACGTGCACTACGCCACCCCGGGCCGGCGTCGGCTGGCCACCACCGTCGCCGCCGTACGGGCCCGGCGCAGCCTGGACGAGATCGACGGCTGGCTGCCCGCCGCCGGCACCGCCCACCTGCGCGGCGGCGCCGAGATGGCGGCCCGGTTCGCCGCGTACCCCGGCGCGGTGGCACGGGCCGCCGAGTTCGGCGCCGAGCTCGCCTTCGACCTCCAGCTCGTCGCGCCGCGGCTGCCGGCGTACCCGGTGCCGCCCGGGCACACCGAGATGAGCTGGCTGCGCCACCTGACCCACGCCGGCGCCCGCGAGCGCTACGGCCCGCCCGAGGCGCACCCGAGGGCGTACGCGCAGCTCGAACACGAGCTGAACATGATCGAGGAGCTGGGCTTCCCCGGCTACTTCCTGGTGGTCTACGACATCGTCACGTTCTGCCGTGAGCAGGACATCTACTGCCAGGGGCGGGGCTCGGCGGCCAACTCGGCGGTCTGCTACGCGCTGCGGATCACCAACGTGGACGCCGTCCGGCACCGGCTGCTCTTCGAGCGCTTCCTCGCCCCGGAGCGCGACGGTCCGCCGGACATCGACGTCGACATCGAGTCCGACCGCCGCGAGGAGGTGATCCAGCACGTCTACGCCCGCTACGGCCGGGAGCACACCGCGCAGGTCGCCAACGTCATCTCCTACCGGCCCCGCTCGGCGGTGCGCGACGTGGCCAAGGCGTTCGGGTTCTCGCCCGGCCAGCAGGACGCCTGGAGCAAGCAGATCGACCGCTGGGGCTCCGTGGCGTCCGTCGACGTGGCGGACATCCCCGAGCAGGTGGTCGCGTACGCCAACGAGTTGCAGACGTTCCCCCGGCACCTGGGCATCCACTCCGGCGGCATGGTGATCTGCGACCGGCCGGTGATCGAGGTGTGCCCGGTGGAGTGGGGGCGGATGCCGGGCCGCAGCGTGCTCCAGTGGGACAAGGACGACTGCGCCGCCGTCGGCCTGGTCAAGTTCGACCTGCTCGGGCTCGGCATGCTCTCCGCGCTGCACTACGGCTACGACATGATCGGCATGAGCCTGGACCTCGGCGACATGACGCTGGACGACCCCGAGGTCTACGACATGCTCTGCCGGGCCGACTCGGTGGGGGTGTTCCAGGTGGAGAGCCGTGCCCAGATGGCCACCCTGCCCCGGCTGAAGCCCCGCGAGTTCTACGACCTGGTGGTCGAGGTGGCGCTGATCCGGCCCGGCCCGATCCAGGGCGGCTCGGTGCACCCGTACATCCGGCGCAAGAACGGCCAGGAGGCGGTGACCTACCCGCACCCGCTGATGCGCAACGCGCTGGAGAAGACCCTCGGCGTGCCGCTGTTCCAGGAGCAGCTCATGCAGCTCGCCATCGACCTGGCCGGCTTCGACGCGGCGGGGGCCGACCAGCTGCGCCGCGCCATGGGCGCCAAGCGTTCCGCCGAGCGGATGGCCCGCGTCGCCGACCGGCTCTACGCCGGCATGGCCGAGCGGGGCATCACCGGCGAGCTGGCCGACGACGTCTACCGCAAGCTCTCCGCGTTCGCCAGCTACGGCTTCCCGGAGAGCCACGCGATGAGCTTCGCCTACCTGGTCTACGCCAGCTCCTGGCTCAAGCGCTACCACCCGGGGCCCTTCCTGGCCGCGCTGCTCAACGCCCAGCCGATGGGCTTCTACTCGCCGCAGACCCTCGTCGACGACGCCCGCCGGCACGGGGTGGAGGTGCGCCGGCCGGACATCAACGCCAGCGGCGCCCTGGCGGTGCTGGAGTCCACCCCGCAGACCCGGTGGGGCAGCGCGCCGGGGGAGCCGCCGCACGCCTGGGGGCTGAACGGGCCCGCCGTCCGGCTCGGGCTCTCCGGCGTGCGTACCCTCGGCGACGGGGTGGCCGAGCGGATCGAGGCGGAACGGACGGCGCGCGGGCCGTACCGCGACATGCCGGACCTGGCCCGGCGGGCCGGGCTGTCCGCCGCGCAGCTGGAGGCGCTGGCCACCGCGGATGCCTTCGCCTGTTTCGGGCTGTCCCGGCGGGAGGCCCTCTGGGGCGCCGGCGCGGCGGCCCAGGACCGGCCGGGCCGGCTGCCGGGCACGGTGACCGGCGCGACCGCGCCGACCCTGCCCGGGATGGAGGCGGTGGAGCGGCTGGTCGCCGACGTCTGGGCGACCGGGCTGTCGCCGGAGAGCCACCCGGTGAGCTTCATCCGGCCCCGGCTCGACGCCCTCGGCGCGGTGCCGATCGCCCGGCTCGGTCGGGTGAAGCCGGGTCGGCGCATCCGGGTCGGCGGGATCGTCACCCACCGGCAGCGGCCGGCGACCGCCGGCGGGGTCACCTTCCTCAACCTGGAGGACGAGACGGGGATGCTCAACGTCACCTGCTCCCCGGGCCTGTGGCAGCGCTACCGGCGGGTGGCCCGCACGAGCGCCGCGCTGGTGGTGCGGGGGCGGCTGCAACGGCACGAGGGAGTGATCAACCTCACCGCCGACCGGCTGGACGCGATCGAGCCCCCGGTCAGTCCGGCCTCGCGCGACTTCCGCTGACGGCAGTGATCCACATTACGGTTTTCCGCGCCCGATGGAGGGACACTCCAGCTCGCGCGGGCAGAGTGGCCCGCGTGAGCACGAGGGGGACGAACGATCATGGGAAACAACGACCGTAGCGGCGGGGTGGCGAACTCCCGGCGGACCCGGCTCGGCGCCGGTTGGACCCCGAGCCACCACACCGAACCGCGCGAGTACGAGATCGTCGAGGGCCCGGTGGCCAACGCCCTGCGCTCGCGCGCCGAGGACGACGCCGCCACCGGCGAGTCCTGACCTTCCGTGGTCCGGGAGCCGGCCGGGTCGCCGCCGGTGCGACTCGGCTCGGCTGGACCGGGTGACTAGGCTCGACCGGGTGGAGCAGACCCCAGGCCGGCTCGCCGGGCCGCCGCTGACCCCCCGTACCGTCGTGATCTGGTCGGTGCTGCGCGCCGAGCTGGAGCGCCGCACCGGCGCCGCGCTGACCGTCCTCGACGTCGGCGGCGGCACAGGCGGCTTCGCCGTGCCGCTGGCCCAGGCCGGGCACCGGGTGACCGTGGTCGACGCCAGCCCCGACGCGCTCGCCGCGCTGACCCGCCGGGCCGCGGAGGCCGGTGTGGCCGAGCGGGTCCGCGCCGTGCAGGGCGACGGCGACGCGCTCGCCGGCCTGGTCGAGCCGGGCAGCGCCGACCTGGTGCTCTGCCACGCCGTGCTGGAGGTCGTCGACGACCCGGCGGCGGTCGTGGCCGCGCTGGCCGCCGCGCTGCGCCCGGGCGGCGCCGCGAGCGTGCTGGTCGCCGGCCGGGCCGCCGCGGTGCTCGGCCGGGCCATGAACGGGCACCTGGACGTCGCCGCCGCGCTGGCCGCCGACCCGGCCGGCACCGCCGGCAGCCGGGACACCCTGCGCCGACGTTACGACGCCGACCGCGCCGCCGCGCTGCTCGCCGCCGCCGGGCTCGTCGTCGAGGAGATCCACGGCGTACGCGTGCTCGCCGACCTCCTCCCCGCCGCCGTCGCCGACGGACAGCCGGCCGCCCTGGTCGAGTTGGAACGGGCACTCGCCGCGCGGGCGCCCTGGCGGGACCTCGCCGCCCAGCTGCACCTGTTCGCCCGCCGCCCGTGACCGACCCGCTGGAGATCGTCGGGCCGCGCTACGGCGACGCCAGCCTCGCCGACGTCCTGCCCGCCGCGCTCGCCGTGCTCGGCGTGCCCGGCGCCGCCGACCCGCTCGGGCTGCGGGCCGCGCTGCCCGGGGTACGCCGGATCGCGGTGCTGCTCGTCGACGGCCTCGGCTGGCACCAGATCCCGACCGCCGCCCCGTACGCGCCGACCCTGGCGGGGCTCGCCGCCACCGCCGGCCGGCAGCTGACCTCCGGCTTCCCGTCGACCACGCCGACCAGCCTGGTGACGCTGGGCACCGGCGCCGCCCCCGGCGTGCACGGCGTACTCGGGTTCACGGTGCGGGTGCCGGGGACCGACCGGGTGCTCAACCACATCGAGTGGGCGGCCGATCCGGCACCGCTGCGCTGGCAGCCGGTGCGTACGCAGTTGGAACGGGCCCGTGCCGCCGGGGTCGCGGTGACCGTGGTGAGCCGTCCGGAGTTCGGCGGCAGCGGGCTGACGCTGGCCGCCAACCGGGGCGGCGACTACCGGGGCGCGTCCGGCGTCGACGCGCTCGCCGAACGGATGCTCGCCGCCCTGGCCGCCGGCGCGGGACCCACGCTGGTCTCCGGCTACCACCCCGACCTGGACCGGCACGGCCACCTCACGGGCGTCGACTCGGCGCCCTGGCGTATCGCCGCGGCCGAGGTGGACCGGCTGCTGGCCCGGCTCGTCGACGGGCTGCCGCCCGACGCCGCGCTGCTGGTCACCGCCGACCACGGCCAGCTCGACATCCCGGCCGGGCACCGCTTCGACCTGGACACCGACCCCCGGCTGCGCCCCGGGCTGGAGGTGGTCGCCGGGGAGCCCCGGGTCCGCTACCTGCACGTCACCCCCGGCGCCGTGGACGACGTGGTGGCCGCCTGGTCGGCGGTGCTCGGCGACGCGGCCCGGGTGCGTACGCGCGACGAGGTGGTGGCGGCCGGCTGGTTCGGCCCGGTGGCGGAGGAGCACCTGCTCCGCATCGGCGACGTGGTGGTGATCTGCAACGCCACGTACGCGGTGACCGCCTCCCGCTCCGAGCCGCCGGCGGTCTCCCGGCTGGTGGCGTACCACGGGGCGGACACGGCGGCCGAGATGACCATCCCGCTGCTGGTCGTACGCGGCTGACGCGCGGGCCCGCCGGGCGGGGATGTCGCAGGTCCGGGCTAGCCTGCGGGGATGGGTCGCAGCCAGTCGTTGCCCCGGGGCGGCGATCCCCGGTTCGGGCCGGACGCCGACGATTCCGGCTGCCCGATCCTGCACGTCGACATGGACGCCTTCTTCGCCTCGGTCGAGGTCCGGCGCCGTCCGGAGCTGCGCGGTCGGCCCGTCGTGGTCGGCGGGACCGGCCCGCGCGGGGTGGTGAGCTCCGCCAGCTACGAGGCCCGGCGCTACGGCGTACGCAGCGCGATGCCCACCGCGCGGGCCCGGGCGCTCTGCCCGCAGGCGGTCTACCTGCCGCCCGACTTCCCGCAATACTCGGCGGCCTCCACCGCCGTCATGCAGATATTCCGCGACGTGACCCCGTTGGTCGAGCCGCTCTCCCTGGACGAGGCGTTCCTCGACGTGGCCGGCGCCCGGCGGCTGTTCGGCCCGCCGGCCGCCATCGCCCGGCGCATCCGTGAGCGGGTCGCCGCCGAGCAGGGGCTGACCTGCTCGGTCGGCGTCGCCCCGAGCAAGTTCGTGGCCAAGCTCGGCTCGACCCGCGCCAAGCCCGACGGCCTGCTCGTCGTCCCGGCCGCCCGGGTGCTCGACTTCCTGCACCCGCTGCCGGTGTCGGCGCTGTGGGGGGTGGGGGAGCGGTCCACCGAGACGCTGCGCCGGCTGGGCCTGGCCACGATCGGCGATCTCGCCGCCGCGCCGATGGGCATGCTGCGCAAGGCGCTCGGCGAGGCGGCCGCCACCGGGCTGCACGAGCTGGCCTGGGGACGGGACCCGCGCCGGGTCAGTCCGGAGCACGTGGAGAAGTCGATCGGCGCCGAGGTGACCTTCGACGTCGACGTGGGTGACCCGCTGGAGATCCGCCGGGCGCTGCTCGCGCTCGCCGAGAAGGTCGGCGTCCGGCTGCGCCGGGCCGGGCAGGTCGGGCGCACCGTGTCGCTCAAGGTGCGGCTGGCCGACTTCCGCACCGTCAGCCGCTCCCGCACGGCCGGCACACCGACCGACGTCGCCAGGGAGATCTTCGACACCGTCTGGGCGCTCTACACCGCGCTCGACCCCGGTGATCCCATCCGACTGGTGGGCGTACGCGTCGAGGGGCTCGCCGCCGCGCAGGAGACCCCGCGACAGCTCACCCTCGGCGCGCCCGAGCGGGGCTGGCGGGAAGCGGAGGCCGCAGCCGACGCCGCGGCTGCCCGTTTCGGGCGGTCCGTCATAGGTCCGGCCAGTCTGCTGGGGCCCCGGGACGGGCGACGAAATGAAAATCCTCCCCGGCCGTAGGTCGTCCCGCTTTCCGACGCGCGGGGGCCCTCGTAGACTTGCGGGTAAGCAGCCGGTTGGCTGCCACGGTCTGTCGGCCCGCCCGGGCCGACCAACGTGACCGGGGAGGAGTGCCGTGCCGCTCTCGGAGCACGAGCAGCGGCTGTTCGAGCAGATCGAGCGGTCGCTTGCCGAGGACCCCAAATTCGCCTCGGCCGTGCGCGCCAGCGATCCGCGCTTCCACGCGCGGCGTCGCCTGCTCGTCGCTGCCGGCTTGATGATCGCCGGGCTGGCCCTGTTGGTCTACGGCGCGGTGATCAAGCTTCCGCCGCTGGCAGTGGCGGGTTTCGTCGTCATGCTGGCCTCGGCCGCGTTCGCGGTGCAGTCGCATCGTCGGGCGCAGTCGCCCGACCTGCACGTCGTCGGCGGGACGACGAGTCGTCGTCGCCCCCGAGGTCGGTCGGGTCGCCGGCCCTCGATCCTGGATCGGATGGAGGACCGGTGGCGGCAGCGCCCGGAGGGACACCGCTGAGCCCGGCCCGACACTGAGTCGGGCCTACCGCTGAGTCCGGCCCGGCACTGAGCCGGGCCGCGCCGACGAGTCGGCCGCCGGCACGCCCGGCGGCCCCTGACGATTCCGCACGCCCTCGGGGCGTGCCTCCTCGCATGTCCCGGCACGCCCACCGGCCCTGAGCCCCGGCTCGGGGGCCCGTTCGGCTCAGCCGGCTCCGGCATCCCGCTCGGGGCCCGTTCGGCTCAGCCGGCCCGGGTCCTCCTTGCTCTGGCCCGGCTCGCGTCACCCCCGCCCCGGCTCGCGTCGCCCCCGGTGCGCCCTGCCAGCCCCGTCGTCCGGTCCGCGCTGGGCCCGGTCGGCTCCCGACAGCCCGGCACCTGGGGGGCACCCGTCCCGGCGCGGCCCCGCGAACGCGACGGGCCGGCAGGGCGAGGACGCCCTACCGGCCCGTTCGGCCGTCGGTCAGCGGGCTACCCGGTCGGCCAGCAGGCGACGCGGGCTCCAGCGCAGCAACCGGTGCCGGGCCCGTCCGCCCGCCGCCACCAGCCGGGACGACGCCTCGGCCGTGCCCGTGCGCCAGCGCAGCAGCACCGACGGCGGCAGCACCGCCGCCATCAGGCGGGTGCGCCGGTCCGCCCGCGCGGCGAGCGCGGCGCGTACGGCGCGCAGGGCCGGCAGGAGCTTCTCGCCGGTCAGCGGGTCACGGGCGTAGCGGGCGCGTTCCTCGGCGCGGCCGAGCAGGCCTACCGCCGTGACCGCCTCCGCGTCGGCCGTGAGCGCCTCCCGGGACAGCCGACCGGCGGTCGCCCGGGGGGTCTCCGTGCGGTCGATCCGGACCCGGTAGTCCACCAGCGTGTCAAGCAGTTCGTCCCAGGCGGCGTGCGCGTCCGCCCGCGCCCGCTCCGCGTCCGCCAGCACCACCATGCGCCGCCCGTCCGCGGGCGCGTCGCCGGCCGCCTCGGGGCGTACCGGCGTCGCTGCCGGGGCCGCCGGGCCGCTGCGCCGCCGGCGCAGGGCCGCCCTCCGCAGGGCCGGCAGGGCGAGCAGGACGAGCAGGGCCAGCACCGCGCCGGCGGCGTACCAGGGCCAGACCGGACGCCGCTCGGTCGCCGCCGCGTCGCCGAGGGCCAGGCCGGAGTCGAAGTCCTCCTCGGGACCTGCCGGCCCCGCCGGCCCGGCCGACGGGTCGGCGCCGCCGGGGGCACTCGACGGGCCGGGGGCCGGCGCCTGCTCCTCCGGGGCGTCGGTGTCCGGCGCCCAGGCCGAGCGGGTCGAGCCCTGCACGCCGTACGCGGGGGTGGCGTCGAACGGCACCCAGCCGACCTCGTTGAAGTAGACCTCCGTCCAGGCGTGCAGGTTGCGGTTCGTCAGGGTGTAGGTGCCCTCGCTGGAGTTGCTGCCGTTGGCGAAGCCGAACGCCACCCGCGCCGGGATGCCGGCGGCCCGGACGAGCCACGTCATCGCGGCGGCGTACTGCTGGCAGAAGCCGACCTTGTTGTCGAGGAAGTCGACGATCTCCCGCCCGCTGGTGCCGCCCTTGGTGCTCAGCGAGTAGGTGAAGCCGTTGTCCGAGGAGAAGTGGTCGTAGATCGCGCGGACCTTGTCGTACTCCGTGTCCTCGCCCCGCACCAGAGTGGAGACCAGCTCCTCGACCTCGGGCACCGGCGGCGGGGTGGGGTGCAGGCGCCGTACGGCGTGGTCGGCCGGCAGCGGCGGCGACCGGCGCAGGGCCGCCGGCGTGTAGGTCGAGCGCACGTACTCGAACGCGTAGCGCTTGTCGCGCGAGTTGTCCCGGTTGGAGAAGATCACCTGGAGGCTCGGGTCGTACGCCCAGTTGCCGCTCAGTTCCTCGGTGCGCACCGGTTCGGTGTAGACCGGCAGCAGCGGCATGGTGAGGTTCTTCGTCACCTCGACCGTGGCCTGGTACCTCCGCTGCTCGGCGCCCCGCGCGGACGGTGCCGGCAGGTCGTCGACGGGGCGCCCCGTGGGGGTGCCCTCCCGGAAGCCGCTCGGCGTGAGCTTGTCGGCCACCCCGAAGCGCAGGTAGAAGGGGTTGGGCTCGTTCGTGGTGACCTTGACCAGGTCGGCGACCTCGGACTGGTTGAGCTGCCCGCTCAGCGCCGCGAAGAGGTCGATCCGGCCGGTCCCGCCCTGCCCGGGGCGCCCGTTGCCGTTGCCGTTGCCCGAACCCGCGCCCAGCGTGTCGAGCAGCCCGCCCGTCATGCCCGGTACGGCCAGCGGCAGCAGCACGGCCAGCGCCACCCCCACCGCGGCCAGCCGCCGCCCGGCGGCGGCCAGCGGCGACGCCTCCCAGACGTCGACGTCGCGCCCGTCGCCGGTGAACCGTCGGCCGAACCGGCGGACCCGCTCGACGTTGTCGGTCACCAGCAGCCAGAGGAAGCCGGCGGCGCCGACGACGAACGGCACCGCCGGGACGCTGTCCACGTAGACCGCGACGGGCACCGAGTAGATCGCCAGCATCGGCAGGCCGGCCAGCGCCGGGCGACGCAGCCCGACGGCGAGCACGTCGACCACCACGGCCACCCCGCCGATCCCGAGGACCGTGACGAACAGCAGCGGATCGGTGTCGGGCACCTTGACGCCGTAGGAGCGCATGTCCTCCAGCGAGCCGTCGAGCAGCTCGCCGAAGTGCGTGAAGGTCGACGGGGTGGGCACGATGCCCAGCAGCTCGCCGCCGCCGGGAAAGAGCCAGGTCAGGGCCAGCGTCAGGCCGGCCAGCATGCCCAGCGCCTGGCCCCAGAGCGGAACCCGCGCCGCCCGGGCGAGCGCGGCGACGGCGGCGACCACCGCCACCGCGATCGTCGCCTGGATCAGCCACGTCCAGCGTTCGAAGATGGCCGACAGCGGGGCGGCGGCGAGCAGCGTCGCCACGGCGGCCACGAAGCCCAGGTTCCGGTGGGCGATCATGAGGGGACCCTTCCGTTCATCGCATGCCGCCGGCCACCGTCTCGGCCATGGCCGCCCGCAGCGCGAAGCCCTGCGAACCACGGGCCGCCTGCGGCCACAGCGCGGGCAGCTGCGTGCCGTGGTCGACCCCGATGACCCGCCAGCCGCTCTGCAACATGGCCAGCGCGGCGGCGCCGTGCGCGTGGTCGGCCTCGGCCCGGGCCTTGGCGGGCAGGTTGAGCCAGGTGGAGCTGTCGAGCAGGAAGCCGACGCAGGTGGCGCCGTTGCCGCGCAGCCCGGCGAGCAGTTCGGCCTCGGCCGTGCTCACCGAGCCGAACAGCCCGATGATCAGGCCGCCGTCCGCCCGTTGCCGGACCCGCTGCACGAGGGTGGTGAGCTCGCCCTTCTTGTCGAGCCGCACCTCGGCGAGGTGGTCGAGGAGCACCCCGTCGCCGGTCGCCTCGGAGGCGTCCACGTCGGCGCCGGAGCCGGTGACCAGACGCAGCTTGTAGCCGGCCTGCCGCAGGTGCACCGCGATGCTCGCCGCGGCGGAGACCGCCCACTCGAAGGAGGCCGTCGGCCCGTCGCCGCGGTGGCCGTACGCGCGGGTGTCCAGCACGACGGTGGCCCTGCTCTCCCAGGGCTGCTCCTCCCGGCGCACCATCAGCTCGCCGGTGCGCGCGGTCGACTTCCAGTGCACCCGGCGCAGGTCGTCGCCCATCCGGTACTCCCGGGTGGCGGCGTCGTCCTCGCCGTGCACGGCGACGGAGCGGGCCCGGCTGTCGCCGCTGCCGGCGTACTCGCCGGGCAGACGCACCGAGGGCAGCGGGGTGACCTGCGGGATGACGGTCAGGTGATCGGTGCTCGGGAACGCGCGGCTCAGCTCGCACAGCCCGAACGGGTCGGTCATCCGGACCACCAGCGGGCCCACCTCGTAGCGCCCGCGCACGTCGGCGCGCACCGTATAGGCCACCGAGCTGGCCTGGTGGGCGCCGAGCCGCTCCAGCACCACGCGGGGCCGGCTGCCCAGCGCGTACGGCAGCCGGTCCTCCAGCAGCAGGGTGCCGGTGGGCAGCCGGGACAGGTTCTGCAACCGCAGCACTACCCGGGAACTCGCCCCGACGGGCACCCGGTGCGGGTCCAGCGACCGGTTGCAGGCCAGCTTGTAGCGGCTGCGCCCGACGTAGGCCGCCGCCAGCAGCGGCAGGATGGCCAGCAGCACGGCGACCCGGAGCAAATCCTTCTCGCCGAGGATGCCGGCCGAGACCGCCGCCGCGACCGCGGCCGCGAGGAACGAACGGCCGCGGGTGGTCAGCCCTCGCAGCCCGTCGCGCACGTCACCGCCTCCGCGGCTCGTACGTGGCTCGGCCGTTGCCCTCGCCCGTCGGGCGGGTGTCGTACGGGGAGCGCCCGCGGTCGTGCGGCAGCGGCAGCCGGTGCACCAGCTCGGAGACGATCGCGTCGGTCGTACGCCGGGCGAGCTGGGCGTCGGCGGTCGGGATGATCCGGTGCGCGAGCACCGGCACAGCCAGCACCTGGAGATCGTCGGGCAGGACGTAGTCGCGTCCCTCCAGGGCGGCCACCGCGCGGGCGGTGCGCAGCAGCTGGAGGGTGGCCCGGGGGGAGGCCCCGAGGCGCAGGTCGGCGGCCTCGCGGGTGGCGGTGACCAGGTCGATCGCGTACTGCTTGACCGCGTCGGCGACGTGCACCTGGCGGACGTGGCCGATCAGCTGCCGCACGATGTTGGCGTCGGAGACCGGCCGCAGCTCGTCCAGCGGGTCGGTGGCGCCGTGCCCGTCGAGCATCGCCAGCTCGGCGCTCGGGTCCGGGTAGCCCATCGCGATGCGGGCGGTGAAGCGGTCGCGTTGCGCCTCGGGGAGGGGATAGGTGCCCTCCATCTCGATCGGGTTCTGCGTCGCGACGACCATGAACGGCGTCTGGAGGTGGTAGGTGACGCCGTCGACGGTGACCTGGCGCTCCTCCATGCACTCCAGCAGCGCGGACTGCGTCTTCGGCGAGGCGCGGTTGATCTCGTCGCCGACGACCAGGTTGGCGAAGACCGCGCCGGGGCGGAACTCGAAGTCGTGCGTCTCCTGGTTGTAGACGCTGACGCCCGTGACGTCGCTGGGCAGCAGGTCGGGGGTGAACTGGATGCGGCGCACGGAGCAGTCGATCGAGCGGGCCATGGCCTTGGCGAGCTTGGTCTTGCCGACGCCGGGCACGTCCTCGATGAGCAGGTGGCCCTCGGCGAGCAGGACGGCCAGGGCGAGCCGCACGGTGGCGGTCTTGCCCTCGATGACCTGCTCGATGTTCGACACGATGGCTTCGCTGGCGGCGCGGAACTCGTCGTGCGGCAGCAGGCCGCCCACCTCGTCCCAGGTCTGTTGTGTCACGGGCCTCCTCCTCGTCGCCGGACGGCAGCTCTGTATAGAGCAGCTGGACCCGCCGTAGGGTTCGCGACGCCGAGCCTCGTCTGCCGCAGAAATCTCATTGGTCTCTCAGGCTAACCATGTTTGTCGCTGTCGCCGACCCCTGCAGGTAGTCCGTCGGTTACGCGCGGAAATTTCGCCGGTCGGGGGACGCATGCGTCCCCGCCCAGGGGGTAGACGCCGCTCCTGATCCGGACGGGAGCGAACATGACCGACCCGGCGCCGCCGTCGGCTACCGACCGCCGCCCGGCATGATCCTGGCAGCCGTCCTCGTCTGGCAGGTCGTGCTCGCGGCCTGCGTACCCCTGCTGTCCCGTCGGCTGGGTCGCGACGCCGGCTATCCGTTGGCCGCCGGTTTCCTGCTGACGGCCGGGCTGCTGCTGCTCCCGCTCCCGGTGGTCCTCGCCGACCGGACGGTCACGGCCGACTGGCGGTGGCTGCCCTCGCTGGACGTCTCGGCCGCCCTGCGCATGGACGCCCTCGCCCTCGTGTTCGCCCTGCTGGTGCTCGGGGTGGGCGCCCTCATCCTCGCCTACTGTCCGCGCTACCTGGGCCGCGAGGCGTCGCACACGCGGACGTACCTGCTGCTGACCCTCTTCGCGACCGCCATGATCGGCCTGGTCCTCGCCAACGACCTGCTGGTCCTGTTCGTCTTCTGGGAACTGACGTCGGTGCTGTCCTTCGTGCTGATCGGGCAGGGCAGACCGGCAGCCGGGCCTCCGGCGGTGCGGGCGTTGCTGGTCACCTCGGGCGGCGGCCTGGCCCTGCTGGCCGCCGTCGTGGTCCTCACGCTGGAACTCGGCACGAGCGACATCGGCCGCATCCTCGCCGAACCGGAGCGGCTGAAGGGCGGTCCCGCCTGGGCGGCCGGCGCACTGGTGCTGGTCGCGGCCTTCACCAAGTCGGCGCAGGTGCCGTTCCACTTCTGGCTGCCCGGCGCCATGGTCGCGATCACCCCGGTCAGCGCCTATCTGCACGCGGCCACCATGGTCAAGGCCGGCATCTACCTGCTGATGCGGTTCTCCGCCCTGTTCGGCGGTCAGACCGCCTGGAAGCAGACGCTGCTCGCGGTCGGCCTGCTGACCGCCGTGCTCGGGGCCTTCCTGGCGTTGCGCCAGTACGACCTCAAGGCGCTGCTCGCGTACTCCACGGTGAGTCAGCTCGGGCTGATCGTCGGGGTCGTCGGGGTGGGCACCCCCGCCTCGGACGCGGCCGCGATCCTGTACACCGTCGCGCACGCGCTGTTCAAGGCGACGCTGTTCATGCTGGTCGGCATCATCGACCACGAGGCCGGCAGCCGGGACATCCGAAAGCTGTCCGGACTCCACCGGATCATGCCCGCGACGGCGGTGTTCACCGCCCTCGCCGCCGCCACCATGGCCGGCCTGCCGCCGACGATCGGCTTCGTCGGCAAGGAGGCGATCTTCGAGGCGCTGGCCGAGGCGCACCACCCGCGCTGGACCGCGCCGTTGGCGGCCGGGCTCGGGGTGCTGGCCTCGGTGCTGACCTTCGCGTACGCGGCCCGACTGGTGCACGGCGTCTTCACCGGCCCGCTGCGCCAGCAGGGGCTGCGTCCGCCGCCGCGCGCCTTCGTCGCCCCCGCAGCGGTGGCCGCGGTGCTGGCCACCACCCTGGGACCCATCGTCACCCTGCTCAGCCCGCTCGTCGAGCGCGCCGCGAACGACGCCCGACCTCAGGGCGACCCGCCGTACCTGGCGTTCTGGCACGGCTTCACCCCGGCCCTCGGGCTCTCCGCGCTCACCGTCGGGCTCGGGACGCTGCTCTTCGTGTTCCGTGCCCGGGCCGACCGGCTGCTGCGCCGCCTGCCCACCTCCACCCCCTTCGCCGTCTGGTTCGAGGCCGGCCGCGCTCGGCTGCTGCGCCTCGGCGCCCAGGTCGCCCGACCGGCCCGGGCCGCCGGCCCGGCGACGTTCCTGCTCCGGCCGGTGCTCGCCGTGCCGCTGCTGGCCGTGGTGGCGGCGGTCGGACTCGGCCCACTGCCGCCGCCGGTGGGCGATGCGACCCGTCCCGGCGACGCGGTGCTGCTGGTGCTGCTCGTGGTGACCCTGGTCGGGCTGGTCACGGTCCGCTCGGCGCTGGGGGCGGTCGGCCTCACCGGCACGGTCGGACTCCTGTTGTCCGTCTGGTTCGTGACCGCCGGGGCGCCCGACGTCGCGCTGACGCTGATGCTGGTCGAGGTGCTCACCACCATCGTGGTGATGCTGGTACTGCGACGCCGCCCGCCGCGCCTGCCCCCGGGCGGCGCACCGCGGGCCCTGCTGGCCGGCGCGGTGCTGGCCGGCGCGACGGGGCTGGCAGCGGCGGCCGGCACCGCGGCGTTGACCGGCCGCCGTGACCTGTCCGCACCCGGCCGCTTCCTGCTGGCCGAGGCGGCCCCGATCACCGGCGGGAGCAACGCGGTCAACACGATCCTGGTGGAGTTCCGCGCGCTGGACACGCTCGGCGAATCGGTGGTCCTGGCGGTCGTGGCGCTGGGGCTGGTCTCGCTCTCCGACCAGATCACCCGACCCGGACGGGGCACCCGGGCCGGTCCCTCCGTCGACCCGGTGCTCGTGTTCGCCCACCGGTTACTCGCTCCGGTGATGCTGGTGGTGTCGGGCTTTCTCTTCGTACGCGGCCATGAGGAGATCGGGGGCGGGTTCATCGGTGCCCTGCTGGCCGGTACCGCGGTCGGGCTGGGCCACCTCGCATACGCCGGTGCCCCGGCACCCCTGCTCGGTCGGTTGCGGAGCGGCCCGCTGCTGGTGGCGGGGCTACTGCTCTGTGTCGGTGTGGGATTGGCGGCGTTGCCGCTGGGTCGCCCGTTCCTCACTCTCGGCAAGGTGGGTCTGCCCGGTGGGGCGACCCTGCCGTTCTCCAGCAGCCTGCTGTTCGACCTCGGGATCTACCTGATCGTCCTCGGATTGATCGTGGCGGCGGTCCGCCGGCTCGACCTGCCGACCCGACCCGCCCCGACGGGACGGCCGAGGTGACGGCCGCCGTCATGGTCGGCGTGCTGGTCGCCGCCGCCGTGCACCTGCTGCTCCAGCGTGGCCAGCTCCGGGTGATTCTCGGGTTCCTCCTGCTCGGCCACGCGGTCAACGTGCTGCTGCTCTCCGCTGGCGGGCTGGATCGCCGCACGCCCGCCTTCGAAGGCGGCGGCGAGGAGATGGCCGACCCGCTGCCGCAGGCATTCGCGCTGACCGCCATCGTGATCAGCTTCGGCATCACGCTCTACCTGCTCGGACTGCTCAGCGCGGACGGACCGACCGGAGGTGGCGAGCAGGGGACCGCCGAGGACCCTTGCGCCCCGGAGGATGGGCAGGACGACGTGGGCGCCGATGGCGGGGACGAACGGTGAGCCGGCTGCTGGTCCTGCCGTTCGCCGGTCCGCTGCTGACCGCCGCGGTACTGCTCGCCACGCCACGCCGCCGGACGGCGCACCGGGTGGCGGGCCTCGCCGTGACCGCCGCCGTCCTCTTCCTGGCCGTCGCGCTGCTGGTGGCCACGCGGGACGGCACGGTCGTGGCCGAGCGGATCGGCGGCTGGCATCCCCTGGTGGCGATCGGGTTCGCGGCCGACGCGTTCAGCGCGCTGATGGTCACCGTCTGCGCGGTGGTGGTGCTGGCCTGCCTCGCCACGGCCACCGCATCCGGCGACGACCACCATCCACTGTTCGTGCCGCTGGTCCTCGTGCTCTCGGCCGGCGCCTACGGCGCGTTCCTCACCGCCGACCTGTTCAACCTGTTCGTACTGATCGAGGTCATGCTGGTGCCGTCCTACGCGCTCGTCGCGCTGGGCGGCGGCGCCACCCGGCTCGGCGCCGCCCGGGTCTACGTGGCGATGAACCTGCTCGCCTCCACCATCCTGCTGGCCGGGGTCGGGCTGGTCTACGGGGTGACCGGCACGGTGCAGTTCGGTGACCTGGCGGCCGCCGCGCGCACCTCGCCCACGGTGGCCGTGGCCGCCGGCGTCGTGCTGTTGGCGCTGGCGGTCAAGAGCGCCGTGGTGCCCTGGCACGACTGGCTGCCCAGGACCTACCCCGAGGCGCCGCCCGTGGTGCTCGCGCTCTTCTCCGGGCTGCTCACCAAGGTCGGCCTCTACGCCCTGATCCGGATCTACGCCGTCGTGTACGACGGCGATCCGGCGTACCTCGGGGTGATAGCCGTGGCGGCGCTGCTCAGCATGGTGGTGGGCGTGCTCGGCGCGCTCGGCGAGGCCACCATGCGCCGGGTGCTCACCTTCCACATGGTCAGCCAGATCGGGTACGTCCTGCTGGGACTGGCCCTGTTCACGGCCGCGAGCCTCGCCGCGGCGGTCTTCTACCTGGTGCAGTACATCCTGGTGAAGACGGCGCTGTTCCTCTGCGCTGCGGCGGTGCACGCCGGCCACCGGACGGATCGGCTGGACCGGCTGAGCGGCCTGTCCACCGTCCATCCCGTGCTGGCACTGGCCTTCGCCGGCGCCGCGCTCTCCCTGGCCGGGCTCCCACCGTTCTCCGGGTTCGTGGCGAAGTTCCTGCTGATCAGGGCGGTGGGCGACGCCGGGCAGTGGGCGGCGGTGACGGTGGCCGTCGGCGTCAGCCTGCTCACGCTGGCCTCGATGCTCAAGATCTGGGGCGGGGCGTTCTGGGGGGAGCCACCCGGTCCGGACGAGGCCGCCGCGACCCGCGTGCCGGCCCGGACGGTGCTGCCGGCGTTGACCCTGGCGGTCGTGTCGTTGCTGCTCGGCCCGGTGGCGCAACCTCTGCTCGGGCTCGCCGACACGGCGGCGGCCGGTCTGCTCGACCCCGACGCCTACCTGAGGGCGGTGAGCGGCCGGTGAGCGTGGACTGGGGGCGGCGGGCGGTGGTGCGGGTCGGGCGGGTCCTGCGGTTCCTAGGGTGGTTCGTCGCCCGCCTGGTGGTGGCCAACCTGGTGGTCGCCCGGGAGATTCTGACCCCGGGCTGGCGGCTGCGCCCGGCGATCGTCCGGGTGCCGCTGCCCGGGGCGAGCAGCACCGAGTTGGTGCTGACGGCGCTCTTCGTCGGGCTGACCCCGGGCACCCTCACGGTGGCGGTCCGCACGACCCCGCCGGTGCTCTTCGTGCACGGCATGTACGCCGAGGACCCGCACGCGTTCCGCCGGGAGGTCGTCGAACTGCAACGGAAGCTGCGGTCGGCCGTCCGTCCCGCCGGTGGGCAGCCGGCCGGACCCGCACCCGCGGCCGGCGACCCGGATGGGAGGTGAGCACGTGTTCCTGCTCGACGTGGTGCTCGTCGTGCTCGCGCTGTCGGTGCTGCCGGTGATCTGGCGGCTGGCCGTCGGCCCGACGGACGCGGACCGGGCGGCTGCCCTCGACCTGGGCTTCTTCGTCGTCCTGGCCGCGGTGGCCGTGCTGGCCGCCCGGCTGGACTTCCCGGCCCTGCTGGACCTGGTGCTGACCGGCACCCTGGTGGCCTTCCTGGCCACGGTCGCCCTGGCCCGCCTGGTGCACCGGCGGTCGCGCTGATGCGCACCGTGCTGGCGGCGATTCCGCTGCTCGTGGGCACCGGACTGATCGCGGTCAGTGCTCTTGGCCTGCTTCGGTTGCCGGATGTCTACAACCGGATGAACGCGGTGGCCAAGGCGGCGAGCCTGGGCATGGTGTGCGTGCTGGCGGGGGTGCTGGTGCTGGTGTTCGATGCGCGCAGCGCGGTGGTGGTGGCCGTGGCGGTCGGACTGCAACTGGTCAGCGCGCCCGTGGGCGGCTACGCGCTGGCCGTGGCGTCCTACCGGGCGGGCAGCCCGTTGGCCGCGCTGACCCGCTACGACGACCTCGCCGACGCCGACGCCGACGCCGGATCGCCCGCCGATGCCGGAGGCGACCCGCCGGGTGGCGGACCTGCGGGTGGCGGACCCGCGGGTGGGTAACCGTCTCGCCGTCGCCATCGACCCGGCGGTAGACTGCGGGGCATGTCCGTGGCCGGTCTGCTTCTTACCGAGCCGTGTTGACGCGCTGATCCGCGACAGCACGGCCGCCCCTCCTGCGCGAGGGGTTTTTTTGTGCCTACCGGACGAGACCGACCCGCATCCCGCGGTACGACGAACAGCGGATCGAGGAGAGACGCCATGAGTGAGGCAGCCGCACCGGCCAGCGACGTGCCGCCGTTCCGGTACACCGCGGCCCTGGCCGAGGAGATCGAACAGCGCTGGCAGGAGGTCTGGGCGCGGGAGGGGACGTTCCACGCCCCGAACCCGACCGGCCCGCTGGCCGACCCCGGTCACCCCCGCGCCGGGGCGGAGAAGCTGTACGTCCTGGACATGTTCCCGTACCCGTCGGGCGCGGGCCTGCACGTCGGCCACCCCCTGGGCTACATCGGCACCGACTGCTTCGCCCGCTACCAGCGGATGGCGGGGCGCAACGTGCTGCACGCGATGGGCTTCGACGCGTTCGGCCTGCCCGCCGAGCAGTACGCGGTGCAGACCGGCACCCACCCGCGCACCACCACGGTGGCGAACATCGAGCGCTACAAGGCGCAGCTGCGCCGGCTGGGCCTGGCCCACGACGAGCGCCGCTCGGTGGCCACCATCGACACCGACTTCTACCGCTGGACGCAGTGGATCTTCCTGCAGGTCTTCAACTCCTGGTACGACACGGACGCGAAGCGGGCCCGCCCGATCGCCGAGCTGATCGCCGAGTTCGAGGGCGGCAACCGGCCGACCCCCGACGGGCGGGCGTGGGCGGAACTGTCCGTCGCCGAGCGCCGGGCCGTCGTCGACGACCACCGGCTGGCGTACGTCTCGCAGGCGCCGGTGAACTGGTGCCCGGGGCTGGGCACCGTGCTGGCCAACGAGGAGGTCACCGCCGACGGCCGCTCCGAGCGGGGCAACTTCCCGGTCTTCAAGCGCAACCTGAAGCAGTGGATGATGCGGATCACCGCGTACGGCGACCGGCTGCTGGACGACCTGGACACGCTGGACTGGCCCGAGCCGATCAAGCTGATGCAGCGCAACTGGATCGGTCGCTCCACCGGCGCGCACATCGACTTCCCGACCACCGTGGAGCCGATCCGGGTGTTCACGACCCGGCCGGACACGATCTTCGGCGCCACCTACATGGTGCTGGCCCCCGAGCACGAACTGGTCGACGCGCTGGCGCCGGCCGCCTGGCCCGAGGGCACGAAGGACGCGTGGACCGGCGGGCACGCCAACCCGCGCGCGGCCGTCGAGGCGTACCGCAAGGCGGCGGCGGCCAAGACCGACGTCGAGCGGCAGGCCGACACGAAGGAGAAGACGGGCGTCTTCGTCGGCGCGTACGCCACCAACCCGGTCACCGGCGGGCGGATCCCGGTCTTCATCGCCGACTACGTGCTGGCCGGCTACGGCACGGGCGCGATCATGGCGGTGCCCGGCCAGGACGAGCGGGACTGGGCGTTCGCGGAGGTCTTCGAGCTGCCGATCGTGCGTACCGTGCAGCCGGCGGAGGGCTTCGACGGCAAGGCGTACACCGGGGACGGCCCGGCGATCAACAGCGCCGCGCCCGAGCGCGGCCTGGACCTGGACGGCCTGGGGGTGGCCGAGGCCAAGGCGGCGACCATCGGGTGGCTGGAGGCCAACGGGCACGGCACCGGCGCGGTGACCTACCGGCTGCGCGACTGGCTGTTCAGCCGGCAGCGCTACTGGGGCGAGCCGTTCCCCATCGTGTACGACGAGACCGGCGCCGCCATCGCGCTGCCGGAGGAGATGCTGCCGGTCGAGCTGCCCGAGGTCGACGACTTCTCGCCGCGCACGTTCGACCCGGAGGACGCCGACAGCAACCCGGAGACGCCGCTGTCGCGCCGGCGCGACTGGGTCGAGGTGGAGCTGGACCTGGGCGACGGCCCGAAGCGCTACACCCGCGAGACCAACGTGATGCCGCAGTGGGCCGGCTCCTGCTGGTACGAGCTGCGCTACCTGGACCCGACCAACTCGCAGCGCTTCGTCGACGCGGAGAACGAGGCGTACTGGATGGGGCCGCGCGGCGAGGGCGACTGCGGTGGCACCGACCTGTACGTCGGCGGCGCCGAGCACGCCGTGCTGCACCTGCTGTACGCGCGGTTCTGGCACAAGGTGCTGTACGACCTGGGGCACGTCTCGTCGTTCGAGCCGTTCCGCAAGCTGTTCAACCAGGGCTACATCCAGGCGTACGCGTACACCGACGCCCGGGGCGCCTACGTGCCGGCCGAGGACGTCACCGAGCGCGACGGCGGCTTCTACCTGGGCGACACCCAGGTCAACCGCGAGTACGGCAAGATGGGCAAGTCCCTGAAGAACGTGGTCACGCCGGACGAGATGTGTGCCGCGTACGGGGCGGACACGTTCCGCGTCTACGAGATGTCGATGGGCCCGCTGGAGGTGTCCCGCCCGTGGGAGACCCGGGCGGTCGTCGGGTCGTACCGGTTCCTGCAGCGGGTCTGGCGGGCGATCGTCGACGAGCAGACCGGCGCGCTGCGGGTCACCGACGCCCCCGCCGACGACGCGACGCGGCGGCTGCTGCACAAGGTGGTCGACGGGGTCCGCGGCGACATGGAGGCGATCCGGTTCAACACCGCGATCGCCAAGCTGATCGAGCTGACCAACGGGCTGACCCGGCTGGCGGAGACCCCGCGCGAGGTGGCCGAGCCGCTGGTGCTGATGGTGGCGCCGTTCGCCCCGCACGTCGCCGAGGAACTGTGGCGCCGGCTGGGGCACGACACCTCCCTGACGTACGCGGACTTCCCGACCGCCGACCCGGCGCTGCTGGTGGCGGAGACGGTGACGTATCCGGTGCAGATCAACGGCAAGGTGCGCGGCCGCGTCGAGGTCCCCGCCGACGCGTCCGAGGAGACCGTCCGCGCGGCGGCCCTGGAGGCGGTCGCGTCGTCGCTGGCCGGCAAGGAACCCCGCAAGGTCATCGTCATCAAGGGCCGCATGGTCTCCGTGGTGGCCTGATTTCTCTTGGATCGATCATGCAGTCGTGGTGGGGGGCGGAGTCCCCGGACCTGGACGAGTCGGGCACCACGACTGCATGATCGGCGCGGCTGACCTGGATCAGGGGTCGCGGCGGTGGGTGAGGGTCACGGCCGTCAGGGTCGCGGCCACGGACCAGGCGGCCAGGGTCAGCCAGGAGCCGGTGACGGTGGCCGGGTACGGGTCCGGGTTGAGGACGTCGGGGTGCACCTCGATCAGTCGTAGCCAGGCGGTGAGCGGCAGGGCGTTGTACGCCTCGGCGATCCACCGGTGCTCGTCGCTGTCCACCGCCATCGGCACCAGCACGAGCACCGCCGTGGCGGCGGCCACGGCCCCGGCGGCGTGCCGGGTGAGGGCGCCCAGACCCATCCCGACCAGCGCGCACACGGGCACCAGCACGGCGCTCGCCACGACGGCGCGCAGCACCCCCGGCTCGCCGATCGACCAGCCGGCGCCCCGGTCGGCGAGGATCGCCTGGGACACCCAGAACGAGGTCGCCGCGGTGACCGCGCCGAGGACGAGCATCACCCCGGCCAGGACGGCGGCCTTCGCCGCGACCATCGCCCGGCGGACGGGCACGGCGGCGAACGTGGCCCGGATCAGCCCGCTCTGGTACTCGCCGACGACCGTCAGGGCGCCGACGGTGGCCGAGGTGAGGATCAGCAGCAGGTAGCCGGCCTCGGGGAAGGCGTCGCGCAGCGGCCCGTACAGCCGGAACATCTCCCGGCGCCCCTCCGGGTACGCCGGCCAGTTCCGGTGGTCGGCGAGGCTGGCGTTGACGCTGACCCCGACCACGAACAGGAAGACCAGCGGCAGCGTCCAGCGGGTCGAGCGCAGCGACCAGAGTTTGATCCACTCGGCGGCCAGCAGGTCGCGGAACCGGGCCGGCGGCCCGGTCACGGTCGGTCGGCGGGTCGCCCCGGTCACGGCGGTCATCGGGTCCCCTCCCCGGCGAGGTACTCCACGCTGTCGGCGGTGAGCGCCATGAAGGCGTCCTCCAGCGAGGCCGTTCGGGTGCTCAGCTCGTGCAGCACGATGCGGTGGGCGAGCGCGAGGTCGCCGATGCGCGCGGCCGTCAGGCCGGTCACGATCAGCGCCCCGGCGTCGCCCGGCCGCACGTCCGCGCCCTCCGCCGCCAGCACGGCGGCCAGGCCCGCCGCGTCGGGCGTACGGACGGACACGGCGGCCCGGCTGCTCCCGGCCGCGAACTCGGCGAGGCTCTGCTCGGCGATGAGCCGGCCCCGGCCGATCACCACGAGCCGGTCGGCGCAGTTCTGCATCTCGCTCATCAGGTGGCTGGAGACAAAGACCGTACGCCCCTCGGCGGCCAGCCGCCGGAACAGGTCCCGTACCCAGCGCACCCCCTCCGGGTCGAGGCCGTTGAACGGCTCGTCGAAGAGGAGCACGGGCGGGTCCCCGAGCAGCGCGGCGGCGATCCCGAGCCGCTGCCGCATGCCGAGGGAGAAGCCGCCGATGCGCCGCCGCGCGGCGGCCGACAGCCCCACCTCCCGCAGCACCTCGTCGACCCGGCTGCGCGCGATGCCGTTGCTGCGGGCCAGGGCCCACAGGTGCGCGACGGCGCTGCGCCCGCCGTGCACGTCGCCGGCGTCCAGCAGCGCGCCGGCGTGACGCAGCCCGCGCGGCCGGTCGGCGAAACGCACCCCGTCCACGGTGACGGTGCCGCTGGTCGGCGCGGTGAGCCCGATGATCATCCGCAGCGTGGTGGACTTGCCGGCCCCGTTGGGGCCCAGGAACCCGGTCACGTGGCCGGGGCGCACGGTCAACGTGAGGTCGTCGACGGCCGTCGTGCGGCCGTACCGTCTCGTCAGGGCGTTCAGTTCGATCACCCGGCCCACGCTGCCGGGTGACGGCCGTCGCGGCGTCGCCCCGGCGGGCACATCCGGCGGGCGGTGACCCGCCCCGGGGCGTACGCCCGTGGGCCGATGCCCGGGCGGCGGCGGGCTGGCTACCGTGTGCGGCATGGATGCGACCGCGCCGCCACCGCGCCGCGCCCCGGCGCGGGCGGTGCTGCCCTGGCTCGGCGTCGCGGTGCTGCCGTTCGCCGTGCTCATGGCCCCGGTCGTGGCGTCGAGCCGCAACGGCGTGGGGTTCGGCGACTGGTGGCTCGCCGAGCGCTACCTGGTCCCGCTGCTGGCCGTGGCCCCGCCCGCCGGCCTGCTGCGGCGCCGGCCGGTGCTGGCCCTGGCGCTGATGCTCGTCGCGGCGTGCGTGGTCACCGTGGTCGTCAACGTCGGCGAGGACGGCTACCTGGCCGACATCTGGTACGCGCAGTTCCTGGCGGTCGACCTGGTGGTGGGGCTGATCGCGGCGGGGAGGTCCCGCCGCGTCTCGGCGCCGGTGGCCGTCGTGGCGCTCGCCGTGCAGATCACCGCGAGCTTCGTGAACCCCTCCACCGACCCGGTGAGCCGGGCCACGCTCTCCGTGCTGGCGGTCGTCACCGCGTGGACGGTCGGCAACTCCGTGCGGGCCCGGCGCGGCTACGCCGAGGCGCTGCGGTCGCACGCCGCCGCCGAGGCGGTCACCGCCGAGCGGCTGCGCATCGCCCGCGAGCTGCACGACATGGTCGCCCACAGCATCGGGGTGATCGCCATCCAGGCCGGCGTGGGGGCCCGGGTCATCGACACCCAGCCGGCCCAGGCGCGCGCCGCGTTGGCCACCATCGAGGCGACCAGCCGCGACACCCTGGCCGGCCTTCGGCGTACGCTCGGCGCGCTGCGCCGCCCCCATTCGGAGTCGGCGTCGCTGGATCCGACGCCCGGGCTGGACGACCTCGACCGGCTGGTCACGGCCGCCGCCGACGCCGGCGTGCGGGTGGACCTGCGGCGCGGCGGCGAACGGCGGCCGGTCCCGGCCGAGGTCGACCTCGCCGCGTTCCGCATCGTGCAGGAGGCGCTCACCAACGTGGTACGACACGCGGGCAGCGACCGGTGCCGGGTCACCGTCACGTACGGCCCCGACGAGGTCGCGGTGGAGGTCGTCGACGACGGCCGGGGCGGCTCGGTCGGCGGCGAGGGACACGGCATCGTCGGCATGCGGGAACGGGTCGCCCTGGCGGGCGGGCGGTTCCACGCCGGGCCGCGCCCGGAGGGTGGCTTCCGGGTGGCGGCGTGGCTGCCGACGGCGACGGCGGTACCCCCGGTGTCGCCGGCGGCGGTGGAGCCGGCCGGGACGGGGGAGCGGTGAGCGTCCGCGTGCTGCTCGTCGACGACCAGCCGCTGGTCCGCGCCGGCCTGCGGGTGCTCATCGCCGACGCCCCCGACATCGACGTCGTCGGCGAGGCGGGCACGGGGACCGAGGCGGTACGGCTGGCCCGCGAGCTCGTGCCGGACGTGGTGCTGATGGACCTGCGGATGCCCGGCATGGACGGCATCCGGGCCACCGGGGCGATCACCTCGGCGGGCGGCGTCACCCGCGTCCTCGTGCTCACCACCTTCGACGACGACGAGCACGTGCACGCCGCGCTGCGCGCCGGCGCGAGCGGATTCCTGGTCAAGGACATGGCGCTGGACGACATCCTCAACGCCGTCCGGGTGGTCGCCGCCGGGGACGCGCTGATCGCTCCCGGGGTCACCCGCCGGCTCATCGCCGAGTTCGCCCGCCGACCGGCCCCCGCCGCCCCGACCCGGGCCCTCGACGGCGTCACCGAGCGGGAGCGCGAGGTGCTGACCCTCGTCGGCCGGGGCCTGTCCAACGGCGAGATCGCCGCCGAGCTGACGATCAGCGCGGCCACCGCCAAGGCCCACGTGGCCCGGCTGTTCAGCAAGCTGGGCGCCCGCGACCGCGTGCACCTCGTCATCGCCGCCTACGAGGCGGGGCTGGTCTCCACGGCGGGATGAGGCGCGCGACCGGGTGGGGCGGGCGCGCTCCGGACGGTCAGCGCAGTGCGGCCGCGGTGCGGCACGGAGCGGGTCAGCGCAGCGCGGCCGTCACCACCGGGCGGTGCTCGGCCAGCCAGTCGTACCAGTCGCGCACCAGGTCGGCGATCCCCGCCTCGCGGAGCTGGCACATGGCCGGATCGCCCCGCTCGGCGCCGGTCGCGATCCCGCGCCAGGTCCCGTCCATCTGGGCGAGCATCACGTCGACCAGTTCGGCGCGGGGCAGCGCGAGCGACCCCGTGCCGGCCGCCTCGTAGGCGTCGCAGAGCAGCCGGGCGCGCCGGCCCAGCTCCACCGGGTCGGCTCCCGGCGCCGCCCAGTGCCAGGCGGCGAAGGCAACGTCCTCGACCCGCCGGCCCGGCGCGGCGAGGTCCCAGTCGATCAGCGCCACGGGCAGCGGGCCGGCGGGGGAATCCCGATACACCGTGTTCTTCGGGGACAGGTCGCGGTGGCAGACCGTCTCGGCGTCCCCGGCCAGCGGGCTGCCCGCGCAGGCGTCGTGCAGCCGCCGGACCAGTTCGGCCAGCCGGGTCAGCGCCGGGTCCGCGAAGTACGCCGGATCCTCCCTGTCCCGCCACGGCACCCGGCCGTCGACGTGGCTGAGCACCTGCCGACCCCGCTCGTCCGTGCCGAGGTGGCGGGGCGCGACGTCCGCGCCCACCCGATCCAGGTGCCGCAGCAGCGCGGCGACGAACTCGGCGTTCTCCGGCGGCGTACGCCGGACGGTGTCGCCGACCCGGACCACCTCGGCGATGAAGCCGCCGCGCAGCCGCTCCCCGGCGACGGCCGGGTCGACGCGACCGGTGGCGGCGGTCGGCTGCCGCTCCTCGTGTCCCGGCCCGGTGTCCCCGCCCGCCCCGGGCGACCGACTGCGCACCGCCGGCCTCAGCTCGGCCCGAGCCGGCGCTGCCGCTCGGCGCGCCACCAGCGGCGGATCAGCACCACGCTGGCGACGAGGCCGAGCGCGGCCGGCGCGGCGCCGAACCAGTTGACGTCGCCCGGTGAGGTGACCGCCGCGCCCACCGCCGCGTAGCCGAACGCGGTGGGCGCGGACGCGATCACGCTGCCCGCGAGGAACGGCAGGACCCGGGCGCCGGTGGTGCCGTAGCCGTAGCTGACCAGCCCGAAGCCGGCGATCGGCAGCAGCCGTACGGTGATCACGCCGAGGACGCTCTGCCGGGCGAACCAGCCGTCCAGCCGGGCCAGCCGGCCGCGTACCCGCTCGGCGACGAACTCCCGCCCGAGGAGGCGGCCGACCGCGAAGCCCAGCGCCGCCGCGAGCAGCGCGGCACCCAGCGCGTACGCGGCGCCCTCCAGCGCGCCGAAGATCGCTCCCGAGGCGAGCGTGACGAAGGTCCGGGGGACCAGCGCGACCAGCAGCAGCGCGCCGCCGAGGACCGCCGCCACGGGGGCGAGGGCGCCCATCCGGTCGGCCAGCCGGGGCAGTTGGTGCGCCTCGGGCAGGTCGACGACGAGCAGCACCGCCCCGAAGGTGACCAACAGGAGCAGCAGCAGGGCGAAGCGGACGGCCGACGGCTGGCGCAGCAGCCGCCGGACGGCCGGGATCATGCCCTGGCGGCGGCGGCCACCGCGGCGCGGCGCTCGGCGCGCAGCCGGTCCGACCAGGTGTCGTCCAGCGGCGGGAGCTGGTGCACGCCCGTGGCCCAGCGCAGCAGCAGGTCCGCCAGCGCGGGATTGCGGGCCAGGGCCGGGCCGTGCGAGTACGTGCCGAGCAGCTTGCCCCGCCACGCCCCCTCGGTGGCGCCGTCATTGCCGACCCCGGCGGTGACCCGGGCCAGCGGGGAGACCCCCGGGCCGAGGTGGGTACGCCCACCGTGGTTCTCGAACCCGGTCAGCGCCGGTACGCCCAGCCGCGGGTCGATCTCGCCGGCCAGCTCGCCGACGGCGCGCGTCGGCCCCCGGTCGGAGGAGAGGTCGAGCAGCTCCAGCCCGGCGCAGAGGGTGCCCTTGGCGAAGAAGGAGGTGCCGAGGAGCTGGTAGCCGGCGCAGACGCCGAACACGACCGAGCCCTGGGCGACGGCCCGGTGCAGGCCGCCGTCGGCGAGCAGCCGCTGCGCGCCGAGCGCCTGCGGGCCGTCCTCGCCGCCGCCGATGAGGTAGATGTCGGCGGTGGAGGGCAGCCGCTGGTCGGAGCGCACCTCCAGCACCTCGACCGGGAAACCGCGCAGGCGCGCCCGGCGGGCGAGGATCAGCGCGTTGCCACGGTCGCCGTAGGTGGAGAGCAGGTCGGGGTAGATCCAGACGATG
The DNA here is from genome assembly GCF_052068495.1 of Micromonospora sp. SD12. Classification (NCBI taxonomy): domain Bacteria; kingdom Bacillati; phylum Actinomycetota; class Actinomycetes; order Micromonosporales; family Micromonosporaceae; genus Micromonospora; species Micromonospora sp. SD12. The sequence continues at coordinate 217,100 of NZ_JBQHDF010000003.1, read as the reverse complement.
CGCAGACTCTCAGTTGACACGGTCCAACTCCGCTCGGATGTCCTGGAACGCGGTGTAGTTCGCGATGACCTCCAGGCGCCCCGGGGGCACCGACCGGACGGCGTCGGCGAATGTCCGCACATGCTGGAAGGGCACGTCGTTGACCTCCAGCCGGACCGCGAGGTCGTACGCGCGGTCGCCGGTGATCAGCACCTGCCGGCCCCGTAGCGGGGCGAAGTCGACGTCGAAGAGCCACGAGGTGTCCAGCCCGTCGGGGTCCCGGGCGTTGATGGAGAGCAGTGTCGGGGCGACGTCGGCCATGTCGAACGCCTCCAGCCAGCTGGCCGGGTTCTTCGCCAGCAGCAGCCGGATGTTGCGCCCGTCCCGGTCGACCTGCGCGTAGCGGCCCGCGACGGACGTGACGGTGCCGAGCTGGAGCACGGCGTCCACGGGCCGGACGCCGAACTCGGCGGCGACGGCCAGCGCGGTCGCGGCGTTGCCGACGTTGACCTTGCCGGGGAGCTGGAGCTTGACCTTGTGCCAGGCGCCCGTCGGGTCGAGCACGCCGTCGTCCTCCACCGTCCACTGCGGCTCGGGCCGGCGCAGCGGGCAGCCGCTGCACCACCACTGGTCGCCGGAGCGCTGGATGGTGGAGCCGCACTCGGGGCAGACCCAGGAGTCGTCGTGCCAGCGCTGCCCGGCGCTGAACCAGGTGACGTGCGGCGGGGCGATGCGGTGGTCGTGGTTGGGCGGCGGGGTGGCGGCCCACACCACCATCGGGTCGTCGGCGTTGGCGACGATGCGCACGTTGGTGTGCCGGACCAGCGCGGCGCGCCAGAGCTGCGCCATCATGGCGACCTCCTTGGCCCGGTCGAGCTGGTCGCGCGAGAGGTTGAGCAGCGCCACCACGTGCGGCTCGGTGGCCTCCAGCACCTGGGCGAGGTAGTGCTCGTCGACCTCCAGCACGGCGTAGGGCGTGCTGCCGGCCTTGGCGAGCGCCGAGGTGTGCCCGGTCGGCATGTTGGCGCCGAACGAGTTGGTGGCGACGCGACCGAGCACCCCGACCGCCGCGGCGGTGAGCCGGGTGGTGGTGGTCTTGCCGTTGGTGCCGGAGATCAGGGCGATCGCGCGCCCGGCCGACAGGTGGGCCAGCAGGTCCGGGTCGATCTTCAGGCCGATCCAGCCGCCGATCACCGAGCCGTCACCGCGCCCCGCGGCCCGCGACAGCGCCGCGGCGGTCCGCGACACCGAGCTGGCCACCTTTGCCCGCAGGGGCATCTTCGCGTCCGTCACCCGAGCGAGGTTACCGGACCGCCGACCCCGCCAGATCGCCGCCGACGGCGAACCGTTCGGCCGGGGTGGCCCGGCGGGGCGGTCGGGGCGCGCTCAGCCGGACGGAGTCGATCTATGTCGGAAAGCGGACCGGCCCCGGCGGCCCCGCAGCCCTCCACTCCGCTCCACCCCCGTTGACGTGCGGTTTTGCGCGCCGAAACGCCGCGCCACGCGGGCGATTCTGGTTGCGGGTGGAGGGAAGTGGAGTAGAGTGGGGCCCAATGGTGAGGCCGGGAGGGCCCACCGGCCCGGGGGGTCAGCGGCGCCGCGAACGCCGCTCAAGGGCGAGGGGGTTGGGCCGATGTTCCTCGGCACCCACACCCCACGCCTGGACGACAAAGGCCGGTTGATCCTTCCGGCGAAGTTCCGGGACGAGTTGGCGGGGGGTGTCGTGATAACCAAAGGGCAGGATCGCTGCCTCTACGCCTTCCCGATGCCCGAGTTCCAGCGGATCGCGGAGCAGTTGCGCGCGCAGCCGATGACGAACAAGGCGGCCCGGGCCTACAGCCGGGTCTTCTTCGCCAGCGCGCACGACGAGGTGCCCGACAAGCAGGGCCGGGTGACGATCCCGGCCCACCTGCGGGCCTACGCCGCACTCGACCGGGACCTGGTGGTGATCGGCGCGAGCACCCGGGTGGAGATCTGGGACAAGGCTGCCTGGGAGTCCTACCTCGCGGAGAGCGAAGACGACTTCGCCGACATCGAGGAGGGGGTGCTGCCCAGCGGTCTGTAGGGCGTGACGACGCCCGACGTACTGCGAGATCTCCACCCGCTTTCGAGTTCCTGGCACCCCTTCCCCGGTGCCAGGCGCACGATCCGATCGGAGGGCCGCGGCCTCCGACGGGCGGGAGCGGATGGGGATCTGGCGGTACGACGGCACGGCGTCGTCCGACGACGGACGCATGAAGGACGAGGGTTTCACACCAGTGGGGGTCGACATGGGGGAGCTACGCGGCACGCACGTGCCGGTGCTGCTCGAGCGGTGTCTCGAGTTGCTGGCCCCCGCGCTGGGCCGGGGCGGACGGACGGTCCACGTCGACGCGACGCTGGGGCTGGCCGGGCACGCCGAGGCGGTTCTCGAGGCGCATCCGGAGACGGTGCTGATCGGGCTCGACCGGGACACCGAGGCGCTCGCCCACGCGCGTGTCCGGCTGGCCCGCTTCGCCGACCGGGTCCACCTGGAGCACGCCGTCTACGACGAGTTGCCGGAGGTGCTCGACCGGCTGGGCTACCCGGGCATCGACGGGATCCTGTTCGACCTGGGCGTCTCCAGCCTGCAACTCGACGCACCCGACCGCGGGTTCGCCTACGCGCAGGACGCCCCGCTGGACATGCGGATGGACCAGACCCGGGGGGTGACCGCCGAGGAGGTGGTCAACACCTACCCGCACCCGGACCTGGCCCGGGTGCTGCGGGTCTACGGCGAGGAGAAGTTCGCGGGCCGGATCGCCTCGGCGATCATCCGCGAACGCGAGCGGGCCCGGATCACCTCGTCGGCGCGGCTGGCGGAACTGGTCAGGGAGTCCATTCCGGCACCGGCGCGACGAACCGGGGGACACCCGGCCAAGAGAACGTTTCAGGCTTTACGGATCGAGGTAAACAAGGAACTGGCAGCGCTGGAGACGGCGCTGCCAGCCGCGCTCGACAAGCTCAACGTGGGCGGCCGCATGGTGGTCCTGTCCTACCACTCGCTGGAGGACCGGCTCACCAAGGCGGCGCTCAGCGACCGGGTCCGCAGCAAGGGCCCGGTAGACCTCCCGGTCGAACTGCCCGGGTCCGGTCCGACGTTCCGGCTGCTGAGCCGGGGCGCCGAACTGCCCGGGGAGGCGGAGGTCGCCGCGAACCCGCGCGCCGCCTCGGTGCGGCTGCGGGCCGCGGAGCGACTCGACCCGGACGCTGCGCAGCAGGGGCGTACCGACCGCGAACGGTACCGCCGGCGGGTGAAGGCAATGCACCAGCCAGGGGCGGGGACCGGAGGATCCGACACGGATCCGACGGACCCCGGGGGACGGGACAGGGACGGACGAAGAGGGGGAGGGACATGACGATTGACAAGCGCGACCGCCGGGACGTAACCGGCGGCGGGCAGCGCGCACCGCGGTCGGGGGGCCGGACCGCGGCGGAGCGGGCCACGCGCATCGGGACCGGCACGCCGCGGGCGGACCGCGCGAACCGGCAGGGGGAGACTCGCGCCCGGGGGGCGCGCGAGTTCCCGACCCAGGGCAGCGCCGCGCTGCGGCCGGCCGAGCGGCAGAACGCCGGCACGGCGCGTCCGCCCCGACTCCGGGTGGCGCCGCCACCGCCGGTGCGGGTGCCCCGGGCGCCCTTCGCCGCGCTGGTGCTGGTGCTGGTGGTCGGCGGGGTGCTCGGCATCCTGCTGGTCAACACGAAGATCAACGAGAACGCCTTCCGGCTGGAGAAGCTCCAGGAGCAGCAGGCCAAGCTCGACGTGGAGCAGCAGCAGCTGAACAAGGAGATCGCCGACGCGGAGGCCCCGGGCAACCTGGAGGCCCGGGCCCGCAAGCTCGGCCTGGTGGAGGCCGGCGAGCCGGCGTACATCCGGCTGCCCGACGGCAAGGTGATCGGCGTGCCGCAGCCGGCCGAGGGCCAGCCCTCGATCACCAGCCAGCAGGGCGCGGGAGGCTGACGACCGTGCCACCGAGATCGGAGGAACCGCGCCGGGACGCCACAGGCTCCCGGCGCGGTTCGTCCCGCAACGCCGGTGGCCGGGGCGCCGAACCGCGCTCCGGTGAGCCGGGGGTCGGTGGCATCTCCGACGCCCGGGCGTACACCCCGCGCGGGCGCACCGTGCGCGAGCAGCGCGCCGGCGGGCGCGCCGAGCCCGACGCGGACGCCGGCCCCGCCGCGCAGCGCCGCACGCCGCGCAGCACCCGCTCCGGCGACCCGTTCCGCCCCGCCCTCCAGGTGCTCGACGGCGGCCGCGCGGGCGCCGGCCGGGCCGGCCGGCGCGAGGCGGCGGGCCGCTCCGGCGTCGTCCGTACCGTCACCCCGCGCACCCCCCGCCACGACGACGAGCCGCCCGCGCCGCGCCGCACCGCCGCGCGGCCCGCGCGCCGGCCGGACCGCCCGGCCGCCCGGCGACCGTCGCGCAAGCCGCGGAAGCCACCCCGGCTGGCCGACCCCCGGCGCCGGCTGCGGCTGGGCACCGTGCTCACCCTGACGCTCTTCGCCGTCATCGGCATCCGGCTGGTCGTCCTCCAGACCGTGGAGACTCCGGCGTACGCCGGCGGCGGCGTCGCCGACCGGCTGCGTACCGTCACGCTGCCGGCGGCGCGCGGCGCCATCTACGACCGGGACGGCGCCCCGCTGGCGCACAGCGTCGAGGCCCGCTACGTCTACGCCGACCCCACCCAGGTCAAGGACCAGCAGGCCACCGCCAAGGCGCTCTCCCCGCTGCTCGGCATGCCGGCCTCGGAGCTGGCCGAGAAGATGAAGCCGCGCAAGCGCGTCAACGGCGTCGACTCGCAGTTCGAGTACCTCGCCCGGGGGGTCGACATCGACCGGGCCCGGAAGATCACCGCGCTGGAGCTGCCCGGCATCTACACCCACCGCGACGAGCGGCGCGAGGTGCCCGGCGGGGACCTCGCGGCCAACCTGCTCGGCTTCACCAGCCAGGACATGGTCGGGTTGGAAGGGCTGGAGGCCCGCTACGACGACGTGCTGCGCGGCAAGGACGGCAAGCGGGTCTACGAGGTCGGCCTCGGCGACCTGGCCGCCCCGATCCCCGGCGGCTACAGCGAGACGACCAAGGCCAGGCCGGGCAGCTCGCTCCAGCTCACCATCGACCGTGACCTGCAGTTCATGGTGCAGCGGATGCTGAGCCGGCACATGGCGCAGAGCAAGGGCAGCACCGGCGCCGCCGTGGTGATCGAGATTCCCTCCGGCGAGGTGCTGGCCCAGGCCAGCCACCCCACCTACAACGCGGCGAAGCCGGTGCCGAGCGACCCGACCGACCGGGAGGACGCGGCCACCAGCTTCGTGGTCGACCCCGGTTCGGTGCACAAGGCGATCACCTTCGGCGCCGCGCTCCAGGAGCGCGTGATCACCCCCGACACCACGCTGCCGATCGCCAACAGCATCAAGAAGGGCGACACCTGGTTCTCCGACACGCACCGCGCCGACGGCAAGCGGATGAGCCTGCCCGGCATGATGGCGTACTCGTCCAACGTCGGCACGATCCACATCGCCGACAAGCTCGGCCCCGAACGCCTCATCGACTACCAGAAGCGCTTCGGCCTCGGGGAGCCGACGCGGGTCGGCATGCCCGGCGAGGCCAGCGGGCGGCTGCTGCCGGCCGACGAGTGGAGCGGGTCGTCGGCCGGGTCGGTGCCGATCGGGCACAGCGTGGACGCCACGCCGCTGCAGATGGCCGCCGTCTACGCGACGATCGCCAACGACGGCACGTACGTGCAGCCGCGCCTGGTCAAGGAGGTGATCGGGCCAGACGGGAAGCGTACGCCGACCGAGCCCCCGGTCACCCGGTCGGTGCTCAGCCCGGAGAACGCCGCCGCCCTGCGGCACATCCTGGAGGCGGTCACCACCGTCGAGGACGCCACCGGCAGGGCCGCGGCGATCCCCGAGTGGCGGGTCGCCGGCAAGACGGGCACCGGCTGGCGGTTGGTCGACGGGCAGAAGCAGCTCGGCGAGGTGGCCTCGTTCATCGGGATGGCTCCGGCGGAGAAGCCGCGCTACGTGATCGCGGTCTTCGCGCACACCCCCTCCGGCGGCGGCGGGGCCATCGCGGCCCCCGCGTTCCGGGACATGATGCAGTTCACGCTGCGTCACTACGGCGTGCCGCCGAGTGGGGAGAAGGCCCCGAAGTTCACGGTCTATCCGCGCTGAGCGGCCACACCGCGACATCATCGGTGAGTGCCGACGAACCACCGGGGCGGCTGTGCGGCCGGAACCGGACGACCGGGTAGGGTCTGACGCCGTGCCCGGCAATCCTCGTCCCCGTACCGTGATCGGTGTCCGGCTCGGCGACCTCGCCGCCCGACTCGCCGTCGAGCCCCCGGAGGGCGCCGCCGAGGTGGTGGTGACCGGGGTGACCCACGCCAGCCAGGAGGTCCGCCCCGGCGACCTGTACGCGGCCCTGCCGGGCGCCCGCCGGCACGGCGCGGAGTTCGCCGCCGCCGCGGCGGCCGCCGGCGCGGTGGCGGCGCTGACCGACCCGGCGGGCGCCGCGGCGGTGACCGGGGCGGGCCTGCCGGCGCTGGTGGTCCCCGACCCCCGCGCGGTCCTGGGCGACCTCGCGGCGACGGTCTACGGCGACCCGACCGCGCACCTGACGGTGATCGGGGTGACCGGCACGGCCGGCAAGACCTCGACGGCCTACCTGGTCGAGTCCGGCCTGCGCGCCGCCGGCCACACCACCGGCCTGATCGGCACGGTCGAGACCCGCCTCGGCGACCTGGCGATCGACAGCGTGCGCACCACGCCCGAGGCCACCGACCTGCACGCCATGCTGGCCGCCGCCCGCGAGCGCGGCGTCACGGCCGTGGTCATGGAGGTCTCCAGCCACGCGCTGGCGATGGGCCGCGTCGGCGGGGTCCGGTTCACGGTCGGCGGCTACACCAACTTCGGCTCCGACCACCTGGACTTCCACGCCGACTCGGCGGACTACTTCGCGGCGAAGGCGCAGCTGTTCGACGGGCGCTGCGCGGTCGAGGTGCTCAACCACGACGACCCCGCGCTGAAGCCGCTGTACCGCCCAACGACGGTCACCTACTCGGCGGCCGGAGACCCGGGCGCCACGTGGTGGGCCGACGAGGTCGGCGGCGAGGGGTACGCGCAGCGGTTCACCGCGCACGGCCCCGACGGGCTGGTCGTGGCGGCCGGCGTGGCGCTGCCGGGCCGGCACAACGTGGCCAACGCCCTGCTGGCCATCGCCGCGCTCGTCGCCGCCGGCGTGGATCCGCGCACCGCCGCCGCCGGGGTGGCCGAATGCGGCGGGGTGCCCGGCCGGCTGGAGCTGGTGAACGCCCCCGGCCCGGTCCGGGGGGTCGTCGACTACGCGCACAAGGCGGACGCGATCGTCGCCGCGCTGGCGGCGCTGCGGGAGTACGGCGCAGGCCGGTTGATCTGCGTGATCGGTGCCGGCGGGGACCGGGACCGGGGCAAGCGGCCGGTGATGGGCGCCGCCGCGGCGGAGGGAGCCGACGTGGTGCTGGTGACCGACGACAACCCGCGTACGGAGGACCCGGCGGCGATCCGCGCCGAGGTGCTCGCCGGCGCCCGACAGGCCGGCACGACGGCCCGGGTCGAGGAGGTGGCCGACCGCCGGACGGCGATCGACGCGGCGGTCCGGCTTGCCGAGCCGGGCGACGTGGTCGCGGTGCTCGGCAAGGGCCACGAGCGCGGGCAGGAGATCGGTGGCGAGGTGCACCCGTTCGACGACCGCACCGAGCTGGCCGACGCGCTGCGCGTCCGCTTCGCCGACGCGGCGGGTCAGCGGTGATCCCGCTCAGCCTGGCCGAGGTCGCCTCGGCGGTCGACGGGCGGCTGGCCGGCGCCGACCCGCAGGCCCGGGTCACCGGTCCGGTCGAGTTCGACTCACGCAAGGTGTGCCCGGGCGCGCTCTTCGTCGCCTTCCCGGGCGAGAAGGTGGACGGGCACGACTACGCCGCCGGCGCGGTGGCCGCCGGCGCGGTGGCCGTGCTCGGCACCCGGGAGGTGCCCGGCGTGCCGATGGTGCTGGTCGACGACGCGCTGGCCGCCATGGGCCGGCTGGCCCGCGCGGTGGTCGACCGGCTGCCCGGGCTCACCGTGGTCGGGTTGACCGGCTCGTCGGGCAAGACCACCACCAAGGACCTGATCGCCCAGCTCACCGCGCGGCTCGGCCCGACCGTCGCCCCGCCCGGCTCGTTCAACAACGAGCTGGGGCACCCGTACACGGCGTTGCAGGCCGGGCCCGAGACCCGCTACCTGGTGATGGAGAAGGGCGCCCGCGGGGTGGGGCACGTGCGCTACCTCTGCGACGTGGTGCCGCCCCGGATCTCCGTGGTGCTCAATGTCGGGGTGGCGCACATCGGCGAGTTCGGCTCGGTGGAGACGATCGCGCTGGCCAAGGGCGAGCTGGTCGAGGCGCTGCCCGCCGATGGGCTGGCCGTGCTCAACGCCGACGATCCGCTGGTCGACGCCATGGCCGCGCGTACGGTCGCCCGGGTCGTCCGCTACGGCGAGGCGGCGCACGCCGACGTGCGGGCCGAGGACGTGACGCTGGACGAGCGGGGGCGGCCCGCGTACACCCTCGTCACCCCGGAGGGGACCGCACCCGTACGGCTCGGGCTGACCGGCCGGCACCAGGTGTCCAACTCCCTCGCCGCCGCCGCGGTGGCCCGCGAGCTGGGCATGCCGCTGGCCGAGCTGGCCACCGCGCTGGGCGCGCTGGGGCTGGTCTCCACCCGCCGGATGGACGTCTTCGAACGCGTCGACGGGGTGACCGTGATCGACGACTCGTACAACGCCAACCCCGCCTCGATGGCGGTCGCGCTGCGCGCGCTGACCGGCATCGGGCGGGAGCGGCGCACCGTCGCGGTGCTCGGCTACATGGCCGAGCTGGGCCCGTTCGAACGCGACGGGCACGCCGAGGTCGGCCGGCTCGCGGCCGAACTGGGCGTCGACCGGCTGCTCGTGGTGGGCGAGCCGGCCGCGCCGATCCACGAAGGCGCGACATCGGTAGGGGACTGGGGAGGAGAGTCGGTGCTGCTCACCGATCAGGCGGCGGCCGTCGAGGTGCTGCGCAGCGAGTTACGACCGGGCGACGTCGTCCTGGTGAAGGGCTCCCGGTACCGCACCTGGGAGGTGGCCGACGCGCTGCGCGCGGACGCCGCCGGGGACGGATCCGGCCCGACGGCGACGGGGGGCGGCGCCGCATGAGGGCGGTCATCGTCGCCATCGGGGTGGCCTTCCTGGTCTCGCTGTTCTGCACCCCGATCGCGATCAAGGTGTTCGCCCGGCTGAAGGCCGGCCAGCCGATCCGATCAAACCTCGGGCTCGCCAGCAACGAGGGCAAGAAGGGCACGCCGACGATGGGCGGCGTGGTCTTCATCCTGGCCACGGTCATCGCGTACGTGGCCGGACACCTGGCCCTGACGACCCTGCCGGACGCGCAGATCGCCCAGGTCGAGCCGACCATCACCGCGCTGGTGCTGCTGGGGCTGATGGTCTTCTCCGGCGCGGTCGGCTTCATCGACGACTTCCTCAAGGTGCGCAAGCGGCACAGCGGCGGTCTCAACAAGCGCGGCAAGCTGCTCGGGCAGATCCTGGTCGGCGCGGTCTTCGGCGTCGTGGCGCTCTACTTCCCGAGCACCATGACCGACGCCGCGGGGGCCGAGACCAACACCGAGACCGTGGGCAGCACGACGCTCAGCTTCATCCGGGACATCCCGGCGCTGGACGTCACCAAGATCGGCGCGGTGGTCATCTTCATCTTCGTGGTGATGGCCGCGACCAACGGCGTCAACCTCACCGACGGCCTGGACGGCCTGGCGACCGGCGCCTCGGTGATGGTCCTCGCGGCGTACGCGCTGATCGCCTTCTGGCAGTACCGGCACTGGTGCGCCGACCCGAACTACACCCAGGACTACTGCTACGCCGTCCGGGACCCGCTGGAGATCGCGCTGATCGCCGGCGCGGCGGCCGGGGCCTGCGTGGGCTTCCTGTGGTGGAACACCTCGCCGGCGCGGATCTTCATGGGCGACACGGGCGCGCTGGGCCTGGGCGGCCTGATCGCCGGCATGGCGATGTCCACGCGGACGATCCTGCTGCTGCCGATCATCGGTGGCCTCTTCGTGATCATCACGATGTCCGTGGTGATCCAGATCATCTCGTTCCGTACCACCGGCAAGCGCGTGTTCCGGATGTCGCCGTTGCAGCACCACTTCGAGCTCGCCGGGTGGAGCGAGGTCAACATCGTGGTCCGGTTCTGGATCATCGCCGGCATCGGCGTGGCCATCGCGCTGGGCCTGTTCTACAGCGAGTTCCTCGCCAACATGACCTGAGCGGGCCGGCAGGTCCCGCCGCGGGGCCCGGGCGCGTGTCGCCCCGGGCCCCGCGGCGCGTCCGGCCCCGGGAGGCCCCACGCGGCCCGGCGCAAGCCCGACACGCCGACCGGGCCGTTGCGCCGGTGACGACCCCGGGGAACCGCCATGATGGTGCGGTGGGGGAGGGACGAGGCATCGAGGTCACGGCAGAGGGGACGCCCGGGCGGTCGGCGGGAGGCAGGCGTACGCGCGACGCGCCCGCCGCGACGCGCGGGCCGGACGACCCCGGTCCCCAGGTGCCGCACGGGCTGGACGCCGCCGGCGGGCTGGCCGCGCTACGTGGTCTGCTGGACCGCCCGTTGGCCTCCTACTACCTGCTGCTGTCCAGCGCCGGCCTGCTGCTGCTGATCGGCCTCACCATGGTCTTCTCGGCGACCAGCGTCCGGGACTACGCGGAGAACGGCAACGCCTCGACGTCCCTGGTCAAGCAGGCGATCTTCGCGGTGATCGGCATCGTCGCGTTCTGGGCGTGCCAGCGGCTGCCGGCGACGACCTACCGGTCCCTGGGCCGGCCGCTGTTGTTCACCGCCGTCGGCCTGCTGCTGGTGCTCAACCTGCTGCTCGCGTACGCCCGGCTGACGAACCAGGACTCCGCCCGGATCGGCCCGGTCGAGGCCCGGCTGCTGTGGCTCTTCGTCGGTGGCATCCAGGTGCAGCCCTCCGAGTTCGCGAAGTTCGCCCTGGTGCTCTGGGGCGCCCACGTGATCGCCCGCAAGGGCGCCGCGCTGGGCTGGTGGCGCGAGCTGGCCACCCCCCTCTTCCCGGTGGTCGGCCTGCTCTTCGTCCTCGTCGGCTACAACGACCTGGGCACGATGCTCTGCCTGCTCGCCCTGGTGGTGGGGCTGCTCTGGGCAGCCGGGGTGCGGCTGCGGGTCTTCGCCGCGCTCTCCGCGGTGGGTCTGCTCGGTATCGGCCTGCTGGTCGCGGTGGCCTCGCTCGGCGCCGGCTCCGGCGAGACGGGCGAGAAGAACTACCGGCTGGCCCGGCTGACCGCCTTCATCAATCCGCCGCCGCCGGACCAGTGCAAGCTGGAGGACTGCTACCAGATCGCCCAGGCGCGCTACGCCATCGAGAACGGCGGGTGGTTCGGCGTCGGCCTCGGCAAGAGCAGCCTCAAGTGGCAGTGGCTGCCGGCGGCGGAGAACGACTTCATCTTCGCCGTGGTCGCCGAGGAGTTGGGCGTCGTCGGGTGCGTCGTGGTGGTGGCGCTCTTCGCCGTGCTGGCGTACACCGGCCTGCGGATCGCCCGCCGGGTCGAGGACCCGTTCCGCCGGCTCGCCGCCGCGGCGGCGACCGCCTGGCTGGTCGGCCAGGCGGTGATCAACATCGGCGGGGTGGTCGGCCTGCTGCCGCTGACCGGCGTGCCGCTGCCGTTCATCTCCGACGGCGGGAGCGCCCTGGTGGTGACCCTCGCCGCGATCGGGATGCTCGCCTCCTTCGCCCGCGCCGAACCCGACGCCGCCAGAGCGCTGCATGCCCGTCCGCCGGCCCGATGGGTCCGACTACTCTGGGCCCCGTTGCCGCCGCTTCCCGGGCGGCGCCGCCGGCCGGCGGCGTCCCCGGCCGCCCGAGGGTCCGTGCCCCGGGCGCGGGAGCGGCGGGGAGACGACCAGGCCGCACCGCGCGGGGTCCGGCTGGCCCGGACCAGGCGTGGGTCGGCGGACGAGAGGAGACGTTGATGGGTCCGCTGCGTTCGGTGGTGCTCGCGGGAGGTGGCACCGGGGGGCACATCTACCCGCTGCTCGCCTTCGCCGACTGCCTGCGCCGACACGACCCCGGCGTCCGGATCACCTGTTTGGGCACACCCAAGGGCCTGGAGAACGAGCTGATCCCGCCGCAGGGCTACGACCTGCGGCAGATCCCGGCCTACCAGCTGCCCCGCTCGGTGAACATGAACCTGGTCAAGACGCCCGGCCGGATGTGGACCGCGGCCCGCGCCGCGGGCAAGGTCGTCGACGAGGTGCGCGCCGACGTGGTGGTCGGCTTCGGCGGGTACGTCTCCGTGCCGGCCTACCTCGCCGCCTGGCGGCGTGAGCTGCCGATCGTCATCCACGAGGTCAACGTGCCGCCGGGGGTGGCCAACCGGCTGGGCATGCGGTTCACCAACCACGTGGCGGTCGGCTTCCCGCACCAGCCGGCCCAGGCCGAGGCCCTGCGCGACGCCCGGGTGGTCGGCGTACCGCTGCGCCGGGGCATCGCCGGGCTGGACCGGTTCGCCATGCGCAACGCCGCCAGGGCCCACTTCGGCCTCCGCCCCGACCTGCCGGTGCTCTTCGTCGCCGGCGGCTCGCAGGGCGCCCGCTCGATCAACCTCGCCGTCGCCGGCGCGGCCAAGGAACTCGCCCGCAACGGGGTGCAGGTGCTGCACGTGATCGGCGCCCGCAACGAGCCGGTGCCGGTCCCGACCGACCTGCCGGTCCCGTACGTGACGCTGCCGTACCTGTCCGAGATGGAGGCCGGCTACGCCGCGGCGGACCTGATGCTCGGCCGGGGCGGGGCGATGACCTGCGCCGAGGTGGCCGCCATCGGGCTGCCCACCATCTACGTGCCGTACCCGCACAGCAACCAGGAGCAGAAGCGCAACGCGCTGCCCGTGGTGGAGGCCGGCGGCGGGCTGCTCGTCGACGACGCCGAGCTGACGCCGGACTGGGTCGAGCGGACCGTCATCCCGCTGATCCGCGACCCGCACCGGCTGCACGCGATGGGCGCCGCCGCCGCCGCGTACGGCCGCCGCGACGGCGACGAGGCGCTGCTCAACTTCGTCTACGAGGCGGTGGCCAAGTGAGCGCGAGGAGTGAGCTTGCGAGCCCCGCAGTCGCGAACGAAAGGCAGGCGCAGTGAGCGCGAGGAGTGAGCTTGCGAGCCCCGCAGTCGCGAACGACGGTGGCCCCGTGACCGGGCGCACCGCGACGGGAAGGTACGCGTCATGAACACCGCACAGTTCACCCCGGCCGGCACGCTCACCGCCGAGGACCTGGGCACGATCCACCTCATCGGGGTCGGCGGGGTCGGCATGAGCGGGCTGGCCCGGCTCTTCCTCACCCGGGGCATCCGGGTCTCCGGCAGCGAGCTGCGGGAGTGGCCCTCGCTGGCCGGCATGCGCGCCCTCGGCGGCACGATCCACATGAGCCACGAGGCGTCCAACCTCGACGGCGTCGACACGGTCGTCTACTCCTCGGCGATCCCGCAGGACCACCTGGAGATGGTGGAGGCACGCCGGCGCGGCCTGCGCGTGCTGCACCGCTCCGAGGCGCTGGCCGCCGCGATGACCGGCCGCCGGACGGTGGCGGTCGCGGGCACCCACGGCAAGACCACCACCACGTCGATGGTCACGATGGTGCTCCAGCAGGCGGGGCAGGACCCGTCCTTCGTCATCGGCGGGGAGATCTCCGAGGTCGGCTCGGGCGCCCACCACGGCACCGGCGAGTACTTCGTGGTCGAGGCGGACGAGAGCGACCGCTCCTTCCTGATCTACCGCCCGTACGTGTCGATCATCACCAACGTCGAGGCCGACCACCTGAACACCTACGGCGACCTCGCCACGCTGGAGGCGGCCTTCGCCGACTTCGCCCGGCTCACCGACCCGGACGGCTTCATCATCACCTGCGCCGACGACCCGGGCGGCCGGCGGCTGGCCGAGACGCTGCGCGCGGAGGGCCGCCGGGTGCACACCTACGGCGAGGCGCCCGACGCCGACCTGCGGCTGACCGACATCGCCTCGTCGGCCCGGGGGGTTCGCTACCTGGCGGGCATCGACGGGCGCTCGCTCGGCGAGTTCCGGCTGCCGGTGCCCGGGCGGCACATGGGGCTCAACAGTGCCTCGGCCGTGCTGACCGCGTACCTGCTGGGGCTGCCGCTGGAGGCGGCCGAGGGCGCGCTCGCGGCGTTCCCCGGCGTGCGGCGGCGCTTCGAGCGCAAGGGCGTCGCGGACGACGTGCTGGTCTACGACGAGTACGCCTACCACCCGACCTCGATGACGCTGGCGTTGCAGACGCTGCGCGAGGTGGCCGGGGACGGCCGGGTGATCGTGGTCTTCCAGCCCTACCGGCTCTACCGCACCCGCGACCTGCAGGCGGAGATCGCCGAGTCGTTGGCGATCGCCGACGAACTGGTGCTGCTGGAGGTCTTCGGTCCGGGCGAGCTGCGCGAGCCGGGGGAGGGGTCGGCGGCGCTGATCGAGGCCGTGGCGCTGCCGGCGGAGCGGAAGGTCTTCGTGGACTCGTGGGAGGCCGCGCCGGTGGAGGTGGCCCGGCGGGCCCGCCCCGGCGACGTGGTGGTGACCATGGGTGCCCCGCCGATCTCGCTGATGGGGGATCAGCTGCTTGCCGCGCTGGCGGCGCGTACCGCCGGTCCGGCGGGGACGACGCCCGGCGGCGACGCGGGCGGGACGACGAGCATCGGTGGCACCGTCCCCGGCGCCGGCGGCGCGGTCCCGGACGGCGCGGCGCCCGCAGCCGGATGAGCCCCGGCCCGGCGCGGGGGCGCACCACGGGCGCGGACGGCGGCGGCCGGCGCGGGCCGCAGCGGCGGTGGCAGCTGGTCCGGGCCGGCAGCGACGCGGTGCCCGCGTCGACCCGCCGCTTCATGGCCCGGGCCCGGCAGCGTCGGATGCGCGCGGCGCTGCCGTGGGCGGTCGCCGCGGGCGTGCTCGCGGTGGCCGGGCTGGTCGCCTGGACCGTGCTCGGCACCGGCCTGTTCGGGGTGCGTGAGGTCCGCGTCGAGGGCGCCGAGCTGGTCACCAGCGTCCAGGTCCGCGACGCGGCCGCGGTGCCCGACGGCGCCCCGCTGGCCCGGGTGGACCTGGCCGCCACCGCGCGGCGGGTCGGCGGGCTGCCGGCGGTGCAGCGGGCCGTGGTGACGCGCGACTGGCCGGACACGCTGGTGGTGCGGGTGACCGAGCGCACGGGCGTGGCGGCGGTGCCGCGCGGCGAGCAGTTCGTGGTGATCGACCGCGCGGGCGTGGTCTTCCGGACGGTGCCCCGGGCGCCGGACGGTTTGCCGCTGGTCCGGCTCGCCGAGCCGGGTCCGGGCGACGGGCCGACCCGGGCGGCGCTGGAGGTGCTCGGCGCGCTCACCCCGCAGCTGCGCGCCGAGCTGGTGGACGTGACCGTCGAGGGGCTGGCCCGGATCACGCTGCGGCTGCGCGGCGACCGGGTGGTGGTCTGGGGGGACGCGACCCGGGGCGCGGACAAGGCCCGGGTGGCCAGCGCGCTGCTCGACCGGAAGGCCGACACCATCGACGTCAGCGCGCCCGACGTGGTGACCCTGCGGTGACCGGCTGCCCAACTGGCGACGTGACCCGTCCCGCTCCGGCGGCGACACGCCGAGCGGGTCCTTGGCTCATCGCGTGAGGGCGCTTACGTTGCCCCGAAGGGGATCAGTGGTTGACATAACAGTAAGCCTCTAGTAGAGGGTGAGGGTTTGGCCCTGATCCTCGCTGGGGACAGCTCTCGTCGGCCGCTGGTCTGGCCAGGCCTTACCCGGTCGGCCCATGCCAATCTCGAAGGGAAAGGACCGGAGATGACACCTCCGCACAACTACCTGGCGGTCATCAAGGTCGTCGGCATCGGTGGCGGCGGCGTCAACGCCGTCAACCGGATGATCGAGGTTGGGCTCAAGGGCGTCGAGTTCATCGCGATCAACACCGACGCGCAGGCGCTGCTCATGAGCGACGCCGACGTGAAGCTCGACGTCGGCCGCGAGCTGACCCGTGGGCTCGGCGCCGGCGCCAACCCCGACGTCGGCAAGAACGCCGCAGAGGACCACCGCGACGAGATCGAGGAGGTCCTCAAGGGCGCCGACATGGTCTTCGTGACCTGCGGCGAGGGCGGCGGCACCGGCACCGGCGGCGCGCCCGTGGTGGCGAACATCGCCCGCAAGCTCGGCGCGCTGACCATCGGCGTGGTGACCCGGCCGTTCTCGTTCGAGGGCAAGCGCCGTCAGGTGCAGGCGGAATCCGGAATAGACGAACTGCGCAACCAGTGCGACACGCTCATCGTCATCCCCAACGACCGGCTGCTGGCGCTCGGCGACCGCAACATCAGCATGATGGACGCGTTCCGCACCGCCGACCAGGTGCTGCTCTCCGGTGTCCAGGGCATCACCGACCTGATCACCACGCCCGGTCTGATCAACCTGGACTTCGCCGACGTCAAGAGTGTGATGAGCGGCGCGGGCAGCGCGCTCATGGGCATCGGCAGCGCGCGCGGCGAGAACCGCGCCGTCGAGGCGGCCGAGGCGGCCATCTCCAGCCCGCTGCTCGAGCAGAGCATGGACGGCGCGCGCGGCGTGCTGCTCTCCATCGCCGGCGGGTCGGACCTGGGCCTGTTCGAGATCAACGACGCGGCCCAGCTCGTCACCGACGCGGCCCACCCGGACGCCAACATCATCTTCGGTGCCGTCATCGACGACGCCCTCGGCGACGAGGTGCGGGTCACCGTCATCGCGGCGGGCTTCGACGGGGGCGCGCCGGCGTACAAGGCGGCCGAGCCGCCCCGCAAGAGCAACCAGAACCAGCCGGCGCAGCCGAGCACCCCGGTCGCGCCGCCGGCCACCATGCCGGCCCCGCAGCAGTCGCCCCGCCGGGTGCTCTTCGACGACGTCGACGTGCCCGACTTCCTCAAGAACGGTTCCTGAGTACCGCCGATGACCGACAGTCCAGCCACGGTGCGCCCGGACCGGCGCGCCGAGATCGCGGCCGGCCTGGCCCGCGTACGGTCCCGGATCGCGGGTGCCTGCGCCGACGCGGGACGGGACGGATCCGAGGTCACCATGATCGCGGTGACCAAGACCTACCCGGCCGGGGACGTGGTGGCCCTGGCCGGGCTCGGCGTGACCGACGTGGGGGAGAACCGCGACCAGGAGGCGTCCGCCAAGGCGGCCGAGGTGGCGGCTGCCGGGGTGACGCCCCGGTGGCACTTCATCGGGCAGTTGCAGCGCAACAAGGCCCGCTCGGTGGTCCGCTACGCCGACGTCGTGCACTCGGTCGACAGTGTCCGGCTGGCCCGGGCGCTGGACGCGGCGTCGGCGTCGGCGCGCGACCGGCCGCTGGAGGTGCTGGTCCAGGTCAGCATCGACGGGGACGCGGCCCGGGGTGGGGCGCTGCCGGGCTCGGCCGACCCGGGCGCCGGGCTCGACGCGGTGGCCGAGGTGGTCGCCGGCGCGGAGGCCCTGAGGCTGGCCGGCCTGATGGCCGTGGCGCCGCTGGGCTGGGAGCCGGAGCGGGCGTTCGCCCGACTGGCCGAGGTGGCCGCCGCGTTCCGGACGCTCCACCCGGGAGCCACCGCGCTCTCCGCCGGGATGAGCGGCGACCTGGAAATCGCGATCCGGTATGGCGCGACACATGTCCGCGTCGGCAGCGCGTTGCTCGGAATGCGTCCCACGCTGCGGTAGCCTGACCGCGGGAAGCAAATTACATCTGTGTTGTTTGAGGGATCGGCGTCCCGTTGTCGGGGGTCGTGGCACGCGACGCGAATCGCGTGCCAGGGGATTGCCGATCCGCTCCAGTGGGCAAGTGGTCCACTCGCGACAAGCGACACGGGTACGGGGGCGCGTGCCGCACGGCGGACGGGAAGGGCGCGGGATGGGTGCACTGCGCAAGGCGGGGGTCTGGCTCGGTCTGGTCGAAGAGGACGACGAGCGGGCCTACGACGACGGTGGCTACGACAAGGGCGGCTACCGCGACTCGCGTTACCGGCAGAGCCGGTACTCGGAGGAGTTCGCCGACGACGACGAGGACGACTCCGAGGAGCCGCCGGCGCCCCGGTCCCGGCTCGCCGACCGTGGCCGGCTCTCGGAGCGCGCCGCCGCGCGGGCGGCCGACGCCGAGCGGGGCGACCCCGACCGGCCGGAGCGGGCCGAGCGCTCCAGCGTCCGCTCCATCACCCGGCCGTCGGCGGGCGACACCTCGGGCGCGTTGACCTACCACACCCGCGACAACCTGGCGCTGGCGCCGCAGGCGCAGCCCCGGGAGCGTGCGGTGATGGCGGAGGAGGAGCAGCGCTACCAGATCACCACGCTGCACCCCACGACGTACCGGGAGGCGCGCACCATCGGTGAGCACTTCCGCGACGGCGTCCCGGTGATCATCAACCTCACCGAGATGGACGAGGCGGACGCGCGTCGACTTGTCGACTTCGCCGCCGGCCTCGCGTTCGGGCTGCGGGGTACGATCGAGCGCGTGACCAATCGGGTGTTCCTGCTCTCACCGGCCAATGTCCAGGTCACCGCGGAGGACAAGGCCAAGATCGCCGAGGGCGGCTTCTTCAGCCTGAGCTAGCCCCGCCCGACCCGAGGGACGTCGCCTGCCGTGTTGTCGATCGTGCTGCAAGTGCTGTATCTGGTGCTCTACTTCTTCCTGCTCGTCCTGCTGGCCCGGTTCGTCCTGAGCGCCGTGCTCCAGTACGGCCGCCGCTGGCAGCCGGGGCGTGGGGCATCGGTGGGGCTGGAAATCGTGTGGAGCGTCACTGATCCCCCTCTCAACGCGTTGAGGCGTGTGATCCCTCCGTTGCGAATTGGTACCGTGAGCATCGACCTGGCCTCACTTGTGCTCCTGGTTATCCTGTTCGTGCTGATGGAGTTCGTGTTGAGGCGGTCGATCATCGGCACCGTCTGATGAGCGACGCGCTTTCGCGGCCGCAACTGACCCGAGGAGTTTCGATGCCGCTGACCCCGGCCGACGTCCACAACGTCGCCTTCAAAAAGCCGCCGATCGGCAAGCGGGGCTACGACGAGGAGGAGGTCGACGCTTTCCTCGACGAGGTCGAGCGTGAGCTTGCCCGTCTCATCGAGGAGAACAACGAGCTGCGCGCCCAGGTGGAGCGCGGCGGCCGTGGTGGGGCCCCCGCCGGCCCCGGCGGCGACGCCCGTCTCGCGGCGGAGCTCAACGACGTCAAGGCCCAGCTCGACCGGGTGCAGCGCGACAAGGCGGCGGCCGAGCAGGCCGCCCGCGCGATGCAGGCCGAGCTGGAGCAGGTCCGCTCCGCCGGCGGTCCGGCCGTCGGCGGCGCCGACGGCGAGCAGCAGGCGCTGCGGGTGCTGATGATGGCCCAGCGGACGGCCGACGACCACGTCTCCGACGCCCGTCGCGAGGCCGACCAGCTGCTCTCCGAGGCCCGTTCCAAGGCCGAGGAGGTCACCCGCGAGGCCCGCGCCAAGGCCGACGCCCTGGAGCGCGACGCCCGCCAGCGGCACCAGGAGGCCATGGGCGGCCTGGACGCCAAGCGCACCGCCCTGCAGAAGCACATCGAGGAGCTCAAGCAGTTCGAGCGCGAGTACCGCACCCGGCTCAAGGCCTACCTGGAGAGCCAGCTGCGTGACCTCGACGGTCGCGGCCAGGGCCTGGAGGTCGAGATGACCCGTGGTGGTGAGGGCACCCGGGCCGCCGGCAGCGGCAACGGGCTGGCTGCCGCCGGTCTCGCCGGCTCCTACGGCGGCGGTCGCTCCGGCGCTCTCGAAGCCGGTCGCTGAACCATCGGTCGGCGACCGTCGTCCTGACGGTCGCCGACCTCGCCTCATCAGCACGACGCGGCGGGGGTGAGCCGTGATAGTCGCCAGTCTCCTGCTCATCCTCGTCGCGGTGGTGCTGCTGGTGCTCGGCCTGGCCGGTGGCTCCAGCGTTCTCCTGACCATCTCCATCGCGGCCAGCCTGCTGGCCGCCGTCGCGCTGGTCGCGGGCGCCCGCCAGGCGGCCGTGGACCGGGCGGCGGCGGATCCTGGCGGGCCGGGATGGCGGCCCCGTCGGGCGACCCGCCCGGCCGAGCCGGCCTCCGCCGGCGGGCGGTCGGCGGAGCCGGAGATCCCCGTCCAGCACGTTCCTCCGACGGTCGGCCCCGACGGCACCGGGTGGCGGCAACCGCCCGAGCCGCCGGTGGCCGACGGCGACGTCCCGGCCGCCCCGCCCGGGGCCGGCCCGGCCGTGCCGTACGACGACGAGCCGCCCGCGCAGGACGTCGCACCGGTCGAGGCCGCCCGGGTGGCCCGCCTCGACGCCGAGGTGCGGGTGGTCGACGGGCGGCCCCGCTACCACCTGCCCGACTGCGCCTACCTGGCGGGTCGGGAGCACGAGCCGCTCCCCGTCGCCGAGGCCGTCGAACTCGGCTTCACCCCCTGCGCCCGCTGCGCGCCCGACACCACCCTGCTCGCCGACGCCGGTCGGATCTGAGCGGGGCGACGGTTGTCGATGGATGACACGCTGACCGTCGCGGTCCGGGTGAAGCCCGGCTCTGCCCGGGCCCGCGTCGGCGGCCGCTTCGACGGTCCCCACGGGCCCGCCCTCGTGATCGCCGTGAACGCCCCGGCCGTCGACGGGCGGGCCACCGAGGCGGCCCGCCGCGCGCTGGCCGGCGCGCTGGGCGTACGGCCGGCGGTGGTGTCGCTGCGCGCCGGCGCGGCCAGCCGCGACAAGCTCTTCCTGGTCGAGGGCCCCGCCCCGGAGTTGACGGAGGCGCTGCGCCGGCTGCGCGACGGGGCCGCCGGGTGACCGACGCCGGGGCCGGACGGCGGTGACGCCGGGGCTGGATCTCGCGCTCCTGCTCGGCGCGGCCGTCCTGCTGGTCGCGGTCGGCGCGGTCCGACTCTCGACCCGCCTCGGGGTGCCGAGCCTCCTGGCCTACCTCGCCCTCGGGGTGGCTGTCGGGGAAACAGGGCTGGGCATCCGCTTCGACGACGTCGAGCTGACCCGCACCCTGGGCTTCTGCGCGCTCATCGTGATCATCGCCGAGGGCGGGCTGACCGCGCGGTGGAGCACCCTGCGCCCGGTGCTGGGGCTGGCCGCCCTGCTCTCCACGGTCGGCGTGGTGGTCAGCATCCTGGTCGTCGGCCTGGTCGTGCACCTGCTGCTGGGGCTGGACTGGCGGCTGGCGCTGCTCTACGGCGCCGTGCTCTCCTCCACCGACGCGGCGGCGGTCTTCGCCACGCTGCGCCGGCTGCGGCTGCCGCCCCGCCTGGTGGCCACCCTGGAGGCGGAGTCGGGGATGAACGACGCCCCGGTCGTGCTGCTGGTGGTGCTGCTGTCGCGCGAGGGGGTCGCCCACCCGTGGTGGTACGAGGTCTCCCTGGTCAGCTACGAGCTGGGCGTCGGCGCGGCGGTCGGTGCCGCGGCCGGCGTCGGCGGGCGGTGGGCCCTGCGGCGGGCGGCCCTGCCGTCGGCGGGGCTCTACCCGATCGCGGCCGTCGGGCTGACCGTGTTCGCCTACGCCGCCGGGGCGGTGCTGCACGCCTCCGGTTTCCTCGCCGTCTACGTGGCGGGCGTGATCCTCGGCAACGCCCGGCTGCCGCACCGGCAGGCGATCCTCGGCTTCGCCGACGGGCTGGCCTGGCTGGCCCAGATCGGCCTGTTCGTGCTGCTCGGACTGCTCGTCTCGCCGGGCCGGCTGGGCTCGGCGGTGCTGCCGGCCGTGGTCGTCGGGCTGGCGCTGGTGCTGCTGGCCCGGCCGCTGTCGGTGGCGGCGTCCGCGCTGCCGTTCCGGTTCGGCCTGCGTGAGCAGGCGTTCCTGTCCTGGGCC
Organism: Micromonospora sp. SD12; assembly: GCF_052068495.1. Taxonomy (NCBI): domain Bacteria; kingdom Bacillati; phylum Actinomycetota; class Actinomycetes; order Micromonosporales; family Micromonosporaceae; genus Micromonospora; species Micromonospora sp. SD12. Next base: position 195,220 of record NZ_JBQHDF010000003.1, on the reverse strand, counting down.
GGGCTGCGCGGGGCGGTGCCGATCGTGCTCGCCACGATCCCGCTGTCGGAGCGGGTGCCCGGCGCCGACCGGCTCTTCGACGCGGTCTTCGTCCTGGTGGTGATCTTCACGCTGTTGCAGACCGGGACGCTGGGTCCGGTGGCCCGCCGGCTGCGGGTGACCGCGCCGGCCGAGGCGACCGAGATCCGGGTGGAGACGGCGCCGCTGGAGCGGATGGGCGCGGATCTGCTCCAACTGGAGGTGCCGCCCGGGTCCCGGCTGGCCGGGGTGCACGTCGACGAGTTGCGGCTGCCGCTGGGCGCCTCGGTGACGCTGGTGCTGCGCGACGGGGCGGGCGTCGTGCCCGGCCCGGACTTCCGGCTGAAGACCGGCGACAGCATGTTGATCGTGGCCACCGCGGGGGTGCGCGACGAGGCGGAGCGGCGGCTGCGGGCGGTCAGCCGGCGGGGGCGGCTGGCCCGCTGGTTTGGCGAGTACGGCCGGGGCCCCGACGCCTGATCTGCTAGCGTTCCTTTTGCCCCGGTTAGGGATGACTAGGGGCCGAACGCCGGTGCGTCGGAGCGGCACGTTGTCGTGCGCCTGTACGTTCCGTATTCTTGCGAATCTCCGGAGTGCGCGGCCCCGTCGCCGCGCGCCCCTTTTGTACCTGGGGGCGCCGATGCCGGCGGCCCCTGTCCAGGTGCCGCGGACCGCCGCGGCTCCGCGGTCGAGGGAGCGACGATGGCGAAGCCAGCCGACACCAGGACCGCCGGCCGGAAGCCGGTGGCGAAGGCCACCCGCACCGCTGCGGAGACCGAGAAGATCCGGGCGGCCCTGGCGGCGCGGCGTGACGAGTTGCGCGCCGAGTACGATCAGACGCTGAGCGAGATCACCGAGCTGCAGCGCGACCGGCTGACCGACTCGGCCGGGGACGACCAGGCCGACACCGGGACCAAGACGTTCGAGCGTGAGCAGGAGATCTCACTCGCCAACAGCATCCTGGAACGGATCACGCAGGTCGAGCGGGCGCTGGAGCGGCTCGACGAGGGTGGCTACGGCTGGTGCGAGCGGTGCGGCAACCCCATCCCGGTGGAGCGGCTCGCCGCCTTCCCGTCGGCCACCCTCTGCGTGACGTGCAAGCAGCTGGAGGAGCGGCGCTGAGGCCCGCTCCCCGGCGGCCATGGGAGGCGGCGCGGACGCGTCGCCGCGAGCGTCGATGGGGAGCAGATGTCCGAAGCACCGTCCGCCGGGTCCGGCGGCGCTGAGCCGGGTGCCGGCAGCGCCGAGCCGAGGGCCGGCACGCCCCACCGCCGGCCCGTCGCGATCCTGTTCGGCCTCGCGCTGACCGTGCTCGCCGCCGACGCCCTCACCAAGCACCTCGCCTTGGACGCCCTGGAGGACCGGGAGCCGGTCAGGCTGCTCGGCGGTGCGGTCTACCTCAGCCTCACCCGCAACAGCGGCGCGGCGTGGAGCATCGGCGCGGATCACACCTGGGTCTTCCCGCTGATCACCCTCGGGGTGGTCGGTTGGATCGTCTGGATGGCGCTGCGCCTGCGCTCGCTGCCCTGGGCGATCTCGCTGGGCCTCGTGCTGGGCGGGGCGCTGGGCAACTTCGTCGACCGGGTCTTCCGCGCCCCGGGCTGGTTCGTGGGGCACGTGGTCGACATGGTCAGCGTCTTCGCCCCGTACGGCCGGGTGTTCCCCGTGTTCAACCTGGCCGACAGCGCCCTGGTCTGCGGTGTGCTGCTCGCCCTCCTGCTGGAGCTGACGGGCCGGCAGCGCGACGGCAGCCGGATCGGCCACGGCGAGCCCACCGACGAGGCGGCGGCCCAGGCCGACGCCGGGCAGCGGGAGCGGGCATGACCGCCGCCTTCGCCGCCGGCGGCGACCACCGTTCCCTGCCCGTTCCCGACGGCCTCGACGGCCAGCGGCTCGACCAGGCCGTCTCGCGGCTGTTCGGGCTGTCCCGCACCGCCGCCGCCGCCCTGATCGACGCCGGCGACGCCCTGGTCGACGGGGTCGTCCGGCCCAACTCCCACCGGGTCAAGGCCGGCTCCTGGCTGGAGGTGACCCTGCCCGCGCCGGTCGCCCCGCCCACCGTGGTGCCGCAGGCGGTGCCCGGGCTGCGGGTCGTGTACGCCGACGACGACATCGTGGCGGTGGACAAGCCCGTCGGCGTGGCGGCCCATCCGAGCCCCGGCTGGACCGGCCCGACGGTGATCGGCGCGCTGGCTGCCGTGGGGCACCGCATCTCGACCAGCGGCGCCGCCGAGCGGCAGGGCGTGGTGCACCGGCTCGACGTGGGCACCACGGGGATCATGGTGGTGGCGAAGAGCGAGCAGGCGTACACCGCCCTGAAGCGCGCGTTCAAGTACCGCGAGGTGGAGAAGCGCTACCACGCGGTCGTGCAGGGGCACCTCGACCCGCTGCGCGGCACCATCGACGCCCCGATCGACCGGCACCCCACCCACGACTACCGCTGGGCGGTGGTCTCCGGCGGCAAGCCGAGCATCACCCACTACGACACGGTCGAGGCGTTCCCGGCGGCGAGCCTGGTCGACGTGCGGCTGGAGACCGGGCGTACGCACCAGATCCGGGTGCACTTCTCCACGCTGCGGCACCCGTGCGTGGGTGACCTCACCTATGGCGCGGACCCGACCCTGTCCGCCCGGCTCGGACTGAGCAGGCAGTGGCTGCACGCCCGGTCGTTGAGCTTCCTGCACCCCCGCACCGGGGACGAGGTGCACTTCGAAAGCGACTACCCTGACGACCTGGACCGCGCGCTCGGGATCCTCCGCGACTGAGCGTCGGTGGGCGAAACGTCGGAACCCGCACCCGACGTGACGGCTGCGTCACCGGGATCGACCGGGCGGGCGCCCGGCGCGACGCCGCCGGTGGAGCTGACGACCTCGGCAGACGCCGGCCCCGGCGGTGTGCCGGGGCCGGCGCCGTGACGGCAGGAGGAACCGAAGGTGCGTAGACGGGTGTGGTCCGAATAGGGTTTCGTTCGTAGCCTGTCAGACGGGTATCGATGGCGCTGGGAGGGCGGGCCGTGGAGGGCAGCGAGACCGGCTGGGGGCGGCCGGCCGAACCAGCACCGCGGTGGCGGGCGCTGCTCGACCGGGCCCGGCACGGTGGTCGCGCGGCCGAGCAGGCGGAGGCCGACCGACACGCCGATCCGCCGCCTCTGCCGCCGGAGCCGCTGCCCCGCCGCTCGTCGGGCAACGGCTACGCGGCGCGGGTGCCGGCCATCGGGCGGGCGCCCGAGCCGCCGTACGCGCCGGAGCCCGGCCCGCCGCCCTACGGCGCGGAGTACGGCCGTCCGGTCGACGCGGGCTACCGGGCCGAGGCCACCTACCGGGTGGAACCCGCCTACCGGGTGGACCCCGCCGAGCCCGCCTACCGGGTGGAGCCGGAGTATCCGCCGGAGCCCGCCTACCGCCTCGATCCGATCGAGCCGTCCTACCGGTCCGAGCCGGTCGAGCCCGTCTACCGCTCCGAGCCGGTCGAAGCCGTCTACCGGTCCGAGCCGGTCGAGCCCGTCTACCGGTCCGAGCCGGTCGAGCCGTCCTACCGGTCGGAACCGGTCGAGCCCGTCTACCGTGCGGATCCGGTCGAGCCGTCCTACCGCGCCGAGCCCGACTACCCGGCAGAGCCGGCGTACCGGGTCCCGGCCCAGGCCCCGCCGCCTCGCGTCGAGTCCGAGCCGCGCCACGGCCCGGGGCCGGCCGAGTCGCGCTACGCCCTGCTGGACAACGGCTACCGGCACGAGCCGCCCCCGGTCCGGTCCCGCTACGCGGTGCTCGACAACGGCTACCGCTCCCAGGCGCCGCCACCGCCGCCCCCACCGGCCACGCCGCCCCCGCCCCCCGCCGCGCCGGTGGCCGCCGACCTGGGCTACCCGGCGCGCGTCGAGTGGCGCCCACGCGGCACGGAGAACGAACTGGAGCGCGCCGCCGGGGTGCTCCGCCGTGACCTGGGCACCCCCCGGGTGCTCGCGTTCGCCAACCCGAAGGGCGGCGTGCACAAGACCACCGCCACCGTGCTGGCGGCGGCGACCGTCGGCAGCGTACGCGGGCGCGGCGTGCTGGCCTGGGACGACAACGAGCTGCGCGGCACGCTCGGGCTGCGCGCCGGCAGCGCCCGGCACGCCCGGACCATCCGGCACCTGGTCAGCGATCTCGCGCACGTCGAGATCAAGGAGGGCCCCGAGCTGCTGGAGCACCTGGACGACTACCTGCGGCACGCCTCCGACGGCTCGTACGACGTGCTGGCCGGCGAGGAGAGCCCGCGCTTCGCCCAGCGCCTCGACCAGTTCACCGTCCGGCGGGTGCTGGAACTGCTGCGGCGCACCCACGACGTGGTCTGCGTGGACACGGGCAACAACGTGGAGAGCGCCAACTGGCGCACCATCATGCAGGCGGCGGACCAGCTCGTGGTGACCACGGTGCCGCGTGAGGACGCCGCGTTCAGTGCCGACTGGATGCTGGACCTGCTGCACGAGGTGGGGATGGGGGAGCTGGCCGACAACGCGGTCACCCTGATCTCCTGCCCCACCCCGGGCCGCTCGCCGTTGCAGGACGACCTGGAGCGGCACTTCGCCACCCGCACCCGGGCCGTGGCCGTGGTGCCGTACGACCCGGCGCTGGAGACCGGCTCCTCGATCGAGTACCACCAGCTCCAGCAGGAGACCCGGCAGGCGTGGCTGAAGGCCGCCGCTGTGATGCTGGAGCCGTTCGCCCGGTGAGCGGGTGTGCCGCCACCGGCCGCCCACGCCGCCCAACGGCCTGAGAGGATCACCGGGTGAGCGCGGACACCCCCGAACCCGACCGGACCGACCGCCGGCCCGACGAGCCGGGGGCGCCGGCCGCCTGGGCGGAACCCGACCCGCCGGCCCGCGTCGGTCCTGCCAGCCCGTACGCCGCCCGGGAGCCCGCCCCGCCGCGCGACCCCGCGACCGGTGCGCCGCCGTACGCCCCGACCGGCGACCCGTGGCACGCACCGCCGCACGACGGGCCCGTGGGGTACGCGCCCGCCAACACCGACCTCGGGTACACCGCCGGTTATTCGCCCGTGCCGGTGGAGCCGGACCTGCCGCGCGGGCGGGCGGTGCGCCTCGCCCTGCTGGCGGCGCTCGCCGCCAGCGTGCTGGGGGTGCCGCTCGGGCTGCTCTGGGCGGCGCTCGCGCCGGACACGCCGGTGCTCAAGGTCGCCGACGGGGCGATCTACGCCGAGCCGCAGCCGGAGCAGCCGGTCGCCGCCGACGGCTGGTTCAGCCTGCTGGGGCTGGGCTTCGGGGTGCTCGTCGCGCTCGCGCTGTGGTTCCTGCTGCGCCGGCTACGTGGGCCGGTCGGCCTGCTCGCCGCCGTGTTCGGCGCGTTCGGCGCGGGACTGGCCGCCTGGCAGGTCGGCCGGCGGGTGGGGCTGGCCGGCTACGAGCGGCTGCTGGAGAGCGCGCCGGTGGGGCGGGCCTTCGACAAACCGGCCGACCTGCGGGCCGGCGGGATCGACTGGGTGCTCGGCGTGCTGCCGGTGCCGCACGGCAACCTGCTGCTGCCCGCGTTCGGCGCCGCCGTGGCGTACACCCTGCTGGCCGGCTGGTCGCGCTGGCCGTCACTGCGCCCGGAGCGCGAGCCCGACGTCAGTTGGGGGTCGGCGGGGACGCCAGCTCCGCCAGCGGCACCGGAACCGCCCGCACCTGGCGCAGCAGCGCCGCCTCACGGTTGAGCAGACGCAGCTCCGCGCGCAGCCGGGCGGCGGTGTCGTCGATGGCGAGCAGCCGCTGCCGGTCCGCCACGGTCAGTACGGCCGTCGCGGCCACCAGGTGCGACAGCACCGTCGGGTCCTCCGGCAACTGCTCGGAGAGCCCCTCGTCGTCGGCGCGGATCAGGCCCAGGTACTGCCGGAAGACCGAGATCACCCGGGCGGCGAGCAGGTCGGCGACCTCGTCGGGACCGCCCGGCTCGGGCAGCCACTCGACGTCGGCGGTGAGGTAGGGCTCGGCGTCCCGGTCGACGTCGGCGACGCGGAACCGGCGCTTGCCCACCGTGACGATGTCGAAGCCGCCGTCGGGACGCTCCGTGACCTGCCGCAGCTCGGCGGTGCAGCCCACCTCGTGCAGGGTGACGTCGCCGCCGGGCAGCGGCTGGCCGTCCGGCCCGGTCGGGGCGACCTCCCAGCCGGCGCGGATGGCCACCACGCCGAACTCGCGCGGGGCGTCCTCGGGCAGCGAGAGCAGGTGCCGGACCAGGGCGCGGTAGCGCTCCTCGAATATGTGCAGCGGCAGCACCAGACCGGGAAAGAGGACCGTTCCGAGCGGGAACACCGGCAGCCGCGCAGTCACGTCGTCGAGCGTAGCCCGATCCCGGCGCGACGGCGTGTCCCGGCTCACCGTCCCGGCGTACGGGCGGCGCCGGTCGCCGTCCGGACGGGCCGCCTAGACTCGCAAGGGTGTTGAACCGGATCGACCTGCGCGGCGGCGTACGCGACCCGCGCCGTCTGCTGCCCCGTGCCCAACTCGACGTCTCCGTGGCCGTCGAGCGGATCCGTCCCCTCGTGGAGGCGGTCCGGGAGCATGGTTACCCGGCGATCCGGGAGGCCAGTGAGCGCTTCGACGGGGTCTCGCCCGAGGTGCTGCGGGTGCCCGCCGAGGCGATCGCCGAGGCGGAGGGCACCCTCGACGCGGGGGTGCGTGCCGCGCTGCTGGAGTCCATCACCCGGGCCCGCAAGGTGCACGCCGACCAGCGCCGCACCGACCACACCACGCAGGTGGTGCCGGGCGGCACGGTGACCGAGCGCTGGGTGCCGGTCGACCGGGTCGGCCTCTACGTCCCCGGCGGCCTGGCGATGTACCCGTCGACCGTGGTGATGAACGTGGTGCCGGCCCAGGCGGCCGGGGTGCGCTCGCTGGTGGTGGCGAGCCCGCCGCAGCTGGACAACGGCGGCCTGCCCGACGCCCGGGTGCTCGCCGCCTGCGCCCTGCTCGGCGTCGACGAGGTCTACGCCGTCGGCGGCGCCCAGGCCGTGGCGATGCTCGCGTACGGCGCGGCGGTCGACGCCGAGGGCAGCGCCCACTGCGACCCGGTCGACATGATCACCGGCCCGGGCAACATCTGGGTCACCGCCGCCAAGCGGCTGCTGCGCGGCGTCGTCGGCATCGACGCCGAGGCCGGCCCCACCGAGATCGCCATCCTGGCCGACGACACCGCCGACCCGGCGCACGTCGCGGCCGACCTGATCAGCCAGGCCGAGCACGACCCGCTCGCGGCCAGCGTGCTGGTGACCTGTTCGGTCGAGCTGGTCGAGGCCGTCGAGCGGGAGCTGGCCCGGCAGGTGCCGGCCACCAAGCACGCCGAGCGGGTCACCACCGCGCTCACCGGCGAGCAGAGCGGCGTCGTCCTGGTCGACGACCTCGACGCCGGGCTGCGGGTGGTCGACGCGTACGCGGCCGAGCACCTGGAGATCCAGACCCGCGACGCCCGCGAGTGGGCGCTGCGGGTGCGCAACGCCGGGGCGATCTTCGTCGGCGCCTGGTCGCCGGTGTCGCTCGGCGACTACTGCGCCGGCTCCAACCACGTGCTGCCCACCGGCGGCTGCGCCCGGCACTCCTCCGGCCTGTCGGTGCAGTCCTTCCTGCGCGGCGTCCACCTGGTCGAGTACACGCAGGAGGCGCTGCGCGAGGTGGCCCCGCACGTGGTCACCCTCGCCGGCGTCGAGGACCTGCCGGCGCACGGGCAGGCGGTCAGCGTGCGTTTCCCGGGGGCCGCGTCGTGAGCGGGCCCACACTCCGTCGGCCGCAGGCCGGCGCCGGGCGGAGCGGGGTGGCCGCGTGACGACCCTCGACGACCTGCCGATCCGCGACGACCTGCGCGGGCTGTCGCCGTACGGGGCGCCGCAGCTCGACGTGCCGGTGCGGCTGAACACCAACGAGAACTCCCACCCGGTGCCCGAGCCGGTGGTGGACGCGATCGGCAAGGCCCTCGCGGCGGAGCTGCGCGACCTCAACCGCTACCCCGACCGCGACGCCGTGGCGCTGCGCGCCGACCTGGCCGGCTACCTGGGCCACGGGCTGACCGTCGACCAGGTGTGGGCCGCCAACGGCTCCAACGAGATCCAGCAGCAGCTGCTCCAGGCGTTCGGCGGGCCGGGGCGCAGCGCGCTCGGCTTCGTCCCCGCGTACTCGATGCACCCGCTGCTGGCGCTGGGCACCGGCACCCGGTGGGTGCCGGCCCGGCGGGGCGTCGACTTCGGGCTGACCGCCGACGAGGCGGTCGCCCAGGTCCGCGAGCACGCCCCGGACGTGGTCTTCCTCTGCTCGCCGAACAACCCGACCGGCACCGCCCTCGACCCGGCCGTGGTCGCCGCGGTCCTGGAGGCCGCACCGGGCATGGTGGTCGTCGACGAGGCGTACGCCGAGTTCGCCCGGCCCGGCACGGTCAGCGCCCTCGCCGTGCTGCCGGGACACCCGCGGCTGGTGGTGACCCGGACGATGAGCAAGGCGTTCGGGTTCGCCGGCGGCCGGCTGGGCTACCTGGCCGCCGATCCGGCCGTGGTGGCGGCGGTGCAGCTGGTCCGGCTGCCGTACCACCTCTCGGCGCTCACCCAGGCTGCGGCCCGGGCGGCGCTGGCGCACCGCGACGCCCTGCTCGGCACGGTGGCCGCGATCTGCGCGCAGCGCGACCGGATCGTGGCGCGGCTGCGCGAGCGGGGGCTGCGGGTGGCCGACAGCGACGCCAACTTCGTACTGTTCGAGGTCGGGGGCGACCAGGCCGTCGCCTGGCGCACCCTGCTGGAGTACGGCGTGCTGGTACGCGACGTCGGCCTGCCGGGCTGGCTGCGCGTCACCGCCGGCACGACGACCGAGACCGACGCCTTCCTCGCCGCCATGGAGAAGATCTAGTGGGAGCGCGAGGAGCGAGCTTGCGAGACCCGCAGTCGCGACCGAAAGGCAAGCAATGAGCCGGACCGCCCGCGTGGAGCGGATCACCAAGGAGACGAAGGTCCTCGTCGAGATCGACCTCGACGGCACCGGCCGCGCCGAGATCGGCACCGGCGTCGGCTTCTACGACCACATGCTGCACCAGATCGCCCGGCACGGGGGCTTCGACCTGACCGTGCGCACCGTGGGCGACCTGGAGATCGACGCCCACCACACGATGGAGGACACCGCGCTGGCCCTGGGCGCCGCGTTCGACCAGGCGCTGGGGGACAAGGCCGGCATCCGGCGGTACGGCTCGGCCACGGTCCCGATGGACGAGGTCCTCGTCCGGGCCGCGGTCGACCTCTCCGGCCGCCCGTACGTGGTGCACGACGAGCCGGCGCTGGCGCCGTACATCGGGCCGGTCTACCCGACCAGCATGACCCGGCACGTCTGGGAGTCCTTCGGCCAGGCGGCCCGGATCACCCTGCACGTCGACGTGCTGCGGGCGGCCCGCCCCGGCGGCCACCCGGACGCCCACCACGTGGTGGAGGCGCAGTTCAAGGCGGTCTCCCGCGCGCTGCGCGAGGCCACGGCGATCGACCCGCGCGCGGCGGGCGCCATCCCCAGCACGAAGGGGGCCCTGTGAGCGCGAGGAACGCAGCGCAGCGGAGTCCCGCAGTCGCGAGCGGAAGGCGGCTCTGATGGGCGGGGTGCTGCCGTCGTTGCTGCTGATCCTGGCCGGCGTGCTGGTCGGCGGGGTGTGGTCGCTGCACAGGCAGGGCGCGCCGCGCGGCGCGGTGGTGGTCACCGCGCTGCTGGCCGTGCTGGCGACGGCCGCCGGCGTGCTCTGGATGCTGCCGGGGGAGGGCGCGTGAGCGGGCGGAGTGTCCGACGGCGTCGCGGCGCCGCCGACCGGAGGGTGGTGACGGCGTGAGCCGCGTGGTGGTGCTCGACTACGGGTCGGGCAACCTGCGCTCGGCGGAGCGGGCCCTGGCCCGGGCCGGCGCGGACGTGACGGTGACCGACGACCTGTCCGCCGCCGCCGAGGCGGACGGGCTGGTGGTGCCGGGCGTGGGCGCGTTCGCCGCCTGCATCGCCGGGATCGAGGCCCTCGGCGCCGGCCCGGTGATCGCCGAGCGCGTCGCCGCCGGCCGGCCGGTGCTGGGCATCTGCGTGGGCATGCAGGTGCTCTTCGAGCACGGCGACGAGCACGGGGTGGTCACGAAGGGCCTCGGGCTGCTGCCCGGCGGGGTGACCAGGCTGGCGGCCGCCCGGCTGCCGCACATGGGCTGGAACACGGTCGCGGCACCGGCGGGTTCGGTGCTCTTCGCCGGCCTGCCCGCCGACAGCCGGTTCTACTTCGTGCACTCGTACGGGGTGGGGGACCCGGGCGCGCTGGCGGAGGCCGGCGCCACGGTCACCACCGCCCACCACGAGACGGACTTCGTGGCGGCCGTGGAGCGGGGCCCGCTCTGCGCCGCGCAGTTCCACCCGGAGAAGTCCGCCGACACCGGTGCCGCGCTGCTGCGCAACTGGCTCGCCACGCTCCCCACCGGTGACTGAGCGCCGCCCCGGTGCGGCGGGCCGGCTCCGGCCCGCCGCCGGCCGCCCTTCCGCCCGCCCACGGTCGCTCGGTCGGGCGCGCCGGCGGCGGGGCACGACGTGAGCAAGGAGCGGGCCCGGCGCCGGGCGGCCCGGGAGGCCGAGGCCGCCCGGCAGCGGGTCGTCCGCGAGCGGCGGGCGGCCCGGCGGTCGCGACGTCGGGCGCTGCTGCGCCGGATGACGCCGTCGCTGCGCCGGGGGCGGACGGGCCGGCTGCCCCGGCACAGCCGCGGCGAACGCGCCGCCATCGTGCTGCTGACCCTGGCGGCGATGATGCTGATCTGGACGTTCGTCGACGACCTGGCGCTGCGGATCGCGCTGGTCGTGTTGTTGCTGCTCGTACTGCCGGCGATCGTGGTGATCGCCCTGGACCGTCGCACCTGATCTCGAGGAGAAATACCGTGAGCCTCACCCTGTTGCCCGCCGTGGACGTCGCCGACGGCCAGGCCGTCCGACTCGTGCAGGGCGCCGCCGGCAGCGAGACGACGTACGGCGACCCGCTGGAGGCCGCGCTGGCCTGGCAGCGGGACGGCGCCGAGTGGATCCACCTGGTCGACCTCGACGCCGCCTTCGGTCGGGGCTCCAACGCGCACCTGCTGGCCGAGGTGGTGCGGCAGCTCGACGTGAAGGTGGAGCTGTCCGGCGGCATCCGCGACGACGAGTCGCTGCACGCCGCGCTCGGCACCGGCGCCGCCCGGGTGAACATCGGCACCGCCGCCCTGGAGGATCCCGTCTGGTGCGACCGGGTGTGCGGGGAGTACGGCGACCGGGTGGCGATCGGGCTGGACGTGCGGGGTCGTACCCTCTCGGCCCGGGGCTGGACCCGCGACGGCGGCGACCTGTTCGAGGTGCTGGAGCGGCTGGACAAGGCGGGTGCGACGCGCTACGTCGTCACGGACATCACCAAGGACGGCACCATGCGCGGGCCGAACCTGGACCTGCTGCGCGAGGTCTGCGCCCGCACCGACGCCCCGGTGATCGCCTCCGGCGGCGTCTCCACCCTGGACGACCTGCGGGCGCTGGCCACCCTGGAGCCGATCGGGGTCGAGGGCGTGATCGCCGGCAAGGCCCTGTACGCGGGCGCCTTCACGGTGGCGCAGGCGCTGGAAACGCTGGCGGCTGCGTGAGCGTCACGCGGCTCGGCTCGGGTGGCCCGTGGGAGTCGGTGTACGGCTACTGCCGGGTGGTCCGGGCCGGTGACCTGGCCTGGACGGCCGGCTGCACCTCCACGGTGGACGGCGTGGTCACCCACGTCGGCGACGCGGCGGCGCAGACCGCCCAGGCGCTGCGGATCGGGCTGGACGCGCTGGCCGAGGTGGGCGCGGAGCCCGGCGACGTGGTGCGGACCCGGATGTACGTGACGGACCGCACGTACGCCGACGAGGTCGGCCGGGCGCACAACGCGGTCTTCGGCGCGGTCCGCCCGGCGGCCACGATGGTGGTGGTGGCCGGTCTGCTCCACCCGGACCACCTGGTGGAGGTGGAGTTGGAGGCGTATCTCGGCGACCGCTGAGCCGGCGGTCGCGGCGGTGGCGGTGGCGGCGGTGCGGTCGCGGCCCCCGGCGGCGGCGGTGGTGCGGGTCACCGCGCGCCCGATCGGTTGTGCACAATCCAATTGCGCGCTACGTTTTCCCGGTGACCGACCATCTGGTGCTGCGCCGGCAGGTGTGCTTCGCGCTCTACGCCGCGTCGCGCGCCCTCACCGACGTCTACCGGCCCGTCCTCGACGAGTTCGGCCTGACCTACCCGCAGTACCTGGTGCTGCTGGTGCTCTGGGAGCGCGACGACGCCCCCACGGTCTCCGAGCTGGGCGCCGCGCTGCGGCTGGACTCCGGCACGCTCTCGCCGTTGCTCAAGCGGTTGGAGGGGGCGGGGCTGGTCGTCCGGACGCGCTCGGCGCGTGACGAGCGGCGGGTGGAGGTGGGTCTGACCGGCGACGGGCGGGCCCTGCGGCAGCGGATGGAGGAGGTGCCGCTGCGGGTCGCCCGCGCCACGGGCCTCACCGAGGCGGAGCTGGTCGAACTGCGCGACACCCTCACCCGGGTCACCGAGACGATCCACCGACAGAAGGAGCAGTGACCATCATGCAGGTGCTCTACACCGCGTCCGCCCGGGCCACCGGGGACGGTCGGGACGGCCACGTCCGCACCTCCGACGGCACCGTCGACCTGGACCTGGCCGTGCCGAAGGAGATGGGTGGCGCCGGCGGCGCCGCCAACCCCGAGCAGCTCTTCGCGGCCGGTTACGCCGCCTGCTTCCACTCGGCGCTGCGCCTGGTCGCCCGCAAGGCGAAGGTCGACGTCTCGGGCTCGGTCGTCGAGGCCGAGGTCGGCATCGGCGCCAACGGCAGCGGCGGCTTCGGACTGGCCGTCACCCTCCTGGTAGACCTCCCCGCCGTCGAGCGGGCCGCCGCCGAGCAGGTCGTCGAGCAGGCCCACCAGGTCTGCCCCTACTCGAACGCGACCCGCGGCAACGTCGAGGTGGCCCTCACCGTGCGCGAGGCGCTGTGAGCACCCGCAACCGCGAGATCCACCTCGCCTCCCGCCCGCAGGGCTGGCCGACGGCCGACAACTTCCGCCTCGTCGAGACCGACGTGCCCACCCCCGGCCCGGGCCAGATCGTGGTCCGTAACCGGTACATGTCGGTCGACCCGTACATGCGGGGACGCATGAACGACGTCAAGTCGTACGTGCCGCCGTTCGCGCTCGACGCGCCGCTGGACGGCGGGGCGGTCGGCGAGGTCGTGGCCGGTGAGGCCGGGGGCCTGCGGCCCGGCGACACCGTGCTGCACGGCCTCGGCTGGCGCGAGTACGCGCTGCTCGACGCGAAGGCCGCCCGGAAGGTCGACCCCGACCTCGCCCCGGTCACCGCCTACCTGAGCGTGCTGGGCATGACCGGCCTGACCGCGTACGCCGGGCTGCTGGACGTCGCCGGGATGAAGCCCGGGGAGACGGTCTTCGTCTCCGCCGCCGCCGGCGCGGTCGGCAGCCTGGTCGGCCAGATCGCCAGGCTGCGCGGCGCCGGGCGCGTGGTCGGCAGCGCCGGCTCGGCGGCCAAGGTCGAACGGCTGCGCGCGCTCGGCTTCGACGCCGCGTTCGACTACCACGACGGGCCGGTACGCGACTCGCTGAAGGCCGCCGCGCCCGACGGTGTCGACGTCTACTTCGACAACGTCGGCGGGGACCACCTGGAGGCGGCGATCTCCGCGATGAGGGTGCACGGTCGGGCCGCGATCTGCGGCATGATCGCGCAGTACAACGACACCGAGCCCCCGGCCGCGCCGCGCAACCTGGCGCTGGTCATCGGCAAGCGGCTCACCCTGCGCGGCTTCCTGGTCGGCGACCACGGCCACCTGCGCGCCGAGTTCGTCCGCGAGATGGCCGGCTGGCTGCGGGACGGGAAGGTCTCCTACGACGAGACGGTCGTCGACGGCATCGAGAACGCCCCGGAGGCGTTCCTCGGCCTGCTGCGCGGCGAGAACCTCGGCAAGATGCTCGTCCGGGTGTGAGCGGGGGCGCCGCTGCCGGCGCTCCCGGGCCCCGACGCGGTGGCCGGCCTCACCGGCCGGTCACCGCCGGGGCCGGGAAGGATAGGCTCGCGGCATGACGGTGGCGGTGCGGGTCATCCCGTGTCTGGACGTGGACGCCGGTCGCGTGGTCAAGGGGGTCAACTTCCTCGACCTGCGCGACGCCGGCGACCCGGTGGAGCTGGCGGCGGCGTACGACCGCGCCGGCGCGGACGAGCTGACCTTCCTCGACGTCACCGCCTCCTCCAGCGACCGGGGCACGATGCTCGACGTGGTCCGTCGCACGGCGGAGTCGGTCTTCATCCCGCTGACCGTCGGCGGCGGCGTCCGGCAGGTCGCCGACGTCGACACGCTGCTGCGCGCCGGCGCGGACAAGGTCGGGGTGAACACCGCCGCCATCGCCCGCCCCGAGCTGATCGCCGAGATCGCCGACCGCTTCGGCCGGCAGGTGCTGGTGCTCTCGCTCGACGTCCGGCGGGCGCCCGGGGGCGGCACGCCCAGCGGGTTCGAGGTGACCACCCACGGCGGCCGGCGCGGCACCGGGCTCGACGCGGTCGAGTGGGCCCGTCGCGGCGCCGAGTTGGGCGCGGGCGAGATCCTGCTCAACTCGATGGACGCCGACGGCACCAAGGCCGGCTTCGACCTCGAACTCATCGGCGCGGTGCGCCGGGTGGTCGACGTGCCGGTGGTGGCCAGCGGCGGCGCCGGCGAGGTGGCGCACTTCGCGCCGGCGATCGGCGCCGGCGCGGACGCGGTGCTCGCCGCCAGCGTCTTCCACTTCGGCGAGCTGACCGTCGCCGAGGTCAAGGACGCGCTGCGCGGCGCCGGACACCCCGTGCGCTGACCGTCGCCGCGCCGGACACCCGCGCGCTGACCGCCCCGCGTTCGCAGCCCGACCGGGCCGCAGCGTCTCGGTGTCCTTGTCGTGCAGCGGTTCGTCCATCGTCGCCTCTGGCCGGCAGCCGGGTGCGGCGGCGACCGGTGTCAGTCGCGGCGTGGGCGGTTCTCGGGCGAGCGCCGCGGCGCCGGGATCGACCGCACCACGTACTCCTGGACGGCGGCGGCGTGGTCGGCCTCGTCGAGGTGCCACTCCGCGCTGACCGGGGCGTGCCGTCGCACCAGCACGCCCTGCACGGTGTCCACGGTGGTGGCCAGCCCGGCGCTCGGCCGGGTGCGCCAGAGGCGCTCACCGTCGGCGGTGATCCGGAACCAGCCGTCGCTGACGCTGACCAGCCCGGCCCCGACGAGGCGACGGACCGCCGCCTCCACCTCGTGCCGTTCGGGGATCGCCTGGTTGAGGTGGTCGGCGGTGGAGAGCACGTCGGCGAGGCGTACGCCCTCGGGGCGGCGGCTGGACGCCGCGCGGCGGTGCCGACCCGCACCGCTGGCGATCACCACCGACACGAAGATCCAGGCATCGCTCCAGCGCCATCCGTTCTCCCCCATGCGAGGATTCTGCCGGGCGTGGCGTCCGAAGGGAACACCGGCGTCCGGCCCGCGTCCCCGGGACAGGGGTCACCCGGGACGCGGCTCGGGGTGGTGCGTGCGGGGCAGGCCGGGCAGCGGCGTGCCGGGTCCGGGGCGGGAGGGGATCCGCTCAGACCGTGGGGAGCGGCGCGACCGGGCCCGGGCCCGGGGCGGGGTCCCTCGGCCCGACGACGGTGAACGGCGGCAGGAAGAGCTGGGTCAGCGGGCCGATGGCCAGCGCGTAGGCGACCGTGCCGACGCCCACGGTGCCGCCCAGCAGCCAGCCCAGCGCCAGCACCGTGACCTCGATGGCCGTGCGGACCAGCCGGATCGAGCGGCCGGGCCGGCGGGCGACGTAGCCGGTCATCAGGCCGTCGCGGGGGCCCGGCCCGAGGCGGGCGCCGAGGTAGAGGCCGGTCGCCGCCCCGTTGGCGACGATGCCGGCGATCAGCATCGCGCCCCGTACGCCCAGCGACCCGCCGGTCGGCAGCAGTGCGAGCGCCGCGTCCACCACCAGCCCGATCACCAGGACGTTGCTGACCGTGCCGAGGCCGGGGCGCTGGCGCAGGGGTATCCAGAGCAGCAGCACCAGCGCGCCGACCGCGATGGTGACGGTGCCGAAGGAGAGACCGGTCAGCTCGGACAGGCCCTGGTGGAACACGTCCCACGGGTTCAGGCCGAGCCCCGAGTTGATCATCAGGGCCATGCTCACGCCGTACAGGACGAGGCCCGCGTAGAGCTGGGTGAGCCGCCGCGCTGGACGGTGTCGGAGATTGCCAATTGGTGTCACCCATGCCACGCTAAAGGCCAATTCGCGCAGCGTAAGAGCCAATCCGGGAGGAGTGGCCATGACCAGTCAGGTTCGGGGTGCCCAATTGGCCCGGCTCCTCGGTCAGTGGCATGCCCTCCCCGGCCGCCGCCGCAGCCCCGACTACGCCGCCCTGGCCGGCGCCGTACGCGGGCTGCTCGCCGACGGCCGGCTGCCGTTGGGCGTACGCCTGCCCGCCGAGCGGGAGCTGGCAGAGGCGCTGAAGATCAGCCGGACCACGGTCACGGCCGCGTACCGGGAGCTGCGGGAGAGCGGCCACCTCGCGAGCCGGCGGGGCGCCGGCAGCTGGACGATGCTGCCCGGCACCCACCGGGTGGCGAGCACCGGGCTCTGGACCCCGCTGGACGACCGCGACATGATCGACCTCGGGGTCGCCGCGCTCGCCGCGCCGCCCGAACTGCTGCCGGCCGCCCGCGCGGCGGCCGAGGACCTGCCCCGCTACCTGGGCGGCGCCGGCTACCACCCGACCGGCATCATCGAGCTGCGCGAGGCGGTGGCCCGCGCCTACACCGACCGGGGCCTGCCCACCTCGCCCGACCAGATCATGGTCACCAACGGCACCCAGCACGCCCTCGACCTGGTGCTCCGGCTGGCCCTCGCCCCGGGCGGGAACGTGCTGGTCGAGGCGCCCAGCTACCCGAACGCGCTGGCCGCGCTCGCCGCCCGGCGGGCCCGGATCACCACCCACGGGCTGGCCGTCGAGGAGCCCGGCTGGGACGCGGACCTGCTGCTCGGCGGCCTCCGGCAGGCCCGGCCCAAGCTGGCCTACCTGATCCCGGACTTCCAGAACCCGACCGGTCACCTGATGCCGGCGGCGCTGCGGGAGCGGGTGGTGGCCACGGCGCACGCCGTCGGCACCGACCTCGTCGTCGACGAGTCGTTCGTGGACCTGCCGCTGGACGGGACCGTGCTGCCCCCGCCGACCGCCAGCTTCGACCGGCACTCGCGGGTGATCACCATCGGCGGCATGAGCAAGCCGTTCTGGGGCGGCCTGCGCATCGGCTGGGTCCGTGCCTCCGCCCCGCAGGTGCAGCGTCTCGCCGCCGCCCGCGTCGGCGTCGACATGGCCAGCCCGGTCCTGGACCAGTTGGTCGCGGTCCACCTGCTCGCCGACGCGCCGGGCATCGTCGCCGCCCGGCAGGCCCAGCTGACCGCCCAGCGCGACGCGCTGCTCGCCGCGCTCGCGCAGCGCCTGCCCGAGTGGCGGGTCACCGTCCCGCACGGCGGGGTGACCCTCTGGGCCGAGCTCGACGGGCCGATCTCCAGCGCGCTGGCCCGGGCCGCCGAGGAGGTCGGCGTACGCCTGGCGCCCGGCCCCCGCTTCGGCCTGGACGGCACGCTGGAGCGCTTCCTGCGGCTGCCGTTCACCCTGCCGGCCGCCGACCTGGTCGAGGCGGTCGGTCGCATCGCCGCCGTCCGCTACGACCTGGACCGGGGCGGCCGGTCGCAGTGGCGGGAACCGGCGGTCATCGCCTGAGGGCCGGGCCCGTGCCGGCCGGAACTCGCGGCCCCGTCGGTCAATCGCGCCTGCGCGGCGCGCCGGGGCTGGGAGACTGCGCAGGTGGGGGACGTGCGGGGGACACGGTGGCCGCGCGGGATCCTGCCGAGCGCCCCCGGCTCCCGCACCACCCGCCTGGAACTCTTCTACGACCTCGTCTTCGTCTTCGCCTTCCTCAACGTGACCACGGTGACGGCCGGCAGCCCGGACGCCCGCGGGCTGATCCGGTTCCTCGTGGTGCTCGCCCTGCTCTGGTGGTGCTGGAGCGGCTTCGCGGCGCTGGGCAACCTGGTCCGCACCGACCAGGGGCTGACACCGCTGGTCGGGTTCGCCCTCGCCGCCGCCGTGTTCGTGCTCGCGCTCAGCCTGCCGAAGGCGTTCACCGACCGCCCCGGCGGGCTACCCGGCCCGGTGGTCTTCGCCGTCTGCTACTTCCTGGTCCGCGCGACCCAGGTGACGGTCTTCCTGTGGTTCGTACGCAGCGACCGGGAGGTGCGCCGGCGGATGCCCGTGCTGATCCTGCCGTTCCTGATCGCCACGGGGCTCATCCTGACCGCCGCGCTGGTGCCGCAGCGGCTGCTCGACGGCGGCGCCGAGTCGGCCGTCCGGCTGGCGTTGTGGGTCGCCGCGCTCGCGGTGGAGTACGGCGCCGGCCTGGCCCAGCACCGCGCGGGGTGGACGGTGCTCTCGGCGGGGCACTGGGCGGAGCGGCACGCACTGATCATCATGGTGGCGCTCGGCGAGTCGATCATCGCGCTCGGGCTCGGGCCGGGCCCCACCACCGCCCTGCCGCTGACCTGGCCGGTGATCATCGCGGCGTTGCTCGGCATCGCGGTGGTCGCGGCGCTGTGGTGGGCGTACTTCGACACCCTCGCCCTGGCCATGGAGCAGGTGCTGCACCGCACCCGGGAGCCGCGCATCCGCGCCGGGCTGGCCCGGGACGTGTACACGTACCTGCACCTGCCGCTGATCACGGGCGTGATCCTGTTCGCCCTGGGCCTCAAGGGCCTGATCTACGAGGGCGCCGACCCGGCGACCCCGAACTGGGGGGTGCCGCTGCCCGGCTTCGACATGCTGGCCCTCCACGGCGGGGTCGCGCTCTACCTGCTCACGCTGATCGGGCTCGGGAGCCGGATGCTGGGCGCGGCGCGCTGGCCGTCGATCGGTGGGGTGGCGCTGCTCGTCGCGCTGACCCCGGTGGCCGGGCGACTGCCGGAACTGGCCGCCCTGGCCCTGCTGGCACTGGCCGCCGTGCTGACGGTCGCGGTGCAGACGGTCGTCGACGCCCCCCGGCGGCGGCGCGTGCGGCAGGTCGCGCTGGAGGAGCAGCTCGCCTCCGAGGCCGAGCAGACCCGGTGGCGGGGCCACCACCTCTGAGGGATCCGTCCCCGGCGTCCGCCGTCCCGCACCCCCGCCCTTGCCCCGACGCCGGTGATCCCACGCCGTAGCGCGGGATCACCGGCGTCGCGTGCTCAGAGCTCGGCCAGCGTGCCCGCGTACATCTTCTCGATCTCGCCGGCGAAGTTGCTCTCCACGCCGCGGCGCTTGATCTTGAGCGACGGGGTGATCTCGCCGTCCTCGATGGTCAGGTCGCGCGGCAGGATGGCGACCTTCTTGATCGTCTCCCAGCGGTTGAGCTTGGCGTTGAGCTCGGCCACGTACCCCTCGACCATGGCCTTCGCCTCCGGCGAGGCGACGATCTCGGCGTAGTCGCGGCCCTCCAGCGGGGTGCCGGCGGCCCAGCCCTTGATCGCGTCCGGGTCCAGCGTGACGAGCATCGTGCAGTAGTTGCGGGCCTGGCCGATCACGACCGCCTGGGAGGTGTACGGGCAGGTGGCCTTGAACATCCCCTCGATGTGCGAGGGCGCGATGTACTTGCCGCCCGAGGTCTTGACCAGGTCCTTCTTCCGGTCGGTGATCTTGAGGTAGCCGTCGGCGTCCAGGGTGCCGATGTCGCCGGTGCGGAAGAAGCCGTCCTCGGTGAACGCGGCGGCGGTCTCCTCGGGCAGGTTGTGGTAGCCGCGCATCACCGGCCGGCCCCGCACCAGGATCTCGCCGTCGGTGTCGATGCGGCACTCCAGGTCGCCCATCGCCTTGCCGACGGTGCCGATGCGCAGCCCGTCCGGCGGGTTGACGAAGTTGCCGGCGCTGGTCTCGGTGAGGCCGTAGCCCTCGGAGATCGGCAGGTTCGCCGCGGCGAAGAAGGTGGCGATCTCCGGGCTGAGCGGGGCGGCGCCGGAGACAAGCACCCGGATCCGGCCGCCGAGGCGGGCCTGGAGCTTGCTGAACACCAGCTTCTCGGCCACCGTGTACTTCAGCTTCAGCCCCGTCGGGACGGGCCTGCCGGCCTGCTCCAGGGCGACCTTCTCCTTGCCGACCCGTACGCCCCAGGCGAAGATCTTCGCCTTCGCGCCGCCGCCGGCCTGCGCGGTGGTCACCGCCTTGTTGTAGACCTTCTCGAACACCCGGGGCGCGCCGCACATCAGCGTCGGCCGGATCACCGAGAGCAGGTCGACGAGCTTGTCCACCCGGCCGTCGACGTACGTCGGCAGGCCCACGTGGATCGCCCCGCAGAGCAGGGTCTTGCCGAACGAGTGCGACAGCGGCAGCCAGAGATATTGCAGGTCGTTCTCGCGCAGCAGCCCCAGCTCGGCCTGTGCCACGCCCTCCCAGCACCAGCCGCCGTGCAGCAGCTCGACGCCCTTCGGTCGCCCGGTGGTGCCGGAGGTGTAGATCAGGGTGGCCAGGTGGTCGGGGCCGATCTGGGCGACCAGCGTGTCGATCAGGTCGGGCTCGGCAGCCAGCGCGCGGGCGCCCTGCTCCTCCAGCTCGGCGAGGGTGAGCTGGGGGACGGCGGCGGCCGGGTCGGCGGCGCCGTCGAAGAGCACGACGTGGGTCAGCGCCGGCAGGTCCGCACCGGCGATCTTGGCGGCCTGGGCCGGGTTCTCGGCGAACAGCACGCGGGAGCCGGAGTCGGCGATGATGTAGGTCGCGTCGTCGGGCTCCGTGGTCGGGTAGACGGTGGTGGTCGCGCCGCCGGCGCACATGATGCCGAGGTCGGCGATCACCCAGTCGAGCCGGGTGTTCGCCAGGATCGCGACCGGATCCTCCAGGCCGACACCGAGGCCGTGCAGCCCGGCGGCGACCGCCTTGGCGCGACGGGCCATCTGTTCCCAGGTCAGCCAGACCGGCCCGGAGTCGTCGGGGGCCGGGTGGGCGAAGGCGTCGCGGTCGGGGGACGCCGCCACGCGCTTGAGGAACATGTCGGGGATGGAACGGTACGGTACATCGAGAGCCATCGCTGTAGCCGCCTTCGGGGGTGGAGACGTGACCACGGTCACGTCGGCGTTCGTTACCGAAGGGTATTGCCTGCGCCCGGGCATCGGCTAGCCCTGTCGATCACGGCTGGGCCACGTCTCGGAGGATGGACGCCCGGTTCAGGCGTACCGGGCCGCCCGCAGCGACCAGTCGTAGGTGGCGCGGATCCAGTTGCGCCGGGCCGTCAGGGCGGACCGCAGGCCGGCGTCGCCGGTGGCGAGCAGGGCGGCCTCCGCCGCCAGGTACGCCGAGAGGGCCCCGTTGAACCGGTCGGCCGCCGCCCGCAGGGCCGCCGACTCGTCGCCGTCCGCCCGCCCCGCGGCGATCACCGCGACCAGGTTGTGCACGTCGGGCTGGGTGAGGTGCTCCTTGCGGTACGAGAAGACGTCGTTGCACCAGCAGACCAGGTCGGCGGCGAGCAGGTCGAGGGCGACCAGCGAAGGCTCGGTGCGGTGGGCCGCGCCCGGCAGGGAGCCGCCGGCCAGCTCGGTGAGGGTGAAGCTGGGGTGGACCCCGCCGGTGTGCCGGCGCATCTGGGCGTACTCGGCCAGCCCCGGCACGCGCCCGTGCTCCCGGTTGGCGGCCTCCCAGAGCAGCGCCAGCAGGTACTCCCGCACCTCCCCGGCGAAGCGCAGCAGCGCCGTGGGGCCGCCGGCCGCGTGGGCCCGCCGGCACAGGTCGGCCAGCGCCTCGCCGAGCGGCCCGGCCACGGTGGCCGGCCCGTCGGTGGGGCCGCCCGGCCCGTCGAGCACGTCCAGCAGGGCGGCGACGGTCGGCGCCAGCCGGGTGGGGGAGTCGCCGAGGCCGTCCTCGTCGCAGGCGTCGTCCATCACGAACAGCCAGGAGATCAGGTCGGTGAGCAGCCGCAGCCCGTCGACCGGGCCCTCGGGGCAGGCCCGCCCGGCCAGCCCGGCGGCGTCGGCCCGGCGCAGTCGGTGCAGCCGGTGTCCGTCACCGATCAGCCCGTGGTCGAGCGCCCACTCGGTGCTCTCCCGTGCCACCCGCTCGGTGGCGTCGTGCTGGCGCTCGGGAAAGGGGGGTTCCCGTAGCGCCGAGACCGCAAAGGTCCGCATGGTGCCCCCTGTCGCGCCGTTCCCGCACGGGACGGTGCGGCACAGCATACGGGAGCAGGGATCGGCCGCTATCGTTGGGGCGTCCGGCCCGGCAGGCCGCTCCGTGACCGCTTACGCACAGTCGGTCACATGCCCAGGTTGGCGCCCCGGAGCCGCTCGGACAACGTCGCGGGCCCGTCGATCTGCACCCGGGACACCCGCTGCCGGCCGCTGAGGAACAGGGCCAGCTCGCCCGGCGCGCCCACCACCCGCACGGGTTCGCCGCCCCGGCCGACGGAGAGTTCGCCGTAGCCGGGGGCCTGGACGAAGACGTCGGCCGGGAACCGGCGCAGCGCCAGCCGGGCCAGCCCGGCGCACCGCTTCCAGAGCGCCGCGTTCAGCCCCGCCGACAGGTCGCGCGGCAGCCAGCCCGGTCGGGCGCGGCGTACGTCCTCGTGGTGGATGAAGAACTCCAGCGTGTTGGCCAGCTCGTCGGTGACCGGGTTGCTCACCGGGCTCCACAGCGGCGGGCGGCGCACCTCGTCGAGCAGCCGCGGCCAGGGGCGCGCGGCGACGCGCAGCCGCACCCGCTCGGCGTAGCCCCGCAGCGGCGGGAGCAGGATCCCGCCGGCGGCGTCGGGCCGGCGTTCCCGGAGCACCAGGTGGGCGGCGAGGTCGCGGGTGCTCCACCCCTCGTTGACCGTCGGCGCCTCCGGTCCCAGCGTCTGCATCAGGTCGGCGAGCGCCTCGCGCTCCGATCGGGCGTACCGCGGCATGGCCCGATCGTAGGCGCGTACGACCCGATCGGCGCGCCGAGTGGGCCGCGGGCCGCCGTGACGGCGGACATAGCGGACCGGGGCGGCGGAGCTGGCTCCGACCGGTAAGGATGAGGAGGATAATTGCGGCTTACGGCGGGGGAGAGTGTGGCGAGCAGGACAAGTCGGGACGTGCTGGTTCGAGGGCTGGCCGTCCTGGGGCGGGCGATCCGGGAGGAGCCCCGCATCTTCGCGGTCGCGGTGAGCGGCAGCGTCCTCTTCGGCGCCATGACGGTGGCCAGCGCCTTCGTGGTGGGTGCCGTGGTCGGCGACGTGGTGGTGCCCGCGATCGAGCGCGGCGCGGTCGGGGTCGGGGGGCTCGCCCTGGCCGCCGTCGCGCTGTTCGGCATCAGCGTGCTGCGGGTGGCCGGCATCTTCGGTCGCCGGCTCGGCGCGGGCTACATGCAGTACCGTCTCCAGGCCGCCTACCGGCGCCGGGTGACCCGCCGCTACCTGGAGCTGCCGCTGGCCTGGCACCACCGCAACGCCACCGGCACGTTGCTGTCCAACGCCAACTCCGACGTCGAGGCCGCCTGGTACCCGATCGCTCCGCTGCCGTTCGCGGTCGGCACCCTGGTGATGCTGGTCGGCGCGGTGGCGTCGCTCTTCGTCACCGACTGGGCGCTGGCGCTGGTCGGTCTCGCGGTCTTCCCGGCGCTCTTCGCGCTCAACGTCGCCTACTCCCGGCGGATGGCGCCCCGCCAGGCCCGGGCCCAGCGGCTGCGCGCCGAGGTCAGCGGCATCGCGCACGAGAGCTTCGACGGCGCCCTGGTCGTCAAGACGATGGGCCGGGAGGCGCAGGAGACCGACCGGTTCGCCGCCCGCGCGGGCGAGCTGCGCGACTCGCTGGTGGCGGTCGGGCGGCTGCGCGGCGTCTTCGACCCGCTGCTGGAGACCCTGCCCAGCCTCGGCACCCTCGCCGTGCTGGTGGTCGGCGCGATCCGGCTGCGGCAGGGCGAGATCAGCGTCGCCGAGCTGATCAGCGTCGCCTTCCTCTTCACGGTGCTGGCGTTCCCCGTCCGGGCCATCGGCTGGGTGCTGGCCGAGCTGCCGCGCAGCGTCGCCGGCTGGGACCGGGTCAGCCGGGTGCTCGACGCGACCGGCGAGATGCCGTACGGCGACACCACGCTCGACGTGTCCGAGCCCCGCCCGGCCAGCCTCACGTTCTCCGGCGTGCGTTTCGGCTACGAGCCGGCCGAGGCGCACCTGCCCGGCACGGAGGTGCTCGGCGAGGTCTCCTTCACCGTGCCGGCCGGGAAGATCGTCGCCCTGGTCGGGCCGACCGGCTCGGGCAAGTCGACGATCGCCGCGCTGGCCGTACGGCTGGTCGACCCCCTGGCCGGCACGGTGTGCCTGGACGGCATCGACGTCCGCCGGCTCACCGCCGCCTCGCTGACGGGCACGGCCGCGCTGGTCGCCCAGGTGCCGTTCGTCTTCGACGACACGGTGCGGGCCAACGTCACCCTGGACCGGCCGGGCATCGGCGACGAGGACGTCTGGGCCGCGCTGCGGCTGGCCGAGGCGGACGGTTTCGTCGCGGCCCTGCCCGAGGGGCTCGACACGATGGTCGGCGAGCGGGGCACCTCGCTCTCCGGCGGTCAGCGGCAGCGGCTCACCCTGGCCCGCGCGCTCGCCGGCCGGCCGCGCCTGCTGGTGCTCGACGACGCGACCAGCGCGGTCGATCCCCGGGTGGAGGCGGCCATCCTGGCCGGGCTGCGCTCGTCGGCGGGCGAGGCCGGGGCGCCGGCCGCGTCGATCCTGGTGGTCGCCTACCGGCGGGCCACCATCGCGTTGGCCGACGAGGTGGTCTACCTGGAGCAGGGCCGGGTGGTGGCCCGGGGCCCGCACGCCGAGCTGCTGGCCACGGTGCCGGGCTACGTCGACCTGGTCACCGCCTACGAGCAGGCCGAGGTCGACCACACCAAGGACGAGACGTACGACGAGGTCGCCCCGCTGACGTCGGGCCTGGAAATCGAGGTGGACCGGTGAGCGCGAGGAGTGCAGCGGAGCGGAGCCCCGCAGTCGCGAACGAAAGGCCAGCCCGGTGAGCGTGAGGAGTGCAGCGGAGCGGAGCCCCGCAGTCGCGAACGAAAGGCCAGCCCGGTGAGCGTTGCCACTACCGCGGGGACGGCGCGGAGGTCCGCGGCCGACGAGCCGCCCGAGAACCCCGAGACGACCTGGCAGACGCTGCGTCGTGGCCTGGCGCTCTCCCCGGAGCTGCGGGTCGGCCTGGCCGGCACGCTCGGCCTGGCCCTGGTCTACATGGTCGGCCGGGCGGCCGTGCCGGTGGCGGTGCAGCAGGGCATCGACAACGGCCTCGTCGGCGGCCTGGACCTGGGCGTCGTCTGGACGGTGGTCGCCGCGACCGCCGCGGTGCTGGTGGTGACCACGCTCTGCGGGTACCTGATGATGCGCCGGCTCTTCACGGTCAGCGAGACCGCGCTGGCCAACGTGCGGATCCGGGCGTTCCGGCACGTGCACGACCTGTCCATGCTGCACCAGCAGTCGGAGCGGCGCGGTTCGCTGGTCTCCCGGGTGACCAGCGACGTCGACCAGATCACCCAGTTCCTCCAGTGGGGCGGCGTGATCCTGGTGATCAACCTCGGCCAGCTGGCGGTCACCACGCTGGTCATGTTCGCGTACTCCTGGCAGTTGACCCTGGTGGTCTTCGCCGCCTTCCTGCCCGCCGTGTTCCTGATCCGGCTGCTCCAGCGCCGCCTCGCGGGGGCGTACGGGGTGGTCCGGCAGCGTACGGGGGCGCTGCTCGGCGCGATCGGGGAGAGCGTGGTCGGCGCGCCGGTGATCCGGGCCTACGGGGTCGCCGGGCGGACGGCCCACCGGCTGGACGAGGCGATCGACGGCCAGCGCCGGGCCCAGCAGAAGGCGATCAGGATCAGCATCATGGGCAGCTCGGTCGGTGAGCTGGCCGCCGGGCTGGCGCTGGCCGGCGTGGTGGTGCTGGGGGTGACCCTCGGCGCCGACCGCACCCTGAGCATCGGCGAGGTGACCGCCTTCCTCTTCCTGGTCACGCTCTTCATCCAGCCGGTGCAGATCGCCACCGAGGTCCTCAACGAGGCGCAGAACGCCATCGCGGGCTGGCGCCGGGTGCTGGACGTGCTGGACGTCGAGCCGGACGTGGCCGACCCGGGCGAGCAGGGGCGGGACCTGCCGGCCGGTCCGCTGGACATCCGCTTCGCGGGGGTGCGCTTCGCGTACCCCGGCGGTCCGCCCGTGCTGCACGACGTCAGCCTGGAGATTCCGGCGAAGAGCCGGGTGGCGGTGGTGGGGGAGACGGGCAGCGGCAAGACCACCTTCGCCAAGCTGCTGACCCGCCTGATGGACCCGACCGCCGGTCAGGTGCTGCTCTCGGGGGTGCCGCTGGAGCGGGTCCGGTTCGCCTCGCTGCGGTCGCGGGTGGTGATGGTGCCGCAGGACGGTTTCCTCTTCGACGCCACGGTGGCGGAGAACGTCCGCTTCGCCCGCCCGGAGCTGACCGACGAGCAGCTCGCGGCGGCCTTCACCGAGCTGGGGCTGGCCGACTGGTTGGAGGGGCTCCCGTCGGGCCTGCACACGCCGGTGGGGGAGCGCGGCGAGGCGCTGAGCGTGGGGGAGCGGCAGCTGGTCGCGTTGGCCCGCGCGTACGTGGCCGACCCGGACCTGCTGGTGCTGGACGAGGCGACCAGCGCGGTCGACCCGGCCACGGAGGTGCGGCTGCAACGCACCCTGGACGCGGTGACCCGGGGCCGTACGACCCTCGCTATCGCGCACCGGCTCTCCACGGCGCAGGCCGCCGACGAGGTGATCGTGGTGGACCGGGGCCGGATCGTGCAGCGCGGGCCGCACGACGAGCTGGTCCGCGACCCGGAGTCGGTCTACGGCCTGCTCTACGCCTCCTGGCTGGAGCAGACCCGCTGAGCCGACCCGTCGCGTCGGCGGTGCGCGGCCCGGCCGAGTGCCGGGCCGCGCGCGGTGGTCACCGGGAGTAGAACTCCACCACGAGCTGCTCGTCGCAGATCACCGGCACCTCGTGCCGGGCGGGCTCGCGCAGCAGCGTGGTGCGCAGCTCGGCCAGCTCCACCGACAGGTACGGCTGGCCGGGTCCCTCGGTGGCGTTGGCGCCCGTGGCGGCGAGCTGGAACGGCAGGGCGGCGCGGCTGCGTTCGCGGACGGCCACCACCTGTCCCGGCCGCAGTCGGTACGACGGCCGGTCGACCTTGCGCCCGTCGACGGTGAAGTGGCCGTGCGCGACCAGTTGCCGGGCCTGGTAGATGCTGCGGGCCAGGCCGGCCCGGTGCACCACCGCGTCGAGCCGCCGCTCCAGGAGCGCCACCAGGCCCTCGCCGGTCTTGCCCGCGCCCCGGGCGGCCTCCTCGAAGACGTGCCGTAGCTGGGTCTCGCTGACGTTGTACTGGTGGCGCAGGCGCTGCTTCTCCAGCAGCCGCACCTGGTAGTCCGAGGTCTTGCGGCGCTGCCGGCCGTGCACTCCCGGCGGGTAGGGGCGTCGCTCGACGTACCGCACGCACTTGCGGGTCAGCGGGATGCCGAGGGCGCGGGAGAGGCGGGCCTTGGGCCTGGGTTGGTTCACGCTGGACGTCTCCGATCCGGTGCTCTAGTCTCCGAGTTAGGTAAGGCTAACCTACGAAGGAGTCGTCCATGCGGCCCAGCCCGGCGGAGATCGTCCGCACCCTCGTCGCCGGCCGGCTGCCCGGCATCGCCCACGTCGCGCACCGGCCCGGCCCGCACCAGGTCCGGCACGTGACCGACCCGGACGGCCGGGTGCTGCTGCTGGTGCCGGTGGTCAGCGACCTCGCCGCCGCGCTGCGTCCCGCCGGCGGCGACTCCGAGGTCGCGCTCGTGCTGGACGTGCTGGACCTGCCGCCCGCGGCCGGCGCGCCGAGCCTCGGCCGGGCCTGGGTCTCCGGCTGGGCGGCCCGCCTGGACGGGGACGAGGAGCGCCGCGCCGCGCTGGACTTCGCGGCCGTGGAGCCGACCGGCGACCTGCTCGACGTCGGCACCAGGTTCCGGCTGCACCGCTTCGAGGTGGTCGAGGCCCGCTGGGAACGCGGCGACACCGTCCGCCGCATCGACCCCGAGGCGTACGCCGAGGCGGAGCCCGACCCGCTGCACGCGGTCGAGGCCGAACTCCTGGCCGACCTCGCCGACCACCACGACACCGAGGTGGCCGGCTACCTGTGCCGTCAGCTCGGCCTCGGCGACGGCGACGCCGCGCCCCGGGTGGTGCGCATCGACCGTTACGGCCTGCTGGTCACCCACGGCCGACCCGGCGCCCGGCGGCGCGTCCGGCTGGCGTTCCCGCGTCCGTTGCAGTGCCAGGCGGAGCTGACCCGCTTCCTGCACCCGCTGGTCTGCCACCACGCCTCGCCCCGGCACGCCGATCACGCCTGACCGGGAGACGCCACCCGGCCGTCCGGTCAGCCGGCGAAGACCTCGGCGAGATCGCCCGTCAGGTAGCGCTGCACGGTGGGGCCGATCGCCGCGACGAGCGTCTCCGGGGCGGCCGAGGCGACCGGCTCCAGCCGGACCACGTGCCGCATCATGGCCAGCCCGATCAGCTGGCTGGCCACCAGCGAGCCGCGCAGCGGCAGCTCGTCCGGGTCGACGTCGAGATGGTCGAGGACCCGGCGCAGCACCTGGGTGACCAGGAACTCCCGCAGCAGCCGGGCCGTCCACTCGTTGCTCACCGCCGAGCGCAGCAGGGCCACGCCGGCGGTGCCGGCCGGGGAGTCCCAGACGCCGAGGAAGGTGCGCACCAGCCGCTCCCCGAGGCCCGCGCGGTCCCCCGCGAGCACCCTTGGCAGCAGCTCGGCCGGATCGACCGGTGCGTGCATGGCGGCCAGGAAGAGCCGGTCCTTGCTGCCGAAGTAGTGGTGCACCAGCGCCGGGTCCACCCGCGCGGCGGCGGCGACGGCCCGGATCGAGGCCGCGTCGAAGCCCCGCTCGGCGAAGGCGGCGCGGGCCGCGTCGAGGATGGCCTGACGGGTGTCCGGGTTGCCGGGTCGTCGTCCGGTCCGCCGTGCCATCGCCGCCCTTCGCTCCGTCGTCCTGCGTCGTCGCCCCCGGGGAACCGCCGTGCCGTGGGCCGGCCTCCGGTTCCGCCTGCCGGCCAGGACGACGTCTCAGCCGCTGCGCCGCCGGAGGGTGGCCGCGGCGAGCACCAGCGCCAGGGCCGCCGCGCCGGCGACCACCGCCGCGTCCCGCCACATCGTGCCGGTCGGTTCGGCGTGGGCGCCGACCTCCTGGAGCGCCTCGACGGCGTACGACAGGGGCAGCGCGTCGCTGACCGCCTGCAACCAGCCGGCCATCTCGCCCCGGGGCACGAAGAGACCGCAGAGCAGCAACTGGGGCACCACCACGACCGGCATGAACTGTACGGCCTGGAACTCGGTGCGGGCGAAGGCGCTGCAGAACAGCCCGAGCGCGACGGCGAGCACGGCGTTCAGTGCGGCGATCATGACCACCAGCCCGCTGTGGCCGGCGGTGTCCAGGCCGAGCACCCCGTACGCGACCACGGACGCGACGACCGCCTGGAGCACCGCGGCCAGCCCGAACGCGATGCCGTAGCCGAAGAGCAGGTCCAGCTTGCCCAGCGGGGTGGTGAGCAGCCGCTCCAGCGTGCCCGTGGTGCGCTCGCGCAGCATCGCGATACTGGTCACCAGGAACATGACCACGAAGGGGAAGAAGCCGAGCATCACCAGGGCGACCCGGTCGAACGTCGACGGCTGGTCGACGTACATGGAGTGGACCAGGGCGAGCAGCGCCGACGGGACCACCAGCAGCAGCGCCACGGTGCGCCGGTCGTGCCGCAGTTGGCGCAGGATGCGGCCGGTGGTGGCGGCCAGGATCCGGGGGTTCACGACGCCTCCCGTCCGGCGGCGCCCGCCGCGTCGGCCCTGATCAGCCGCAGGAACGCCTCGTCCAGGTCGTCGGTGCCGGCGGCGGCGCGGACCGCGTCGGGGGTGTCGTCGGCGATCAGCCGCCCCTCGCGGATCAGCAGCAGCCGGTCGCAGCGGGCCGCCTCGTCCATGACGTGGCTGGAGACCAGCAGGGTGGTGCCGGCGGCGGCCATGGCGTGGAACCGGGCCCACAGGTCGGCCCGCAGCACCGGGTCCTGACCGACGGTCGGCTCGTCGAGGACGAGCAGTTCCGGTTCGCCGACCAGTGCGCAGGCCAGCGACGCCCGGCTGCGCTGCCCGCCGGAGAGGCTGCCGACCAGCTGGCCGGCGGCCGACCCGAGCCCGACCTCGGCGACCGCCCGGTCGGCTTCGGCCCGGCCCCGGCCGTGCAGCGCGGCGAAGTAGCGCGCGTTCTCCCGTACGGTCAGGTCGGCGTAGACGCTGGGCGCCTGGGTGAGGTAGCCGACGCGGCGGCGCAGCTCGGGCGACCCGGCGGGGCGCCCCAGCACGGTCACCGAGCCGGCGCCGACCACCTGCACGCCGACCACCGCCCGCAGCAGCGTGGTCTTGCCGCTGCCGCTCGGGCCGAGCAGCCCGGTGACCACCCCGCGTGGCACGGACGCGCTGACGCCGTGCAGCACCCGCCGCCCGCCCCGCTTCAGGACCAGGTCGCGGACGGCGATCGCCTCGTCCACCGGCGCCTCCCGGGAAAACTCATCATGCGTTGAACTCGACGCTAGTGGAGATGTTCGCCGGGCCGCAACGGTTGACTTCGCGTGCACTCGAACTGGAAGCCTTGACGCGTGGACATCAGCATCCGGGAGGCGACCCTGACCGTCGGCGAGGCGGCCGAGCGGGTCGGCCTGACCACCTACACGCTGCGTTGGTACGAGCAGGAGGGCCTCGTCGCCCCGGTCGAGCGCGACTCGGCCGGTCGCCGTCGCTACACCGAACGCGACGTCGACTGGCTGTTACTGCTCACCCGGCTGCGCCGCACGGGCATGCCGGTGCGGGACATGCGCCGCTACACGGAGCTGGCCCGGCAGGGCGACGCCACCCTGGCCGGCCGGCGGGCGCTCTTCGAGACGCACCGGGCCCGCGTGCTGACCCGGATGGCCGAGCTGGAGGAGGACTTGAAGGTGCTCAATTACAAGATCGACAACTATCGCCGGGCGGAGGAGTGCCGATGATCCGCCGGAGCCTGGGCGCGTCCGGGCCGGAGGTCTCCGCGATCGGGCTGGGCTGCATGGGGATGAGCTTCGCCTACGGCGCCGGCGACGACGCCGGATCGACCCGCACCCTGCACCGCGCGCTCGACCTGGGGGTGAACCACCTGGACACCGCCGACCTGTACGGCCATGGCCGCAACGAGGAACTGCTCTCCCCGGTGGTGCGGGCCCGCCGCGACGAGGTCTTCCTGGCCACGAAGTTCGGCAACCGGGTGCGCGGCGACGCGAGCGGCGGCACCGGCAGCCCCGGGCTGTACGTGGACAGCAGCGCCGCCTGGGCGCGCGAGGCGTGCGACGCCTCCCTGCGCCGCCTCGGGGTGGACGTCGTCGACCTGTGGTACCTGCACCGGCGTGACCCGGCGACGCCGATCGAGGAGACCGTCGGCGCGATGGCCGAGCAGGTCGCCGCCGGCAAGGTGCGGTTGATCGGCCTGTCCGAGGTGAGCCCCGCGACGCTGCGGGCGGCGCACGCGGTGCACCCGGTGACCGCGGTGCAGATGGAGTACTCGCTGTTCAGCCGGGACGTCGAGGGCGAGATGCTGGCCACCTGCCGGGAGCTGGGTGTGGCGCTGGTCGCGTACTCGCCGGTGGGGCGGGGGCTGTTGACCGGGGCGATCACCGGCCGGGAGCAGCTTGCGGCCGACGACTGGCGCGCCCGGGCGCCGCGCTTCGCCGAGGGCAACCTCGACGCCAACCTGAAGCTGGTCGACGAGGTGCGCGCGTTGGCCGACGAGATCGGCTGCACCCCCGCCCAGGCGGCGCTGGCCTGGCTGCTCGCCCAGGGCGAGGACGTCTTCCCGATCCCCGGCACCCGGCGGGTGCACCGGCTGGAGGAGAACGCGGCGGCGGCCGACATCCGGCTCACTCCCGCGCAGCGCGCCCGGCTGGGCGAGGCGGTGCCGCCCGGCGCGGTGGCCGGCGCACGGTACCCCGACGCGGCGATGCGGTTGGTCGGGCATTAGCCTTCGGACCGGACAGCGGGTCCGCCAACGGGCATCCGGCGCTGCATCGGGCATTGCGCCCTGATCGGACGTACGGCACGATGGCGCCGTGGGTCACGCTGCGTCACCGGACGAGAGGTTCCTCGGCGAATGGGCGGCTCGGCTGCGGGCCGGTGCCGAGCAGCCCGTGGTCGGCATCATGCTGCGCGGCAGCCACGCCCGGCGGGCCGCCACCGCGCACAGCGACGTCGACGTCGACGTGCTGCTCGCCGGTGCCCCGTACGCCGCCCGCCAGGCCTTCCTGGCCGAGCACGGGGGCCGGCTGACCCACGTCTCGGTGGCCGCCCGCGACGTGCGTTCCTGGCTGGCCCGCCTCGGCGAGCCCGCCGACTGGGCGTTCGGGCTGCCGGTGGCGGCGCCGGCCCGGCTGCTGTGGGCGGATCCGCACTGGCGGCCCCGGATCGACCTGCCGGTGCTGTGCCAGCCCGCCGGCGAGCCGCAACTGGAGGAGCTGATCGCGACGCTCGGTAAGGTGGCCGGCGCGCGGGACGCCGACGACCACCTCGGTGTCCGGCTGGCCGCCGCCGACCTCGCCCGGCTCTGCCCGTCCGTGCTGCGGCTGGCCAATCCCACGGTCCGGGTGGCGTCCCGCCGGGGTGCCTTCGCCGCCGCCCTCGACCTGCCGGTGGCGCCTCCGAACTACCGCGAGGACCTGCTGCTCTGCCTCGGCCTGCGGCCCGGCTCCGTCGGTCAGCTCTGCGCCGCCGCGGCCCGCCTGGTCGCCGGCGTGCTGCCGCTGATCCGCCCGTACGCCGCCGAGGTCGCGCGGGTGGCCGGGGCGGACCTCGCCGACGCCCTGACCGACGGCCGGCTGGACCGCTACGTCGACCAGCTGACCCGGCCCGCCCACCTGCCATCGCGACCCCGGCGGGAGCCGTCGCCCGTGCCCGCGCCGCGTGCGGGACAATTGGTCACTGTGCCCGTACCTGACGCGCCCGTGACCGGCGCCCACCCCAGTCCGCAGGAGCCCGCGGCCGACGGCACGGCCCGTCCCTCCCGGCTCGACCCGGCCATCGCCGCCCGGCTGCGCCGCACCCCCGACGGCCTGGTGGCCGCCGTGGTCCGTCAGCACGACTCCGGCGAGGTGCTGATGGTCGCCTGGATGGACGACGAGGCGCTGCACCGCACCCTGACCACCGGCCGGGCCACCTACTGGTCGCGCAGCCGCCGCGAGTACTGGGTCAAGGGCGCCACCTCCGGGCACCACCAGTACGTCCGGGCGGTGGCGCTGGACTGCGACGGCGACGCGCTGCTCGTCGACGTCGACCAGGTCGGCGCGGCCTGCCACACGGGGCACCGCACCTGCTTCTTCACCGAGCTGCCCGTCGGCGGCGAGGGGGCGGGGGCCCGGTGAGCGCGTCGCGCGCGACGCCCGGCGGGTCCCGCACCGACGGCGCGGTCAGCCCGGACCTGGCCACCTTCACCGGGCTGGCCGCCCGCTGGCGGGTCGTTCCGGTCACCCGCCGGCTGCTCGCCGACGCGGAGACCCCCGTCGGCGTCTACCGCAAGCTGGCCGGCGGCCCCGGCACGTTCCTGCTGGAGTCCGCCGAGCAGGGCGTCGGTTCGGCCGGCCTGGCCTGGTCGCGCTACTCGTTCATCGGCGTACGCAGCAGCGCCACGCTGACCGAGCGGGACGGCGCCGCGGTGTGGACGGGACGGCCCCCGGCCGGCCTGCCCACCTCCGGCGACCCGGTCCGGGCGCTGCGCGAGACCGTCGAGGCGCTCGCCGGCCCGGCCTGGGACGCGGCCAGCGGCATGCCGCCGCTGACCGGGGGCATGGTCGGCTACCTGGGCTACGAGCTGATCCGGCGCTTCGAGCGGCTGCCCGAGCTGACCGAGGACGACCTGGGCGTGCCCGAGCTGGGCATGATGCTCGCCGCCGACCTGGTGGTGCTGGACCACTACGACGGCTCGGCGATCCTCGTCGCCAACGCGATCCTGCCGCCGCTGGACGAGCCGGACCGGAACGCGGAGGTCGCGGCGGCGTACCACCACGCGGTCGGGCGGCTCGACGCGATGACCACCGCGCTGTCCCGGCCGATCCCGCCGATGGTCTCGACCGTCGAGCGCCCCCCGGCGGGCGAGGTGCGCAGCCGCACGCCCGAGGGCGGCTACCCGAAGGCTGTCGAGGCGGCGAAGGAGGCGATCCGGGCCGGCGAGTGCTTCCAGATCGTGCTGGCCCAGCGGTTCGAGCGGGACACCCACGCCGACCCGCTGGACGTCTACCGCGTGCTGCGCACGACGAACCCCAGCCCGTACATGTACCTGCTGCGCTTCGACGGCTTCGACATCGTCGGATCCTCCCCGGAGGCGCACCTGAAGGTGACCAGCGACGCCGAGGGGCGGCGGCGGGCGCTGCTGCACCCGATCGCCGGCACCCGGCCGCGTGGCGGCACCCCCGAGGCCGACGCCCGCCTCGCCGCGGAGCTGCTCGCCGACCCCAAGGAGCGCGCCGAGCACGTGATGCTGGTCGACCTGGGCCGCAACGACCTGGGCCGGGTCTGCCGCCCGGGCACCGTCGAGGTGCCGGAGTTCGCCACCATCGAGCGCTACAGCCACGTCATGCACATCGTCTCGACCGTGGTCGGCACGCTGCGCGAGGACCGTACGGCCTTCGACGCGCTCGCCGCGACCTTCCCGGCCGGCACCCTCTCCGGCGCGCCCAAGGTGCGGGCCATGGAGATCATCGAGGAGCTGGAGCCGGTCCGGCGGGGCCTCTACGGCGGCACCGTGGGCTACTTCGGCTTCGGGGGCGACCTGGACATGGCGATCGCGATCCGCACCGCGCTGATGCGCGACGGCAGGGCGTACGTGCAGGCCGGGGCGGGGGTGGTCGCCGACTCCGATCCGGCCGCCGAGGACCAGGAGACCCGCAGCAAGGCCGCCGCCGTGCTCGCCGCCATCGCCGCCGCCGAGACCCTCCGGCCCGCCCGGTGACCGCCGCCGAGCCGCGGGGCCGGGAGCCGGGGACGACTGCGGCGGGCCGGTCCGACCCGGGGCGGCGCGAGTTGACGTACGCCGTGCTGCTCTGCGTGGCCGGCGCGGGCCTGGCGCTGTGGGCGTCGACCCGCACCTGGGCGGTCGAGTTGACCGCCCGGCCCACCCCGCTGCCGCCGGTACGCGACGTCCGCACGGGCGCGGGCCTGCTGCCCTGGCTGCCGGCGCTGGCGCTGGTCGGGCTGGCCGGTGGCGGCGCCGTGCTCGCCACCGGGGGCCGGGCGCGGCGGCTGCTGGGCGGGCTGCTGTGCGGGCTCGGCGTGGCCGTGGCGGCCGGCGGCGCATACGGGCTGGTCGCGGCGTTCGACGGCGAGGTCGCCCGGCACTGGCCGGCGCTCTGCCTGCTCGGCGGGGTGCTCGCCACGGCGGGCGGGCTGCTGACGGCGCTGCGGGGCCGTCGGTGGCCGGCGATGGGTGCCCGCTACGAGCGGCGGCCGGCCGGCGACGCCGCCCCGGTGGCCCCGGGCGGGGCCGGCCGGGTCACCGGCCGGCACACCACCGAGGCATGGGACGCGATGGACCGGGGCGAGGACCCGACGGTCAGCTGACCGGCTGGCGCTCGCGGGCGGCGGCCCGGGCCGCCGCCAGCTCCGCCACCAGGCGGTCCAGCTCGGCCCGCTGCTCCGCCCGGGCCCGGTCGGCGCAGACCGCCTCCCAGGCGTTGCCCCGCGCGGTGCGCATCCGTGCCTCGCCCACCACGGCGCGTTCCAGCGTGTGGACGACACCGACGGCGAGCGACGCGACGGTACGCGAGACGGTCGTCAGTCCGATGGGCTGGTGCGGCTCGACAGTGCTCATGATCACCCCGCAGAGATCGTTGGTGACGGAGGGGCAGACGCGTCATCGAGTCTGCCCGAGGACGATGCTGGCTGGTTCACGTTTCGCCGTGGTGACCGACACGTCAACTTTGCTTCCGGAGCCGTGACCTGGGAAAGGGCCGTTCGGCCTTGAGGTAGGTCACACGCGTGGCCGGCACCGGCGGCGACCGGCGCAACGCGCGGCCGTGGGCTGGCGGACGGCGCGGCGGTGGGCGGTGGAGCGCACCGGCGGCGGACGCCGAACCGGGCGGCCGGTCGCGTCAGCGGATAGGATCACGTCGATGACCGGGAGGGCGGAGGCGTGGTGTTCGCGTGGTGTTCGTCGATGGGCGTGATCGCCCAGCGTGACATTCCGTTCACCGGAGGTCGGCCATTATGCCCGAGCCCATCTCGTGAGGCACGCCATACCCCCGGCGCCCGTCGCCAGGTGGCGCCCCCTAGCATCGGCCCATGACACCCGGAGAGGGGAGTCCGTTGGTGACTGCTGAGCATGCGCACGCGGAGGGGGACGAGGCCGGTCCGGCGGCGTCCGTAGGCGTGCTCGACGAGATCCTGGCCGGCGTGCGTGAGGACGTCGCCCGGCGACAGGAGCAGGTTCCGCTGGAGCGGATCCGCGAACTGGCCGCCGCCGCGCCGCCGCCGTTGGACGCGTACGCGGCCCTGCGCAAGTCGGGCGTCGCGGTGATCGCCGAGGTGAAGCGCTCGTCGCCGTCCAAGGGGCGGCTGGCGGAGATCGCCGACCCGGCCGACCTGGCCGGCGACTACGCCGCCGGTGGCGCGCGGGCGATCAGCGTGCTCACCGAGGGCCGCTGGTTCGGCGGCTCGCTCGACGACCTCGCCGCCGTCCGCGCCGCCGTCAACATCCCGGTGCTGCGCAAGGACTTCGTGGTCTCCAGCTACCAGGTGCACGAGGCCCGCGCGCACGGCGCCGACCTGGTGCTGCTGATCGTCGCCGCCCTGGAGCAGAACGCGCTCGTCGGCCTGCTGGAGCGCATCGAGTCGCTGGGCATGACCGCCCTGGTCGAGGTCCACGACGAGGAGGAGGCCGACCGCGCCCTGGAGGCCGGTGCCCAGGTGATCGGGGTCAACGCCCGCAACCTGCGTACCCTTGAGGTCGACCGCTCGGTGTTCGAGCGGATCGCGCCCGGCCTGCCCAGCAGCGTCGTCAAGATCGCCGAGTCGGGGGTGCGCGGCCCGCACGACCTCATCCGGTACGCCTCGGCGGGCGCCGACGCGGTCCTGGTCGGCGAGGGTCTGGTCACCCAGAAGA
Organism: Micromonospora sp. SD12; assembly: GCF_052068495.1. Taxonomy (NCBI): domain Bacteria; kingdom Bacillati; phylum Actinomycetota; class Actinomycetes; order Micromonosporales; family Micromonosporaceae; genus Micromonospora; species Micromonospora sp. SD12. The sequence continues at coordinate 157,985 of NZ_JBQHDF010000003.1, read as the reverse complement.
GCCCCCGCGAGGCGGTGGCCGAGCTGGTCAACGCCGGTAACCACCCGGCCACGCCCCGCCCGGTGCGCTGAGGCGCACCGGCTCGTCCACCGAGAGGATTCCGATGAGCGCCGACGCCCTGGCCGCGGAGATCGGTCCGTTCCCCGACGCGGCGGGCCACTTCGGCCGCTTCGGCGGCCGGTTCGTGCCGGAGGCGCTGGTCGCGGCGCTCGACGAGCTGGACGCCGCGCACCGCGCCGCGATGGCCGACGAGTCGTTCCGGGCCGAGTTCGCCGCCCTGCTGCGCGACTACGCCGGCACCCCGTCGCTGCTCTACGCGGCCGAGCGGTTCTCCGCCAAGGTGGGCGCGCGGGTGCTGCTCAAGCGGGAGGACCTCAACCACACCGGGGCGCACAAGGTGCGCAACGTGCTCGGCCAGGCGCTGCTGACCCGGCGGATGGGCAAGCGTCGGGTGATCGCGGAGACCGGCGCCGGCCAGCACGGCGTCGCCACCGCCACCGCCGCCGCGCTGTTCGACCTCGACTGCGTGGTCTACATGGGCGAGGTCGACACCGAGCGGCAGGCGCTCAACGTGGCCCGGATGCGGATGCTCGGCGCCACCGTCGTCCCCGTCACGAACGGCTCGCGCACCCTCAAGGACGCGATGAACGAGGCGATGCGCGACTGGGTCGCCAACGTCGACGAGACCCACTACCTGATCGGCACGGCCGCCGGGCCGCACCCCTTCCCGGCGCTGGTGCGCGACTTCGTCCGGGGCATCGGCGACGAGGCGCGCCAGCAGTGCCTCGACCTGACCGGCGCGCTGCCCGACGCGGTGACCGCCTGCGTCGGCGGCGGCTCCAACGCGCTGGGCATCTTCCACGCCTTCGTCGGCGACCCCGACGTGCGGCTCTACGGCTTCGAGGCCGGCGGCGACGGGGTGGAGACCGGCCGGCACGCGGCCAGCATCACCGGCGGCTCCGCCGGGGTGCTGCACGGCACCCGGACGTACGTGCTCCAGGACGACGACGGGCAGACCTGCGAGTCGCACTCGATCTCGGCCGGGCTGGACTACCCGGGCGTCGGGCCGGAGCACGCCTGGCTGCACGACAGCGGGCGCGCGACGTACCTGCCGGTCACCGACGACGAGGCGATGGCCGCGTTCGAGCTGCTCTGCCGCACCGAGGGCATCATCCCGGCGATCGAGAGCGCGCACGCGCTCGCCGGCACCCTCCAGATCGCCCCGAGGCTCGCCGCGGAGCTGGGCCGGGAGCCGACGATCGTCGTCAACCTCTCCGGCCGGGGCGACAAGGACGTGCACACCGCCGGCGACTACTTCGGCATCCTCGACAAGGAGCAGTGAGAACGTGAGCCGGATCGGGGTGGCCTTCGACAAGGCCCGCGCCGACGGGCGGGCCGTGCTGGTCGGCTGCATGCCGGCCGGGTTCCCGACCGTCGAGGGCAGCATCGCCGCGATGACCGCGATGGTCTCCGCCGGCGTCGACGTGATCGAGGTGGAGATCCCGTACTCCGATCCGGTGATGGACGGGCCGGTGATCCAGAAGGCCAGCGACATCGCCCTCGCCGGCGGCGTACGCACCCGCGACACGCTGCGCGTCATCGAGGCGGTCGCGGCCACGGGGGCGCCCGTGGTCACCATGACCTACTGGAACCCGGTGGAGCGCTACGGCGTCGACGCCTTCGCCCGGGACCTCGCCTCGGCCGGGGGCACCGGCCTGGTCACCCCGGACCTGATCCCGGAGGAGGCCGGCGAGTGGCTCGCCGCCTCCGACGCGTACGGGCTGGACCGCACCTTCCTGGTGTCGCCGTCCTCGACCGACGCGCGGCTGGCGATGACCGTCGAGCACTGCCGGGGCTTCGTCTACGCCACCGCGATCATGGGGGTCACCGGCGCCCGCGCGCAGACCTCCGACGCGGCGCCCGTCCTGGTGTCCCGGGTACGGGAGGTCACCGACCTGCCGGTCGGCGTCGGGCTGGGCGTCGGCACGGGCGCGCAGGCCGGCACCGTCGCCGGGTACGCCGACGGCGTCATCGTCGGCAGCGCCCTGATCCGCTGCCTGCTCGACGCGCCGGACGAGGCCTCCGGGCTGGCCGCCCTGCGCGCGCTGAGCGCGGAACTCGCCGAGGGCGTACGCAACCCGACCCGCTGACCGGTCGGCCGCCGCGAGCGGCGAACGGTGGACCGGGGTGCCACCGGAGGGGCCCACGGCGGTAGCGTGTGCACCCGTGACCTACGCCTCGATAGCTCCCCAGGCGGCCCTGCCCAGCCCCAGCACCGCCGTCTGGCAGCTCGGACCGGTGCCGATCCGGGCGTACGCGCTGTGCATCATCCTCGGCATCGTGGTGGCCTGCTGGGTCACCGAGCGGCGGCTGCGCCAGCGCGGCGTCGCCCCCGGCGCCGTCCTCGACATCGCGGTCTGGGCGGTGCCCGCCGGCATCATCGGCGCCCGCATCTACCACGTGATCACCTCGCCGGAGAAGTACTTCGGCACCGGCGGCGACCCGATGAAGGCGTTCGCCATCTGGGAGGGCGGTCTCGGCATCTGGGGCGCGGTGGCCGGCGGCGCCGTCGGCGCGTGGCTGGCGGCCCGGCAGCTCGGCATCCCGTTCGCGGTGGTCGCCGACGCGCTGGCCCCCGGCCTGCCGCTCGCGCAGGCGATCGGCCGGCTCGGCAACTGGTTCAACAACGAGCTCTACGGCGGTCGGACCAGCCTGCCCTGGGGGCTGGAGATCCACCGGATGGACCCGGACAATCCGGGTCACGCGCTGCGCGACGACGCCGGTCAGCCGATCCTCGAACCGGGCCTCTACCACCCGACGTTCGCCTACGAGCTGCTGTGGAACCTGGGCGTGGCCGCGCTGGTGCTCGTGCTCGACCGCAAGCTGCGCCTCGGCCGGGGGCGGGCGTTCGCCCTCTACGTGATGGGCTACACGGCCGGGCGGTTCTGGATCGAGCTGATGCGCACCGACGAGGCGAACACCATCCTCGGCGTACGCCTCAACGTCTGGACCGCCGGCCTGGTCTTCCTCGGCGCCCTGGCCTACTTCGTGCGGGTGCGCGGCCCCCGGGAGTACCTGATCCCGGTCGGCGCCGCCCCGACGCCCGAGCCGGTCGCCGACTCCGACGTCTCGCAGGTCGACCTGTCCGCGCGGGAGGCCGGCGCGCAGCCGGCCGCCCCCGAGGGCTACCGCGTGGTGAGCGAGGAGCAGTACCGGCACTGGCGGGAGACCGGTGAGGAGCCGGCCGGGGAGACCGCGCCCGGACCGGACGGCACGACGGCCGCCACCGCCGGCTCCGCCGCTGACGGCGCCGCGCCCGACGGACCGGACGCCGACGGGCAGACCGGGCAGGACCGCGCCGGGGCCACGGGCACCCGGCCCGCCGAGCGCGACAGCTGAGAAGGAGCACCCATGCGTAGCGCGGTCGTGGTCGGCGCCGGGATCGGCGGCCTCGCGGTCGCCGGTGCGCTGGCCCGCTCCGGCTGGCGGGTCACCCTCCTGGAGCGGGCCGACCGCGTCCGCCCCGAGCCGACCGCCGTGGCGCTCTGGCCCAATGGCGTACGCGCGCTGCGCGCCCTGGGCCTCGGCGCCGGCCTGGAGGCGATCGCCACGCCGCTCGCCGACGGCGGGGTGCGCCGTCCCGACGGGCACTGGCTGGTGCAGCCCCGCCCCACGCCGGCCGACCGGATGCCGGTGGTGGTGCACCGGGAGGACCTGCACGACGCGCTGATCGCCGGCCTGGGCGACGAGGTCGAGCTGCGTACCGGGGTGACCGTGCGGACGGTCCGGGCCGCGTCCGGGGAACGCCCCTCGGTCGGCGACGGCCGGCACACCATCGAGGCCGACCTGGTCGTCGCCGCCGACGGCACCGACAGCGAGGTCCGCCGGCAGCTCGCCCCGGAGTCCGGCGTGGTCAGCTCGGGCTGCGCCGCGTGGCGGGCCGTGATCCCCTGGTACCGGGCACCGAAGCTGCCCGCCGACCAACCCGTCGGCGGCGAGGTGCTCGGTGCCGGCTACCGCTTCGTGTCCGCCTCGCTCGGCGAGCGTGGCTCCTCCGGGGCCTCCAGCCGGGGCGGCATCTACTGGGTGGCCACCGCCGTCGGCGCGCCCCGCCCGGAGCCGCCGGAGACCCAGCTCGCCCTGCTGCGCCGCTGGTACGCGGGCTGGCCCGCGCCGATCGCCGACCTGCTCGACGCCACCGACCCGACGGACCTGGTGCAGCACGAGATCCGCGAGCTGCGGCCACTGCCCAGGTCGTACGGCTTCCCGGCCGGCCCGGGCGGGGTGGTGCTGCTCGGTGACGCCGCGCACGCCATGCCCCCGCACCTCGGCCAGGGCGCCTGCCTCGCCTTCGAGGACGCGGCCACCCTCGCCTCGCTGCTGCGCGAGTCCCGGCTGCCCGACGCGGTGGTCGCGTACGACCGGGCACGCCGGCCCCGCGCGGCCACGGTGGTCCGCCAGACCCGCCGGATGTCAGCGGTGCTCAAGGCCCGGGGCCCACTGGCGCTGCGCGCCCGCGACGCCGCCCTGGGCGCCCTGAGTCCCCGCCTGCTCTCCACGGCGGCCACCACGGCCGCCCAATGGCGCCCCCCAACCTGACCCAGCCGGCCCCCGCGCCTACGGCGTGTTTCGGAAGTGGTGGGTGGGTCAGGGGGTTACCGGGGCGGGCTCGGCTATGCAGGCGGTGCCGATGCGGCGGAAGCCGACCCGCAGGTAGACGCGGGCGATGTCCTCGCTGCCCGCCGAGAGGAAGATCAGGTCGGTCCCGGCGGCCAGCAGCTCGCGGGCCAGCGTGGCGGTGACCGCCGCACCCAGGCCACGGCGGCGGGCGGACGGCAGGGTGGCCACGCCGGCGATCTCGGCGACGTCGCCGACCCGCATCGCCAGCCCGCTGGCCAGCGCGCCCTCGGTCGGCGTTCCCGCCAGCACCGACAGCCGCCGGCCGTCCGCGACGCGGGTCCGCTCCTCGTCGAGCGCCGCCTCGTCCAGTTCGGCCATCGCGGCGTCCCGCTGGGCGGGGCCGGCCTCGCCACGTCCGGTGCCGGCAGCGGAGAACCCGACGGCGGCGACCGCCCGCCGCGCCGCCACGTCCGCCGCGAAGTCGGGCGCCGCCGCGTCGAGCATCCGCAGCGGTACGTCCGTGAGGGTGCCCGGGTCGGGCAGGGCGGCCGGGTCGAGCACCATCAGCGGCGCCTCCAGCACCGCCAGCCCCGCCGAACGGGCCACGGCCAGCAGGTCCGGGGTGGTCTCGTGCACCCACTCGAAGGCCTCGGGCAGGCCCAGCTCGCGCTGCCGCTCGCGTACGGCCGCGACGTCCGCCAGCGACGGCGCCGCGCCGGCGTCGAGCCGGGGCCGGGCGTAGAACGGCCAGCCGGGGCCTTCCCGGACGAACAGCACGAGGCCGCCGTGTTCCTCCGCGCGGGCCCCGTCCCGGGGCACCGCGTCGTAGAAGTGCTCCAACCGGCCGAACGGGTCCTGGTGCAGAAAATCCACCGCGCGAGACTACACGTCCCAGACTCTGGAAGGTGTGATCAATCTGCACTGGCCTTGCGCGCCGGACCCTAACGTAGACTCAATAGACCCTTGAGGGCCGACGTCGTCCCGATCGAGTTCCACCCTGAGCGACGACAGGAGGCCCGGTGGCCTTTCCGTACCCTCACAGCAGCCCGAAGCAGGCCCCGCACCTCGGCCCGGGAGCGCCCGCGGCCGGTCTCTACGACCCCGCGCAGGAGCACGACGCGTGCGGCGTGGCCTTCGTGGCGGACCTGCACGGACGGCGCTCGCACGCGGTCGTGGCCAACGGCCTCGACGCGCTCTGCCGGCTGGACCACCGGGGAGCCCGGGGCGCGGAACCGAACACGGGCGACGGCGCGGGCATCATGATCCAGATTCCGGACGCGTTCCTGCGCGCGGTGGTGGACTTCCCGCTGCCGCCCGCCGGCGAGTACGCCACCGGCCTGGTGTTCCTCCCCGACGACGACGCCGACGAGGCCCGCGCCCGCCGCGTGGTGGAGAAGTACGCGCTCGTGGAGGGCGCCCACCTGTTCGGCTGGCGGGACGTGCCGGTCGACCCGAGCGGGCTCGGCGAGACCGCCCTGGCGGCGATGCCCCGGGTCCGGCAGCTCTTCCTGGCCGCGCGCCGGCTCACCGACTCGCCGGCCGGTCCGGCCGGGTCGCCGCTGCGCGGCGTCGAGCTGGAGCGGGTCGCGTTCTGCGTGCGTAAGCAGGCCGAGCGGGAGAGCGCCGAGCGGGGCGTGCCGGCCTACTTCCCGTCGCTGTCGGCGCGGACCATGGTCTTCAAGGGCATGCTGACCCCCGACCAGCTGCCGGCGTTCTATCCGGAGCTGACCGACGAGCGGGTGCAGAGCGCGATCGCGCTGGTGCACTCCCGCTTCTCCACCAACACGTTCCCGTCCTGGCCGCTGGCGCACCCGTACCGGCTCATCGCGCACAACGGCGAGATCAACACGATCCGCGGCAACCGGAACTGGATGCAGGCGCGCGAGGCGCTGCTGCGTACCCCGAACCTGCCGGGCAACATCCGCCGGGTCTTCCCGGTCTGCACCCCCGCCGCCTCCGACTCCGCGAACTTCGACGAGGTCCTGGAGCTGCTGCACCTGGCCGGGCGCAGCCTGCCGCACGCGGTGCTGATGATGATCCCCGAGGCGTGGGAGAACGACCCCGACATGGCCGCCGACAAGCGCGCCTTCTACCGCTTCCACGCGAGCCTCATGGAGCCGTGGGACGGGCCGGCGTCGGTCGCCTTCACCGACGGCGACGTCGTCGGCGCCGTGCTGGACCGCAACGGCCTGCGTCCGGGCCGCTGGTGGCGTACGGACGACGGGCTCGTGGTGCTCGGCAGCGAGGCGGGCGTGCTCGACCTCGACCCGGCCCGGGTGGTCGCCAAGGGCCGCCTCCAGCCGGGGAAGATGTTCCTGGTCGACACCGTCGCCGGCCGGATCGTGCACGACGAGGAGATCAAGGCCGAGCTGGCGGCCGAGCAGCCGTACGCCGACTGGCTGCACGCCGGCCTGATCGAGCTGACCGACCTGCCGCCGCGCGAGCACATCGTCTACACCCACGACTCGGTACGCCGCCGCCAGCAGGCCTTCGGCTACACCGAGGAGGAGCTGAAGATCCTGCTCGCGCCGATGGCGCGCACCGGCGCCGAGCCGCTCGGCTCGATGGGCACCGACACCCCGATCGCCCCGCTGTCCACCCGGCCCCGGCTGCTCTACGACTACTTCCATCAGCTCTTCGCGCAGGTCACGAACCCGCCCCTGGACGCCATCCGCGAGGAGCTGGTGACCAGCCTGGCGTCGACCATCGGGCCGGAGGGCAACCTGCTCGACCCCGGCCCGGCGAGCTGCCGGCAGATCGTGCTGCCGTACCCGGTGATCGACAACGACGAGCTGGCGAAGATCCTCTCCATCGACGAGGACGGCGACCTGCCCGGCTTCAAGGCCGTCCGGGTCTCCGGGCTCTACCGCATCCGGGAGGGCGGCGCCGGCATCAAGGCCCGGCTGACGGAGATCTGCCGGCACGTCTCCGAGGCCATCGAGGACGGCGTACGCATCCTCGTGCTGTCGGACCGCGACTCCAACGCCGACCTCGCCCCCATCCCGTCGCTGCTGCTCACCGCAGCCGTGCACCAGCACCTCGTGCGCGAGCAGACCCGCACCCAGGTGGCGCTGATCGTCGAGTCCGGCGACTGCCGCGAGGTGCACCACGCGGCGGTGCTGATCGGCTACGGCGCGGCGGCGGTCAACCCGTACCTGGCCTTCGAGTCGGTGGAGGACATGATCTCCACCGGGGCGCTCGTCGGCGTCGAGCCGGTGAAGGCGGTCCGCAACTACGTCAAGGGCCTCGGCAAGGGCGTCCTGAAGATCATGTCCAAGATGGGCATCTCGACGGTGTCGTCGTACTGCGGGGCGCAGGTCTTCGAGGCCGTGGGGCTGGACGCCAAGCTGGTCCAGCGCTACTTCCGGGGCACCCCGAGCAAGATCGGCGGGATCGGGCTGGACGGCATCCACGCCGAGGTCGCCGCCCGGCACGCCGTGGCCTGGCCGCCGCCGGGCGCCGAGCCCACCGACCGGCTGGAGGTCGGCGGCGAGTACCAGTGGCGCCGCGAGGGCGAGCTGCACCTGTTCAACCCGGAGACGGTCTTCCTGCTCCAGCACGCCACCCGCAGCCGCCAGTACGACGTCTTCCGCCAGTACACCGCCAAGGTCGACGAGCTGGCCGCGAAGGCGGGCTCGCTGCGCGGCCTGTTCACCCTGCGTACGGGCGTGCGGCCCCCGGTGCCCCTCGACGAGGTCGAGCCGGCCACCGAGATCGTCAAGCGGTTCGCCACCGGCGCCATGTCGTACGGGTCGATCTCGGCGGAGGCGCACGAGACCCTGGCGATCGCGATGAACCGCCTCGGCGGCAAGTCCAACACCGGCGAGGGCGGCGAGGACGCCGAGCGGCTGCACGACCCGGCCCGCCGATCCGCCGTCAAGCAGATCGCCAGCGGCCGGTTCGGGGTGACCAGCGAATACCTCGTCAACGCCGACGACCTCCAGATCAAGATGGCGCAGGGCGCCAAGCCCGGCGAGGGCGGGCAACTGCCCGGCAACAAGGTCTGGCCGTGGATCGCCCGTACCCGCCACGCCACCCCCGGCGTGGGCCTGATCTCCCCGCCGCCGCACCACGACATCTACTCCATCGAGGACCTCGCGCAGCTCGTACACGACCTGAAGTGCGTCAACCCGTCCGCGCGGGTGCACGTCAAGCTCGTCAGCGAGGTGGGCGTCGGCACCGTGGCGGCGGGCGTGGCCAAGCTCAAGGCCGACGTCATCCTGATCTCGGGCCACGACGGCGGCACCGGCGCGTCGCCGCTGAACTCGCTCAAGCACGCCGGCACCCCGTGGGAGCTGGGGCTGGCCGAGGCGCAGCAGACGCTGCTGCTCAACAAGCTGCGCGACCGGGTCACCGTGCAGGTCGACGGGCAGCTCAAGACGGGCCGGGACGTGCTGGTCGCGGCGCTGCTCGGCGCCGAGGAGTTCGGCTTCGCCACGGCGCCGCTGATCGTCGAGGGCTGCGTGATGATGCGCGTCTGCCACCTCGACACCTGCCCGGTCGGCATCGCCACCCAGAACCCGGTGCTGCGGGAACGCTTCACCGGCCGGCCGGAGTTCGTGGAGAACTTCTTCCTCTTCCTCGCCGAGGAGGTCCGCGGCTACCTGGCCGAGCTGGGCCTGCGGTCGATCGAGGAGGCCATCGGGCAGGCCGAGCTGCTCGACGTCGCCCCGGCGATCGCGCACTGGAAGGCCGGCGGGCTCGACCTGACGCCCGTGCTGCACCTGCCGGAGCTGCCGGCCGGGGCCGCGCGCCGGGGCGTACGGGCCCAGGACCACGGCCTGGAGCTGGCGCTGGACAACGAGCTGATCGCCCTGGCCGCCCCGGCGCTGCGCGACCGTACGCCGGTGCGGGTGGCGGTGGCGGTGCGCAACGAGCACCGCAGCGTCGGCGCGATGCTGGGCGGCGAGGTGACCCGCCGCTTCGGCGGTGCGGGCCTGCCGGCCGACACGATCGAGTTCACGCTGCGCGGCACCGCCGGCCAGTCCTTCGGCGCGTTCCTTCCGCACGGGGTCACCCTGCGGCTGCACGGCGACGCCAACGACTACGTGGGCAAGGGCCTCTCCGGCGGTCGGCTCATCGTGCGGCCGGACGCCGCCGCCCCCTTCCTCGACGGCGACGCCGCGCCGGGGCAGCGGGCCGAGGACCAGATCATCGCCGGCAACACCATCCTCTACGGGGCCACCGCGGGCGAGTTGTTCCTGCGCGGCCGGGTGGGGGAGCGGTTCGCGGTGCGCAACTCCGGCGCGGTGGCCGTCGTCGAGGGCGTCGGTGACCACGGCTGCGAGTACATGACCGGCGGGACCGTGGTGGTGCTGGGACCGACCGGCCGCAACTTCGCCGCCGGCATGTCCGGCGGCACGGCCTTCGTGCACGCGCTGGACCGCCGGCGGGTCAACGCGGAGCTGGTCGACCTGGCGCCGCTGTCCGGGCCGGAGCAGGCGGTGCTGCACGAGCTGGTGCAGCGGCACTTCGCCGAGACCGACTCGGCGGTCGCCGAGGGGCTGCTCAAGCGCTGGCCGGAGGCGGTGGCGGAGTTCACCGCCGTGGTGCCCCGGGACTACCGCCGGGTGCTGGAGATCATGCGGGCCGCCGAAGCCGCCGGCCGCGACGTCGACGACGCGGTGATGAGCGCGCTGGCGGGCCCTGCCGCCTCGGCAGGGCAGCCGGCGCCTTCCGCTTCGTCTGTGCCGACCCTGCCCGCCTCGCGGGTGACGGTCCAGGAGGTGGCTCGTGCCTGACCCGAACGGTTTCCTGCGCTACAACCGGCGGCTGCCCGCGCGCCGCCCGGTGCCGGTGCGGATCAGCGACTGGCGCGAGGTGTACCCGCCGGCCGGCGAGGAGCTCGTCCGCGAGCAGGCCACCCGCTGCATGGACTGCGGCATCCCGTTCTGCCACGACGGCTGCCCGCTGGGCAACCGCATCCCGGACTGGAACGACCTGGTCCGCACGGGCAACTGGGACGCCGCGGTGGACTCGCTGCACGCCACCAACAACTTCCCCGAGTTCACCGGCCGGCTCTGCCCGGCGCCCTGCGAGGCGGCCTGCGTGCTCGGCATCGGCGGGGGCGAGCCGGTCACCATCAAGCAGGTCGAGGTGGAGATCGCCGACGCGGCCGTCGCCCGGGGCGGGCTGTCGCCGCGCCCGGCGTCGACGCCGACCGGCCGTTCGGTCGCCGTGGTCGGCTCCGGGCCCGCCGGTCTCGCCGCCGCGCAGCAGCTCGCCCGCGCCGGTCACGCCGTGACGGTGTACGAGCGCGACGACGCGATCGGCGGCCTGCTGCGGTACGGCATCCCGGACTTCAAGCTGGAGAAGGTCCACATCGACCGGCGCCTGGCCCAGCTCTCCGCCGAGGGCGTGCGCTTCCGCACCGGGGTGAACGTCGGCGTCGACGTCACCGCCGAGCAGCTGCGCGCCGAGCACGACGCCGTGCTGCTCGCCTGCGGCGCGCTTCAGGGCCGGGACACCCCGCAGACCCCGGGCCGCGGGCTGCGCGGCGTACACCAGGCGATGGACCACCTCGTGGCGGCCAACCGCGTGGTGGCCGCGGCGGCGGGCGGGCGGCCCGACACGGCGGTGCTGCCCGACGGCGACCCGATCGACGCGGCCGGCAAGCACATCGTCATCATCGGTGGCGGCGACACGGCGGCGGACTGCCTGGGGGTGGCGCACCGCCAGGGCGCGGCCGGCGTACACCAGCTGGACCTCTACCCGCAGCCGCCGCAGGCGCGCGACGAGGCCCGGGACCCGTGGCCGACCTGGCCGTGGCTGCTGCGCAGCTACCCGGCGCACGAGGAGGGCGGCGAGCGGGTCTTCGCCGTCGCCGTGCAGGAGTTCGTCGACGACGGCACGGGTCAGGTGCGCGCGGTGCGGATCGCCGAGGTTACCGTGGAAAAGCGCGACGGGCGGCGCATCGTCACCCCGCTGCCCGGCTCGGAGCGGGAGCTGCCGGCCGACCTGGTGCTGCTGGCCATCGGCTTCGAGGGCACCGAGCAGCAGCCGCTGCTCGACCAGTTCGGGGTCTCCCGCAACGCGCGTGGTGCGATCGACGCCCGCTCCGACTGGCAGACCGACGTCGACGGCGTCTTCGTCGCCGGTGACATGCACCGGGGCGCCTCGCTGATCGTCTGGGCGATCGCCGAGGGCCGCGCCGCGGCCGCCGCCATCCACGCCCACCTGGGCGGGACGGGCGCCCTGCCCGCCCCGGTGGACCCGGCCCGGGAGCCCCTGGCCGCGCGTTGACCGGCGATCCCGGCTTGTCCCGGGCGGGCCTGTCCCGGAGAGACCTGTTCCAGCAGCCTGTCTCGGGCGGGCCCGTCCCGGGCGGGCCCGTCCCGGGCGGGCCCGTCCCGGGCAGGCATGTCGCCGGCCTTGCTGGCGCTCGACGCCCTGCCGGTTGTTCGGTGTCCGCGCTGTCGAGCTGATGTCGTAGACGGATCAGGGCATCGGCTACGCCGTGCACACCCTGGTTGGGCGCAGCTCGGGGTTGGCCGGCGTCCGTCACGAGGACGGCGGGTGAATCGTCTACGACATCACCTCGACAGCGTCGACGCAGGCATCCCGTCCGGCGCGTGCGCGGTCCGCCCCTGGCGCACCGGGTGCGGGTGCCCGCCCGTGAGCCGGGCGGGCACCCGCACCCGCTCAGCGGGCCAGGAGCTGGTGCGACTCGCGGAGCTTGACCCAGGACCTCGGCTCGGCCGGCGGACCGGCCTTGCGGGCCGCGCCGGGCACGTCCGGGCGGCCGGGGGTGAGCAGCCAGGTGGTGAAGAAGCCGTCCAGGTCCAGACCGGAGATCCGTTCGGCCAGGGCCTGGAACTGGGCGGTGGTGGCGTTGCCGTGCCGGTGCGCGGCCGTCCAGGCCGGCAGGAGCGCGAAGAACGCCTCGTCGCCGATGGCCAGCCGCAGCTGGTGCACCGTCATCGCGCCCCGGTCGTAGACCGCCGCGTCGAAGATCCTGCCCGGCCCGGGCGCGCCCGGCGGCACCTGCCAGAACTCGTCGTCGGCCGGGTAGCTGGCGTACGTGAAGTCGAACAGCTCCTGCGCGGTGCCCTCGCCCTGCTCCTCCGACCAGAGCCACTCGGCGTACGAGGCGAAGCCCTCGTTGAGCCAGATGTCCTTCCAGTCGGCCAGCGAGACCGAGTTGCCGAACCACTGGTGGGCGTTCTCGTGCACCACCACGTAGGTGTTGGCGCCCCGGCGCCAGAAGCCCGGCCCGTACACGGAACGGGTCTGGGTCTCCAGGGCGAAGTTGATGCCGTCGACCGGCCCGGCCACGCCGCCCTGCGCCTCGAACGGGTACGGCCCGAAGATCCCGCTGCACCACTCGACGACCTCGGCCGTGCGCTCGATGCTGGCCCGCGCGGCCGGCCCCAGCTCGCCGAGGCTGGCGCTGTACGCGTTGACGACCGGCTGCCCGTTCGGCGCGGTGTCGGTGACGATGTCGTACTGGCCGATGGCGAGGAAGGACAGGTAGGTGGCGGTCGGCGAGGTGGTCCGCCAGCTCCACCGGGTGCGGTTGCCGGCCTCGGGCAGCGGCGGGCGCGGCTGGACGCCGTTGCTGATCACCTCGACGCCGGTCGGCACCGAGACGGAGACGTCGAAGGTGGCCTTGTCCAGCGGGTGGTCGTTGCTGGGGAACCACCACCAGGCGGCCTCCGGCTCGTTCACCACCATCGCCCCGTCGGCGGTGCGGGTCCAGCCGGTGTAGCCGCCGACCAGCGTCTCCGACGGCACGCCCGAGTAGCGCACCACGATGGTGAGCTGCTGGCCGGCCGTGACCGCGCGGCGCGGGGTGACGGCGAGCTCGTGCACGCCCTCGCGGGCGGTCGTGGCCTGCCAGCCGTTGACGCGCACCGACTCGACGTCGAGCAGGAAGTCCAGGTTGAACCGGGACAGGTCCTGGGTGGCCCGGGCCAGGATGGTGGTGGTGCCGGTGAGCAGGTCGGTGGCCGGGTCGTAGCGCAGCCGGACGTCGTAGTGCGCGACGTCGTAGCCGCCGTTGCCGTAGTCGGGGAAGTAGCTGTCGCCCAGTCCCGGGCCGCCGGGTTGCGGTGCGGCGGCGGGGACGGGCCGGCCCAGGGCCGGTGGGGCGGCCTGGCCGGGGGTGCCGGCGACCAGGCCGCCGGCGGTGGTGACGGTCAGGGCGGCGATGGCCGCCGTGAGAGCGCGTCGCACGGGGTGGACTCCCTCCGTCGGGGTGTACGCACCGGCCAACCTAATCGACGATCGTCGACCTGGCGGTCCCGCCGTCCGATCTGAGCCATTCCATTGATCCGAATGTTTCGATAGCATTACCGCCTGGTAACAAGCACCCGTCCCTGGCCACGCGCGCGGTCACCGGGCCCACCACCCCCTGTCCCGTGGAGGTCCCCCTCATGCCCCACCGCCCGCTGGCCCGTGCCTTCGCCGCGCTGGTCGCCCTGTCCACCGCCGCCCTCGGCGCGCTGCTCGCCCCCGGCACCGCCCAGGCCGCCGCCGCCGTCAACTACGTGGCCCTCGGCGACTCCTACTCCTCCGGCGTCGGCGCCGGCCCGTACGACCTGTCCAGCTGCCTGCGCAGCCAGAAGTCGTACGCCCCGCTGTGGGCCGCCGCCAACGCGGTCACCAGCTTCAAGTTCCCCGCCTGCGGCGGCGCCGTCACCTCCGACGTCATCAACAACCAGGTCGGCTCGCTGAGCACCACCACCACCCTGGTCACCATCACGATCGGCGGCAACGACGCCGGCTTCGCCGACGTGATCACCAGCTGCCGCTTCGGCAGCACCTCCACCTGCACCAACGCCGTCAACGAGGCCAAGGCGTTCGCCACCACCACGCTGCCGGGCCGGCTGGACGCCACGTACGCCGCCATCCGCGACCGGGCCCCCAACGCGCGGCTGATCGTGCTCGGCTACCCGCGGCTGTTCGAGACCGGCTCCTGCGGGCTGCTGGCGATGAGCACCTACAAGCGGACCATCCTCAACGAGGCCGCCGACGTGCTCGCCACCGTCATCTCCGGCCGGGCCGCCGCGGCCGGCGCCACGTTCGCCGACACCCGCCCCTACTTCGCCGGGCACGGGGTCTGCGCCGCCGACCCGTGGATCCGCGACGTCAGCGGCGTCATCGAGGCGTACCACCCCGACGCCGACGGCTACCGGTACGGCTACCTGCCGGCCCTCAACGCCGTCACCGGCTGACCGCACCGCCGGACGGGCGACGCCCGCCGCGCCGGGCACCGGCCGCGTCGGCGGCCTCGACCCACCCCGCACACGCGGACGGGCCCTCTCCCGCAGGTCTGTGACCAGGGAGGGGGCCCGTCCGCGCGCCATCGTGGAGCGTCCGCCCGCCGACGCGCCCGGCTCGCCACTGCCCGCGTGTCGCCGCTGTCCGTTAGGGTCCTTGGGGACCAGGCGGGGCGACGGCGACGGGAGCAGAAAGTGGGCAGGCTCGCGTCGGCGTACGGGCAGGCGGTCGCGGCGCACCGGGCCGCCCGGGCGCACCTCGACACCGCCCGCCGGGCACTCGCCGGGCAGCCGTCCCAGGCCGCCCCGGCGGGTGCGTCCGAGCTGGTCACCCGGCTCGCGGCGCTCGGCGGCACGCTCGCCACGCCCACCCCCGGGGCCACCCCGGTGGCCGCCGTCCCCGTACCCGTGCGCGTCGGCGAGGCGTCCACACCGGACGGCGGCTTCCCCGTCCTCGTACCGCTGGGCGGTGGCCACCACCTCGCTGTCGACGCGGACGCCCGCGACCCCCGGGTGGCCGGCCTGCTGCGCGCGCTCGTGCTGCGGCTGCTCGCCACCGCGCCGACCGGCGGCGTCCGGGTCGCCGGCATCGACACCGCCGCGCTCGGCGCCACCTTCGGGCCGTTGCGTCCGCTCATCGACGCCGGCGTGCTCGACCCGCCGGCCACCGGCGAGGCCGAGGTGACCGCCCTGCTCGACGCCGCCGAGCGGCACGCCCGCGCCGCCCGGCACGCCGACCGCCCCGACCAGGAACTGCTGCTCGTCGTCGCCGCGTCGGCCCCGCCGCCGCGCGAGGCGGCCCGGCTCGCCGCGCTCACCCACGCCGGGCCGGCCGCCGCCGTCTGTGTGCTGGCCGCCGGCCGACCCACCGCCGCGTCGCCGGAGCCGGCACCGCAGCTCGGCGCCACCACCACGATCCGGTTGACCGAGCGGTACGCGCACGTCGGCGACCCGCCCGGGGCCCCGTTCAGCCACGACGGCAGCGGACTGGCCGCCCCCGTGCTGCTCGACGGCGACCCGCCGGCCGCGTCCGTGGCCGCCCTCGCCGCGCACCTCGGCGCCGCCGCCCGGCGCAGCGACGCGGTCGGCTTCGCCGAGCTGCTGCCCGACCGGCGCTGGGCCGAGTCGGCGGGCAACGGGCTGCGCACCGTGGTCGGCCGCGCCGGCCGAGACCCGGTCACCGTCGCCTTCGACGACGCCACCCCGCACTGGCTCGTCGGTGGGCGCACCGGCGCCGGCAAGACCGTCTTCCTGCTCGACGTCCTCTACGGGCTGGCCGCCCGCTACTCGCCGGCCGAGCTCCAGCTCTACCTGCTCGACTTCAAGGAGGGGGTGAGCTTCACCGAGTTCGTCCCCACCCCCCGCGACCCGTCCTGGCTGCCGCACGCGCGGGCGGTCGGCATCGAGTCCGACCGGGAGTACGGCGCCGCCGTGCTGCGCGAGCTGCGCCGCGAGCTGTCGCGGCGGGCCACCACCCTCAAGCGGCACGGCGTCACCAAGCTCGCCGACCTGCCCCGCGACACCCCGGTGCCCCGCATCGTGGCGGTGATCGACGAGTTCCACGTGCTCCTCGCCGGCAACGACGCGCTGGCCCGCGAGTCGGTCGACCTGCTGGAGGAGCTGGCCCGCAAGGGTCGCTCGTACGGCGTGCACCTCGTGCTGGCCAGCCAGAGCATGACCGGCGTCGAGGCGCTCTACGGCCGGGCCGAGGCGATCTTCGGCCAGTTCGCGCTGCGGGTGGCGCTGCCCGGCGGCGGCGGGGTGCTCGACCCGCTGAACGAGGCCGCCCAGACCCTGCCGATCGGCTCGGCCGTGCTCAACACCGCCGCCGGTGCGGTCGGCGCCGACACCGTCGTCCGCTTCCCCGACGCGCACGCCGCCGCCGGGGAACTGGCCGGGCTGCGCCACGAGCTGTGGCAGGCCCGAGCGGCGGGCGCCCGCCCCCCGTCGGTCTTCAAGGGCTACGAGGCCGCCCACGTCGAGGACGATCCGACCTTCGCCGGGCTGCGCCCGGGCGGGCGCCGGCCGTTGGCCCTGGTCGGGCGTACGGTCGACGTCGAGGGCACCTCGGCACTGTTCATGATGGACGCCTCCCCGGGCCGGCACCTCGCCGTGGTCGGCACCCCGGTCACCGGCGCGGAGGTGCTGCGCGCGGCCACCCTGAGCCTCGCCCGGCAGCACGCCCCAGGCGACGCCCGCTTCCTGCTCGCCCCGCTGGTCACCGCCGCCGAGCCCGCCGCCGACGACACCGCCGCGATCCTGGCCGCCGCCGGCCACCGCGTCGACCGCACCGACGCGCCCGGCCTGCGTCGGCACGTCGGCACCCTCGCCGCCGCGCTGTCCGCCCCCGACGAGCCCGGGGGTCTCGCGGCGGGCGGCACCGCCCCGTTATCCGGTCGCACCTATCTCGTCGTCTTCGGCGTCGACGCCGCCAGCGGGGTGCTCGCGGCCACCGACCCGGAGACGTTCCGCTCCGGCCACGACGACCTGCGCACCGTCCTGCGGCAGGGGCCGGGGCGGGGGGTGCACCTGCTCGGCTGGTGGCGCGGGCTGCGCCGGCTCGCCGACGACCTGGGCGGCGCCCACAACCGCGACGACGTCGCCTGCCTGGTCGCGCTGAACGTGCCCGGCACCGAGCTGGGGCTGCACCTCGGCGTGCACGACCTCGCGTACGCGCCCCGGCCCGACCGGGCGCTCCTGGTCGACCGGCACGACCAGCGCACCCGGCTCATCGTGCCGTTCGCCCGCGACGGGCACGGCCCGGACGGGGAGGACTGAGGCGGTGTCCACCTTCGAGGAGTACGCGGCGCTGGCCCGGCAACTCGCCGAGCGGCGGCGGGCCGGCGAGCGCGGAGCCGCCGCCGACGCCGACCGGCGACGCAACCTGCACGCCACCGCGGACTACCTCCAGCACCGGCTCACCGCGCAGGGTCAGCGCCTCGACCAGCTCGGCCAGGCCATCGGCATCCCGGCGTCCAGCGTGCCCACCGGCCCCGCACCCGCACCGTCCACGGCGCCTCCGGGGCAGGCGCCCGCGCCGCCCGCCGCTGCCGCCGCTGCCTCCGCCGGTGACGGTGGCCCGGGTGCCGCGCTCGCCGGTACCGGACCGGGGGAGCGGGAACCCGCCGGCGCAGCCGGCGCGCCGGGGCGGCCGGAGGTCGGGGCGTACCTCCAGGGTGGGGTGGGGGAGGCGAGGCTGGCGCTGCCGACGGCGGCGGGTCCGGCGGCGGCCGGGGTGCCGGCGCAGCGCCCGGCGGAGGTCGACCCGACCGTCGAGCTGGAGCTGGCCCGCCGCTACGCCGACGAGTCCGACCGGCACGGGCAGCAGACCGAGCTGCTCGCGCAGCGACCGGCGCTCCTGCCGGACTGGTCGCCGGTGGCCCGGGCCGTCGGCGTCTACGCGGGCTGCGCGGCCGTGGGCGCGATCCTCATGATGATCATGGTGCTCGCCTCCGGTGTCGGCCTGGTCGACGGCTTCACGCTCGGCGCGTGGATCTGCGCGGGCCTGCCCGCGCTGTCCTTCTTCGCCGGCTACCTGGTGCTCGGCCGCTGGGGGCGACCGGCCATCGTCGCCGGCACGCCGCCCCGCTACGTGCACCTCGGCTTCCTGATCTGCTTCGCGGCCGTGCCGGTCGCCTACGTGGCCTTCCTGCTGCTGTTCCGCGTCCTGCGCTGAGCACCTCCACGCCGGCCCATCGACGCGTCGGATGTCCCGTGGCCGGCGCGGCGTTGGTGGCGGGTCAGCCGGGCCCTGTCGAGCTGCCCCGCCCACGGGACCACCTTCCAGTCCGGGCCCGCGACGCTCGCGGGATGCCACCGGTGGAACACCAGGGATGTCACCGGGACCGGGAGACACCCCTGGTGTTCCACCGGTGCCCGTCGTCGCCCGGTCTCGGGCGGCGTAGCCTCGTCCGAAGTGGAAACCGGCAGGTCCCCGGGAACCGCCGCGCGGCGCGGGTGACCCGGCGGCTGTCAGCGGGGGTTGACCGGCACCCAGTCCGTGAACCGCCTGTGCAGATCCGTCGACCGTGCGTCCGGGTTCTGCTGGGCGAGATGGTCGGCGGCCTCCTCCCGCAGCGTCACGAGGTGGACCAGGAGCCCGGGCATGTCGCCCCGGTACCTCGCGAGGAGACGCAGCTTCGCCGGGGAGCAGGGCCAGGCGATCCCACAGGCCCGGCAGCGCCACGTCGGGCGGGACGGTACGTGGAGGTGGAGAGGCGCGCTCACCGGCTGGTCCCCGCGTTCCGCCGGACCGGAGCGCGGCGCTCGGCCGATGGCGTCCGCGCGGCGCGCATCCCGTCGGGCCGCACGTACACCTCGCGACGGTCGGTCGCCTGGCCGCGCGCGTCGAGCTGATACACCTCGACCCACGTCCAGCCGTGGTAGGTGACCAGGTCGGTTCGCTCGCGGATCACCCGTACCGTGATCGGCGTGGCGAACTGCGGCGACGCCTCGCGCGTCAGCAGGTACACGCCGGGGCTGACCCGGGGCGTCCCGTCCGCGCGGGTGCTGGCCGTCGGGGCGGCGGGGTGTGCCGCCCAGCGCGACGCCGGCACGGCATTCGCGGGCCTCGGCACGGGCACGGACGCCTCCTTACGTCGGGGAGTTTGGAACGGGGGTCGCTGCGGATACTCGCCAGCAGCGACCCCCGTGACGTGCGCGCCCACCGGGTCGGGGGGACCGATTCCACCGGGCGCGCCGTCCTCCTTCCACCCTGGACGAACGCCCCTAGGCTCGGAATAGTCACCGCCCGATCGCGGAACGTAGTGCGCGGGTTCGGGCCGTCGGGGAATGCTGCGGGAAGTCGTGGAAGGGTGTGGAAGCCGTGGGAATCTCTCCCTCGGAGTACCTGCTTCGTGAGCTCAGGCGACGCCGGGCGGCCGCCGGGTTGACCCAGGCGCAACTCGGTGAGCTGGTCTTCTGCTCGGACTCCCAGGTGAGCGCGATCGGGACCGGGACGAAGCCGCCGACCCCGTCCTACCTGACCGCCGTCGACAAGGCGCTGGACACCGGCGGGTACTTCGCGACGCTCTGGAACGAACTGGTCAAGGGCGACGCCGCGCCGGTCTGGCTGCGCGAGCTGATTCAGATCGAACAGGAGGCGACCGCCCTGCGCTGGTACGAGCACGCCTTCGTGCCGGGACTTCTCCAGACCGAGGCGTACGCGCGAGCGACCTTCCGGGCGGCGCGGACGCCGGTCGCCGAGCTGGACCAGCGGGTCGCCGCGCGGATGGAACGGCAGTCGGTGCTTGCCCGCGAGCCGAGCCCTCTGCTCTTCGTGGTGCTTGACGAGATGGTCGCCGCCGGGCGTGCGGCGGCCCCGACGTGATGGCCGAGCAGCTCGAACACCTGCTGACCTGCGCCGAGCAACCGCATATCCAAGTGCAGGTCGTGCCGTTGTCTGCTGGTATCTACTCAGGACTGGCGGGAGCGTTCATCCTGGCCGACCTGCCCGACGGCTCGCGTGCTGGCTACGTGGACAACCAGCTGGCCGCGCAGATCGTGGGGCAGCCGGATCTGGTTGCTAGCCTGGGCGTGTCGTGGGATGCGGTCCGCGGCGAAGCCCTCCCGTTGGGGCAATCACTCGACGTACTCAGGGAAGCGGCAAAGGCATGGACATCCTGACCGGTGCGCGCTGGCGCAAGTCGTCCCGCTCGTCGACGAACGGCGGGGCCTGCGTCGAGGTGGCTGACAACCTGCCCGGCGTCGTGGGCGTACGGGATTCGAAGGACCCCGCCGGCCCCGCGCTGATCTTCACCCCGACCGCCTGGCGGGCCTTCGTCGCCCGACTCAGCGACCGCGCCTGACAACCGGCCGACGAACGGCGCCCATCGGGTCGACGCAGACAGACGTCCCGTCTACGGTCATCCGTCGGTGAGCAGCAGCCAGTCGTCGTCCTGTCGGGCGACGGTGGTGCCCTCGGGCCAGACGTGCGGGGCGGCGGTCGTCGCCCGCGCCTGGTCGACCAGGGGGCGGCGGGCGAAGCTCGCCCCGTCGAAGGTGACCGGGCCGTGGAAGCGGGCCCGGCCGAAGTTCGCCGCCCCCTCGAACCGCGCCCGCTCGAACCAGGTCTGGTCACCGAACTCGGCCCACCGGAACAGGGCCAGGTCGGCGAAGCGGGCCCGCCGGAAGCCGGTGTAGCCGGCGAACACGGCGTAATCCATCGAGAGCCCGCTCAGGAAGACCGCCTCGCGGAAGCTGGCGCTGGCGGTGAAGCTGGTCGCGTCGAAGCTCGCCGTCCCGTGCAGCGTGGCGCCCCGGAACGAGGCCCGGGCGATGGTCGCGCGTCGGCACGACAGGTCACCGGCCAGGTCGGCCCGGTCGAAGGTGGCCCGGCCGTCGACGCGGGCATCGTCGAGGACGATCTCGGCGTCGCCGCGCAGGTCGTCACAGACCAGGTCCGCGAAGGTCGCGCCCAGCCGCAGCCGCCCGCGCACGGTCGCGCCGGCCAGGCTGGTGGTGCCGGCGCAGACCGCGCCCGTCAGGTCCGCGTCGTCCAGCGTGCAACCGGCGGCGTCGAACCCGTCGAGCCGGGCGCCGGTCAGGTCCAGCCTGACCCCGGGCCAGAAGGCGTCGTCGTCCGCGCGCAGGTGCCGGGTCAGGACCCGCTGCGCGGTGCGGCGCACCTCCGCCTCGCGCGCGTCGTCCTCGGGCGCCGGCATCCGGAGGTACGCGCAGAGCACCGCCACGATCGTCTCCCGCTGGGCGGGATTGTCCTGCCCGAGCCGCTCCAGGGCGTGCAGGCCACCAAGGCGTACGGCGGCGTTGTCGTTGCCCAGCAGTTCGACGGCGCCGGTGTACAGCTCGGTCAGCCGTCGCTCGGCGGCGTCGTGTTCGGCCGCCTCGGCCTGCCGCTCCTGGTGGCGCTGCCCGGCCTCGGCGACCGCCTCCGTGTGCGCCTGCACCCGTTCCCGGTGTGCCTGGTCCTGCGCGGCGACGGCCTCCTGGTGCCGCTGCGCGCGTTCGCCGATCCACTGCCGTCGGGCGGCGAGCAGCAGCGCGAGCCCGCCGCCGGTGCCGGCCACCACGGTCAGCCCGGTGCGGATGGCGTCGATGCGCAGCGTGGCGCGGGTGTCCGGCTGGGCGGCGCGGTCGGCCTCGCCGAGCAGCCAGTCGAGCACCAGCCAGCCGAGCAGCGCGGCGACCAGCAGCCCGACGAGCATCAGCCACCACGGCATCACCCGCAGCGGATCTTCGCGGGGCGGTGTCGGGCGCACGGGTCACAGCATGCCACCGCGCCCGGACCGGCGTGGGGCACCATCCGTCGTGGACGGACGTCGTCGGGATTGCCGGTTTGTGCTTTCGGCGCGACAAGAGGTTACCGGGCCGTAACTTGTGATTGACGTTTGTGGATTACGACCATCATCATCGTCTCCACGATCGATCGGAACCACCCCACCCCACCCCCGCCCGGTGCCACCGGGTTCCTCCATGGGAGGTGCAGCTTTGCTGCTCCGAAAGATCGTCCCCGCCCTCGCCGTCGCGGTCGCCGCCGTGCTCGCCGCCCCCGCCACCGCCGCTGTCGCGGCCCCCGACCGGCCCGCCGCCACCGCCCCCGGGGACAGCGTCAGCAGCACCGCCGAGATCGCCGCTGCCGCGGCAGGCAACCCCGTCATCGTCGTCGGTGGCCTCAGCGGCATCGCCTCCGCATACGGGCCGCTGGCCTCCCGGCTGCGCGTCGACGGGTACCGGGTCTGGGTCTACCAGCTGCCCAACCTCGGGCTCGGCGACATCCCCACCTCGGCCCGCGCGTTCAGCAGCTTCGTCGCGCAGGTCCGCGCATCGACCGGCGCGGCCAAGGTCGACGTCGTCGCCCACTCCGAGGGCGGCCTGGTGTCCCGGTACTTCATCAAGAGCCTGGGCGGGACCAGCAGCGTCGGCCGCTACGTCAGCCTCGGCACCCCGCAGTACGGCACGTACGTGGCCAACATCGTGAAGTTCCTCGGCCTGGGCAGCTGCGCCGGCATCGTCGCCTGCCAGCAGATGTCGATCGGCTCGTCGTTCCTCGCCGGCCTCAACGACGGCGACGACACCCCCGGCACGGTCCGCTGGACGGCGGTGCGCACCCTCCAGGACGAGCTGGTGCGCCCCGTCGACAACGCCAAACTGGCCGACGGAGCGACCAACGTGCTGATCCAGTCGGCGTGCCCCCTGCGGGTCGTCGGGCACCTCGGCCTGGTGCTCGACGGCACCACCTACACCGTGATCCGGCAGGCCCTGCGCGACCAGCCGATCCGCCCCAACTGCTTCGCCCTGTAGCGCTCGCGCGGGGCGGGCGGCCCTGCGCGCCGCCCGCCCCACTGCCGCGTCGTCAAGCGGCCTTGGCGAGGGCCGCGTACTCGTCGTCGGTCAGCCGCACCTCGGCGGCGGCCACGTTCTCCTCCAGGTGCGCCACCGACGAGGTGCCCGGGATCGGCAGCATCACCGGCGACCGGCGCAGCAGCCAGGCGAGGGCGAGCTGCGCGGCCGTCGCGCCGTGCCCGGTGCTGATCTCGTCCAGCGGACCGCCCGGCCGGGCCAGTTCGCCGGTGGCGATCGGGAACCAGGGGATGAACGCGAGGTCGTTGCGCTCGCAGTGCTCCAGGACGGCCTCCGCGCTGCGGTCCGCCAGGTTGTAGAGGTTCTGCACGGAGACGATCGGGGTGATGGCGCGGGCCGCCTCGATCTGCTCGACGCTCACCTCGGACAGGCCGATGTGCCGGATCTTGCCCTCCTGCTTGAGCAGCGCCAGCTCGCCGAGCTGGTCGGCGAGCGGCACCTGCGGGTCGATCCGGTGCAGCTGGTAGAGCCCGATGCTGTCCAGGCCGAGGTGCCGCAGGCTCAGCTCGCACTGCTGGCGCAGGTATTCCGGGCGCCCCACCGGACGCCAGTCGTTGGGGCCGGAGCGGGTCAGGCCGGCCTTGGTCGCGATGACCAGGTCGTCGGCGTACGGGTGCAGCGCCTCCCGGATCAGCATCTCGCTGACGAAGGGCCCGTAGGAGTCGGCCGTGTCGATGAACGTCACGCCCAGCTCGTACGCCCTGCGCAGCACCCGTACGGCCTCGGCCGGGTCCTTCGGGTCGCCCCACACACCCGGGCCGGTGAGCTGCATCGCCCCGTAGCCGAGCCGGTCGACCTGGAGGTCGCCCCCGATCCGGTACGTCCCCGAGGCCTTCGCGGGCTGCTTGCCGGCGTCGTTCGCCATGCGTGGACTCCCATCCTTCTCGTTCGTCTCCGGCGGCCGATTCAACCACCGCCGAGAGGGGCTTTCCCGCCGAATGCCGCGCCCACCAGGACCGGGGCGGATCGAGACCGGGATCACCCACCCCCGGGCCGCACGTGCACCGGGGCCGGCACGTGGTCGAGGTGGGTGTCGCGGAAGGGCCGGGTCAGCGGGCACGGGTCCAGCCCCAGCGCGTCGAGGATCGCCCGGTGCCGGCACTCGGCGAACAGCCGGGGCGCGTCGTCGAGCGGCACCTCCCCACGCAGCGCCGCGCCGAGCGCGACGATGTCGACCGCCCCGACCCCCAGCGGGGCGAACACGGCCGGGTCGTCCCCGCTCGGGCCGGGCGGCGGCGGGGCGTCCAGCGGGTAGAGCGTGCCGTCGAAGCCGGCGAGGACCTCGTTGTCGTCGTCGTCCCAGTATTCCGTCACCCAGCCCCGGTCGGAGAGGTAGCGGTGCACCTCCCGGCCGCCGGCGTGCACCGTGGCCCGCATGACGTCGGAGTCGAAGACGTCGAAGGTGACCGCCGGCTCGCGCGTGAGCAGGGTGATCAACTGCGCCAGGTCGTCGACCTCGGCGTAGCCGCTCTCCTCTTCCTCGCGCGGGACGACCGCCCACCGGCGCTCGCCGACAGGCGTCACGTACGCCTCCGTGTCGACGTCGGTCAGAACCCTGCGAATCTGCGCCAGCCCGCCCAGGGCCAGGATCGTCTGGTAGCTCGTACCCACGCCGGCAGCCTAGGGCGGGGGTGGGACAGCCTCCCGCCGCCGGACGACCGGTCGCCGACGGAGTCAACCGGCGAAACGACGCGAGCGGGCCGCAACCGGGCCGGGGCGCGGACCAAGTTCGCCGGAGCACCCGTGCGGGCCGGCTGCCCGTGCGACGCTGGGCCGTGCCGGCTCGACGTCGACCACGGGCGCTCGCCCGTCAGTCGACCGAGCGCACGTCGCCGCGTGCGGCGCGACGCGGGAGGAAACGCCATGACGGGAGTGCCGCAGGTCGACTTCGCGCTCGACACGTACGAATGCATCGTGCTGTATCCCGGCGCTGCCGGGCGGGCGCTGCCGGCGGAGACGGTGCAGCGGTTGCAGGCCGAGCACCTCGCGCACATGCAGGCCCTGCAACGACGGGGGATCATCCTGATCGCCGGTTCGGTCGACGGCCCGGCCCGCGAACCGGACCCGCCGATCGGCTTCGGCCTGGCCCGCACCGGCTCGGTGGACGACGTGCGCAGCGTGATGGAGGCCGACCCGGCCGTCCAGGCGGGGCTCTACCGGGTGGACGTGATGACCTTCCTCTGCCCGGAGGGATCGCTGGAGTTCCCGCTGGTCAAGACGCAGAGCTGAACCGCCCGCCGGCACGGCGACGACGCTTCCGGCCGGCCTCCGGCGCCGAGCGCGCCGCGCCGCGCGGGACGGACCGGGCCGGCCGTGTGCGGGACGGACCGGGTCGGACCGGCCGCGAGGTCACCCGCGCGCCGGGCGGGCTCGGTCGGTGCGCCGGGGGAGCGGCGGGGAGCACCCGCCTGTCCGGTGGCGCCGGGGGCGTACGATTCCGGCGCGCGGTCGCCGATGCCCGCCGCCTCGACGTTCCGGCGTGGGTTCCGCCCGCCGGCTGCGCGCCCGCCGCGCGTCGTTGGACAATGTTCCGCAATCCTGAAGGGGTCGGCCCGTGGTGCGACCCGGAGGAGAGACTAGCCTGATGGGCGTGACACGCCGCGCGAAAATCGTCTGCACTCTAGGGCCCGCCACCTCGTCGCCGGAGCGGATCCGCGGCCTCGTCGAGGCCGGCATGAACGTGGCCCGGCTCAACTTCAGCCACGGCAGCCACGAGGACCACGAGACGGTCTACCGGCTGGTCCGCGAGGCCGCCGACGCGGCCGGCCGGCCGGTGGCCGTGCTCGCCGACCTCCAGGGCCCGAAGATCCGGCTCGGCCGGTTCGCCGACGGCCCGCACGAGTGGCGCACCGGCGACTCGGTCGTGATCACCGGCGACGACGTCCTCGGCACCAAGGAGCGGGTCTCCTGCACCTACCGCAAGCTTCCGCAGGAGGTCAAGCCCGGCGACCGGCTGCTGATCGACGACGGCCGGGTCGCCGTCGAGGTCACCGACGTCACCGGCAACGACATCCGCTGCCTCGTCACCGAGGGCGGCCCGGTTTCCAACAACAAGGGCGTCTCGCTGCCCAACGTGGCGGTCAGCGTGCCGGCCATGTCCGAGAAGGACGCCGAGGACCTGCGTTTCGCGCTCGGCCTGGGCGTGGACCTGATCGCGCTCTCCTTCGTCCGCTCGGCGGAGGACATCAAGCTGGTGCACGGCATCATGACCGAGGAGGGCGTGCACCGGCCGGTGCTCGCCAAGGTCGAGAAGCCCGAGGCGGTCGACTGCCTGGAGCAGATCGTGCTGGCCTTCGACGGCGTCATGGTCGCCCGCGGCGACCTCGGCGTCGAGCTGCCGCTGGACCAGGTCCCGCTCGTGCAGAAGCGCGCCGTGCAGCTCTGCCGGGAGAACGCCAAGCCGGTCATCGTGGCCACCCAGATGCTCGACTCCATGATCGAGAATTCCCGCCCGACCCGCGCCGAGGCCTCCGACGTGGCCAACGCCGTGCTCGACGGCGCGGACGCGGTGATGCTCTCCGGCGAGACCAGCGTCGGCAAGTACCCGGTGCTCACCGTCAGCACGATGGCGAAGATCATCACCACCACCGAGGCCGGCTCGATCGGGGTGCCGCGCCTTCAGCACGACCCCCGTACGCACGGTGGCGCGCTCACCGTCGCCGCCTCCTCGATCGCCCGGGCCATCGGCGCCAAGGCGATGGTCGCCTTCTCGCAGACCGGTGACACCGTCAAGCGGCTCTCCCGGCTGCACTGCGACCTGCCGCTGCTGGCCTTCACCCCGGTGCCCGAGGTGCGCAACCAGCTCGCCCTCTGCTGGGGCGTGGAGACGTTCCTGATGCCGTTCGTCGAGCACACCGACGACATGTTCCGGCAGGTCGACCAGGCGCTGCTCGGGCTCGACCGGGCCAACCCCGGCGACTACGTGGTGATCGTCGCCGGCAGCCCGCCCGGCACCCCCGGCTCGACCAACACGCTGCGCGTACACCAGCTCGGGTCGCTGGTCGACGCGGCGTCGGCGAGGGCCTTGCAGTGAGCGACGCGGACGTCGCGGTCGGGCAGGCCGCGGTCGACCAGCTCCTGGAGGTGCTCGACCTGGACCACACCGGCGGGATGACCTTCCGGGGGATGAGCCCCCCGGTCGGTCCCCAGCGGGTGTACGGCGGCCAGGTCGCCGGCCAGGCGCTGGTCGCCGCCGGGCGCACCGTCGACCCGGCCCGCTTCGTGCACTCCCTGCACGGCTACTTCGTCCGCCCGGGCGACCCCGCCGAGCCGATCGTGTACGAGGTCGAGAACGTCCGCGACGGCCGCTCGTTCTCGGTGCGCCGCTCGGTGGCGCTCCAGCACGACAAGCCGATCTTCTTCATGTCGGCGTCGTTCCAGCGCACGGAGGAGGGCCTGGACCACCAGGCCCCCACCCCGCCGGACGTGCCGGGCCCGGACGAGGTCCCGACGATGACCGACCGGCTCGCCCGCTATCCGGAGCGGCTCGGCATCTGGGCGCAGATCCCGCGCCCGATCGACGTCCGCTACGTGGGCGAGCCCGGCTGGGTACGCCCCGGCGACCGGCCCGCCGACCCGCACCAGCGGGTCTGGATGCGCATCGACGGCAAGCTGCCCGACGATCCGCTGCTGCACGCCTGCGCGCTGACGTACGCCTCCGACCTGACGCTGCTGGACTCGGTGCTGTCGGTGCACGGCGAGGTCTGGGGTCCGGGCGGCGTGGTCGGGGCGAGCCTCGACCACGCACTGTGGTTCCACCGGCCGTTCCGTGCCGACGACTGGTTCCTCTACGACTGCTGGAGCCCGTCGGCGTCCGGCGCCCGGGGGCTCGCCACCGGGCGCATGTTCACCACCGAGGGGCACCACATCGCCAGCGCCGTGCAGGAAGGGCTGCTGCGCCGCGTCGGCGACTGACCGGCGCGGCCCGGCATGGTCCGGCGTGGTCTCGCCGGCCGGTCGGCCCGGCCTCGTCCGGTCCGGTCCGTCGGGGGGAGCTCGTGGCTCGTCGCCGCATCGTCACCGGCCGATCGGCTGAGGGGTGATCGTCCGGGCGGGGCGACCAGGCGACTAACCTTGCCGCATGCGCCTCTCCGCCCGGGTCGACTACGCCCTCCGCGCGGTCGTCGAGCTCGCCTCGGTGACCGGCGAAGCCGGGCCCGGGCGAAGCCGGCCCGTTACCGCCGACCAGATCGCCCGCGCCCAGGAGATCCCGCCGAAGTTCCTGGAGAGCATCCTGTTGCAGCTGCGCCGGGGCGGCATCGTGCAGGCCCAGCGAGGCCCGGAGGGCGGCTACTGGCTGGCCCGGCCGGCCGGGGAGATCTCCCTGGCCGAGGTGATCCGGGTGATCGACGGACCGCTCGCGCACGTACGCGGACAGCGGCCCGAGGAACTGGGCTACCACGGGGCCGCCCGGGCCCTCCAGGAGGTGTGGATCGCCCTGCGGGCCAGCGAGCGCGAGATCCTGGAGCTGGTCACCGTCGCCGACGTGGCCGGCGGCACCCTGCCGGGCCGGGTCGTCGAGCTGGCCGCCGACCCCCGCGCCTGGACCTGATCCGCCGCGCGACCGCACCCTTCCGGGCCGGATCGTCGCCGCCGCCTCTGCCTGGACCTGACCCGCGGCCCCGCCCGCCCCGCCGGGCCGGGTCGTCGAGCTGGCCCGCCGACCCCGCGTGGACCTGACCCATGGCGCGACCGCCCCGCAGCCGTGGTGGCCGGAGCGGTCGTGTCGTCTCACTGACCGGTTGGAGGCTTGACCGGGGCAGGGGCCGTGCCGCATTGTCGACCAAGTCGATAGGAGATGCCGAAAAGACAGGGGGCGCTCGTGCGCAAGCTGCTGGTCCTCGCGCTGGTCGGGCTCGCCGCGCAACTCGTCGACGGCGCGCTCGGCATGGCGTACGGGCTGACCTCCTCCACGTTGCTGCTGCTCGTCGGGGTGGCGCCGGCTGCCGCGTCGGCGTCCGTGCACCTGGCCGAGATCGGCACCACGCTCGCCGCCGGGGTGTCGCACTGGCGGTTCGGCAACGTCGACTGGCGGGTCGTCTCCCGGATCGCCCTCCCGGGCGCCGTGGGCGCGTTCGCCGGCGCGACCTTCCTCAGCTCGATCTCCACCGAGTCGGCCGCCCCGTGGATGGCCGGCATCCTGTTCACCCTCGGCGCGTACCTGCTGGTGCGCTTCTCCCGGCCGTTGCGCACCGACCGGCGCGGCGGCCGGCTGCGGGGCCGCTTTCTCGGCCCGCTCGGCCTGGTCGCCGGCTTCGTCGACGCCACCGGCGGCGGGGGATGGGGCCCGGTCGCCACACCGGCCCTGCTGGTCAGCGGGCGGATGGAGCCGCGCAAGGTGATCGGCTCGGTCGACACGTCCGAGTTCGTGGTCGCCGGCGCCGCCAGCCTCGGCTTCCTGATCGGCCTCGGCTCGGAGGGCTTCCTGCTGCCCATGGTCGCCGCGCTGCTCATCGGCGGCCTGATCGCCGCGCCGATCGCGGCCTGGCTCGTACGCATCGTCCCCGCCCAACTGCTCGGCGCGGCGATCGGTGGCGTGATCGTGCTGACCAACGCCCGTACGCTGATGCGCTCGGCCGACCTCGACGGCCCGGCCCGACCGGCCGTCTACGCCCTGCTGGCCGTCGCCTGGGTCGCCGCCCTGGCGCTGGCCGTCCGGGCGCTGCTGCGTACCCGCCGCCAGCGCGACGTGGCCGCGACCGCCCTCGCCGCCGTCCCCTCGGCGGCGGTCCCCTCGGCGGCCGTCCCCCCGGCGGCGGTCCCCTCGGCGGCCGTCCCCTCGGCGGTGGTCCCCTCTGCGGTGGCCTCGGCCGAGGACCGTCTCCCGACCCCGGCGGCGGTTTCCTCGGGCGGCGACCGCTGACGTCCCGCCCGTCCGGCGGCCCATCGCGGAGATCTTGGTAGAAACGTGCCCCTCCAGGGGCCGATTCCTACCAAGATCTCGCCGCTGCCGCGTCAGTGGGGGAGGAGGGCGCTCGCGGCGTCCGTGAGGAGGCTCCACGCCTCGTCGACGTGGACCTCGGTGGTGTGCGGGGAGCCGACGGCCAGGCGCAGCGTGTACCGGCCGTTCACCCGGGTGTGCGTCAGGTGCACCCGGCCCGTGGCGTTCACCCGGGCCAGCAGCTCCGCGTTGACCTCGTCGTCCGCCTCGAGTCGGAAGCACACCAGCGCGTACGGGTGCGCCCCCACCAGCGCGAACCGGGCGTCGGCGCGTACCCGGTCGGCGAACCGGGCGGCGAGCGCCACGCCGGAGCGGATGTGCGCCCGCAGCCCCTCGGCGCCGTACCAGCGCAGCACGAACCACAGCTTCAACGCCCGGAACCGGCGGCCCAGCGGCACCTGCCAGTCCCGGTAGTCGATCACCGCACCGGACTCGGTGGCGGCGTTGCGCAGGTACTCGGGCAGTACGCTGAGCGCCTCGATCAGCTCCGCCGTGTCGGCCACCCAGAACGCGTCGCAGTCGAAGCCGGTCAGCAGCCACTTGTGCGGGTCGAAGCAGTACGAGTCGGCGTACTCCAGGCCGGCGTGCCCGAACCGCAGCTCGGGGCAGACCGCCGCCGCCCCCGCGTACGCCGCGTCGACGTGCAGGAAGATCCCGTACTCGGCGCAGATCGCACCGATCTCCGGCAGCGGGTCGATGGCGGTCGTGGAGGTGGTGCCGACGGTGGCCACCACGATCGCCGGCACGACGCCGGCGGCCACGTCCGCCTCGATCGCCGCGCGCAGCGCCGCCGGGGACATCGCCTGCGTACGCGGGTCGACCTCGACCGGCCGTACGCCCTCGGCGCCCAGCCCGGCGATCCGCGCCGCCTTCTCGATGGACGAGTGGCCCTGGGTGGAGGCGTAGGCCCGGTAGCGGCGGTCGACGCCGGCCTCGCGCCAGCGGCCGCCGCCGGCGCGGTGCAACGCGACCAGGGTCGCCACCAGCGTCGCCGAGGACGCCGAGTCCTGGATCACCCCGCCGCCCGCGGTGCCGGAGCGGAACCGCTTCGGCAGGTCCAGCAGGTCGGCGAGCCAGTCCAGCAGCACGGTCTCCAACTCGGTGCACGCCGGCCCGGTCGCCCAGAGCATCCCCTGCACGCCCAGTCCCGCGCTGACCAGGTCGCCCAGCACGCTGGGCCCCGAGGTGTTGGCGGGGAAGTAGCCGAAGAAGCCGGGGTGCTGCCAGTGGGTCAGCCCGGGGGTGATCAGGGTGTCCAGGTCGGCGAGGACGGCTTCCACCGGCTCGCCGTGCTCGGGCGGGCCGGCCGGCAGCCGGGCGGCGACCGTGCCGGGCGGGTCCTGCGAGGTCACGGGCCGCCGCTCCAGCGTCGCCCAGTAGTCGGCGATCCAGTCCACGACGGCGTGTCCGGCGCGTCGGAACTCGTCCGGGGTCATGTGCTCAGCCACGCCCTGAGTCGATCAAGAATCCTGGCCGGGGGCAAGGGAAGCGCCGGGCATTCCCCGGCGTGGGGGAGGCCGGCAGGGAGGGTCGGGACCCGGGAGGAAGAGCGGATTGTCCGCAGAAAGCGCTTGCCCTAACATCGCAGGTGCGCGGAGCCACTCCCTCGACGCCGCCCGCCGGAGCATCGACGCCGCAGTGCCGGCGCCGGATCGGCGGCGTCGACACCGACGCCGGATCGCGGCGTCGGACCACCGCCGCCAGCGCGGCGCGTACCTCCGCCGGCCCGGGCAGGCCGGCGGCGGCTGCCCCGCGCGCCCGACCTCTCCGGAGGACACCCCCATGCCCTTCACCCACCGCCGCGTCGCGCTGCTCGCCGCAGCCGCCGCGGCCGCACTCGTCGCCGGTACGCTGCCCACCCTCACCGCCGCGGCGGCCGCCGCCGGTTGCCGCGTCGAGCACCGCATCACCAACCAGTGGCCCGGCGGCTTCGGCGCCGACGTCACCGTCACCAACCTGGGTGATCCGGTGAACGGCTGGACCCTGACCTGGTCGTACGCCGCCGGTCAGCAGGTCACCCAGGCGTGGAACGCGCTCGTCACCCAGTCCGGCGCCCAGGTGACCGCCCGCAACGTCGACCACAACGCGGTGATCGCCACCGGCGCGAGCACCGCCTTCGGTTTCAACGGCTCGTGGAGCGGGAGCAACCCGTCGCCCACCAGCTTCGCCCTCAACGGCACCGCCTGCACCGGCGCCGCACCCACCGGCGGCCCGACCACGCCGCCGCCGAGCAGTCCGCCGCCCACGACCCCGCCGCCCACGACGCCGCCGCCCACCGAGCCCCCGGCCGGGGCGGTGCAGATGGAGGACCTCGACCGGGGGCTGGTCAGCGTCCGCTCCGGCACCGGCAACCTGGTCTCCTGGCGGCTGCTCGGCACCGAGACCACCGGGGTGGCCTTCAACCTCTACCGCGGCGCGACCAGGGTCAACAGCAGCCCGATCACCGGGGCCACCAACTACCTCGACGGCGGCGCGGCGGCGGACGCCACCTACACCGTGCGCGCCGTGGTCGGCGGTACGGAACAGGCCCCCTCCGCGGCCGCGCTCCAGTTCCCCGCCGGCTACCTCGACGTGCCGTTGCAGGTGCCGCCCGGCGGCAGCACGCCCAGCGGTGAGAGCTACACGTACTCCGCCAACGACGCCTCCGTCGGGGACCTCGACGGCGACGGCGACTACGAGTTCGTGGTCAAGTGGGAGCCGTCGAACGCCAAGGACAACTCCCAGTCCGGCTACACCGGCAACGTGTACGTCGATGCGTACACCATCACCGGCACCCGGCTGTGGCGCGTCGACCTGGGCCGCAACATCCGCGCCGGTGCCCACTACACCCAGTTCCAGGTGTACGACTACGACGGCGACGGCCGCGCCGAGGTGGCCATGAAGACCGCCGACGGCACCCGCTCCGGCACCGGCCAGGTCGTCGGCTCCGCCACCGCCGACCACCGCAACTCCAGCGGGTACGTCCTCGCCGGCCCCGAGTACCTGAGCATGTTCGACGGCCGCACCGGCGCGGTCCTCTCCACCGTCGCCTACGACCCGCCGCGCGGCACGGTCTCCTCCTGGGGCGACAGCTACGGCAACCGGGTCGACCGCTTCCTCGCCGCCACCGCCTACCTCGACGGGCGGCGGCCGTCACTGGTGATGGCCCGCGGCTACTACACCCGGGCGGTCGTGGCGGCCTGGGACTTCCGCGACGGCACCCTGCGCAAGCGGTGGACCTTCGACTCGAACGCCTCGGGCAACGGCGCCGCCTTCGGTCAGGGCAACCACAACCTCTCCGTCGCCGACGTCGACGCCGACGGCCGGCAGGAGATCGTGTACGGCTCCGCCACCATCGACGACGACGGCCGCCTCAGGTACGCCACCGGCTTCGGCCACGGCGACGCCCTGCACGTCGGCGACCTCGTCCCCGCCCGCGCCGGCCTGGAGGTCTTCACGATCCACGAGTCCGGCAACCAGCCGGCGGCCGACCTGCACGACGCCCGCACCGGCCAGGTCGTCTGGCAGCGACCGAACAACGGGGGAGCGGAGGGCCCCGGCCGGGGCGTCGCCGCCGACATCCACGCCGGCAGCCCCGGCGCCGAGTTCTGGGGTGCCGGCACCCACATGGGCGACCTCTACAACGCCAACGGTGCCGTCGGCGGGCGCCGGCCGTCCTCGGCGAACTTCCTCGCCTGGTGGGACGGCGACCCGGTACGGGAGCTGCTCGACGGCACCCGGATCGACAAGTACGGCACCGGCGGCGACACCCGACTGCTCACCGCGAGCGGCGTGGCGGCGAACAACGGCACCAAGTCCAACCCGGCGCTCTCCGCCGACCTGTTCGGCGACTGGCGCGAGGAGGTCGTCTGGCGCACCAGCGACAGCCGCGCCCTGCGGATCTACAGCACGCCCACGCCCACCAGCACCCGGATCTACACGCTCATGCACGACCCGCAGTACCGGGTGGCGGTCGCCTGGCAGAACACCGCCTACAACCAGCCCCCGCACCCGGGCTTCTTCCTCGGCGACCAGATGGCCGCCCCGCCCACGCCCGACATCCACCTGCGCTGAACCCGGTACCCGGCCGGCGGCGGCGCCTCGGGGCGCTCCGCCGGCCGGTGGTGGGACGAGAGAAAAAGGCACCGGGCCGCAGCCGCGGAATCCGCACAGCTCCGGCCCGGTGCCCCACACCGCGGCATCCCCGACCCGTCCCGACCGGAAATGCCGTACCACCACCGAGGACAAACCTAGGCGGGCCACGCGTCGCCCCGGTGACGCCGACGTGAAGATCGTGTTTCAGCCCTCGCTGCGCAGGCCGCCGGCCACCCGCTCGGCGATCAGCTCGTACGAGCGCACCCGGTCGGCCACGTCGTACACGAGCGTGGTCAGCATCAGCTCGTCGGCGCCGGTGCGCGCCAGCAGCTCGTCGAGCTGCCGTCGTACGGTCTCGGGCGAGCCCGTCGCCTGCCCGTCGCGGCGCTGACGCACGAACTCGCGCTCGGCCTGCGTGTACGGGTACGCCGCCGCCTCGTCCGGCGTCGACAGGGGCTCCGGCCGACCCGAACGCAGCCGCAGGAACGACAGCGCCGCCGGCCCCGCCAGCCACTCCGCCCGCTCGTCGGTGTCCGCGCAGACCGCGTTGACGGCCACCATCGCGTACGGCGCGTCCAGCCACTTCGACGGCCGGAAGTGCTGCCGGTACAGCGCCAGCGCGGGAACCGTGTTCTGCGCGCTGAAGTGGTGCGCGAAGGAGAACGGCAGGCCCAGCAGCCCCGCCAGCTGGGCGCTGAACCCGCTGGAGCCGAGCAGCCAGACCGCCGGCTGCTCGCCGAGGCCCGGGGTGGCCGTGATCGGGCCCGGCCGCTCGCCGCTGAAGTAGTTCATCAGGTCCGCCAGCTCCCGGGGGAAGCCCTCCGCCGACAGCCCCTCCATCGTCCGGCGCAGCGCCAGCGCGGTCACCTGGTCGGTGCCCGGGGCGCGGCCGATGCCCAGGTCGATGCGGCCCGGGTGCAGCGCCTCCAGCGTGCCGAACTGCTCGGCCACCACCAGCGGCGCGTGGTTGGGCAGCATCACCCCGCCCGAGCCCAGCCGGATCGTCGACGTGTGCGCCGCCAGGTGCGCGAGCAGCACCGCCGGGGCGGAGCTCGCGATCGCCGGCATGTTGTGGTGCTCGGCCACCCAGAACCGGCGGTACCCGAGTTGCTCCGTGCGTCGGGCCAGCTCGGTGGTGTGCCGCAGCGCCGCGCCGGCGGTGGCGCCGGCCGCGACGGGGGCGAGATCGAGAACAGACAGCGGTACGTTGATCACACGAGTGGCCAACCCCGCCCACCTCGGCTTTGTTCCCCGCGGCAACCAGGCTCACGGTGCCCGCCGGGCCTCATCCCATGCCGCGTGCCTGCTCGAAGATCAGACTCGTCTGGGTGTGCAGCACCGCCGGATCCACGGCCAGATGGTCCAGCACGAAGTCGCGCAGCGCGTCCGCCGAGGCCGCCCGTACGTGCAGCACGTAGTCCTCCGCGCCCGCCACGTGGAACACCGCCACCACCCCCGGCAGCCGCACGGACCGGGCCCGGAAGGCGTCCACCGCCGCCCGCTCGTGCGCGGTCAACCGCACCGACACCAGCGCCTGCAACGGCAGCCCCACCGCCGCCGGATCCACCTCCGCGTGGAACCCGCGGATCGCCCCGCGCTCCCGTAGGGCGCGGGTGCGCGTCAGGCACGTCGAGGGGGCCACCCCGACCCGCTCGGCGAGGGCGTTGTTCGGCAGCCGGCCGTCGGCGGCCAGCTCCGACAGGATCGCCCGGTCGGTGTCGTCCAGGTCGGCGAACCGCCGCACATCATTCGTCGCAAGGGGCATGCAGGCATCTTCCATCGAATCTGTCCGCGCCTCCAAGTGCAATTACCGAATCATGTTCGGAACTATTGCCCCGGGTTGGCGCTATGTTCGATCCTTCCGGCATGACGACCGTGGACACCAGAGCCGTGCACGCCGGCCGCGACGACCTCGCCGCCCTCGGCGTCCACGTGCCGCCCATCGACTTCTCCACCACCAACCCGCTGCCGTCGGTCGACGCCGGCGGCGACGCGTACGAGGCCCTCGCCACCGGCGGCACCCTTCCCGCAGGCGGTAGCGCCGTCTACCAGCGCCTGTGGAACCCCACCGTGGCCCGCTTCGAGACGGCCCTGGCCGACCTCGAAGGCACCACCGACGCCGTCGCCTTCGCCAGCGGCATGGCCGCCCTCACCGCCACCCTGCTCGCCGCCACCCGGGACGGAAAGCGGCACCTCGTCGCCGTCCGCCCCCTCTACGGCGGCACCGACCACGTGCTCGCCACCGGCCTGCTCGGCACCACCGTCACCTGGGCCCGCGCGGACGAGGTCGCCGCCGCAGTCCGCCCCGACACCGCCCTGGTGATCGCCGAGACCCCGGCCAACCCCACCCTCGACCTGGTCGACATCGCCGCCCTCGCCCGGGCCGCCGGCGACGTGCCGCTGCTCGTCGACAACACCGTCGCCACCCCCGTGCTCCAGCAGCCCACCCGCCACGG
The DNA here is from genome assembly GCF_052068495.1 of Micromonospora sp. SD12. Taxonomy (NCBI): domain Bacteria; kingdom Bacillati; phylum Actinomycetota; class Actinomycetes; order Micromonosporales; family Micromonosporaceae; genus Micromonospora; species Micromonospora sp. SD12. Next base: position 121,356 of record NZ_JBQHDF010000003.1, on the reverse strand, counting down.
CGCCACGCTCGTGCTGCACAGCGCCACCAAGAGCATCGGCGGACACGGCGACGTCCTCGCCGGCGTGGTCGCCTGCGACGCCGACTGGGCCGCCCGGCTGCGCCAGGTCCGCGCCCTCACCGGCGCGATCCTGCACCCCCTCGGCGCGTACCTGCTGCACCGTGGCCTGCAGACCCTGCCGGTGCGCGTGCGCGCCCAGCAGGCCGGCGCCGAGAAGCTCGCCGCCTGGCTCGCCACCCACCCCGCCGTCGCCGTCGTGCACCACCCGTCGCTGCACGACCCCGCCGGGCTCGTCGGGCGGCAGATGAGCGGCCCGGGCAGCCTGCTCGCCTTCGAGGTACGCGGCGGCGCGCCTGCCGCAGCCGCCGTGGCCAACGCCTGCCGGCTGATCACCCACGCGGTGTCGCTGGGCGGCGTCGACACCCTCATCCAGCACCCGGCCTCGCTGACCCACCGACCCGTCGAGGGCGAGGCCAAGCCGTGTGGCGGCCTGCTGCGCATCTCCGTCGGCCTGGAGGACCCGGAAGACCTGCGCGCCGACCTGGCACTGGCCCTGGCCGAACTCGGCTGACCCGCACCGACGTCGGCATGGTGCGGGGACGGGTGGAACATCAGGGTTGCCAACGACCCCGCATGACATCCCTGACGTCCCACCCGTCCCTGGTCGACGCGGCGGCACCCGTCCCGGCACTGCTTGTGCTCGTGGTGGCGGCGATCCCGGGCCGGGACCATCGCGTCAGGACTTCGGAGGTGCGGGTCAGGACTTGGGGCCGACGTGGCGGTCGAGGGCGGCGACCGCCTCCCGGCGCGCCACCGAGAGGCAGTTGCGGCGGGTCATCCGCCATGCGACGCCGAGCAGGTGCAGCGCCCACTGGCACAGCCCCATGATGTCGGTCGACTCGTTGCTGAACATGTAGCGGGGGTAGACGTACTCCTTGCCCCGGACGGTGACCCGGTTGGCGAAGCGGCACCCGTCGGAGTGGAACAGGCCGCGCACGAAGTCGCCGGGGAACCTGGTGATGATCTCCTTCTGCCAGTCGGCGAGGACGATCGGCCGTTCGTGCTTCTTGCCGGGCCCGTGCTGGGGCAGCAGACACAGCCAGTGTTTGCCGTAACTCTGAACACCTACGCAGCCCTGCTTCTGCACCCGCTGCACCGCACCAGCCAGCACGTCTCGCATGGCCTGCTCGCAGCGGGTGATCAGGTCGGGCCAGGCGTCCGAGCAGTAGATGCGTAGCACCGGGACGCGTGCGGTCGTGACGAGGTGGCCGTCGCCGAGGTAGAGGCCCAGGAGGTAGGCGTAGGCGGCCACACTTGTCGGCTTGCCGACGGTCGGTCGGCAGCGGAAGCAGCGCAGCGCAGTCGGCTGCATGAGCGGTTCTGGCCGGTCACGGCACCAGTGCCACACGGTGTGGTAGGAGAGGCCGACACTGCGGGCGGTGTCGGCGATGCTCGCTCCGGAGAGGTGCAACCGCTGGGCGCGAGCGCGGATCTCGGATGGATGCACCTCGCCACTGTCGAACATGTGTACGACAATTTCTGGTGCCCTCGGTGGGATTCGAACCCACACTGTATGGATTTTGAGTCCATTGCCTGCTGCCGGTTGGGCTACGAGGGCGGTTCCATGATTCGGCCCTGACAGACTACCCACTACGCTAAGGGCGGCGACACCCGGCACCGCGGGTGTCGAGCACAGACTGGTGGGAGTGGCTCGTGGCCGAGACGCAGACGGACGTCGAGCGCAGGCGCGTTCTGATCGCCGAGGACGAGGCGCTGATCCGGCTGGACCTCGCCGAGATGCTCGTCGAGGAGGGGTACGAGGTCGTCGGCGAGGCCGGTGACGGGGAGACCGCCGTCCGGCTCGCCGAGGAGCTGAAGCCGGATCTGGTCATCCTCGACATCAAGATGCCGATCATGGACGGCCTGGCCGCCGCCGAGCGGATCGCGGGCGCCCGGATCGCCCCGGTGATCATCCTGACCGCGTTCAGCCAGCGTGACCTGGTGGAGCGCGCGCGGGCGGCCGGCGCGATGGCGTACCTCGTGAAGCCCTTCCAGAAGAGCGACCTGGTCCCGGCGGTGGAGATCGCGCTGTCGCGCTACTCGGAGATCGCCGCTCTGGAGGCGGAGGTCGCGGGGTTGACCGACCGGCTGGAGATCCGCAAGACGGTCGAGCGCGCCAAGGGCGCGCTGATGACGACGTACGGGATGAGCGAGCCGCAGGCGTTCAAGTGGATCCAGCGCACGGCGATGGACCACCGGATGACCATGAAGGAGGTCGCCGAGCGGATCCTCGCCGAGACCGCCGGCGGCGAGGTCGCCCAGCCCACCTCCTGACCGCCCCACGGGGCAACGCGACACGCCGCCGTGCGCTCCGGGGACTCCTCGCGGGGGCCATGGATCGATAGCATCTGATCCATGTGGACCCGGCGACTGGTGGCGGTGCTCGGCGTCCTCGTGGTGCTGCTGGCCGGCTGCGACCGCGCCCCGGCGGAGCCCGCCGACGAGCCGCTGCGGCCGCGGTGGCAGCCGCTGACCCTGCCCGCGCCGCCGGGCGCGTCCGGCCGGCCGCTGCTGCGCGACGCCGTGGCCTGTGCCGACCGGTGGTACGTGGTCGGCGGGCTGGCCGACGCGGCGGGGGAGACCCGGCCGGCGGCCTGGAGCAGCACCGACGGCGTCTCGTGGGCGGCCCTGCCGTTGTCGCCGTCGAGCCACTACGGCCGTCAGCACGTGCTCTACGCGGCGGCGTGCCGCGACGGCCGGCTGGCGGCGCTCGGGGCGAAGAACGGCGGCGCGCACGGCAACCCGCGTACGGGCACCTGGTCGCAGTCGCCGGGCGGGGAGTTGCGGGAGGCGCCCGCGTCCTTCGAGCTGTACGCGGGCCCGCGCGCGGTGAGCGTGGCGCGGCTGGCGGCGGGCCCGACCGGTTGGCTGATCGCGGGGGCCCGGGTCGACGGGGCGGCGGTGTGGACGTCGCCGGACGGCGAGCGCTTCACGATCCGGGAGGGCGTCGCGGAGCTCGCCGGCGACGGGCGGGGCCGGACGGTCGCGTACGACGCGGTGGCCGTGCCGTCGGGGTGGTGGGTGGTGGGCGCGGTGCTGCCGCCCGGCGCGACGGCCCAGGCGCCCCTGGCCTGGTCCTCGGCCGACGGGCGGGCCTGGCGGCGGGTGGCGCTGCCGGTGTCGGACGGGCGTGGCCAGGCGCAGCGGGTGGCGTCGGTCGGCGGTGCCGTGGTGGCGGTGGGCCCGGTGCGCGACGGGTTCGCGACCTGGCGGCTGGTGGGTGACGAGTGGCGTCGGGCCGGCGGGTTCGGCGCGGCCGGTCCGGGGGTGTCCACGGTCGACGCCCTGGTGCCGGCGGGGCGGGAGTTGGTCGCGGTGACGGGGGATGGCGGTGGTCACGGAGTGTGGCTCTCCGTCGATTCGGGGGATTCATGGCGACTGATGGTCATGCCGACCCCTGTGCCGGATGGTGGGAACACCGCCGTGGCGGTGGCGTCGCAGGGTGATCGACTGTTGTTGGTGTCCGATGACGGGGAGGCGTCCCGTGCCTGGTCAGTCGGGTTGCCGACCATCGATCGGTAGGGGGTCGACGGGGTTCGACCCGTTACCGACGAAACGAAGGTGAGGGGCTTTCGCGGCCGACGGTTCTTACAGCGATCGTTTCGAATCCGCCACGCCGTGTAACGGTTCGGTCAACCCGCTCCCCTGGGGCTTTCGTCACAGCTCAAAGGTGGGATAGCGTCCGGCCCCAGACCGGCGACGACGGTCTGGTTCGTCCGCCCCCGCAAGGGCCAATCGGCAGCGGGTGGTTCGGACCATGGGACGGAGGAGGGTTCGGGCCTTGAGGCAGAAGCTCGCGCGCGTTATCGGTGGGGTCGCCATGCTGGCGCTCGTCGCCGGCGGCACCGCATGCTCCAGCGGTAGCGACGACACGGCGTCCGGTGGCGACGCCTGCGGCAACAAGATCGCGTTCTTCGGCGCGCTGACGGGTCCGTCGGCGGCGCTCGGCATCAACGAGAACAACGGCGTCAAGCTGGCGGTCGACAAGTACAACAAGGAGAACGCCGACTGCAAGGTCGAGCTGGTTCCCCTGGACTCGCAGGGCAGCCCGGACCAGGCGCCCGGTCTGGCGCAGAAGGCCATCGACGACACCAAGATCCTCGGCATCGTCGGCCCGGCCTACTCGGGTGAGTCGGAGGCCGCCGGTCCGCTCTTCAACGAGGCCGGTCTGGTCACCATCACCCCCTCCGCGACCCGGCCGAGCCTCTCGGAGCAGGGTTGGAAGACCTTCTTCCGCGCGGTCGGCAACGACTTCAGCCAGGGCCCGGCGGCCGGCAACTACATCAAGAACGTGCTGAAGGCCGACAAGGTCTTCGTCATCGACGACCAGTCCGCGTACGGCGCCGGTCTGGCCGACGAGGTCAAGAAGCTGCTCGGCCCGGCGGTCGTCGCCTCGGACAAGGTCCAGGGCGAGGGCAAGCAGACCGAGTTCTCGGCCGTGGTCACCAAGGTCAAGGCCGCCAACGTCAAGGCGGTCTTCTACGGCGGCTACTACCAGGAGGCCGGCCTGATCCGCAAGCAGCTCACCGCTGCCGGGGTCACCGCTCCGATGATCGCCGGCGACGGCGTGAACGACGCCGCGTACATCACCTCCGCGGGTGCGGCGGCGGCCGAGGGCACCATCCTCACCTGCCCGTGCCAGCCGGCGGCCGAGGCGCGCGGCACCTTCGTCCAGGAGTACAAGGCGCTCAACGGGGCCGAGCCGGGCACCTACAGCGACACGGCCTACGACGCCGCGAACATCCTGCTGGCCGGCATCAAGGCTGGCAAGACCACCCGTGAGGGCCTGCTGGAGTTCGTGAAGGGCTACAGCGGCGAGGGCGTCGCGGCGAGCTACAAGTTCGTCGAGGGCGGCGAGCTCGACCCGGCGCAGGTCAAGGTCTGGGCCTTCAAGGTCGTCGGCGGCAAGGTCGTGCCGGACCAGGAGATCCCCAAGTCCTGACGTCGGTCGCTGCTACGGCGATTGAGTGGTGATCGCGGGCGCGGCCGGGAGCTGTGCTCCCGGCCGCGCCCCACTTTTCTCTCCAGACCCTGATGGAGTGTCCCTTCATTGAACTTCGACGACCTGTTCTCCAACTTCGGGACATACACGACGACCGGCCTGACGCAGGGTGCGATCTACGCCCTGGTCGCGCTCGGCTACACGCTGGTCTACGGCGTGCTGAGACTCATCAACTTCGCTCACTCCGAGGTCTTCATCGCCGGTGCGTTCGCGGCGATCTGGACCTGGAACGGTTTCGGGCTCGACCAGAACTCGCAGGTCAGCGGCATCGGGTCGATCATGTTCTACCTGCTGGTGGCGATGATCGTCGCGGCGATCGCCTCCGCCGGCACGGCCACCGTGATCGAGCGGGTGGCGTACCGGCCGCTGCGTAAGCGCAACGCGCCGCCGCTGGCCTTCCTGATCACGGCGATCGGCGCGTCCATCGCCATCTCCGAGGCGTTCGGCATCTGGACCCGCCGCCGCCCGGAGGGCGCCCCGATCCTGGTCAGCCAGGATCCGCTGTTCCACATCTTCGGCGTGCCGATCGACGGGGTGCAGCTGCTCACCCTCGGCGCCGCGCTGGTGATGATGATCGCGCTGGACATGTTCATCAACCGCAGCCGGGTCGGTCGCGGCATCCGGGCGGTCGCCCAGGACGCCAACACCGCCGCGCTGATGGGCGTGAACAAGGACCGGATCATCCTGATCGTCTTCATCGCCGGCGGCAGCATGGCCGGCGTCGCCGGCCTGCTCTACGACGTACGGATCCAGACCCTCACCTACAGCGTCGGCTTCCTGCTCGGCCTCAAGGCCTTCACCGCCGCGGTGCTCGGCGGCATCGGCAACCTGCGCGGCGCGCTCGTCGGCGGCCTGCTGCTGGGCTTGATCGAGAACTACGCCTCCGGTCTGTTCGGCAGCGAGTGGAAGGACTTCGCCGCCTTCGCGCTGCTGGTGGTGCTGCTGATGTTCCGGCCGACCGGTCTGCTGGGTGAGTCGCTGGGGAGGGCACGGGCATGACGACCGTCTTGGAGAAGGTGCGCTCCGGCCGCGAGGCGGCCGGCGAACGGTGGCGCGGCGCGCCGCGCTGGGTGCGCTGGGCGCTGCTGGCCGCGGTGATCGTGTTCTTCTACGCGCTGCCGAACAAGGAGTTCTACCAGTACCTCGGGCCGATCCCGACCCCCGGTGCGAACTTCACGCAGGTGATGTTCACCGTCTCGATCTACGTGCTGCTGGCCGTCGGTCTGAACATCGTGGTCGGCTTCGCCGGCCTGCTCGACCTCGGCTACTTCGGCTTCTTCGCCGTCGGCGCGTACACCGTGGCGGTGCTGACCTCGCCGAGCAGCGACCTCAAGACGCTGTGGCCGTGGCTGCTGGCGGTGCCGGTGGCGATCGCCCTGACGATGGTCTCCGGTGTGATGCTCGGTACGCCGACCCTGCGGCTGCGGGGCGACTACCTGGCGCTGGTGACGCTCGGCTTCGCCGAGATGATCCGCATCGGCGCGGTCAGCTCGGAGTTCCTCAAGGGCCAGCGGGGCTTCAACCAGATCCCGCACCCGCCCGGCCAGTACGCCGACGGCAAGCCGGTCTTCGGCGTGCTCGACGCCCGGCCGTACTACTGGCTGGTCCTCACGGTGATCATCCTGGTGGTCATCGGGGTGCGGAACCTGACCCACAGCCGGGTCGGGCGCGCCTGGATCTCCATCCGGGAGGACGAGGACGCCGCGCAGCTCATGGGCGTGCCGACGTTCAAGTTCAAGCTGTGGGCGTTCGCCGCGGGCGCCGCGATCGCCGGCCTGGCCGGTGCGTTGTTCGCAGGCAAACAGAACTTCGTCAACTCGCAGAACTTCGAGCTGCTGAACTCGATCATCATCCTGGCCGCGGTCATCTTCGGTGGCTCCGGCAACATCGTCGGCGCGATCGTCGGCGGCGGCCTCGTGGCGTACATGATCGAGCGGTTCCGTGGCATCGAGCTGTTCGGCGTCGAGCTGTACGAGTACCGGTTCCTGTTCTTCGGCCTGGTGCTGGTGGTCATGATGATCTTCCGGCCGGAGGGTCTGATCCCCAACCGACGACGTGCGGCGGAGTTCAAGGATCGTCGCAAGGAGGTGACCGTCGGTGAGTGACACCGAGCAGACGCCGGTCGTTCCGGCGCAGGCCGGCGCACCGGCCGTGGAGGCGGTGCCCACCCGGGAGCCGCTGCTGGAGGTCGACAAGGTCACGCTGCGCTTCGGCGGCGTGGTCGCCCTGAACGAGGTGGACTTCACCCTCTACAAGGGCGAGATCCTCGGTCTGATCGGCCCGAACGGCGCCGGCAAGACCACCTGCTTCAACGCCATGACCGGCATCTACCAGCCCACCGAGGGGCAGATCCGGTTCCGCGGCCAGAAGATCAGCGGCAAGAAGCGGCACCAGATCACCAAGATGGGCATGGCGCGGACGTTCCAGAACATCCGCCTCTTCCCCGAGATGACCGCGCTTGAGAACGTCCAGGTCGGCGCCGACGCGCACCACAAGACCAGCGTCGTCTCCGCGCTGTTCCGCCTGCCGCGGCACTGGAAGGAGGAGCGCGAGGGCCGGGAGAAGGCCGAGCGCCTGCTGGAGTTCGTCGGCATCCGCAAGCGGATGCACGAGTTCGCCCGCAACCTCTCCTACGGCGAGCAGCGGCGGCTGGAGATCGCCCGCGCGCTGGCCACCGACCCCGTGCTGCTCTGCCTGGACGAGCCGGCCGCCGGCTTCAACCCGGCGGAGAAGGAGGAACTGCTCCAGCTCATCCGGCAGATCCGCGACACCGGCGTGACCGTGCTGCTCATCGAGCACGACATGCGCCTGGTCATGGGGGTCACCGACCGGATCGTGGTGCTGGAGTTCGGAAAGAAGATCGCCGAGGGGCTGCCCGCCGAGGTGCGGGAGAACCCGAAGGTTATCGCGGCGTACCTGGGGGTGCCGGACGATGCTGCTTGAGATCGACGATGTGAGCCTGCTCTACGGGCGGATCCAGGCGCTGCACGGCATCAGCCTGACGGTGGACGAGGGCGAGATCGTCGCCCTGATCGGCGCCAACGGCGCCGGCAAGTCGACCACGATGCGGGCGATCTCCGGGATCCGGCCGGTCGCCAGCGGCAGCATCCGGTTCAACGGCGAGGACATCACCAAGCTCCGGGCGGACCTGCGGGTCCGGCGCGGGCTGTGCCAGGCCCCCGAGGGCCGCGGGATCTTCCCGGGCATGACGGTGCTGGAGAACCTGGACATGGGCGCGTACACCCGGCGTGACCGCGCCGGCATCGCCCAGGACCTCGACCGGGTGCTGGGGCTCTTCCCGCGCCTGGCCGAGCGGCGCAGGCAGCAGGGCGGCACCCTCTCCGGCGGCGAGCAGCAGATGCTGGCCGTCGGGCGGGCGCTGATGAGCCGGCCGAAGCTGCTGCTGCTCGACGAGCCCTCGATGGGTCTGGCGCCGATGCTGATCCAGCAGATCTTCGACATCATCGTCGAGATCAACCAGCAGGGCACCACCGTCCTGCTGGTGGAGCAGAACGCCCAGCAGGCGCTGGCCCGCGCCCACCGGGCGTACGTGCTGGAGACCGGCCGGATCGTCAAGAGCGGCACCGGCGCCGAGCTGCTGCACGACCCGGCGGTCAAAGAGGCCTACCTCGGCGTGGCCTGACCGGCCGTCACCCCTCATCGCAAGGAGTACCCCATGTTCCTCATCAGTGGTGGCCGCCGGGCCGCCCTCGGCGTCACCGGCGCCGCGCTGCTCGCCCTCTCGCTGGCCGGCTGCGGCGAGAAGGAGAACACCGAGCAGCCCGGCGCCGGCCCCAGCGTCACCGCCGCCGCCGACTCGGCGCTGGCCGCGAAGGTGCCCGACGCCATCAAGGCCGACGGCGTGATCAAGGTCGGCACCGACTCGACGTACGCCCCGGCGGAGTTCCTCGACGCCGACGGCAAGACGGTCGTCGGCTTCGACATCGAGCTGTTCAACGCGGTAGCGCAGAAGCTCGGCCTCAAGGCCGAGTACGAGTCGGCGCCGTTCGACGCCATCCTGCCCGGTGTCGACTCGGGCAAGTACGAGGTCGGCGTCTCGTCGTTCACCATCAACGCCGACCGGATGAAGACCGTCAACATGGTCAGCTACTTCTCCGCCGGCACCCAGTGGGCGACCAAGTCGGGCAACCCGGCCAAGGTCGACCCCGAGAACGCCTGCGGCAAGAAGATCGCCGTGCAGGTCGGCACCGTGCAGCTCGACGACATCACCGCCCGGTCGAAGAAGTGCACCGACGCCGGCAAGCCGGCGATCACCATCGACCAGTACCAGGCGCAGAGCGACGCCACGGCCGCCGTGGTCAGCGGCAAGGACGACGCCATGCTGGCCGACTCCCCGGTCGGCGCGTACGCGGTGAAGCAGAGCAGCGGCCAGCTGGAGCTGCTGGGCGACATCTACGAGTCGGCCCCGTACGGCTACGCGGTGAAGAAGGACCAGGCCGCGTTCGCCGAGGTGCTCAAGGAGGCCGTCGCGGCGGTCATCGCCGACGGCACGTACGAGGGCGCGCTGAAGAAGTGGGGCGTCGAGGGCGGCGCCATCACGACGCCGGCGCTGAACCCGACCAGCTGACCATGCCGGTCGAGACGGACACACCCGAACGGGCACGGCCGGAACCCATCCGCGCCGTGCCCGTGCGGCATCCCGGGCGGTGGGTCGCCGTCGCCGTGATCGGGGTGCTGGTGGCCATGTTCGTGCACCTGCTGGTGACGAACAAGGCGTTCAACTGGTCGTTCATGATCGACGAGATGTTCCGCCCGCCGATCATGGCGGGGGTACGCGGCAGCATCGCGCTGCTGCTGACCGCCATGCTGATCGGCATCGTGCTGGGCGTCGTCATCGCCGTCATGCGGCTGTCGGAGAACCCGGTCCTGCGCGGCGTCGCGTGGGCGTACACCTGGTTCTTCCGGGCGGTGCCCCGGCTGGTGCTGGCGATCCTCTTCGGCAACCTGGGCATCCTGTGGGCCCGCATCGAGTTCGGGCTGCCCTTCGACCGGCAGATCGGCGCCCTGTTCGGGGTCGACGACTTCGAGGCGCGGCTGTTCGGCTTCTCGGCGGTGGACATCCTGACCGGGTTCGTCGCCGGCATGCTGGCGCTGGGCCTGTCGGAGGCCGCCTACATGGCGGAGATCGTCCGGGCCGGCATCCAGTCGGTCGACGAGGGCCAGACGGAGGCCGCCCAGGCGCTGGGCATGCGGCGGGGGCAGATCCTGCGCCGCATCGTGCTGCCGCAGGCCATGCGGGTGATCGTCCCGCCGACCGGCAACGAGACCATCGCGATGCTCAAGGACACCTCGCTGGTGGCCTTCGTGCCGGTCTCGATGGAGCTGTTCTTCCAGCTCAGGGCCGTGGGTAGCCGTACCTTCCAGGTCTTTCCGATGCTGGTGGCGGCGACCATCTGGTATCTGCTGCTGACCAGCGTGCTGCTGGTCGGGCAGTACTACCTGGAGCGGCACTTCTCCAAGGGCGTGCGGCGCAGCGGACGGGCGAGGACCAGGCTGCGGGGGATCGCGGCGGAGAGCGGCGGCACGACCGGGAAGGCGGACGGCGCATGACCGAGCTGACGGTGCCGGCGCAGACCGGCGGGCCGGCGGTGGAGTCCGGGCCGATGGTCCGGGCCGAGCAGGTGCACAAGTCGTTCGGGGCGATCGAGGTGCTCAAGGGCATCGACCTGGAGGTCCGCAGCGGCGAGGTGTGCTGCCTGCTGGGCCCCTCGGGCTCCGGCAAGTCGACGTTCCTGCGCTGCATCAACCACCTGGAGAAGATCAACGCCGGTCGGATCTGGGTGGACGGCGACCTGATCGGCTACCGCGAGCGCGGCGGCAAGCTGCACGAGATGCGGGAGAAGGACGTCGCCGCCCAGCGCCGCGCGATCGGCATGGTGTTCCAGCGGTTCAACCTCTTCCCGCACATGACCGCCCTGCAGAACGTCGCCGAGGCGCCGGTGCTGCTGGGCCGGGAGTCCAAGGCCGCCGCCCGGGAGCGGGCCGCCGCCCTGCTGGAGCGGGTGGGGCTGGGCGACAAGCTCGGCAACTACCCGAGCCAGCTCTCCGGCGGACAGCAGCAGCGGGTGGCGATCGCCCGGGCGCTGGCGATGCAGCCGAAGCTGATGCTCTTCGACGAGCCCACCAGCGCGCTCGACCCCGAGCTGGTCGGCGAGGTGCTCGACGTGATGAAGGACCTGGCCCGCGACGGCATGACGATGATCGTGGTCACCCACGAGATCGGCTTCGCCCGCGAGGTCGGCGACTCGCTGGTCTTCATGGACGGCGGCGTCGTGGTCGAGTCCGGCGTGCCCCGCGAGGTGATCGCCAACCCCCGGCACGACCGGACGAAGGCGTTCCTGGCCAAGGTGCTCTGAGACGGGATGCCGGCGCGGTCCCCGCGAGAGCCGCGCCGGCGCCCGTGCCGGTGACGGCCATCGCGGCCCTGGCGGTGACGTCCGTGTCGGCCGCGCCTCCTGGCGGTGACGTCCGTGCCGGGGCGCGCCCGTGCCGGTGTCCCGGAGTGTCGGAGCGGGCGGCTAGAGTCGCTGCCGTGACAGCTACGACGCCGCGCTTGCTCCTCGTCGACGGACATTCCATGGCATATAGGGCGTTCTTCGCCCTGCCCGTGGAAAACTTCTCCACCACGACGGGGCAGCCGACCAACGCCGTCTACGGCTTCACGTCCATGCTGATCAACGTGCTGCGTGACGAGCAGCCCACGCACATCGTGGTCGCCTTCGACGTCTCCCGCCGCTCCTTCCGCACGGAGAAATATGCGGAGTACAAGGCCGGCCGCAGCGAGACCCCGACCGACTTCAAGGGCCAGGTCAGCCTGGTCAAGGAGGTCCTGGCGGCGCTGCGCATCCCGGTGGTGGAGAAGGAGGGCTACGAGGCCGACGACATCATCGCCACCCTCGCCTGCCAGGCCCGCGACCAGGGCATGTCGGTGCTGATCAGCACCGGTGACCGGGACGCCTTCCAGCTCGTCGGTGAGAACGTCACCGTGCTCTACCCGCGCAAGGGCGTCTCGGACCTGGCCCGGATGGACCCGGCGGCGATCGAGGCGAAGTACGGCGTCGCCCCGGAGCGCTACCGCGACCTGGCCGCCCTGGTCGGCGAGACCAGCGACAACCTGCCCGGCGTCCCGGGCGTCGGCCCGAAGACCGCCGCAAAGTGGATCAACCTGTACGGCGGGGTCGACGGGGTCATCGCGCGGGCCGACGAGATCAAGGGCAAGGCCGGCGACAGCCTGCGCGAGCGGCTCGCCGACGTGATCCGCAACTACGAGATCAACTGCCTCGTCTCCGACCTGGAGCTGCCGCTGCGCCCCGAGGACACGCGCTGGGAGGGGTGGGACCGCGAGGCCGTCCACCAGGTCTTCGACACGCTCGAGTTCCGCATCCTGCGCGACCGGCTCTACCAGTACCTGGAGGCGGTGGAGCCGGAGGCCGAGTCCGGGTTCGACCTGACCGGCGAGGTGCTCACCGAGCCCGGGGCGCTCGCCGGGTGGCTGGAGACGCACGCGCCGGCCGACACCCCGGTGGGCGTGGCCGCGAAGCTCGACACGGGCCCCAACCGCCGGCACACCGCCTCCGTGACCGGGCTGGCGCTGGCCACCGCCGGCGGCGCGGCGGCCTGGGTCGACCCCGCCACCCTGGAGCCGATCGACGAGGCGGCCCTGGCGGCCTGGCTGGCCGACGCCGGAAGGCCCAAGGTCCTGCACGACAGCAAGCCGGCGGTGCTGGCGTTCGCCGCGCACGGCTGGAGCCTGGAGGGCATCCTGCGCGACACGCAGATCGCCGCCTACCTGGCCCGCCCCGACCAGCGCTCCTACGACCTGACCGACCTGGCCCTGCGCTACCTGCACCGCGAGCTGCGGGTCGACGCCCCGGAGACCGGCCAGCTCACGCTGGAGGGGCTCGGCAACGACGGCGAGGCGGAGCAGAACCTCATGCTCCAGGCCCGGGCCACCCTCGACCTGGCCGACGCGATCGACGCCGAGCTGTCCCGCGACGGCGAGCAGTCGGCGCGGCTGATGGCCGGGGTGGAGCTGCCGCTGATGCGGGTGCTCGCCGGCATGGAGCGCACCGGCATCGCCGCCGACACGCACTACCTCTCCGAGTTGGAGGCGCACTTCGCCGCCGAGGTGAAGGCCGCCGCCCAGGGGGCGTACGAGTCTGTCGGCCGGGAGTTCAACCTCGGCTCGCCGAAGCAGTTGCAGGAGATCCTTTTCGGCGAGCTGGGCCTGCCCAAGACCAAGAAGATCAAGACCGGCTACACCACCGACGCCGACGCCCTCCAGTGGCTCTACGCGCAGAACCCGCACCCGGTGCTGGCCCACCTGCTGCGCCACCGCGACGTGGCGAAGCTGAAGACGACCGTCGACGGGCTGCTCAAGTCGGTCTCCGACGACGGCCGCATCCACACCACCTTCAACCAGACGGTGGCGGCCACCGGTCGGCTCTCCTCGACCGAGCCCAACCTGCAGAACATCCCGATCCGCACCGAGGAGGGCCGCCGCATCCGGCGCGCCTTCGTGGTGGGGGAGGGCTACGACTGCCTGCTGACCGCCGACTACAGCCAGATCGAGATGCGGATCATGGCGCACCTGTCGTCGGACGAGGCGCTGATCGAGGCGTTCAACTCCGGCGCCGACTTCCACGCCGCCACCGCCTCGTCGGTCTTCGGGGTGCCGGTGGACGAGGTCACCGCCGACCAGCGGCGCAAGATCAAGGCGATGAACTACGGCCTGGCGTACGGGCTGAGCGCGTTCGGCCTCTCCCAGCAGCTCGGGATCACCGCCGAGGAGGCGCGCGGGCTGATGGAGAACTACTTCGCCGGGTTCGGCGGGGTGCGCGACTACCTCCAGGAGGTCGTCGCCCGCGCCCGCCACGACGGCTACACCTCGACCATCCTGGGCCGCCGCCGCTACCTGCCCGACCTGGTCAGCGACAACCGGCAGCGCCGGGAGATGGCCGAGCGGATGGCGCTCAACGCCCCCATCCAGGGCTCGGCGGCCGACATCATCAAGGTCGCCATGCTGCACGTCGACACCGCCCTGCGCGAGGCGGGCCTGCGCTCGCGGATGCTGCTCCAGGTGCACGACGAGCTGGTCTTCGAGGTCGCCCCCGGCGAACGGGAGACCCTGGAGGCGCTGGTGCGGCGGGAGATGGGCGGGGCGCACCCGCTGTCGGTGCCGCTGGAGGTCTCGGTCGGCGAGGGCCGGGACTGGAACAGCGCCGACCACTGACGGGCACCGTCCCGCCGCGCGTCGGCGCCGGCCCCGCCCGGGGAGGGCGGCAGGGCCGGCGTCGCCCGTCGAACCGCGCGGAACGGACGTGATCGGGGTAGGACGGCCGGGCCCGCGTCGCCCGTCGAACCGCGCGGAATGGACGTGATCGGGGCAGGGCCCGCGTCGCCGTCAGCCGTTGGGGACGGCCGTGCCCGCCGCGCGCAGGGCCGCCGCCAGCCGGTCGCGTACCGCCGTCTGCGCCGCGATGCGGGCGTCGAGCACCGCGAGCCGGTCCAGGGCGACCCGGACGCCGGCCGGCGCGGGCGCGGCTGCGGCCACGTCGCCGTCCAGGCAGGGCAGGAACGTCCGTACGTCGTCGAGCGTCAGGCCGGCGGCCAGCAGGTGGCGGATGTTGCGCACCCGGCCGACCGACCGCGCGTCGTAGACGCGGTAGCCGTTGTGGGCCCGCCGGGAGTCGATCAGCCCGTGCCGCTCGTAGTGCCGCAGCGCGCGCGGGGTGGCGCCGGTGGCCGCCGCCAGCTCGCCGATCAGCATGGTCCGCACCTCCGGGCACCGTTCTACCAGTGCGGCGCGCGGCGCCGTCACGCGATCACGGCGCCGCCGTCGACCGGCAGCACGACGCCGGTGACGAAGCCGGCCGCCGGGTCGGCGAGGTGCAGGATCACCCACGCCACCTCCTCGGGGCGGCCGACGCGTCCCAGCGGCGTGCGGGCCACCTGCCACCGGCGTACCTCGGCCTGCTGCTGCGGCGTCAACCCCTGGTGCGCGCCGATCGGGGTGTCGACGGCGCCGGGCGCGACCGCCACCACCCTGATCCCGTACGGCGCGAGCTCCACCGCCCAGCTGCGGGTCAGCGAGTCCAGGGCGGCCTTTCCCGCCGCGTACAGCGAACTGCCCGGCCAGGCGCGTGACCCGACCGACGTGGTGACGTTGACGACGACGCCTCGGCTGTCGGTCAGCGCCGGCACCGCCGCCTGGGTGAGTAGGAGCGGCGCCACCAGGTTCGTCGCCAGTTGGCGCTCGACGGCCTCGGGGGCGAGCGAACCGAGCGGACCGCCGCCGGCGACGCCCGCGTTGTTGACCAGCACGTCGAGGCGGCCGTGCCGCCGCGTGACGGCGCCGACGATCCGCTCGGCGGCGCCGGGTGCGGTGACGTCGGCGACCAGCGGCTCGATGCCGGCGTCACCGGCGGCGGTCTCCGCCAGGGGCGCGGCCCGTCGGCCCACGGCGACGACGTGCGCGCCCCGGGCGCGGAACTCGTGGGCGGTGGCCCGTCCGATTCCGGTGCCCGCCCCGGTGACGACGACGATCCTGCGCTGCGTACGACTCATGGCGCGCATCGTCGGACCCTGCCGTCAGTGGCAGGGTCAAGCGCGGCGCCGCTCAGCGCTTCAGCGGGTCGTGGCCCCAGTTCATCAGCGACCAGCGCCACTTCGTGTCGCGCACGTCGCCGGAGGGGCGCTGCGCCATGTGCCGGCGGACGTAGCCGACGACCTTGCGCATGTGCCGGTAGTCGCCCTCGGAGAGCTCGGCACGCTTGCGCCGCAGCAGACTGATGATCTTCCTGCCGGATTCGTGCCCGACCGATTCGCCGCCGCCGGAGCGCCCGCCCTTGTGCCAGCCGACCTGCTTCGACTCGTCGGTCTCCAGCCACTTCGACAGCTCGGTCGGCTTCATGTTCACCGCCTCGGTGAACTCCCGGTAGGTGTCGCGGCCCTCGTCACCCCTGCTCATGGCGCAGCGCCTCCGGTCGGTGTGCGACGTCGCGTCCCGAGTCGTCGTTGCGGATCCGGTACTGCGGGTCGTCCGGGGACGCGTTCACGGCGTGCCCGCGTACGTGCGTCCGTTCGGTGATCTTCTCCTTCACCACGCCGTACGCCCGGCCGCTGTGGCTGGCCCAGGAGACGTGGTCGCCTCTGCGGAACTCGCTCTGCTCGGCCATGCCGCGCGGGTACCCGGCGTCGACGGGCCGAAACGACGAGCCGCGGGCTACGGCGTGATGTAGGCGATCGGCAGCTTGATCTCGAACGGTTCGACCAGCCCGATCAGCTCCGCGCTGTCGTGCGGGCGGGCTTCTCCGCGACGAAGATGGCGGTGCCGGGGAACAGCCGGCCGCGCAGTGGGCTCCACTGCCCCCAGATCTCCTCGTGCCCCTCGGGCCACTCCGGTTCCACCAGGTCGACCAGGCGGAATCCGGCACCCACGAGCTCGCGGACCCGGTCACCGAGCGTGCGGTGCTGCTCGACGTAGGTGGCGTCGCCGGTCTCGTCCTGCTCGACGTAGGGGGAGCGGTCGAAGTACGAGTGCACGGCGGTCAGCCCGCCCTCGCCGGGATCGTCGAGGAAGATCCACCGCATCGGGTGGGTCACCGAGAACACCCATCGGCCGCCGGGGCGCAGCACGCGGAACACCTCGCGCATGACCGCCGCCGAGTCGGCCACGAAGGGGATCGCCCCGAACGCGGTGCAGGCGGTGTCGAACGCGGCGTCGGCGAAGGGCAGCGCCAGCGCGTCGGCCTGCACCAGCGGCACGCGTACGCCGGTGCGGGCGGCCGCGAGCGCGGCGTGCCGCAGCATCCCGGCGGACAGGTCGAGGGCGACCGGCCGGGCGCCGCGGGTGGCGAGCCACCGCGCGGCGGCGGCGGCCCCGCAGCCGAGTTCCAGCACCCGCCGCCCGGCCAGCTCACCCAGCAGCCGTACGTCGGCCTCCCGCACGCCCTCGGGGCACCAGACGAAGTCCAGGTCGCCGAGGAACCGGCCGTGCTCGGCCTGGTAGTCGTCGGCGTCGGCGTCCCACCAGCGGCGGTTCGCGCGGCGGGCCTCGGCGTCGCCGACCCGGCGCCGGGTCACCCGGCTGTCGTCATCCACGCGCCCACGCTAGCCCCGGGGGACCCGCGCGCCGGCCTACCCCCGCGGTGCGTGGCGTGGCGTGCGGCGCTACCGTTCACCCTGATGCTCCTGTGACGGACGCTACATCTGCGACGTCTTCCTACCGATATCTCCGCTTTCGCAGCTGACGAGGCGACGAGAGGGCGGGAGGCCTTGCACGCTGTGGTAATACAGCGGGTAGGCTAGACGATGCGCTCGCGGATCGTGTGCCTCGGCAGGGAGCAGGTGCGCGGTCTCCGGGACCACTGGCGGAGCCACATCCATGATCTCACGCGATGATCTTTCGGTGTGCCCGGCGACGGATCCGCTGGCGCGAACAGGTCACCGCGACACACCAGCCTGCTGTGACACACCATCCGACCGGAGCAACCGCCCACATGACGAGCAGCATCGAGGCCCCCTCGAGCGCCACCCGGGTCACCCACGACGATCTCGGTTCCGAGGAGGCTTTCCTCGCCGCGATCGACGAGACCATCAAGTACTTCAACGACGGCGACATTGTCGAAGGCACCGTCGTCAAGGTCGATCGGGACGAGGTCCTGCTCGACATCGGCTACAAGACCGAGGGCGTCATCCCCTCTCGGGAGTTGTCGATCAAGCACGACGTGGACCCGGCCGAGGTCGTTTCGGTTGGTGACCACATCGAGGCCCTGGTCCTCCAGAAGGAGGACAAGGAGGGTCGTCTGATCCTCTCCAAGAAGCGGGCGCAGTACGAGCGGGCCTGGGGCACCATCGAGAAGATCAAGGACGAGGACGGCGTCGTCCGCGGCTCGGTCATCGAGGTGGTCAAGGGTGGCCTCATCCTCGACATCGGGCTGCGCGGCTTCCTGCCCGCCTCCCTGGTCGAGATGCGTCGGGTGCGTGACCTGCAGCCGTACGTCGGCCGCGAGCTCGAAGCCAAGATCATCGAGCTGGACAAGAACCGCAACAACGTGGTCCTGTCCCGCCGGGCCTGGCTGGAGCAGACGCAGTCCGAGGTGCGCACCGAGTTCCTCAACAAGCTCCAGAAGGGCCAGGTCCGCAAGGGCGTCGTGTCCTCGATCGTCAACTTCGGCGCGTTCGTCGACCTGGGCGGCGTGGACGGCCTGGTGCACGTCTCCGAGCTGTCCTGGAAGCACATCGACCACCCGTCCGAGGTCGTCGAGGTGGGCCAGGAGGTCGAGGTCGAGGTCCTGGACGTCGACCTGGACCGCGAGCGGGTCTCGCTGTCGCTGAAGGCGACCCAGGAGGACCCGTGGCGTCAGTTCGCCCGCACCCACGCGATCCAGCAGATCGTGCCGGGTAAGGTCACCAAGCTGGTGCCGTTCGGCGCCTTCGTCCGGGTGGACGACGGCATCGAGGGTCTGGTCCACATCTCCGAGCTGGCCGAGCGCCACGTGGAGATCCCGGAGCAGGTCGTCCAGGTCGGCTCCGAGGTCATGGTCAAGGTCATCGACATCGACCTGGAGCGCCGCCGGATCTCGCTGTCGCTCAAGCAGGCCAACGAGGGCTTCGTCGAGGGCGAGGAGCACTTCGACCCGACCCTCTACGGCATGGCCGCGACGTACGACGCCGAGGGCAACTACATCTACCCGGAGGGCTTCGACCCGGAGACGGGCGAGTGGCTCGAGGGGTACGACAAGCAGCGCGAGACCTGGGAGAACCAGTACGCCGAGGCGCGTCAGCGCTGGGAGGCCCACACCAAGCAGGTGCAGACCTCCCGGGCCGCCGACGCCGAGGCCGCTGCCAACCCGGCTCCGGCCGTCACCGGTGGTGGCACCACCACCTCGACCAGCGCGGCCCCGAGCCGCCAGGCCGAGGAGCCGGCCGGCACCCTGGCCACCGACGAGGCGCTCGCCGCTCTGCGGGAGAAGCTCGCCGGCGGCAAGTGACCCGCTGAACGACGACGGGCCCCGTCCCCGCGATCGCGAGATCGCCGGGGGCGGGGCCTCCGTCGTTTCCTACGCGCCCGGCGGCGCGGCGTCGGCGACCGGCTGCCTCAGGATGGTGCGTCGCCTCTCGGGGACGACCCTGCGGAAGTCGCTGAGGTAGATCTCGTGGTGCCGGCCGACCATCCGCAGCCCGTTGCCCGGCACGAACTCGTCGTGCAGGCGCGCCAGCACCTCGGCCTCGTCGTCGAACGAACCGACGTGCAGCGTCTGCACGCACCGACCCTCGGACAGCGTCTCCAGCCGGACGTCGTCGAGACGCGACGGGCGGTTGCGGGCCCCGGCCTGCGCCACGGCGGCGGTGAACAGGTCCCGGCCGATCCAGTCCGGAGTCATGATCATCAACGTCCAGCTCCACCGTGACTTGTCGCGGGCGGTGGTGAAGGACGCCATCTCCTCGGCCCACCACAGGCCCTCCAGGGGCGGTACGACGTAGTCGCGTCCGAGGTCGCGTCCGCCGGTGAACTTCAGCTTGTAGGCCACGGGGTAGAGGGCCTCGACGGCGTCGGTGAACGCCGGCGAGGTGTTCGGGTCGCCGTGGCCGTCGATCATCAGGTACTGCGTGTCGGGCACGTCCACGATCCGGAACCGGCCCCGTTCGGCCCGGTACGTGTCGAGGGACTTCTTGAAGTCAGTCTTGTCCGTCATCGGGCACCTGGGCTCGGGCGGCGAGCCACTGCCTTTCCGCCTCCAGGAGGCTCAGTGAGTACGAGAACACCTCGCGCGCCGGTCGCGGGAGGGGGGCCTGCGCCTGCTGCGCCGCCCGGATCGCCCCGATGCGGGCCTCGACCCCCGCCAGCCGGGTACGCAGCGCCGCCGCGTACTCCCGGTCGGAGAGCAGGGGCAGGTTGGCGAGGCCGACGAGCAACGGGTGCCGGGCCGGCTGCGGCTGCGCGACGAGGGCCAGCGCGGTGCGCGTCGCGACCTCCCGGCCCTCGGCGGTGGCGTGGAAGACGCGG
Organism: Micromonospora sp. SD12; assembly: GCF_052068495.1. NCBI lineage: Bacteria > Bacillati > Actinomycetota > Actinomycetes > Micromonosporales > Micromonosporaceae > Micromonospora > Micromonospora sp. SD12. The sequence continues at coordinate 101,263 of NZ_JBQHDF010000003.1, read as the reverse complement.
CGGGACTTCGCGGTGGCGGGAGCCTCGGGAGCGTGGACCAGGCCGCGCTTCTCCAGCTTGCCGAGCAGGTAGTAGATCGAGGAGAACCCGACGTCGGTCCACTGCCGGATGCCGCGTTGCGCGATGACCCGCTCCAGGTCGTAGCCGTGCCGGGCGCGTTCGACGATCAGGCCCAGCACGGTCAGCTCGGCGGGGGTCAGCTCCACGCTCGTATTCTGATACTAGAATAGAGTGCCCCGGTGCCGGCGGCACGGGGGTGATCCGGTTGACTGGTGCCCGTGTTGAAGGTGGGACTGACCGGAGGCATCGGGTCGGGCAAGAGCGCCGTGGCGAGGCGCCTGGTGGAACGCGGCGCGGTGGTGATCGACTCCGACCGCCTTGCCCGGGAGGTGGTCGCGCCGGGCACGGAAGGGCTGGCCGAGATCGTCGCGGCCTTCTCCGACCGGGTCCTCGACGCCGAGGGCGCCCTCGACCGGGCGGCACTGGGCGCGCTGGTGTTCGCCGACGAGACGGCGCGCCGCCGCCTGGAGGCGATCACCCATCCCCGCGTACGGGCCCGCTCCGCCGAGCTGGCCGCCGCGGCGGGGCCCGACGCGATCGTGGTCAACGACGTGCCGCTGCTGGTGGAGGTGGGGCTCGCCCCCTCGTACCACCTGGTGGTCGTGGTGCAGACGGAGGTCGCCACCCGACTCGCGCGGCTGGCCCGCGACCGGGGGATGGACCGGGCGGAGGCCGAGCGGCGGATCGCCGCGCAGGCCGACGACGCCCGGCGCCGGGCCGCGGCGGACGTGCTGCTGACCAACGACGGCAGCCTCGCCGACCTGCACGCGGCGGTCGACGCGCTGTGGCACGAGCGGCTGCGGCCCTACGAGGCGAACCTGCGCGAGCGGCGGGCGGCCACCTCGGAGCACGTCGTCCTGACGGAGGCCGACCCGACCTGGCCGCAGCAGTACGCGCGGCTGGCCGCCCGGATCCGGCACGCGGTCGCCCCCGCCGACCCGCGCATCGACCACATCGGCTCGACCGCGGTCCCGGGACTCGCCGCCAAGGACGTGATCGACATCCAGCTCACCGTCCCGACCCTCGCCGACGCGGACGGGCCGCTGGCCGAACGACTCGCGGCGGCGGGTTTCCCGCGCCTGCCCGGCGACTGGTGGGACAACCCCCGCCCGCCCGGCAGCGCCCGCTGGGAGAAGCGGCTGCACACCAGTGCCGACCCCGGCCGTCCCGTGCACCTGCACGTCCGCCCGGTGGACTCGCCCGGCTGGCGGTACGCGCTGCTGATGCGCGACCACCTGCGTGCCGACCCGGACCAGCGGTCGGCCTACCTGACGCTGAAGCGGGAGCTGGCGGCCTCCGCCCCCGACAGCGCCACCTGGACCACCGCGAAGGACCCGTGGTTCGACGAGGAGCACCTGCGCGCCGAGCAGTGGGCGGCGCAGACGGGCTGGCGTCCCTGACCGGTCAGCGGCCCCCGGCCGGGGGCCGGGGCGCCGGCACGAGCCGGGGCACCGTGTCGGGCGTCAGGTCGAGCTGGGCCCACGCGCCGACGCGGGTACGCAGCTCCAGGCGGCGCAGCTCGCCGGAACGGTCGATCCAGTAGCGCAGCGGCCCCCGCGCCGTGCGCAGCTCGACCACGTCGACCGTCCTCCCGGCGACGGCGTCGCCGCGGATCCGGCGGGCGGCGTCCCGCCCGCCCGGGCCGGCGGCCCGCAGCGCCGCGTCGAGCAGCAGCCCCAGCTCGCCCGCGCGGCGCGGGTCGGCGCGCCACCCCTCGGCGGGCGGGGGCAGCGGCGGCCGGCCGGGCGACTCCACGCCGCCCGGGACCGTCGTGGCCGGCACGTCCGCGCGGCTGACGCCGGTGCGGTCCACGCGCAGCAGCGTCCGGCGCTCCGGCACGCCGAGGTCGGCGACGGCCACGTACGCGGCCCGCGTGCTCCAGCTCACCCAGCCGGCGCCGCGCAGGTTGGTGACGGTGGCGACGGGCGCGGTCAGGGTCACGGCGGCGCCGCCGCGGGCGCGCAGCCGGGCGGGCAACCGGTCGAGCCGGCCGCGTTCGGTGGTGCTCAGCGCCCGGGGCTGCCCCGGCCGCCCGCCGAGGGCGTCGACGGGCCGCAGCGTCGGCCGGTCCGCCCGGTTGAGCTGCACGGTCACCGGTCCCGCGCCGGCCAGCACGGTCTCCAGCCGGTGCAGCCGGGCGTCGTGGTCGAGCCAGTAGCGCGGGTGCCCGTCCGGCGACGAGGGCGGGGCCGACGCGCCGGGACCGGGCGGCGGCGCCTGGAGGATGTCGACCGGCGCCGCCCCGACGGTGGCGCCACCGACGCGGCGTGCCGCGTCGGCCGGCGGATCCGGGCGGTCGGTGGCGAGGCGGAATACCAGGTCGAGCACGGCGGCCAGCCACCGCCCGCCGGGCGGGTCGTGCAGCCGCCAGCGGTCCGTCGGCGGCACCAGCGGGGGCGGCGCGGGGGTCGGCACGGCCGTCGGGTCGGGCCGCAGCAGGGCCACCGTCGGGGTGGCCTGGAGCAGTCCGCGCTCGGCGCCCGCGCCGGGTCCGCCGACGTCGAGGTAGACCATCGGCCGAGACCAGTCGATCCAGCCGACCAGTTCGGTACGCGCCCCGCCGGCGCCCGCCGTCACGCGCACCCCGGCCCGCAGGTCCCGGTAGTTGGTGACCCGCATCGCGGCCAGCCGCTCGCGTTCGTCGACGGTCAGCGCCCGCGGCTGTTCCGCCCGCTCGGGCGCCCAGGTCAGCAGCCCCACCACCAGCGCGGCGGCGGAGAGCACGGCCACGGCCGTGAGCACCAGCAGGGCGGTACGCCGACGGCCGGTCACCACCCGAGGGACGCCGCCGGTGTGGGCGTCGTCGTGCGGCGGGGGGCCCGGCGGCGGGTGCGTCGGGCCGGGACGGGCGGTCCGGTCGGCGGAGGTCTCCACGGGAGGTTGAACGCGATTCGCCCCGGTGGGGTGACGAGCAGGGGCGCTCGCGGCGGCCGGTCAGCGCCTCACGCGCGACCACGTCGGGTGCGCACGCCGGGCCTACCGGGTGCTGCGACCCCTGTGCCGGGGGCGGGCCGGCCCTGACGGCCTGGCCACCTGCCCGGTCGGCCGCCGCGAGCGGCCTACACGGAGAGCGTAGTCCGGTGAGATGCGCCACACAATGCGAATATTGAAGCCGATCACGGACCGGGCGTAGTCGCGTCGCGGTGTCGGACCCCCGGCGTACCGTTGGGGTCATGGCGCTCGACATTCCCCGGCTCGACGGCCGTTTCCAGGTCATCAGCGAGTTCCAGCCGGCCGGCGACCAGCCGGCGGCCATCGACGATCTGGAGCGCCGGGTCCGGCGCGGCGACCGCAACACGGTGCTGCTCGGCGCGACCGGCACCGGCAAGAGCGCCACCACCGCGTGGCTGATCGAGCGGGTGCAACGGCCGACGCTGGTGCTGGCGCCCAACAAGACCCTCTGCGCGCAGCTGGCCAAGGAGTTCAGCGAGCTGCTGCCGCACAACGCTGTCGAATACTTCGTCTCCTACTACGACTACTACCAGCCCGAGGCCTACATTCCGCAGACCGACACCTACATCGAGAAGGACTCCTCGATCAACGAGGAGGTCGAGCGGCTGCGGCACTCGGCGACCATGTCGCTGCTCACCCGCCGCGACGTGATCGTGGTGGCCACCGTCTCGGCGATCTACGGGCTGGGCACCCCGGAGGAATACCTCGACCGGGCGGTGCGGGTCGCGGTCGGGCAGGAGCTGGACCGTGACCAGTTGCTGCGCCGGCTGGTCGACATCCAGTACACGCGCAACGACATGGCCTTCAACCGGGGCACCTTCCGGGTCCGCGGCGACACGCTGGAGATCATCCCGGCCTACGAGGAGCTGGCCGTGCGGATCGAGCTCTTCGGCGACGAGGTGGAGAAGCTCTACTACCTCAACCCGCTCACCGGCGACGTGGTCAAGGAGGTCGACGGGTTGGTCATCTTCCCGGCCACCCACTACGCGGCCGGGCCGGAGCGGATGGAGCGGGCGATCCGCGACATCGAGGCCGAGCTGGCCGAGCGGCTGGCCGAGCTGGAGCGGCAGGGCAAGCTGCTGGAGGCGCAGCGGCTGCGGATGCGCACCACCTACGACATCGAGATGATGCGCCAGGTCGGGTTCTGCTCCGGCATCGAGAACTACTCGATGCACATGGACGGCCGGCTGCCCGGCAGCCCGCCGCACTGTCTGCTCGACTACTTCCCCGACGACTTCCTCACGGTCGTCGACGAGTCGCACGTGACCATCCCGCAGATCGGCGGCATGTACGAGGGCGACGCGTCCCGCAAGCGGATGCTGATCGACCACGGCTTCCGGCTGCCCAGCGCCGCCGACAACCGGCCGCTGCGCTTCGACGAGTTCCTGGAGCGGGTGGGCCAGATGGTCTTCCTCTCCGCCACGCCCGGCCCGTGGGAGCTGGAGCAGGCCCAGGGCGAGTTCGTCGAGCAGGTGATCCGGCCGACCGGCCTGATCGACCCGGAGGTCGTCGTCAAGCCGACCAAGGGCCAGATCGACGACCTGATGCACGAGATCAAGCTGCGCACCGAGCGCGACGAGCGGGTGCTGGTCACCACGCTGACCAAGAAGATGGCCGAGGACCTGTCCGACTACCTCCTGGAGAACGGCATCCGGGTGCGCTACCTGCACTCCGAGGTCGACACGCTGCGCCGGGTGGAGCTGCTGCGCGAGCTGCGCAAGGGCGACTACGACGTGCTCGTCGGCATCAACCTGCTCCGGGAGGGTCTCGACCTGCCCGAGGTGTCGCTGGTGGCGATCCTCGACGCCGACAAGGAGGGCTTCCTGCGCAGCGGCCGGTCGCTGATCCAGACCATCGGCCGGGCGGCCCGCAACGTCTCCGGCCAGGTGCACATGTACGCCGACAAGATCACCCCGTCGATGGCCGAGGCGATCGGGGAGACCAACCGGCGGCGCGACAAGCAGATCGCGCACAACGAGGCCCACGGCATCAACCCCGAGCCGCTGCGCAAGAAGATCCACGACATCCTCGACGACATCTACCGCGAGGCGGAGGACACCGAGAACAGCCGCGTCGGCGGCGCCGTACGGCAGCTCTCCCGGGGCAAGGCGCCGGTCAAGGAGACCCGCAGCCGCAGCCGGACCGGCGGCGCGGGCCCGGCGCGGGAGGGCATGGCCCGGGCCGAGCTGGCCCAGCTCATCCAGGAACTCAACGACCAGATGCTGGCCGCCGCCCGGGAGCTCCAGTTCGAGTTGGCCGCGCGGATCCGAGACGAGGTCGCGGACCTGAAGAAGGAGCTGCGCGGCATGGACGCCGCAGGCGTGAAGTGAGCTGTCCGGGCCCGCACCCGTCCGGCTGACGGAGGCGGGCCCGGAGCGCGCGGCGTGGTCTCTGATTGCGGTACGCGAGCGGGCTATTGCGCTCAGTGATCGTCCTGCGTACTCTCCCTCGGTGGGGAGGCAGGGGATGCCGTTGCCAACGAGTCCGGTCATTCGTCGCGCCCGGCTGGGCGCCGAGCTGCGTCAGCTGCGGCGGCGGGAGGCGCTGACCCTGGAGCAGGTCTGCGACCGGCTGGGGTGGGCCTCCACCTCGAAGCTGTCCCGCATCGAGCTGGGGCAGAGCCGGCCCGACCTGGCCGACGTGCTCGACCTGCTCGACGTCTACGAGGTGCCGCCGCCGCAGCGCGACGCGCTCATCGTCATCGCCCGCGACGCCGCCACCAGCCGGGGCTGGTGGAAGGCGCTGGGGGAGATGGGGGAGCGGCAGCGCACGTACGCCGAGCTGGAGGCGGGGGCGGCGAGCATCGTGGACTGGCAGCCCGCCGTCGTGCCGGGGCTGCTCCAGACCCCGGCGTACGCGCGGCTGCGGATCGCCGCCGGCCGGCTGCTCGACCCGGCCCTCGACGTGGACGCCGACGTGCGCGCCCGGGCGCTGCGGCACGAGGTGCTGCGGCGGGCCGACCCGCCCCGCTACACGGCGCTGCTCGCCGAGGCGGCCTGCGACGCCGGTGACACCCCGCCGCAGGTGTGGCGGGAGCAGTTGCGGCACCTGGTCGACCTGGCCGGCCTGCCGCACGTGACGATCCGGCTGCTGCCCCGGGGCGTCGCCGCGCGGGGCGGGGCGCAGCCGCTCACGCCCTACTCCTGCTACTCGTTCCCCGACCCGGCCGACCCGCGCACGGTGATGCTGGAGGCGCTGACCACCGACGTACGCCTCGTGACGGCGGTCGACGTCGACCGCTACGAGCGGCTCACGGGCTGGCTGCTGGACGCGGCCCTCGGCCCGGAGGAGACGGTCGCGGCCCTGAACCGCCTCGCCGTCGACTGAGCGCGCTCACGCGTGGCGGCGGAAGCCGCCCTCCGAGTCGATCACCTGGCCGGTGATCCAGTCGGCGTCGGGCGAGCAGAGGAACCGCACCAGCCGGGCGGCGTCCTGCGGGGTGCCCCAGCGCCCGCCCGGGAAGAGCTTCGCGACCTCGGCGTACGCCTCGGGGGAGGCGTACCCGGTGTCCGTCGGGCCGGGGTGGACGCAGTTGACGGTGATGCCGCGAGGCATCAGCAGCGGCGAGAGCTGGAAGGTCGCGTTCTCCACCGCCGCCTTGCTGATCGCGTAGGCGAGGGTCTGCGGCATCGGGCCGAGGCGCTGGCCGCTGGAGAAGAGCACCAACCGGCCGCCCTCGCCGGCGGTGAAGGCCGCGGCGAACGCCTCGGCGAGCAGCAGCGTGGCCCGCACGTTGACCAGCAGGTGCCGGTCGATCTCGGCCGCGTCCAGTGCGCCGAACGGGGTGTCGGTGCAGTACGCGTGCACGGCGACCACCGCGTCGAGCCGGCCGTGCCGGCGCAGCGCCTCGCCGACCAGGTCGGCGGGCGCCGCCGGGTCGAGCAGGTCGGCGCGGACGTGTGCGGCGTCGTCCAACTCGCCCAGCAGGGCCGGCACGCCCTCGGGATCACCGCCGTAGGGCTGGGCGTCGTCGAACTCCGGCAGGCCGGTGAGCAGCAGCCGCCAGCCGTCCGCGGCGAGGGTGCGGGCGACCGCCGCGCCGATCCCGATGCGTCGACTCACGCCCGTCACGAGGGCTACCCGTTGCGTCATGGGGACCAGTCAACCGGGGCCTGGTGCCCGGGGGCCAGCGGTTATCGCCGCGCGGCAACCGGGCCCGGCGCCCCCGAGCCCGTCGGGACCGGCGGCCGACGCGTGCACGGCGCACCCTAGGACAGGGGTACGACAACTCAGGCCGGCACGTCCACGAAGTGCTCGACCAGCGGCGGGTTGGCGAAGTGCGGGCCGATGAGCGCCCGCCACCGCGCGAAGCGCTCGGTGCCGCGGAAGTTGTCGTTGTGCGCCTCGACCGAGTCCCACTCGACCAGCAGCACGAAGCGGCTCGGGGACTCGACGCCCCGGGTCATCCGCACCGACCGGCAGCCGGGCGTGCCCGCGAGCACCGGATGCCCCTCGGCGTACGCGGCGGCGAACTCGTCCTCGTGGCCCGGCAGTACGTCGATGAGCGCGACCTCAAGCACCATGCCGGCAGCCTTTCACGCCGCCGTCCGGGCCGCGCGTCGCGGGGGCCCGTTCCCGCGGCCCGGACGGATCCAGGGTGGCGCGCGGAAAAGGGAGGCGCATGCCTCCCATCTGGACACCTAGCCTCCTAGGATGCGGACAGGTGGCGTACCCCGCCACGCGCTTTCTGATAGATGCTCGCGAGTGGGGAAGGACACCGGCCGCCCGGGCTGCGGCCGCTCGCCACGATGGGCAACAATGGCGGGCGAGGAGGGGAGTATTCCCCCGCGACGGGGTCGTCAGCACGGTCGAGCGCCGATCTGGATGCCCGACCCGGCCCCGTCGGTCGCCGCCCCGCAGGCGGCGACGGAAGAGACCTCCGACAGTCACCAGTGTCAGCGTCGCCGGCACACCGCGCCCAACGGGGGCGTACGGTGTGCCCGTCGCTGCCTGTCTGCCGGAGGAATGAACCTTGGACGTGTCCGGACTGGTCTGGGCGGGGACGCTCGTCGCCCTCACCGGGATCCTGCTCGTGGATCTGCTGATCATCGGTCGGCGACCGCACGAGCCCAGCGTGCGGGAGTCGAGCCTCTGGGTCGGCTTCTACGTCGCCCTGGCCCTGGTCTTCGGCGCCGGCCTGTGGCTGACCTCCGGGGCCAGCGCGGCCGGGCAGTTCTACACCGGCTGGCTGACCGAGTACAGCCTATCGGTCGATAACCTGTTCGTCTTCGTGATCATCATGGCCCGGTTCGGGGTGCCCCGGCAGTACCAGCAGAAGGTGCTGCTCATCGGCATCGTGCTAGCGCTGGTCATGCGCGGCGGCTTCATCGCGGCCGGCGCGGCGCTCATCTCGCAGTTCTCCTTCGTGTTCTACATCTTCGGCGCGTTCCTGATCTACACCGCGATCAACCTCGCCCGGCAGGGGGAGCCCGACGGGGAGGAGTTCTCCGAGAACGCGCTGATCCGGTGGAGCCGCAAGGCGCTGCCGATCTCCCGGGACTACGACGGCGCCAGGATGACCACCCACACGGTGAAGGGCAAGCGGATCTTCACCCCGATGCTGATCGTCATGATCGCCATCGGCACCACGGATCTGATCTTCGCGCTCGACTCCATTCCGGCGATCTTCGGCATCACGCAGGAGCCGTACCTGGTCTTCACCGCCAACGTCTTCGCGCTGATGGGCCTGCGGCAGCTCTACTTCCTGCTCGGTGGCCTGCTCAACCGACTGATCTACCTCAGCTACGGCCTGGCGGTGGTGCTCGGCTTCATCGGCGTCAAGCTGGTGCTGGAGGCCCTCGCCGACAACAAGCTGCCGTTCATCAACGGCGGCGAGCACGTCTCGTGGGCCCCGCACATCCCGATCTGGTTGTCGCTGACGATCATCCTCGGCACCCTGGCCGTGGCGACGGCGGCCAGCCTGGTCAAGTCCTCCCGCGACCGGCGGCGGGTGCTGGTCGACGCCCGCCCCTGAGGCGTACGCGGACGACGAAGCGGGGCGCCCCCGAACGGGGCGCCCCGCTTCGTGTCGTACGGGGTCGTCGTCGGACGGGCCCGGGTCAGACCCGGTGCGCGCCGACCAGGGTGGCGGTGCGCTCGTCGGGCAGCCGCTCCTCCAGCACCCGGCGCCGCAGGTAGCAGGCGTGCAGCATCCGCCGGTCGTCGCCCGGGCGCGGCTCGGCGGTGACGATCCCGATGTGGTGGATGCGGCGTCCCGGCCGGGCGAAGAAGTAGAGGTCGCCGGGGCGTTCCTCGCCCAGCGGCACCGGCCTGGTCGCCGTTGCCTGGTCGCTGGCGTCGCGGGGCAGCAGCACGCCGAGCCGCCGCCAGGCCAGGTGGACCAGGCCGGAGCAGTCGATGCCGTGCGCCGACACCCCGCCCCAGATGTAGACGACGTCGAGCAGGCGCTGGGCGACGGCCAGCACCTCCTCGGCCGACGGGGGCGTGGTGGGCACCGGCACCGCGTCGCCGCCGGGCAGCCAGAGCGGCGCGGCGTGGCCCGGCGCGTGCACCGGTTGCCAGCCGTCGACCGCCGGCCCGGCCGGGGTCAGCCGGGTGCCCAGGACGACTCCGGGGAGCACCTCGGCGCCGCCGGGCGCGTCGCGTAGCGCGGTGACGGTGGCGTCGACGACGAGCGGGTCGGCGTCGGCGGTGCCGGTGGCCGGGGCGAGCTGCTCGGTGGGCAGCCAGCCGGGGTAGCCGCGCGGGTGCAGCCGGGGGGCCGGCTGCTCGACCGCCACCACGTGGGCCCAGCCGTCGTCGCGCAGCTCGGTGACCAGCACCCGCTCGCCGAGCAGCAGCTGGCTCAGTACGCAGTCGCCGACCTGCTGGTCGGTGTCCATGCCGGAGATCCAGGCCGCGATGTCGGTACGCGCGGCCAGGGCGGGGGCGTCGACCGCGCGTACCGCCTCGGGGCAGCTCCAGAGGGTCGCGACCGCGACCCGGACCACGGCCTCCCGGCCCGGTTGCAGCTCCACGTCCACCCCCAGCTCGCGCCGAATGTTCCCGCGACCATATGAAAGTTTTCGACGGGCATCAACTACGAGTCTGCATCTTTACTTCAGTGACGGAGCTGATGCCGAGGCCCGGCGCGTCCGGCAGGACGACGGTCGCGCCGTCGTACCGCAGGCCACCGCGCACCGGCGACCAGGCCAGCCACCAGGCGGCGTCCAGGTCGGCGACGGCGGTCGTGCCGTAGGCGCCGACCAGGCTCGCGGCGGCGCCGATGCCGACCTGGCTCTCCATCATCGACCCGACGACGGTGCCGAGGCCGTGCGCGGCGGCCAGGTCGAGCAGGGTCCGGGCCGGGTGCAGGCCGCCGCACTTGGCGAGCTTGACGTTGACCATGTCGGCGGCCCGCCGGCGGATCACCTCGACCAGGTCGCGGACGCCGAAGACCGACTCGTCGGCGAGGATCGGCACGTCCACCCGGTCGCTGACCCAGGCCAGCCCGTCCAGGTCCCAACGGGCGACCGGCTGCTCGACCAGCTCCACGTTCAGCCCGGCGTCCTCGACGCCACGGATGACCCGGACCGCCTCGCGCGGGGTCCAGCCCTGGTTGGCGTCGAGCCGGATGCGGACGCCGTCGCCGACGGCGGAGCGCACCGCGCGGACCCGCTCCAGGTCGCCGGCCGCGTCGGTGCCCACCTTCAGCTTGAGCACGTCGAAGCCCTCCGCGCGCCGCTGCCGGGCCGCCGCCGCCAGGTCCACCGCGTCGCCCGCGGCGAGCGTGACGTCCGTGGGCACCCGCAGGGCGGTGCCCCCGAGCAGCCGCACCAGCGGTACGCCGAGCCGCCGCGCCGCCAGGTCGTGCAGCGCGACGTCGACGGCCGCCTTGGCCGCCTCGTTGCCGACGACCGCCCGTTGCACCTCGGTGCAGCGGGCCACCAGGTCGTCGGCGTCGCGACCGGTGAGCGTCGGGCCGATCAGCTCGCGGACGCACGCCTCGGAACCGGCGACCGACGCGCCGGTCACCTGCCACACCTGCGGCGCCTCGCCGTAGCCGGACCGGCCGTCGGCGTCGACGACCTCCACCACCAGGGTCTCCACGGTGGTGGTACGGCGCAGCGCGGTGACGAACGGCGTGTGTAAGGGGGCGGAGAGCCGATGGGTGCGTACCGCGGCGATCGTCATGTGCGGCACCCTATACGGACACGGGCAGGCGAAGGGGAGGCCGTCATGAGCGAGCGGAGCGAGCGAATCATCAGGTGCAGGGCGGTGGTGCCTCATGGCGGCACGGAGCGCAGCGGAGTGCGGTCATGAGCGAGCGGGACTGGGAGTTGGTGGGGGCGCCGAACGCCCGTGACCTCGGCGGTCTGGTCGGCGCCGACGGCCGCAGGGTGCGTCCCGGGGTGCTGATCCGTACCCCGGCGCTGGGCCGGCTGACCGACGAGGACCTGCCGGTGCTGGCCAAGCTCGGCCCGTCCTGCGTGGTCGATCTGCGGGACCACTCGGAGACGGCGGTGGCTCCGCCGGACCGGCTGACCGGTCAGCCGCGGGTGGTGCACCTGCCGGTGCACGACGCCGAGCACCCCGTCTTCACGTACGTCTCGGCGGTGCTGCTCGGGCACGACCTGGGCGCGTACGAGGCCCTGGCGGAGCAGGGCACGCCGGCGGCGATGGCGGCGATCTACCGCTGGTTCGTCAGCGGGGAGTCGGCGCGGGCGAACTTCGGCGCGGCGGTGCGGCTGGCGGCCCAGGCGGAGAACCTGCCGCTGGTCTACCACTGCTCGGCGGGCAAGGACCGGACCGGCTGGCTGACGGTGCTGCTGCTCAACGCGCTCGGCGTGGACGAGGCGACGATCCGGGCGGACTACCTGGCGAACAACCGGCTGACCGAGAGCCTGCGGGAGGTCCTGCTGGAGGCGATGCGCCGGCGGATGCCGGGGCTGGACGTCGAGGCGGTGCGCCCGGTGCTGGAGGTGCGCGAGGAGTACCTGGACGCCGCGTACGCGGAGGTGCGTCGGGTGCACGGGTCGTTCGGGGCGTACCTGCGTGACGGGCTCGGGGTGACCGACGACGTGGTGGTGGCGCTGCGGGCGCAGCTGCTGGACTGAGCGTCAGGTCACAGGTCGCGCCGGGCGTCCCAGGCCGCGGCGGAGACCCGCGCGATCAGCCGGCAGGCGTCGTCGTCCTCCTCGCCGCTGGGGCCGCCGTCGGCGAGGTCCGTGGTGGTGCAGACGACGACGGCGTACGGCGGCGCGTCGTCGGGGAAGACCACCCCGGCGCCGTGCCGCACGCCGCGCACCCAGCCGTTCTTGTGCGCGATGCGGGTGCCCTCGGGCAGGCCGGCGGCCAGGTCCTCGCGGTGTTCCTGGGCGAACAGCACGTCGAGCATGGCGGCGCAGCCGGCCGGTGAGGCGAGCGGGCCCGGGCGGTCGGCGCCGGTGGCCAGCGCACCGAGCAGCGCGGCCAGGTCGGCGGCGGTGACCAGGTTGGTGACGCCCGCCTCGCGGGCCGCGAAGTCCTCGATGCCCCGGCCGGTGACGCTGTGCCGGGCCCCGGCGAGGTCCCACACCCGTGCCACGGCCGGCAGTCCGACGTGGTCGATGACCAGGTTGGTGGCGAGGTTGCTGGAGCGGACGATCATCCGGTGGGCGAGCCAGCGCAGCGTCGCGTCGGCGCCGACGCGCTCCCAGACGGCCTCGTCGTTGTCGTAGTGCCGGGCGCAGGAGAACCGGGGCGCGCCGGGCAGCGCCGAGTCGAACTCGTTGCGCACCGGCACCGGCGCGTCGAGGTCCAGGGTGCCGGCCTCGGCGGCGCGGTGCAGCGCGACGAGCACCGCGGCCTTCATGGTGCTGGCCGCGTAGTGGGTCGCGTCGGCGTGCCGGGTCCAGGCGGGGGCGGCGCCGACCCGTGCCACGTACGCCGACACGGTGCCGGGCACCCCGTCAAGGCGGGCGTCGAGTTCGTCCCAGGTCATGCGGCTGACCGTAGCGGATCGGCGACGGGGCGGCGGGCCGGGGCGATCGGTCGTACCGTGCGGGGATGACGGTTGCCGCCTACGACGCGCACGCCGACTGGTACGAGGCGTTCGCCACCGACACGTCCAGTGACTACATGACGCGGGTCCGCGATCTGCTCGGCGATCTGCTCGGCCCCGGCCCCGGCCGCTGCCTCGACCTGTGCTGCGGCACCGGGCTCCAGGCGGCGGAGCTGCGCCGGCTGGGCTGGGACCCGGTGGGGGTCGACCTGTCCGCCGGGCAGCTGCGGCACGCCCGGCCGCGCCTGCCGGTGGCCCGCGCCGACGCGGCGGTGCTGCCGGTGGCCGACGCCTCGGTGCCGGCGGTGGCGTGCGTACTGGCCCACACCGACGTGCCCGACTACGCGGCGGTGATCGCCGAGGCCGCGCGGGTGCTCGCGCCGGGCGGGCGGTTCGTCCACGTGGGAGTACACCCGTGCTTCATCGGGGCGTTCGCCGACCGCTCCGACCCGCAGCGGATCGTGATCGACGGCGGCTACGCCGAGCGGGAGCGCAGCTTCCGGGCGTGGGCGCCCCACGGGGTGCGGGTGCGCGTCGGCGCGTGGCACGTGCCGCTGGCCGACCTGCTCAACGCGGTCACCGAGGCCGGCCTGACCCTGGTCCGCACGGCCGAGGCCGGTTCCGGTCCGGTGCCCGACCTGTTCGTCTTCCTCGCCACCCGCCCCGCCTGACCGCTACCGCCGGAAACGGCCGGAGCCCGGACCGCGCGGGGCGGTCCGGGCTCCGGGGGCGGCTGCGGTCTTACGTCAGCCGGCGTGCTTGCGGCGGGCGGCGGCCCGGCCACGGGCGGTCTGGTCGAGCACCACCTTGCGGATCCGGATCGCGGCCGGGGTGACCTCGACGCACTCGTCCTCGCGGCAGAACTCGAGGGCCTGCTCCAGCGACAGCTTGCGCGGCGGGATCAGCTTCTCGGTCTCGTCGGAGGTCGACGCGCGCATGTTGGTGAGCTTCTTCTCCTTGGTGATGTTGACGTCCATGTCGTCGGAGCGGGAGTTCTCCCCGACGATCATGCCCTCGTACACCTCGGTGGTCGGCTCGACGAAGAGCTGGCCGCGCTCCTGGAGGTTGATCATCGCGAACGACGTCACGGCGCCGGCCCGGTCGGCGACCAGGGAGCCGTTGTTGCGGGTGCGCAGCTCGCCGAACCACGGCTCGTACGACTCGAAGACGTGGTGCAGGATGCCGGTGCCCCGGGTGTCGGTGAGGAACTCGGTGCGGAAGCCGATCAGGCCCCGGGCCGGGACCAGCCACTCCATCCGGATCCAGCCGGTGCCGTGGTTGACCAACTGCTCCATCCGGCCCTTGCGGGTCGCCAGCAGCTGGGTGATCGCGCCCAGGTACTCCTCGGGGGCGTCGATGGTGAGCCGCTCGACCGGCTCGCAGGTCTTGCCGTCGATCTCCTTGGTGACGACCTGCGGCTTGCCGACGGTCAGCTCGAAGGACTCACGGCGCATCTGCTCGACCAGGATGGCCAGCGCCAGCTCGCCGCGGCCCTGCACCTCCCACGCGTCGGGGCGCTCGGTGGGCAGCACCCGCAGCGACACGTTGCCGACCAGCTCCTTGTCGAGCCGGTCCTTGACCATCCGGGCGGTGACCTTGGCGCCCTTGACCCGGCCGACCAGCGGCGAGGTGTTGGTGCCGATGGTCATCGAGATGGCCGGCTCGTCGACGGTGATCAGCGGCAGCGGGCGCGGGTCCTCCGCGTCGGCCAGGGTCTCACCGATCATGATCTCGGGGATGCCGGCGACGGCGATGATGTCGCCCGGGCCCGCCGAGTCGGCCGGCTTGCGCTCCAGGCCCTCGGTCATCAGCAGCTCGGAGATGCGGACCCGCTGGGTGTTGCCGTCGGTGCGGCACCAGGCCACGGTCTGACCCTTGCTGATGGTGCCCTGCCGCACCCGGCACAGCGCCAGCCGGCCGAGGAACGGGGAGGCGTCGAGGTTGGTGACGTGCGCCTGCAGCGGCGCGTCCTCCTCGTACGCGGGCGGCGGGATGGTGTCCAGCAGAGTGCGGAACAGCGGCTCCAGGCTGGTGCTGTCGTCGGGGACCGCGCCGTCGGCCGGCTGGGTCAGCGAGGCGATGCCGTCGCGGGCGCAGGCGTAGACGATCGGGAAGTCGATCTGCTCCTCGTCGGCGTCCAGGTCGAGGAAGAGCTCGTAGGTGTCGTCCACGACCTCCTTGATCCGGGCGTCGGGACGGTCCACCTTGTTGATCACCAGGATGATCGGCATGCGGGCCTTGAGCGCCTTGCGGAGCACGAACCGGGTCTGCGGCAGGGGGCCCTCGCTGGCGTCCACCAGCAGCACCACACCGTCGACCATGGTCAGGCCGCGCTCCACCTCGCCACCGAAGTCGGCGTGGCCGGGGGTGTCGATGATGTTGATGGTCACCGGGTCGGAGCCGTCGGCCGGCAGGTACCGCACGCCGGTGTTCTTGGCCAGGATGGTGATGCCCTTTTCCCGTTCGAGGTCCATCGAGTCCATGACCCGTTCGGTTACCTCGCCGCGGGCGCCGTAGGCGCCGGCCTGCCGCAACATGGCGTCGACCAGGGTCGTCTTGCCGTGGTCGACGTGGGCGATGATGGCGACGTTGCGGAGGTCGGTGCGAAGCTGCATACCCTCCATACTCCTGTCTGCGGTTGCCGGGGCACGCGTCGGGGTCTACCCGCGAATGACCCGGATCTCTGCCGAAACTGATGTTCCGACCGTTTCAGCGCCTGGCATGCTGACCCCCGTGGGAATGGGGGCCCGATGCACGACCTGCTGACCTCGCTGCAGGGCCTGCCGCCCCTGCTGATCTATGTGATCGCCGCGATTGTCGTCGCGGGGGAGACCGCCGTGATCTTCGGTCTGCTGGTGCCGGGCGAGGCGACCCTGTTGCTGATCGGCTTCCTAGCGTACGCGGGGACGCTGCGGCTCGTACCGGCGCTGCTGGTGATGATCCTTGCAGCAGTGATCGGCGACACACTGGCGTACCGGGCGGGCCGGCGGCACGGGCCCCGGCTGCGGGCCGGCCGGCTGGGCGCCCGGGTGGGGCACGAGCGGTGGAGCCGGGCGGACGCGATGCTCGGCCGGCTGGGCGGTCGCGGGGTGCTCACCGCCCGCTGGGTGGCCTTCGCCCGCACGCTGGTGCCTCGGCTGGCCGGGGCGGCCGGGATGCCGTACCGGCGGTTCGCGCCGTGGAACCTCGCCGGCGTGGTGACCTGGGTGGGCGGTTCGGTGCTCGCGGGCAACCTGGCGGGGGAGTCGTACGAGACGGTGTCCCGGCTGCTCGGGCGGGCCACGGGCGCGGTGCTGGTGCTGGTGGCCGCGCTGGTCGCCGTGGTGCTGGCGGGGCGGTGGCTGGGCCGCAACCCGGACCCGGTCCGGGCGCTGGCGTCGCGGGCGGCGGGGCTGCGGCCGGTGCGCTGGCTCAGTGGCCGCTACGGGGTGCTGTTCTTCCTGCTCGCCATGCACGTCGGGCCGGCCTGGACGTTGCTGATCAACCTGGTCGCCGGCCTGCTGCTGCTCTTCGTGGCCGGGTTCGCCATCGCGTGGGTGCTCGGGGCGGTCGTGCGGCACAGCGGCCTGGCGGTGCTCGACGGCGCGATCGCCGACTGGTTCGCCGACCGGCGTACGCCCGGGGCGGTCGACGTGACGCTCGCGGTGGTCTCGGCGCTGCGCGGCTCGTCGCTGATCGTGCTGGTGGCCGTCGTCGCCGCGGTGCTGGCCTGGCGCAACCGGCCCTGGCGGGCGGACCTGCTCAGCGTGGTCGGCACGGTCGGGGCGTTCGTACCGCTGGTGGTGCTGGCCGTGGTGGTCGACCTGGCCGGGCCGGCGGCGGGCGGGCCGGACGGCCGCGGCGGCGCCCTGTTCCCGACGCAGAACGCCGTGGTGGCGGCCAGCCTCTGCACGCTGGCCTGGCTGTCGTCGCGGGGGGCGCGCTGGCCCGTGGCGGTGGCGGCCTGGACCGCCGCGGCTGCCGGCGTGGTCGGCATCGTCGGCGCCCGCCTCTACCTGGGGCTGAGCACCGCCAGCGGCAGCGCAACCACGGTGCTGCTCGGGGTGGCCTGGACGGCGCTGTTCATGGTCGCCTGGGCGACCCGCGACAAGGCGGTGGGCGACGACCCGGCGGAGTCGGCGCCGGTGGCGCTGCGCGCGGACGTCTGAGCCGACCCGGAGCGCCGGCGTGCCCGCACCACCTGAGCCGACCCGGCCGACCGGCGTGCCGGCACCGGCGGCAAGCGGGGGCCGTGGCGTCGCCGCCACGGCCCCCGCCGCCTCCCAGGGGCCGGTCAGTCCCGGGTGGTGACCGACTCGCGTCCCGGCGAGGCCTCGTCCTCGTCCCCGGCGGGTTCGCGCCTGATCCGCCCCGGCCACCAGAAGCGGTCGCCGAGCGTGAACGCCAGCGCCGGCACCAGGACCGTCCGGACGAGCAGGGTGTCCAGCAGGACGCCGATGCAGACGATGACCCCGATCTGGGTCAGCAGGAGCAGCGGCAGGACGCCGAGGACGGCGAAGACCGCCGCGAGCAGGATGCCGGCGCTGGTGATGACGCCGCCGGTCACCCGCAGGGCCGAGAGCATGCCGGCGCGGGTGCCGCTGCGCCGGGCGTCCTCGCGGGCCCGGGTGACGAGGAAGATGTTGTAGTCCACGCCGAGCGCCACCAGGAACACGAAGGCCAGCAGCAGCACGCCGCTGTCGAGCGCCGGCATGTCGAGCACGTGGTCGAAGAGCAGCCACGACGCGCCGATGCTGGCGAAGAACGAGGCGATCACCGTGAGTACGAGCAGCACCGGGGCGACCAGGCCGCGCAGGAGCAGCACGAGCACCGCGCCGACGAGCAGCAGGATGATCGGCAGGATCAGCCGCAGGTCCCTGCCGTTGGCCTCGTTCTCGTCGTAGGTGGCGGCGACGGCGCCACCTACCACCGCGCCGTCGAACGCGGGCGCGCCCTCGACCGCGGGTGGGGCGGAGTCGGGCACCGCCGCGACCGCGTCCCGCAGGGCCTCGACGGCCCGACTCGCGGCGTCGGTGCCGGGCTCGGCCTCCAGCACGACGTCGACCTGGGCGACCTGGGCGCCCGCCTCGCCGGGACGCGCGGAGGCCACGCCGGGGACCCCGGCGGCGGTGTCCGTGACGGCCCGTACCGCCGCGGGGGTGGTGAGCACGGCGACCGGCTGGGTCGTGCCCGCGGGGAAGGACCGCGCGAGGGTCTCCGCACCGGCGACGGCTTCCGGCTTGACCCGGAACTGCTCGGTCTCCGACAGGCCGGTGTTGATGCCGAGCCCGCCGAGGGCGAGCCCGGCGAGCAGCAGCGTCGCGAGCAGCGCGACCGGTGCGGGACGGCGCTCGACGGCGGCACCGAGCCGGCCCCACAGCCGGCCCTCGCGGACCTCTCCGCCGACCCGGGGCACGAACGGCCAGAACAGGCCGCGTCCGAAGATCACCAGGGCGGCCGGGAGGACGAACAGCGCCGAGAGCATGGCGAGGACGACGCCCGTCGCGCAGGCCACGGCGAGGGCGCGGTTGAGTTCCTGCTCCGACAGCAGCAGGGTGAGCACGCCGAGGACGACGGTGGAGCCGCTGGCGAGGATGGGTTCGGCGACCCGACGCAGCGCCGCGCGCATCGCCACGAAGCGGTCCTCCTCGCGGCGCAGTTCCTCCCGGTAACGGGCGATGAGCAGCAGGGCGTAGTTGGTGGCCGCGCCGAAGACGAGGACGCTGGCGATGCCGGTGACGGCGCCGCCGGGCAGGTTGATGCCGACGGCCGGGACGACCGTGTCGAGGGCGCGCAGCGTGAGCTGCTCGGTCGCGGCGACGACGACGAGCGGCACGATCCACAGGAACGGGCTGCGGTAGGTGATGAGCAGCAGCAGCGCCACGACGCCGGCGGTGACGGCGAGCAGCGTGGTGTCGGCGCCGTCGAAGACCTTGGTCAGGTCGGTGGCGAACGCGGGTCCGCCGGTGACCTCCACGTTCAGCCCGTCCGGCACGTCGTCCAGGGACGCGCGTAGCTGGTCGATCCGGCCGGCGACCTCCTCCTGCCCGCCGGCGGTCGACAGCGGTACGGTGACGAGTGCGACGGTGCCGTCGGGGGAGACCTGTGGCGGGCTGACCTGCCCGCCGACGGCGAACTGGCCGAGGTCACCGGACTGGCCGGTGAGGGCGGCGCGGTCGGCCTCGGTGAGGGCTGCCCGGTCGGCGCGGCTGACGACGACGATCGCCGGCTGGACGTCGCGGGAGGGCAGTCGATCCTGGAGGCGCTCCACCTGGGTCGACTGCCACTCGACGGAGAGGCCGGTGGACGAGACGGGCGCCGGGTTCTCGGGCTTGGGCAGCCCGAAGACGACCGCCCCGAAGACGATCGCGGCGACCACGGTGAGCCACGCGGTGAGCCGTCCGCGCGCCACGCGGGTGAACACTGACATCGGATGCCCTTCACGGTCTCTCGATGGATTTCGTACGACGCTCAAGACCTCGCGAACGACGCAAAGTGCCGACAGTCGAGTATCTTGATAAACGAGATTATCGACTGCTGAGTTATGCTGCAACCGGAACGGACGGCAGGAGGCGGCGACCGACGTGGCAGGTCACGGCATGTACCGGCGGCGCGACACGCGCCGCGAACGCCTCATCGCCGAGATCGGGGCCGAGCTACGGCGCTACTCGGTCGACGCGCAGCACATCGGGCACGCCTTCGCCGGCCTGCACGGGCTCAACGCCACCGACCTCCAGGCGCTCATCGCGGTGATGGACGCCGAGCTGATCGGTCAGCCGATCACCCCCGGCCGCCTCGGCGAGCAGCTGAACCTGTCATCCGGCTCGGTCACCGCGCTGATCGACCGCCTGGAGCGCGCGGGGCACATCCGCCGCGACCGCGACACCGCCGACCGCCGCAAGGTCTTCCTGCACTACGCCGAGCGGGGCGCCGCCCTCGCCATGGACTTCTTCCGCCCCCTCGGCAGGCGTACCGACGACGTGATGGCCGGCTTCAGCGACGACGAGCTGGAGGTGGTGCACCGGTTCATGACCGCGATGACCACCTCCATGGCGGAGCACCGCGACGCGATACGCGCCGCCCGCGACGAGCCGGCCCGGCGCGCGAACGGCTGACGGCGTGCTCGACCGGCTGGCAACCCGCCTCGCCACCGCCGCCCTGCGGTTGCCGCCCGCGCGCACCCGGCGGGTCACCCTCACCCGGGGCATCCCGGTGCGGGTGCGCGACGGCGTACCGCTGCGCACCGACCACTACGCCCCGGACCTGCCCGGCGCGCCCACCGTGCTGATCCGCACCCCGTACGGGCGGGGTGGACCCATGCGGCTGCTCGGCCGGCTCGCCGCCGAGCGCGGCTTCCACGTGGTGATCCAGTCCTGCCGCGGCACGTTCGGCTCGGGCGGCGTCTTCGACCCGCTGGTGCACGAACGCGAGGACGGGCTCGACACCCTCGACTGGCTGCGCCGCCAGCCCTGGTGGTCCGGCGCGTTCGGCATGTTCGGCGCCAGCTACCAGGGCTTCGTGCAGTGGGCCCTCGCCGCCGACGCCGGCGGGGAACTGCGCGCGATGGTCGCGGTGGTGACCGCGTCGGGCACCCGCGACTCGACGTACGCCGGGGAGTCCTTCGCCCTGGACACGGTGCTCACCTGGGCCGAGCTGCTCCAGGCGCAGACCGTGCCGTGGCTGGCCCGGCAGTGGGAACTCAAGCGCGGCCAGCCCCGGCTGGTCGCGGCCCTGGCCCACCTGCCGCTGGCCGAGGCGGACCGGGTGGCCACCGGCGTCACCGTGCCGTTCTTCCAGGAGTGGCTGCGCCATCACACCCCGGACGCCGACTACTGGCGGGCGCGGGTCTTCGGCGACCGGATCGCCGAGGTCCGCGCGCCGGTGGCGATGGTCAGTGGCTGGCACGACATCTTCCTGCCGGCCCAGCTGAGTGACTTCGCCGCGTTGCGGGCGGCCGGCAGGAGTCCCCGGTTGACGGTCGGGCCGTGGACCCACGGCAGCCCGGGGCTCTTCGTCGCGGCGCTGCGCGACGGGCTGGACCACCTCGACGCGCAGCTCGCCGGGCGGCGCCCGCGCGCGGGCGCCGCCGCCCCCGTACGGGTGCACGTCGGCGGTGCCGGCGGGGGCTGGCGGGACCTGCCCGACTGGCCGCCCCCGGCGGTGCCCACCCCGTGGCACCTGCACCCGGCGGGCGGACTCGACACCGCCGCACCGGTGCCGTCGGCGCCCGACGGCTTCCACTACGACCCGGCCGACCCGACGCCCTCGCTCGGCGGCCCGCTGCTCGTCGCCCAGCGGGCCGGCCCCGTGGACAACCGGCCGGTCGAGGCCCGGCCCGACGTGCTCACCTACACCAGCGCCCCGCTCGACGCGCCCGTCGAGGTGATCGGCCCGGTGCGCGCCGAGATCCACCTGCGCAGCGAGCTGTCCCACCTGGACGTCTTCGTGCGACTGTGCGACGTGGACCGGCGCGGCCGGTCGTGGAACGTCTGCGACGGGCTGGTCCGGGTCGCCCCCGACCGGTTCGCCGCCGACGGGGCGGGCGTGGTGCGCGTACCCGTGGAACTCTGGCCCACCGCGCACCGCTTCGCGCCGGGGCACCGGCTGCGGGTGCAGGTCTCCGGCGGCGCCCACCCCCGCTACGCGCGCAACCCCGGCACCGGCGAAGCCCTCGGCTCGGCAGTCACCCTGCGTGCCGGATGGCGGGAGATCCTGCACGACCCACAGTGTCCGTCCGCAGTGGTCCTGCCGATCATGCCGGCGGCACCACAGCTTTCTCCCAATCGAAAAAACCCCGCCTGAGCTGGGCGTTCATCAATCGATGGGGCTATGGTTGGGCCAATGCCCGACGCTGTGCACCACTCGGTCGGGCCTGCCTGTGAGGCCCTCACGCCGCCTACGCGGTGTCACTGTCGTGCCCGGCCCCGACCATCCGCAAGGGGGAATCCCATGACGCGGGCACCGCAAAACCTGTTGGCCGTCCGCCGCCTGCTACTCGACCACCTCGACATCGATCCCGACAGATCCCGCGACCAGGACCTCGAACCCGCCGAGGTCGGCATCGTCGGCGACCCCGCCCACCGGGGCGGCTACCACTGCGGCTCCGACCGGGT
The DNA here is from genome assembly GCF_052068495.1 of Micromonospora sp. SD12. Classification (NCBI taxonomy): domain Bacteria; kingdom Bacillati; phylum Actinomycetota; class Actinomycetes; order Micromonosporales; family Micromonosporaceae; genus Micromonospora; species Micromonospora sp. SD12. Next base: position 79,177 of record NZ_JBQHDF010000003.1, on the reverse strand, counting down.
CGTGACGCGGGACTACTCCGTCGTCGAGTCCTCCCGGGACTCGTCCGGCCTCACCCTCGACGCGTCCGCGCTCGACGTCGGGCCCTTCCGGGTCAGCGTCGGTGGGCGGACCCACGATCTGCGGAGCTTCTCCACCTGGTGCGTCGAGCAGTGCGCCGCGAACAGCGCGGACAGCCGCGACATCCGGGAGATCATCTACTCCCCGGACGGCAAGGTCGTCCGACGGTGGGACCGCCTGCGCAGGCGGACCAGCGGCGACAACTCCCATCTGTGGCACACCCACTTCAGCTTCTTCCGCGACTCGACCAAGGCCAACCGGGACCAGACGCCGCTGTTCCGCCGCTACCTGACCGCCATCGGACTGATCGCCCCACCCGCAGAGGAGTCCACCATGGAACAGACCGACCAACTCGCCTACAAGACCGACGTGCCCACCCGTACCGTCGGTCAGGTCCTCGCCGACCTGGAGAACCTGCGCAACTGGCTGATCTCGCCCGTCGGAACGACGGGCCTGGTGAACCCGCCGATGGATCAGTCGCCGTTGACACTCCTGCTCGCGATGGCGCGCGGCTACCCGGCCCTGGCCACCCAGGTCAAGGCCCTGACCGACGGCGACTTCAGCGACGAGCAGGCGATCATCGCCGGCGTGCTCGCCGGCCTGTCGCCGGAGCAGATCGCGGAGGCCATCCCGCCCACCATCGCCCAGCAGGTCACCGACGAACTGGCCCGCCGCCTGGCGGCCTGACCTCCCGCGTCCGCGTACCGTCGCGCTCCCGGCGCTCGCGATCCGGCAACGGCAGTTGCGCAATAGTTGTTGCGCAACTGCCGTTGCGAATGTCAGGCTGGCGGCATGACGAACCCCGACGTGCGCCACGTGACCGACTCGCGGGTCCTCGCCGCGTTGTCCCATCCGCTGCGCCGACGGTTGATGGACGTGCTCAAGGTGCACGGCCCGGCCACCGTCGGCCTGCTCGCCGAGCGGACCAGCCAGGCGCCAGCGAACGTGAGCCACCACCTCAAGGTGCTGGCCGGCGCCGAACTGGTCGAGGAAGCGCCCGAGCGGGCCCGCGACCGGCGGGAACGGTGGTGGCGCCTGGTCACCCGCGGCGTGCGCTGGTCCCAGTCGGACTTCGACGCCGACCCCGCCGCCCGGGCCGTCGCCGACGCCGCCATCTCGCTCAACCTGGACCGGCACGTCGCCCTCGCCCGGGCCTGGCACGCCACCGACGAGGCCAACCAGGCCGCCTGGCCGCAGGGCCCGTTCTCCACCGACCGCTGGCTGCACCTGACCGACGCGGAACTCGCCCGACTGGCCGAGGAACTCAACGCCGTGCTCGCCCGGTGGGGCGAGCGCGACGTGCCCGACGACGGGCAGAAGCGCGAGCCGGTCTTCCTGTTCGCCTACGGGATCCCGGCCACGCCGTGACGCCACCCGCCCGCGCCACCCCGCCGGCCCGTACCGCCGACGCCACGGCCGTCGGGTCGGCGGCCGGGCGCCACCCGCCCGCCGATTCGACGGTACGGGCCGCCGGCCCACCACCGGCGGCGACGCGGCCCCGGGGCGGGCTGCTGCGGCACCGGGACTTCCGGCTGCTCTGGGCCGGGCAGACGGCCAGCGCCGTCGGCAGCAACGTCACCGCCGTGGCGCTGCCCCTGGTCGCGGTGACGGTGCTCGACGCCAGCACCTTCGGCGTCGCGGTGCTCACCGCCGCCGCCTGGCTGCCGTGGCTGCTCGTCGGCCTGCCGGCCGGTGCCTGGGTGGACCGGCTGCCACGCCGGCCGCTCATGATCGCCTGCGACGTGCTCTCCGCGCTGCTGTTCCTCAGCGTTCCCGCCGCCGCCGCGCTCGGCGTGCTGACCGTGGCGCAGTTGCTGGTGGTGGCGTTGGGCGCCGGCCTCGCCCGGGTCTTCTTCGAGACCGCCGACCAGGTCTACCTGCCCGTGCTGCTGCGCCCCGAGCAGGTGCCGGAGGGCAACGCCAAGCTCCAGGCCACCCGGACCGCGAGCTACGTGCTCGGCCCCGGGCTCGCCGGCGCGGTCGCGCAGGCCGCCGGCGCGGTCATCGCGTTGCTGCTGGACGCGCTGAGCTTCCTGTTCTCCGCCGCGTGCCTGCTGCGCATCCGCACCGTCGAGCCGCGTCCCGTACGCGCCGGACCCGTGCGGTCGCTGCGGCGGGAGATCGGCGAGGGGATCCGGTTCGTCGTCCGGGACCCGTACCTGCGGGTGCTCACCGCATTCGGGGCGGCCAGCAACATCGGGCTGGTCGGCTACCAGGCCGTCCTGGTGGTCTTCCTGGTGCGGGAGGCGCGGCTCGCCCCGGCTCCCGTGGGCATGCTGGTCGCGGCGATGAGCCTCGGCGGCATCGTCGGCGCGCTGGCGGCCACCACGCTCGGCCGTCGGTTCGGCACCGCCCGCACCCTGCTCCTGGCGGCGGCGTTCACCGGGCCGCCGGCGTTGCTGATCCCGCTCGCCGGGCCCGGTGGCCGACTCGCCCTGCCGGCGATCGGCGGGATGCTGGTCAGCCTCGGGGTGGCGGTGGGCAACGTGCTCAAGGGCAGCTTCCGGCAGACCTACACGCCGCACCACCTGCTGGGCCGAGTCACTGTGAGCATGCACATGCTCAACTACGGCACGATCCCGCTGGCCGCGGTGGTGGCCGGGGCGATCGGCGCAGCCTACGGGGCCGGCACCGCGATCGCGGTGATGACGGGCTGGCTGGCGCTCACCCCGGCGATCCTGCTGATGGGGCCGCTGCGGCGGCGACGGGACCTGCCCGTCGCGCCGAAGCGGCCCTGAGAACGCGCTGCGGCGGCGGCCGGCGTCCGGCCGCCGCCACCGGCACGGGATCTACAGCGAACGGACGTTGTCCGCCTGCGGACCCTTCTGACCCTGGGTCACCTCGAACTCGACCTTCTGGCCCTCGTTCAGCTCCCGGTAACCGCTCGACGCGATGGCCGAGTAGTGGACGAACACGTCCGGCCCTCCGCCATCCTGCTCGATGAAGCCGAAGCCCTTTTCCGAGTTGAACCACTTAACCGTGCCGGTTGCCATGCATCTCTCCCTGTTCCAAAGCGGGTGACCCCGGTCTTCGACCGATGATCGCCCGGTGCCACCCCGAGAGTAGCTGGCCGAACCCGGATTTGCTGGCCGAAGTGCCGCAGGCGTTGCGGCAAACTCTCGGCGCGGGGGACGCGAAAGCCGGGCGGCGGCCGGCCGACTGGGGCATGCTTGCCCCGATGGGGAGTGCCACAGTCGACGCGCTGACCGAGCTGGAGCGGGAGATCGACGCTCCGGGCACCGGGCTGGACCGGCTGCGGCTGGTGCGGATCCCGTTCGTCCCCGAGGTGCGGCTGCACCTCGCCGAGGACGCCATCGTCTGGTGGGCCCGGATGGAGGCGCAGGCCGGGCACGCCCTGCCCCCGCCGTACTGGGCCTCGGTCTGGGCCGGCGGGCAGGCCCTCGCCCGCCACCTGCTGGACCACCCCGGCCTCGCCGCCGGCCGCCGGGTGCTCGATCTCGCCGCCGGCTCCGGCCTGGTCGCGATCGCCGCCGCGCTCGCCGGCGCCGAGCGGGTCGTCGCCAACGACATCGATCCCTACGCCGTGGCGGCGGTCACCGTCAACGCCCGGGCCAACCACGTGACGGTCGCGGCCGCCGGCGGCGACCTGCTCGACTCCGAACCCGACGGGACGGACCTGCTGGTGGCCGGCGACGTGCTCTACGACGCGACGATGGCGGCGCGGGTACTGCCCTTCCTGCGGCGGGCCGCCGCCACCGGCGCCGAGGTGCTGGTCGGCGACCCCGGGCGGGGCCACCTGCCACCGGGCCTGCTGGCGGCGGTGGCGAGCTACCCCGTGCCGACCACCGAGCCCTCGGTCGACTCGTCCGTGCGCCGGGTGCAGGTGCTGCGTCCCCGGTGACCCCGGCCCTCAGGGTCGACCCCGAGCCCGATACCAGGGGGCGCTGGGGGATCGGACCCGATGCTCCGGGTGGCCGGGCGGCCATAGCGTACGGGCATGGCGGATTGGCTGACCCAGCTCGGAGAACTCCCCACCACCCTGCTCATGGGGGTGCTCGGGGTGGTGATGCTCTTCGACGCCGTACCGCTGCTCGGGGTGCTGGTCCCCGGCGACGTGGCGATCCTCGCCGCGACGGGGGTCGGCGGACCGACCACCGGGGCCGCCACCTTCGCCGTGGTGGTGGCCGGCTGTCTGGCCGGCTGGTCGCTGAGCTTCCTCGCCGGCCGGCGGTACGGCGAGCAGCTGCGGCGCAGCCGCCTCGGCGGCTGGATCGGCGAGGCGCGCTGGGCGGCGGCGGAGGGGATCCTCCAGCGCGGGGGCGGCCGGATGGTCCTGGTCGCGCCCTTCCTGCCGGTGTTCAACGCGCTGCTGCCGCTGGCGGCCGGCGGGCTGCGGATGTCGTACCCGCGATTCCTCGGCTGCGCGACGCTCGGCGCGGCGGCCTGGGCCGGTCTCTACCTGGTGCTGGGCACCGCCTCACGGTCGGTGGCCGGGCTGCTGCCGGGGGAGTCCAGCCCGATGCTGGTCACCATGGCGGTCGGCCTGCTGCTGGCGGGCGTGGTGCTGATGGGTACGCGGCGGCGGCTGCGCGCCGTCACCGGCGCCTGAGCCGCCGCCCGGCGCGGACCGGCGGGGGGCCGGCCGGCGACGGAAGCCGGGGGCCGGCGGGGGGAGCGGGGGACCGACGGGGGGGAGTGGGGCCGGGCGCGATCAGCGCCCGGCCCCGCTGCGGTTCACCAGCCCCGGGCGCGCCACTGGGGCAGCGCGGGGCGTTCCGCGCCGAGCGTGCCGTCCTTGCCGTGACCCGGGTAGAACCAGGTCTCGTCGGGCAGCCGGTCGAACAGCTTGTGCTCGACGTCGTCGATGAGCGCGCCGAAGCGCTCCGGGTCCTTGTCGGTGTTGCCCACCCCGCCGGGGAACAGGCTGTCGCCGGTGAACAGGTGCGGCGTCCCGGCCGGATCCCGGTAGAGCAGCACGATCGAGCCGGGGGTGTGACCCTTGACGTGGATCACCTCCAGCGCGCAGTCGCCCACCGCCACGCTGTCGCCCTCGGCGAGCGTCGCGGCCTCGATCGGCAGCCCGGCCGCGTCGTCGGCGTGCACCAGCGCCCGGGCGCCCGTCTTGGCGACGACCTCCTCCAACGCCACCCAGTGGTCCATGTGCTGGTGGGTGGTGACCACGGTGGCCAGCCCCGCGTCGCCCACCAGGTCGAGCAGCCGGGGCGCCTCGTTGGCGGCGTCGATCAGCACCTGCTCGCCGGTCGCCCGGCAGCGCAGCAGGTAGGCGTTGTTGTCCATCGGGCCCACCGACACCTTCGTGATGGTGAGCCGGTCGAGCTCGCGTACGGCCGGCGTGCCGCCGGGCGTGACGTCTCCGCTGTAGATCATGAGGTCGTCTATATCCATTCCGGTGGTTGCGGCAGGGGTCCGTCGGGGGTGACGGCCAGCACGGTGCCGGGGCTGCGGCCGATCAGCCAGGCGGCGATTTCGGGGGCGGCACCGGTGACCGTGGGCGCGGTGGCCCGGTCGCCGACGACGAGTTCGTGCCGGCTGCCGTCGAAGCGCAGCACCATCGGCGGTACGTCCGTCCGGCCCGCGAGGTCGCCGGCCACCTCGTGCAGCAGCCGGTGGCCGAACGCCTCGGGCCAGTCGGCCGGCCGGTAGCCGGCGTCGAGGTCCACGTGGTGCACCTCGATCTCGCGCAGCCGGCCCCAGACCAGCATGGCCGCCGGCCACGGGCCGCGCCGCGTCTGGACGGTGGCCGCCCACGCCTCGACCGGCATCGCGGCGACAGCCTCGGTGAACCGGTCGGCCGAGCGGCGCAGGTCGTCCAGGTGGGCCTCCGGCGGGCGGGGCGCGCCGGCCTCGATGTCGGCGTCCCGGGCCGTCGCGGACGCGTACATCGGGATCGGCTCGCCGGTGCGCGCCGCGGTGAGCAGGTTGACGAAGCCGTCGGCGTTGCGGGCCAGATGGGCCAGGACGTGCCCCCGGCTCCAGCCCGGTAGCAGCGACGCGGCGGCGAGGTCGGCGCCGTCGAAGGCGGCCGCGGTCCGCAGCAGACGGTCCGTGGCCCCGTCCACCTCGCCCGTCAGCAGAAGCGGATCCATGGTCACCCACCGACCCTATCCGCCGGGCCGCCCCGCGTCGCCGGGGAAATCGCTTTCGGCGCGTCGCGGCACGTCCTACCGTCGGCGTCGAACGCGGCACCGGAACGGCGGGGGAGGTGGTGACCATGCCGGTAGCAGTACGCGTGCGTCAACCGCTCCGACACCGATGAGGATGCCATGACCATCGATCTGACCGCCCTCGGCTGGGACGCCGACCGGGCGGCACACGTACCACGACGCGGCGGCCACCGACCGGGCCGGGTGGCCCGGGTGGACCGCGGCGTCTGCACCGTGCTGTGCGCGGACGGCCCGGTCCGCGCCACCCTGGGCGGGGCCGTCCTGGCCGCCGCCGCCCGCGACCTGACCCGGCTGCCCTGCGCGGGCGACTGGGTGCTGCTGGGCACCTGGCCGGACCGCAACGTCACCGTGGAGGCGGTGCTGCCCAGGCGCACCGCCCTCGTCCGGCGGACCGCCGGCAAGGACGCCAGCGGGCAGGTGCTGGCCGCCAACCTCGACGCCGCCGCCGTGGTGGAGCCCGTGTACCCCGAGCCGGACGTCGGCCGGATCGAGCGGCTGCTCTCGCTGGCGCACGAATCCGGCGCCCGGCCGCTGGTCGTGCTCACCAAGGCCGACCTGGCGGCCGACCCGGGGGCCGTCGCACGTCAGCTCGCCGGGGTCGCCCCCGGGGTGCCGGTGCTGGCCGTCAGCGCCGAGCACGGCGCCGGGCTCGGCCCGCTGCGCGCCGAGGTGGCCCCCGGCCGCACGCTCGGCCTGCTCGGGCCGTCCGGGGCCGGCAAGTCGAGCCTGGTCAACGCGCTGGCGGGGGCGGCGCTGATGCCCACCCAGGCGATCCGGCGCGTCGACGGCAAGGGTCGGCACACCACCACCTGGCGGGCGCTGCTGCCGGTGCCGGGCGGGGGCGCCGTGCTGGACACCCCGGGCGTACGGGCGGTCGGCCTGCTGGACGGCTCGGCGGGGCTGGACCGGGCGTTCGCCGACATCGCCGAGCTGGCCACCGGCTGCCGCTACGCCGACTGCGGGCACGACGGGGAGCCCGCCTGCGCGGTGCGCGAGGCGCTGGAGAGCGGCGAGCTGCCGACGCGGCGCTGGGAGAGCTGGCGCAAGCTCCAGCGGGAGCTGGCCTTCGAGAGCCGGCGGCGGGAGGTCCGGCTGGCCGCGCAGCGGCGTGGCGGCTGGCGCGCGGGCCGGCGGCGGGCGGCCCGCCCCTGACGGAGGTACGCACGGGCGGGACCGGTCGACCACCGGTCCCGCCCGTTCCCTCGGGCGCGACGGACCGGCTTCCTCGCGCGCGACGGACCGGCTTCCTCGCGCGCTGCGGGCCGGCTTCCTCGGGGCGCGGCGGACCGGGCTGAGCTGGGGGAATGTGCCGGCGAGGGAAGTTGTCGTACCTCGGGGCTAGAGTTGCCGAGGCGCCTTTCTGCGCGCCCACAACCACTCAGACAACCGCTCAGACCAGCCTTGGAGCGGACATTTCCTCCTCATCTTCTTCTCCCGGGAGTGCACGGACAGTGGCCGACCGACTGATCATCCGTGGCGCGCGCGAGCACAACCTGCGTGACGTCAGTCTCGACCTGCCCCGGGACGCCCTGATCGTGTTCACGGGGCTTTCGGGGTCGGGCAAGTCGAGCCTGGCCTTCGACACGATCTTCGCCGAGGGGCAGCGCCGCTACGTAGAGTCGCTGTCGTCGTACGCGCGGCAGTTCCTCGGCCAGATGGACAAGCCGGACGTCGACTTCATCGAGGGTCTGAGCCCGGCGGTCTCCATCGACCAGAAGTCCACCTCGCGCAACCCGCGCTCGACGGTGGGCACCATCACCGAGGTCTACGACTACCTCCGGCTGCTCTTCGCCCGCATCGGCGAGCCGCACTGCCCGGTCTGCGGCGAGCGGATCTCCCGGCAGACCCCGCAGCAGATCGTCGACCGGGTCCTCGCCATGGCCGAGGGCACCAAGTTCATGGTGCTCTCGCCCGTGGTGCGCGGCCGCAAGGGCGAATACGTCGACCTGTTCGCCGAGCTCCAGGCCAAGGGCTACGCCCGGGCCCGGGTCGACGGCGTGGTGCACCCGCTCACCGAGCCGCCGAAGCTCAAGAAGCAGGAGAAGCACACCATCGAGGTGGTGATCGACCGGCTCACGGTCAAGCCGAGCGCCAAGCAGCGGCTGACCGACTCGGTCGAGGCCGCCCTGGGCCTGTCCAACGGCCTGGTCCTGCTCGACTTCGTCGACCTGCCGGAGGACGACCCGGAGCGCGAGCGGCGCTACTCCGAGCACCTGGCCTGCCCCAACGACCACCCGCTCGCGATCGAGGACCTGGAGCCCCGGGTCTTCTCCTTCAACGCGCCCTACGGCGCGTGTCCCGAGTGCACCGGCCTCGGCACCAAGAAGGAGGTCGACCCGGAGCTGGTCGTCCCCGACCCGGAGCGCACCCTGCGCGAGGGCGCGGTCCAGCCCTGGTCGACCGGGCACAACCTGGAATACTTCCTGCGCCTGCTGGAGGCCCTCGGCGCGGCCGAGCACTTCGACGTCGACACGCCGTGGCGGGCCCTGCCGTCGCGGGCGCAGAAGACGATCCTGCACGGCTCCGACGACCAGGTGCACGTGCGCTACCGCAACAAGTTCGGCCGCGAGCGCTCCTACTACACCGGCTTCGAGGGCGTGGTGCAGTGGATCGAGCGCCGGCACACCGACACCGAGTCGGAGTGGTCGCGGGAGAAGTACGAGGGCTACATGCGCGACGTGCCCTGCGCGGCCTGCGGTGGGGCCCGGCTCAAGCCCGAGGTGCTCGCGGTCACCCTGGCCGGCCGGAGCATCGCCGAGGTCTGCAACCTCTCCGTCGGGGAGGCCGCCGACCTGCTCGCCGGCATCGAGCTGACCGACCGGCAGAAGATGATCGCCGAGCGGGTGCTCAAGGAGATCAACGCCCGGCTGAAGTTCCTGCTCGACGTCGGTCTCGACTACCTCTCCCTGGACCGCCCGGCCGGCACCCTCTCCGGCGGCGAGGCGCAGCGCATCCGGCTGGCCACCCAGATCGGCTCCGGCCTGGTCGGGGTGCTCTACGTCCTCGACGAGCCGTCGATCGGGCTGCACCAGCGCGACAACCACCGGCTGATCGAGACCCTGGTCCGGCTGCGGGGCCTGGGCAACACGCTGATCGTGGTCGAGCACGACGAGGACACGATCCGCACGGCGGACTGGATCGTCGACATCGGCCCGGGCGCGGGTGAGCACGGCGGCAAGATCGTGCACAGCGGCTCCGTGCCGGCGCTGCTGGAGAACCCGGAGTCGGTGACCGGGGCCTACCTGTCGGGGCGCCGGTCGATCCCGACCCCCCAGGGGCGCCGCCCGCAGACCCCGGAGCGGGAGTTGGTGGTGCACGGCGCGCGCGAGCACAACCTGCGCAACCTGACCGTGTCGTTCCCGCTGGGCCAGCTCATCGCCGTCACCGGGGTCAGCGGCTCCGGCAAGTCGACGCTGGTCAACGACATCCTCTACGCGGTGCTGGCCAACCAGATCAACGGCGCCCGGCTGGTCCCCGGCCGGCACACCCGGGTCTCGGGGCTGGAGCACGTCGACAAGGTGGTCGGCGTCGACCAGTCGCCGATCGGCCGCACGCCGCGGTCCAACCCGGCCACCTACACGGGGGTCTGGGACCACGTCCGCAAGCTCTTCGCCGAGACCACCGAGGCCAAGGTCCGGGGGTACGGCCCCGGCCGGTTCTCGTTCAACGTCAAGGGCGGTCGCTGCGAGGCCTGCTCCGGCGACGGCACGATCAAGATCGAGATGAACTTCCTGCCCGACGTGTACGTCCCCTGCGAGGTCTGCAAGGGCGCCCGCTACAACCGGGAGACCCTGGAGGTGCACTACAAGGGCAAGACCGTCTCCGACGTGCTGGAGATGCCGATCGAGGAGGCGGCCGAGTTCTTCTCCGCCATCCCGGCCATCCACCGGCACCTCAAGACGCTGGTCGACGTCGGCCTCGGCTACGTACGGCTCGGCCAGCCCGCGCCCACGCTCTCCGGCGGCGAGGCACAGCGGGTCAAGCTCGCCTCCGAGTTGCAGAAGCGCTCGACGGGGCGGACGGTCTACGTCCTCGACGAGCCGACGACCGGCCTGCACTTCGAGGACATCCGCAAGCTGCTGATGGTGCTCGAAGGGCTGGTCGACAAGGGCAACACGGTGATCACCATCGAGCACAACCTCGACGTGATCAAGACCGCCGACTGGTTGATCGACATGGGTCCCGAGGGCGGCCACCGGGGCGGCACGGTGCTCGCCACCGGCACCCCCGAGGAGGTCGCCGAGGTGCCCGGCAGTCACACCGGCCAGTTCCTGCGTCAGGTGCTCAAGCTCGACGGCGAGGCGAAGGGCGCGGCGGCGGCCACCTCCCGGGCGGCCAAGGCCAACGGCACGAAGTCCCGCGCCCGTAAGGTGCCGGCCGGGGCGCGCTGACGGCGTGCTCCGCCCGGTCGGCCCCGGCCACGCGGCCCGGCCGCGGGGGCGGATCGCTGACGGGGTCACCCGGCGGGCCGTCGGCCCACCCGGGTGGCCCCGCGGTCGCCGATCGGGTGAACCGTCGGGCAGAGTGATCCGTGTACCCGAGTGTGGCCGCGGATCATGACCAGGCGGCGGCAGCCGAGAGAAGGGCGAGGCATGAGTGACGATCAGGGGCTGACCGGACCGGCGACGCGGACGCGACGCGCCCTCCTCACGGGCGCGGGCGCCGTCGGCGCGGCGGTGGTCCTGGCCGCCTGCGGCAGCGACGACTCCGGCGACGGGGCGGCCCCGACCAGCGGCGGCCCGGCGGTGCCCAGCACCGGTGACGCCGGCGGCGGCGACCGGGAGGGCGCCCAGTCGCTGGCCCGTACGGCCGACATCCCGGTCGGCGGCGGCACCGTCTATCCCGCGCAGGGCGTGGTGATCACCCAGCCCCGCGAGGGTGAGTTCAAGGGGTTCGACTCCATCTGCACCCACCAGGGCTGCCCGGTGACGAACGTCGACGGCGGCACCATCAACTGCACCTGCCACTTCAGCAAGTTCTCGATCGAGGACGGCTCGGTGAAGGGCGGCCCGGCCACCAAGCCGCTCCCGCCGAAGAACGTGAAGGTCACCGGCGACCAGATCTCGCTGGCCTGACCGAGGGAGCGGGGCCGCCGGCCCCGGCCCCACGGCCGCCGGCCCCGGTCACTCTGTCGCAGCGTTCGCGCCGGCCCTCGGCCGCTCGCCAGCCGCCCGCGGCAGGTCGCGCAGGGCGGCGGGCGGCAGGCGCCGCTCCAGCAGCAGGACGCCGACGACGCCGAGGGCGTTGAGCAGCGCCAGCGCCAGCCAGGGCGCGGCGGTGCCGGCCTCGTACAGGGCGCCGAAGAAGGCCGGCGCGACCATCGAGGCGAGGGCGAACGAGTACTGGAAGGCCGCCAGGTAGCGGCCCCGGGCGGCGACCGGTGCGGCGGCGGCGGCGAGCGCGGCGGACGCCGGCGCGTGCACCACCTCCGCGACGGTGAACAGCAGCGTCGCCGCGACCAGCAGCGCGGCCACCACGCCGAGGCGTCCCGGGCCGAGGGTGGCCATGGCGACTCCCCACACCGTCCACAGGGCCGCCGCCAGCGCGAGCGCGCGGGTGCGGCGGTGGCGCGGCAGGCGGGTGCCGACGGGCGCGGACAGCAGGGCGACGAGGAAGGCGTTGCCGGCCAGGACGGCGGAGGTCAGCCACGCGGGACCCCGCAGGTCCGTGAGCATCACCGTCGGCAGGGCCAGGCCGAGCATCATGCTGCTCAGCGCGAAGACGGTGTTCAGGCCGATGAGGGCGAGGAACGGGCGGTCCCGGACCAGCGTCGCGTACCCGCCCCGGCCGGATCCCGCCGGCCCACCGGCGGGCGGCGGGATGCGTACGCACACGGCGATCAGCACCGCGGCGAGGGCGAAGCAGGCCGCCGCCGCGTAGGCGACCGCGCGGTAGGTCGCCGCCCGCCCGTCGGCCACCACCATCCCGGTGGTCAGGCCCCCGACCGCCAGCCCGGCGGTACGGGCGCCGTTGCTGATCGCGTACCAGGTGTCGCGGGTCCAGCCGCCCGGGCTGCCGTCGGCGTGGTCGGCGACCGCCGTGAAGACGGTGGACCAGAAGAACCGCACGCCGACGGCGACCAGCGCCGCCGCCACGAAGACGCCGACCGGGCCCCGCACCCAGGCGTACGCCAGATAGCCGGCCGCCTGGAGCAGTTGCGAGGCGACGACCACCGGCAGCGCCCCCACCCGGTCCGCCAGCGACCCTGCCCACAGCGGTACCGGGAGGGTGAGTACCGTGGCCGCGCTGAGCAGCACACCGAGCAGCGCCAGGGGCACGTCGGTCAGCCGCAGGAAGTACACCAGCGACAGGGGCAGGAAGAGCCCGTTGCCGATGGAGTCGACGGTGAGCGCCGCCACGAGGACCGCGCCCCCTCGGCTGCGTCCCCCGGGGTGTGCGCCCATGTCCCCCGTGCCCCCCTCGCGTCTGCCCGGCCAGGGGCGGATGCTAGCCGGGAGCGGCTCCGGCGGCACCGCAATAACCCGGACCTCCGGCGCCGCAACGGCACCGGGCTCCGGCGCCGCAACCACCCCGGCTTCCGGCGTCGGGGCGGAACCGGCGTCCCCGGGGGCTGTCGGGGGCTCGGACTACGCTTGCTGGCGTGGCTGACCCCTCGACCTACCGTCCCGCGCCCGGCACCATCCCGGAGTCGCCGGGGGTCTACCGGTTCCGCGACGGCACCGGCCGGGTGATCTACGTCGGCAAGGCGAAGAACCTGCGCAGCCGGCTCAACTCCTACTTCGCCGACCTGTGGGGCCTGCACCAGCGCACGCAGCAGATGGTCACCACCGCCGAGTCGGTGGACTGGGTCACGGTGGGCACCGAGGTCGAGGCGCTCCAGCTCGAATACACCTGGATCAAGCAGTACGACCCGCGCTTCAACGTCCGCTACCGCGACGACAAGTCCTACCCCTACCTCGCGGTCACCCTCGACGAGGAGTTCCCCCGGTTGCAGGTGATGCGGGGCGCCAAGCGCAAGGGGGTGCGCTACTTCGGGCCCTACTCGCACGCCTGGGCGATCCGCGAGACGCTCGACCTGCTGCTGCGGGTCTTCCCGGCGCGCACCTGCTCCGCCGGGGTGTTCAAGCGGGCCAGCCAGGTCGGCCGCCCCTGCCTGCTCGGCTACATCGGCAAGTGCTCGGCCCCCTGCGTCGGCAGCGTCACGCCCGAGCGGCACCGGGAGATCGTCGACGGCTTCTGCGACTTCATGGCCGGGCGCACCGACACGATGGTGCGCCGGCTGGAGCGGGAGATGACCGACGCCAGCGAGCAGTTGGAGTTCGAGCGGGCGGCCCGGTTGCGCGACGACGTGGCCGCGCTGCGCCGGGCCATGGAGAAGCAGACCGTCGTGCTCGGCGACGGCACCGACGCCGACGTGGTCGCGTTCGCCGACGATCCCCTCGAGGCGGCGGTGCAGGTCTTCCACGTCCGCGACGGCCGGGTCCGTGGCCAGCGTGGCTGGGTGGTGGAGAAGACCGAGGAGTTGAGCACCGGCGACCTGGTGCACCACTTCTGCACCCAGGTCTACGGCGGCGAGCAGGGCGAGGCCGACGTGCCCCGCGAGCTGCTCGTGCCGGCGCTGCCCGCCGACGCCGACGCCCTGGCCGACTGGCTCTCCGGTCACCGGGGCAGCCGGGTGAGCCTGCGGGTGCCGCAGCGCGGCGACAAGCGGTCCCTGCTGGAGACGGTCGAGCGCAACGCCAAGGACGCCCTCGCCCGGCACAAGCTGCGCCGGGCCGGCGACCTGACCACCCGGAGCAAGGCGCTCGACGAGATCACCGAGGCGCTCGACATGCGCACCTCGCCGCTGCGCATCGAGTGTTTCGACATCTCGCAGATACAGGGCACCGACGTGGTGGCGAGCATGGTCGTCTTCGAGGACGGGCTGCCGCGCAAGAGCGAATACCGGCGCTTCATCATCCGTGGCGCCACCGACGACCTCTCCGCGATGTCCGAGGTGCTGCGCCGCCGCTTCGCCCGCTACCTCGACGCCCGCGCCGAGACCGGCGAGGCGGGCGTCGAGCCGGCCGACGACCCGGTCGCCCCGGCGGGGCAGCCCGCGCCGAGCGAGCCCCACCAGCCCGACGGGTCCGACGAGCGCATCGTCGGCGCCCTGATCGACCCGACCACCGGCCGGCCGCGCAGGTTCGCGTACCCGCCGCAGCTGGTGGTGGTCGACGGCGGTGCGCCGCAGGTCGCGGCGGCGGCCCAGGCCCTGGCGGAGCTGGGCATCGACGACGTGGCGCTATGCGGCCTGGCCAAGCGGCTGGAGGAGGTCTGGCTGCCCGACGACGAGTTCCCGGTCATCCTGCCGCGCACCTCGGAGGGGCTCTACCTGCTGCAACGGGTACGCGACGAGGCGCACCGCTTCGCCATCACCTTCCACCGGCAGCGGCGCTCCAAGCGGATGACCGAGTCGGCGCTGGACAGGGTGCCCGGCCTGGGGGAGGTGCGGCGCAAGGCGCTGCTGCGGCACTTCGGCTCACTCAAGCGCCTCTCCGCCGCCACGGTGGAGGAGATCACCGAGGTGCCCGGCGTCGGCCGGCGCACCGCCGAGGCGATCCTCGCCGCGCTCGGTGGCGAGGCGAAGGCCCCGGCGGCGGACTGACCGCGCCGCCCCCGGCCCACGCGCGCCGAGGGCCGGCCGGATGGGTCCGCCGGGCACCAACCCGGCCGGGTGGCTTCGCCGGGCACCCACCCGGCCGGGTGGCTCCGCCGGGCTGACGCCCACCAACCCGGCCGGGTGGCTCCGCCGTCGGCGGTCACTCCGCCGGCCGGTGGTCACTCCGCCAGGACCGCCAGGATCTGCTCGCCGTACTTCGCGAGCTTGTTCTCGCCGACGCCGCTGACCGCGGACAGCTCGGCCAGCGACGTCGGCGCGTCGGTGGCGATCTGCCGCAGCGTGGCGTCGTGGAAGATCACGTACGCCGGGACGCCCTGTTCCTTCGCGGCGGCTCCCCGCCAGGCGCGCAGCCGCTCGAAGACCCCGGCCGCCGCCGGGGAGAGCTCGGCGACGACGGTGGCCGCCCCGCGCGGCTTGCTCGACCGCGACGACGCGACCTTCTCCGGCTCGCGGCGCATCATCACCGTGCGGCGGCGGCCCAGCACCTCGGCGCTGGCCTCGGTCAGGGCCAGCGTGCCGTAGTCGCCCTCGACGGCCAACAGGCCCTCGGCCAGCAGTTGCCGCACCACGCCGCGCCACTCGGCCTCGCGCAGCTCGCCGCCGATGCCGAAGACGGTCAGGGAGTCGTGGCCGTACTGGGTGACCTTGTCCGTCGTGCGGCCGAGCAGGATGTCGACGCAGTGCCCCGCGCCGAAGCGCTGGTTGCGTTCCCGGTCGAGCC
Source organism: Micromonospora sp. SD12 (assembly GCF_052068495.1). Lineage (NCBI taxonomy): Bacteria > Bacillati > Actinomycetota > Actinomycetes > Micromonosporales > Micromonosporaceae > Micromonospora > Micromonospora sp. SD12. The sequence continues at coordinate 63,629 of NZ_JBQHDF010000003.1, read as the reverse complement.
GGTAGACCGTGGAGAGCAGCTTCTGTGCCGCGACGGTGCCGTCCCAGGACTCCGGCGGGGTGAGGCAGGTGTCGCAGTTGCCGCAGGCGGCCGTCGCCTTCTCGCCGAAGTAGTCGAGCAGCTGGCCGCGCCGGCAACGGACCGTCTCGCAGAGGGCGAGCATCGCGTCGAGGTGGGCCGCGAGGTTGCGCCGGTGCGCGAGGTCCCCGTCGGAGGTCTCGATCATCTTGCGCTGCTGCACCACGTCCTGGAGCCCGTACGCCAGCCAGGCGGTCGACGGCAGCCCGTCACGCCCGGCGCGACCGGTCTCCTGGTAGTAGCCCTCGACCGACTTGGGCAGGTCGAGGTGGGCGACGAAACGGACGTCGGGCTTGTCGATGCCCATGCCGAACGCGATGGTCGCCACCATCACCAGGCCGTCCTCGCGCAGGAACCGCTGCTGGTTGCGCGCGCGGGTCGCCGCGTCGAGCCCGGCGTGGTAGGGCAGCGCGGTGACGCCGTTGGCGGCCAGGAAGTCCGCCGTCTTCTCCACGGAGGCGCGCGAGAGGCAGTAGACGATGCCCGCGTCGCCGGGGTGCTCGTCGCGCAGCAGGCTCAGCAGCTGCTTGCGCGGCTCGCGCTTGGGCACGATCCGGTACTGGATGTTGGGCCGGTCGAAGCTGGCCACGAAGTGCCGGGCGTCGGTGAGCTTGAGCCGGGTGGCGATCTCGTCGCGGGTCGCACTGGTCGCGGTGGCGGTGAGCGCGATGCGGGGCACGTCCGGCCAGCGCTCGTGCAGCATCGACAGGGCGAGGTAGTCGGGGCGGAAGTCGTGCCCCCACTGCGACACGCAGTGCGCCTCGTCGATGGCGAACAGGGCGATGCGGCCCCGGTCGAGCAGCTGCTGCACGCCTCGGGTGCCCAGCGCCTCGGGGGCGAGGTAGAGCAGGTCCAGCTCGCCGGCGACGAACGCCCGCTCCACGGTGCGGCGGGCGTCGAGATCCTGGGTGGAGTTGAGGAAGCCGGCCCGCACGCCGACCGCCGTCAGCGCGTCGACCTGGTCCTGCATCAGCGCGATCAGGGGGGAGACCACCACCGCCACGCCGTCGCGGACCAGCGCCGGGATCTGGTAGCACAGCGACTTGCCGCCGCCGGTGGGCATCAGGACCAGCGCGTCGCCGCCGGCCACCACGTGGTCGATGACCTCCTGCTGGAAGCCGCGGAAGGCGTCGTAGCCGAAGACCCGGCGCAGCACCTCCAGGGCGGCGGAGGAGCGCAGGTCGGTGGGGGAAGCCATCCGGGGATTCTACGAACCTCCCCCGACAGCCGGTGCGGGTGAGCGGCCCGGGCGCGCCGGGCGGCCGGCACCGCGGGCGTACGACGGCTGGCCCGGCGCGGCGGGATAGAGTCGCTGATTGACCACGCGCGGCCGGGGGTGCCGGCCACGGCGCCAGGGCTTGGGGGTAGCGGGTGAGCGAGGCGCGTACGGCCGAGGAACGGAGCGTGACGGTGACCGGGCAGCACACACCGGCGGAGTCGGACACCACCCTGGTGGTGGTCACCGGTCTCTCCGGCGGCGGTCGCAGCACGGTGGCCAGGGCGTTGGAGAACGTCGGGTTCTACGTGGTGGACAACCTGCCCCAGGCGCTCATGCTCGACATGGCCGAGCTGGCGTTCAAGGCGGGCGGGGCGGCCCGGCGTACGGCGATGGTGCTGGACGTGCGCTCGCGCGCCTTCTCCACCGACCTGGCGGGGGCGATCCGGGAGCTGAAGGAGCGCGGCTTCTCGCCCCGGGTCGTCTTCGTCGACGCCGACGACGAGGTGCTGATCCGCCGGTTCGAGAGCGTCCGGCGCTCGCACCCACTGCAGGGCGACGGGCGCCTCGCCGACGGCATCGCGGTCGAGCGCGGCCTGCTGGAGGAGGCCCGCGACCAGGCGGACGTGATCATCGACACCAGCCACCTGAACGTCAACCAGCTGCGCCGGCGCGTCGAGGAGCTCTTCGGCGGCGAGGACGCCCGCCGGCTGCGCGTCACCGTGCTCTCCTTCGGCTTCAAGTACGGCCTGCCGCCCGACGCCGACTTCGTGCTCGACGCCCGGTTCCTGCCCAATCCGTACTGGGTGCCGGAGCTGCGCGAGCACACCGGCCGCGAGGAGGCGGTCAGCTCGTACGTGCTCGGGCAGGAGGGCGCGGACGCCTTCGTCGGCTCGTACGCGGACCTGGTCAACGCCACCACCGTCGGCTTCGAGCGCGAGGGCAAGCGCTACCTGACCGTGGCGGTCGGCTGCACGGGCGGCAAGCACCGCAGCGTCGCCATCGCCGAGGAGCTGGCGGCCCGGCTGCGCCACTCCGGTCTGGCCGCCAACGCCCAGCACCGCGACCTGGGGCGCGAGTGACGGCGACGCGCGTGGTCGCGTTCGGCGGCGGGCACGGCCTGTCCGCCTCGCTGCGTGCCCTGCGCCGCTGCGCCCCCGAGCTGGACCTGGACATCACGGCGGTGGTCACCGTCGGCGACGACGGCGGCTCCAGCGGCCGGCTGCGCGCGGAGCGGGGCGGCCTGCCCCCGGGCGACCTGCGGCAGGCGCTCGTGGCGCTGGCCGGGGACCACCCGGCCACCCGCCGCAGCGCGGGGCTCTTCCAGCACCGCTTCGCCGAGGTGCCGGCGCCGCGCGTCGCCGACCCGGCTTCGGCCGCAGGCGGGTCGGGGGCGGCCCTGCCGCACGTCCCCGGAGCGGCCGTTCCCGCCCGGGCCGGGAGCGCCGGTGGACGGCCGGGTGCCGACGGTGTCGGGCTGGCCGGGCACGCGGTGGGCAACCTGGTGCTGTGTGGGCTGATGGAGCTGCTCGGCGACCCGGTGGCCGCCCTGGAGCACGCGGGCGCGATGCTCGGCGCGGTGGGCCGGGTGCTGCCGATGTCGTGTGAGCCGGTGGGGATCGAGGCGCGGGTGCGCGGCGCCGATCCGCGCCGGCCGGACGAGGTGCGTACGGTCACCGGCCAGCACCAGGTCGCGGTGACCACCGGTCGGGTGGAGTCGTTGCGGCTCACCCCGGCCGCGCCGGAGGCCTGCCCGCAGGCGGTCGCCGCGATCGGCGCGGCCGACTGGCTGATCTTCGGGCCGGGCAGCTGGTACACGAGCGTGCTGCCGCACCTGCTGGTGCCGCAGCTCGCCGCCGCGATCGTCGCCAGCCCGGCGCGGCGGCTCGTCACGTTGAACCTCGCCGCCGAGAAGGAGACCTCCGGGCTCTCCCAGGCCGACCATCTGGCCGCGCTGCGCGCGTACCTGCCGGAGCTGAGGGTCGACCGTGTGGTCGCCGATTCCAAGGCGGCGGGTGACCCCGAACCGGTCGAACGTGCGGCAGAATCGCTGGGTGCCCGCCTGGTCCTCGCTCCCGTCGCGGTCACCGACGGCACTCCCCGTCATGATCCGGCCGCCCTGGGCGCCGCACTGGTGCCTGTCCTGGGCGCCGATCGTTAGACACGTACGTAATCTCCGGCGACACGCCGGAACAGGTCCGTGAGGGGACGCACAATGGCGATGACGGCTGCGGTCAAGGACGAGCTGAGTCGGGTCGACGTGCCCAAGCCCTGCTGCCGGCGGGCGGAGATGGCGGCGCTGCTGCGCTTCGCCGGCGGGCTGCACATCGTCTCCGGTCGGGTCGTGGTGGAGGCCGAACTCGACACGGGGGCGGTGGCCCGGCGGCTGCGACGGGAGATCGCGGAGGTCTACGGCTATCCGAGCGAGATCCACGTGCTCGCGTCCGGTGGCCTGCGCAAGGGCAGCCACTTCATCGTGCGGGTGGTCAAGGACGGTGAGGCCCTCGCGCGGCAGACGGGGCTGCTCGACGTGCGGGGACGCCCCGTGCGGGGCCTGCCGCCGCACGTCGTGGCCGCGAACGTCTGCTGCGCGGTGTCGGCGTGGCGTGGCGCGTTCATGGCGCACGGCTCGCTGACGGAGCCGGGTCGCTCCAGCGCGCTGGAGATCACCTGCCCCGGCCCGGAGTCGGCGCTGGCCCTGGTGGGCGCGGCCCGGCGCATCGGCATCACCGCCAAGAACCGCGAGGTGCGCGGCGTGGACCGGGTGGTGGTCAAGGACGGCGACGCGATCGCCGCGCTGCTCACCCGGATCGGCGCCCACTCCAGCGTGCTGGCCTGGGAGGAGCGCCGGGTACGCCGCGAGGTGCGGGCCACGGCCAACCGGCTGGCCAACTTCGACGACGCCAACCTGCGCCGCTCGGCGCGGGCCGCGGTCGCCGCCGCCGCCCGGGTGACCCGGGCGCTGGAGATCCTCGCCGAGGACGCGCCCAACCACCTCACCTCGGCCGGCCGGCTGCGCCTGGAGCACCGGCAGGCCTCGTTGGAGGAGCTGGGCGCGCTGGCCGACCCGCCGCTGACCAAGGACGCCATCGCCGGCCGGATCCGCCGGTTGCTCGCGCTGGCCGACAAGCGGGCCCGGGACCTGGGCATCCCGGATACGGAAGCGGCCGTCACGCCCGACATGCTCGTGGTCTGATAGGACGGAGCGGGTCGGCGGTGCCGGTGGGGCCACCACCCGGCGCTGCACTGCGCCGCACGCTCGGATAGGGTCGCTGCGTACGGCAAGGAGGCCGGCACAGGCATTCCTCGCCGTGCACACCGCCTCGGGCGGTCAGGTCCTTCGAGACCGCGGCGGGGTGGCCGAGATGAATCGTCAACGGCCGGCTCCAACGGTCGGCGCACACACCTCCGCCGGCCCGGGTCTGACGCCGGCGGACCAGAACGCAAGGAGATGGGACCTGTGACCATCCGGGTTGGCATCAACGGCTTCGGCCGGATCGGCCGCAACTTCTTCCGGGCAGTGCTGGCGTCCGGCGCTGACATCGAGGTCGTGGCGGTCAACGACCTGACCGACAACGCGACGCTCGCCCACCTGCTCAAGTACGACAGCATCCTGGGCCGCCTCCCGCACGAGGTGAAGGCCACCGCCGACGAGATCACCGTGGGTGGCAAGACCATCAAGGCGTACGCCGAGAAGGACCCGTCGAAGCTGCCGTGGGGCGAGGTCGGCGCGGACGTCGTCATCGAGTCCACCGGCTTCTTCACCGACGCCACCAAGGCGAAGGCGCACGTCGACGGCGGGGCCAAGAAGGTCATCATCTCCGCTCCGGCGAAGAACGAGGACGTCACGGTCGTCATGGGCGTCAACCACGACCAGTACGACCCGGCCAAGCACACCATCATCTCGAACGCCTCCTGCACCACCAACTGCCTGGCGCCGATGGCGAAGGTCCTGCACGACACGTTCGGCATCCAGCACGGCCTGATGACGACGATCCACGCGTACACCCAGGACCAGAACCTCCAGGACGCGCCGCACAAGGACCTGCGTCGGGCCCGCGCCGCCGCGCTGAACATCGTGCCGACCTCGACCGGCGCGGCGAAGGCGATCGGCCTGGTGCTGCCGGAGCTCAAGGGCAAGCTGGACGGCTACGCGCTGCGCGTGCCGATCCCGACCGGCTCGGCCACCGACCTCACGGTCGACGTCGCCCGGGAGACCACGGTGGACGAGGTCAACGCCGCGCTGAAGGCCGCCGCCGAGGGGCCGCTCAAGGGCGTCCTGGTCTACAACGAGGACCCGATCGTCTCCGCCGACATCGTCACCGACCCGGCGTCGTGCATCTTCGACGCGCCGCTGACCAAGGTCGTCGGCAACCAGGTCAAGGTCGTCGGCTGGTACGACAACGAGTGGGGCTACTCGAACCGCCTGGTCGACCTGGTCAAGCTGGTCGGTCAGTCGCTGTGAGCATCCGTACCCTCGACGACCTGCTCGCCGAGGGGGTGTCGGGTCGGCGCGTGCTGGTGCGCGCCGACCTGAACGTCCCGCTCGACAAGCAGACCGGCGACATCACCGACGACGGCCGCATCCGGGCCGTGCTGCCGACCCTCAGCGCCCTCACCGGAGCCGGCGCCAAGGTGGTCGTCTGCTCGCACCTGGGCCGCCCGAAGGGCGCGCCGGACCCGCAGTTCAGCCTGGGCCCGGTCGCCGGGCGGCTCGGTGAGCTGCTCGGCACGCGGGTGCACTTCGCCACCGACACCGTCGGCGATGCCGCCCGCTCCACCGTGGACGCGCTCGCCGACGGCGAGGTCGCGCTGCTGGAGAACCTGCGCTTCAACGCCGGTGAGACCAGCAAGGACGACGCCGAGCGGGGCGCCTTCGCCGACCAGCTCGCCGCGTTCGGCGACGCCTACGTCGACGACGCGTTCGGCGCGGTGCACCGCAAGCACGCCAGCGTGCACGACGTGCCGGCCCGGCTGCCGCACGTCGCCGGCCGGCTGGTGCTGCGCGAGGTGGAGGTCCTGTCCCGGCTGACCGGCGAGCCGGAGCGCCCGTACGTGGTGGTGCTCGGTGGCTCGAAGGTCTCCGACAAGCTGGCGGTGATCGAGGCGCTGCTGCCGACGGTCGACCGGCTGCTGATCGGCGGCGGCATGTGCTTCACCTTCCTCAAGGCCCAGGGCCACGAGGTGGGCTCCTCGCTGCTGGAGGAGGAGATGGTCGAGACCTGCCGCAACCTGCTGGAGCGCTCCGAGGGCAAGATCATGCTCCCGGTCGACGTGGTGGCCGCGGACGCGTTCGCCCCGGACGCCGCGCACGACACCGTGCCGGCCGACGGCATCCCGAGCAAGCGGGTCGGGCTCGACATCGGGCCGGAGACGGTCGCCGGCTTCGCCGCCGCCCTCAAGGGCGCGCGGACGATCTTCTGGAACGGCCCGATGGGCGTGTTCGAGATGCCGGCGTTCGCCCACGGCACCCGGGGGATCGCCGAGACGATCGCCAAGGCCGACGCGTTCACGGTCGTCGGTGGCGGTGACTCCGCCGCCGCGGTCCGGGCGCTCGGGCTGGACGAGTCGTCCTTCGGGCACATCTCCACCGGCGGTGGCGCCTCCCTGGAATACCTGGAGGGCAAGACCCTCCCCGGCATCGCGGCCCTGGAGAACTGATGGCGAGCGTCACCCGCCGGCCCCTGATGGCCGGCAACTGGAAGATGAACTGCAACCACCTCGAGGCCAACCTGCTGGTGCAGAAGCTGGCGGCCAGCCTCACCGAGAAGCAGCTCACCGACGTCGAGACGGTGGTCCTGCCGCCGTTCACCGACCTGCGTACGGTCCAGACCGCCGTCGACGGCGACAAGCTGCTCATCGGCTACGGCGCGCAGGACCTCTCGCCGCACGCGTCGGGGGCCTACACCGGCGACATCTCCGGCTCCATGCTGGCGAAGCTCGGCTGCACGTACGTGGTGATCGGGCACTCCGAGCGGCGGGCCTACCACCACGAGGACGACGCGGTCGTCAACGCCAAGGTGCAGGCGGCGCTGACCCACGGGCTCACCCCGATCCTCTGCGTGGGGGAGGGGCTCGACGTGCGCGACCAGGGCACCCACGTGGCGCACTGCAGCGACCAGCTCGACGGCGCCCTGAAGGGGCTGACCGCCGAGCAGGTGGCGAAGGTCGTGGTGGCCTACGAGCCGGTCTGGGCGATCGGCACGGGCAAGACGGCCACCCCCGACGACGCCCAGGAGGTGTGCGGCGCGGTCCGTCAGCGCCTGGCCGAGTCCTTCGGTCAGGACACCGCCGACACGGTCCGGGTCCTCTACGGCGGGTCGGTCAAGTCCTCCAACGTCGCGGCGATCATGGCCCAGCCGGACGTCGACGGGGCGTTGGTGGGCGGCGCGAGCCTGGACGCCGAGGAGTTCGCGAAGATCTGCCGGTTCCCGGAGCACATCTCCCGCTGATCGCTCGCTATCCTTGACTCCGCCCGTCCGTCGGTCGGTGCCACCGTGCCCGATCTGCCCGGGCGAGGATCGTAACGAGAGGACTGACCCCAGCCATGCCGATCTGGTTCGCATACACGTTGATCGTGTTGCTGGTCATCACGAGCGTTCTGTTGACCATGCTGATCCTGCTGCACCGCGGTAAGGGCGGCGGGTTGTCGAGCATGTTCGGCGGTGGCGTCAGCTCCAGCCTCGCCGGGTCCTCGGTGGCGGAGAAGAACCTCGACCGCTACACCGTCCTGGTGGGCATCGTCTGGTTCGCCTGCATCGTCGGGCTGGGGCTCTGGCTCCGCCTCCAGATGGCCAGCGGCACGGTCTGAGCCCGCCGAGTCGTAGAATCTGCGCGCGGTCCGTCACCGACGGGCCGCGCGCAGTTCGTTCCACCCGCTGCACCGCGTCGCCCGCCGCCCCTCCGGCGGCGGTTCCCCTCCGACGACAGGAGCGAGCAGCCGTGCCCATTGGCAACGTCATCCGGGGCACCCGGGTCGGGTCCGCGCCGGACCACCGCGCCCAACGCCACCAGCCGGCCCCGTGCCGGACGGTGACCTACTGGTGCCGCAACGCCCACCGCACCGAGATCCGGCTCGCCGCCGAGGTCGAGGTGCCGCAGGTGTGGGACTGCCCGCGCTGCGGCCTGCCGGCCGGCCGGGACGCGCAGAACCCGCCGGGCCGCGCCCGTCCCGAGCCCTACAAGACCCACCTGGCGTACGTGAAGGAGCGGCGCACCGCCGAGGAGGGCGAGGCCATCCTGGCCGAGGCCCTCGCCGCCCTGCGCCGCCGGCGGGGCCGTCCCGCCGGCTAGACGACTTTCCCCGCCCACGGCGGACAGCGAAGGACCCCTCGTCGCCGCCAGGGCGCGGACGAGGGGTCCTCCGTTGTTCAGCGCAGGCTGCGCAGGCGGGCCGGTACGTCGGCCGCCGCCGCCCGGTCCAGCAGCCAGAGGGTACGGCCGGTGCCCTGCACGCCGGCCGCCGGCAGTTGCACCGGCCCCGCCCCGGCCAGCGCCATGCCGACCGCCCGGGCCTTGTCGGACCCGCTGGCCACGAGCCAGACCTCCTCGGCGGTGTTGATCGCCGGGAGGGTCAGCGTGGTCCGCACCGGTGGGGGCTTCGGGCTGCCCCGCACCGCGCTGACCGGCCGGCTGTCGTGGTGCACCGGATGCTCGGGGAAGACCGAGGCGACGTGCCCGTCCTCGCCGACGCCCAGCATCAGCACGTCGAAGTGGGGGAGCGCGGCGTGGCCCGGACGCGCCGCGCGGGCCAGCTCCTGGGCGTAGCGGGCCGCCGCCTCCTCCGGGTCCGGCCCGGCCTGGCCGTCGGAGGCCGGCATGGGGTGCACCCGGGCCGGGTCCAGCGGCACCGCGTCCAGCAGCGTGGCGCGCGCCTGGGTCTCGTTGCGCTCGGGGTCGCCGGCGGGCAGGAACCGCTCGTCGCCCCACCAGACGTCCACCCGCGACCAGTCGACGGCGTCGCGGGCCGGCAGCGCCGCCACCGCCCGGTGCACCGCCGCGGCTATCCGCCCGCCGGTCAGCACCACCGACGCGTGGCCCCGCTCGGCCTGTGCGTCGAGCAGCTTGACCAGCAACCGGGCGGCCACCGCCTGGGCCAGCAGGTCGGCGTCGGCGTGGACGGCGACACTCGCCTCACTCATCTGTGTGCCTTCGTTTCTCCGGCCGCCGCGCGGCCGGTCTTCCGTGGTGCCCCCGACAGCCGGGCGCTCAGTGCTGGGCGCTCGTACCCACGTGCGCCGTGACCCCCGCCTCGGCCCGCTGGGCGGTGGCCGGGTCCTTCCAGACGTGCACCCGCTGCGGCGGGCGCTGGTCGAGGTCGGTCAGCCCGGCCGCCGTACCCAGCGCCTCCGCGTACACCTGGTCGGCGTCGAGCCGGCGCAACTCCTCGGCCAGTTCGTCGCCGAGCGGCCGCCGGACGAGCGGCAGCTGCCGGTCCTCCTGGCCGGTACGGCGGAACGTCGCCACGCTGTCGTCGCGGGTGAGCGTCAGCGTGTCGCCGTTGGCGCAGCGCAGCTGCACCTCGCGCATCCGGGGGGACGCGTCGCTGTGCTCCCACGTCGGCCGGATGCCGAGCCGCGCGGCCAGCCATCCCTGCATCAGCGCGGCGGTCGGGTCGCTCGGCGGTGCCACCACGGTCGCCTCGGTGACCCTGGCCTGGGTGGTGTCGAAGGCCCCCGCCACGAGGGTGCGCCACGGGGTGATCCGGGTCCAGGCCAGGTCGGTGTCGCCGGGCGCGTAGTCCCGGGCCCGCTGGCGCAGCGCCTCGATCGGGTCGGCGGCCTGCGCGCTGTCGGTGATCCGCCGGTCGGCCACCACGCCGAGGAAGTCCGTGGAGATCTCGGTCGGCGGCTCGCCGTGCCACCACGTCACCACCGGTACGTCCGGCACCAGCAGCGGCATCACCACCGACTCGGCGTGCAGGGCCAGCCGTCCGTACATCCGGGTGACCACCGCCTCGCACGGGCCGAGCCGGCCGCCGACGACGATCTCCGCGTCCAGCCGGTTGCGTTCGCGCTCCACGTCGGTGCGGACCACCACCAGCAGCCGGCAGGGGTGGGCGGCGGCGGCTATCGTCGCCGCCGCCTCCGCCTCGCGGACCCGCTTCTCGTCCACCACGACGATCAGGGTGAGCGCCATGCCGCTGGCCACCCCGCCGGCGCTGCGCCGCTCGGCGGCGAGCGCCTTGACCACCTCGTTCCCGGTGGTGTCCCACAGGCCGATCACTGGAGCCTCCTGGTTTGCTCGCTGCGCCTGCTCACGGCACCTGCCTTCGTTCGCGACCGCGAGGCTCGCAGAACCGGCTTACTCCTCGCGCTCACGCGCGCCGCCAGGCGCGGCCCTCACGGGCCAGCATCTCGTCGGCGGCCCGGGGGCCCCACTCGCCGGCCCGGTACGGCTCCGGGGTGGTGCCCGCCCACGCGTGCTCCAGCGGGTCCACCACCTGCCAGCTCTGCTCGACCTCGGCGGCGTCGGGGAAGAGCGTGCGGTCGCCGATCAGCACGTCCAGCACGAGCCGCTCGTACGCCTCGGGGCTGGCCTCGGTGAACGCCTCGCCGTACTGGAAGTCCATGGCGATGTCGCGGACCTCCATCGTGGTGCCGGGCACCTTGGAGCCGAACTTGAGCACCACGCCCTCATCCGGCTGCACCCGGATGACGAGCTGGTTGTTGCCCAGCGACTCCATGTCGGCCTCGTTGAATGGCAGGTGCGGCGCCCGCTTGAACATGATGGCGACCTCGGTGACGCGCCGCGGTAGCCGCTTGCCGGCCCGGATGTAGAACGGCACCTCCGCCCAGCGGCGGTTCTGGATGCCGAGCCGGACGGCCACGTAGGTCTCCGTGGTGGAGTCCTCCGGGACGCCCTCCTCCTCCAGGTACCCGACGGCGCGCTCGCCGCCCACCCAGCCGGGCAGGTACTGGCCGCGTACGGTGCCCTCGGCGACGTCCTTGGGCAGGGTGATCGCCCGGAGCACCTTGAGCTTCTCCGTGCGGATCTCGTCGGCGTCGAAGCTCGTCGGCTCCTCCATCGCCACCAGCGCCAGCAGCTGGAGCAGGTGGTTCTGGAACACGTCGCGGGCCGCGCCGGCCGAGTCGTAGAAGCCGGCGCGGGTGCCGATGCCGACGTCCTCGGCCATGGTGATCTGCACCGAGTCGACGTACTTGGAGTTCCACAGCGGCTCGAACAGGTTGTTGGCGAACCGCAGGGCGAGGATGTTCTGGACGGTCTCCTTGCCCAGGTAGTGGTCGATGCGGAAGACGTCCTTGCGGGTGAAGACGTCGTCGACCAGGTCGTTGAGCGCCTTCGCCGACGGCAGGTCGTGCCCGAAGGGCTTCTCCACCACCACCCGGCGCCAGCCGCCGGACTTGGCGTTGTCGGCCATCCCGGTGCGGGCCAGCTGCTTGAGGACCACGGGGAACGCCGCCGGGGGGATGGAGAAGTAGAAGGCGGCGTTGCCCGGGATGCCGTGCGTCTGGCGCAGCTCGTCCAGCATCTCGGAGAGGTGGTCGAACGCGGCGTCGTCGTCGAACGAGCCGCCGACGAACTTGATGTTGCCCGCCAGGCGCGCCCACACCTCCTCCCGCCAGGGGGTGCGGGCGTGCTTCTTTGCCGCCTCGTGGGCGAGCGACTCGAAGTCCCCGTCGCCCCAGTCCCGGCGGGCGAAGCCGAGCACGGCGAAGCCCGGGGGCAGCAGCCCCCGGTTCGCCAGGTCGTACACGGCCGGGAGGAGCTTCTTGCGGGCCAGGTCACCGGTGACGCCGAAGATCACCAGAGCGCACGACTCCGGGATCCTCGGCAGCCGGCGGTCCTGCGGGTCGCGCAGCGGGTTCACACCGCCTCCTCGCTCCGCGTCGTCCATGGTCCTCATCGTCACGCCCGCAACGCCCCGGCCGCATCGAGCAGCTGGGCCACGCCCGCCGACCGGTCGGTCAGGTGCAGCCGGACCACCGGGCGCTCCCGCTCGGCCAGGGCCTGCCGGTCGCCGGCGGCCTGCGCCGCCTGCAACTCGCCGAAGGTGTACGGCCGCCCCGGCACCGGCAGGTCGTCGACGACCGCGCCGGTGAGCTGGAGGTAGCTGCCGACCTGCGGACCGCCCTTGTGGTACTGGCCGGTGGAGTGCAGGAACCGCGGGCCCCAACCGAAGGTGACGGGACGGCCGGCGGCGCCGGCCAGCAGCGGCCGCAGCCGGGCCGCGTCGGCGTCGGCGAACCGGTCGAGGTACGCCATCACCGCGAGGTAGCCGTCGTCGCCCGCCCCGTCGATCAGCAGGCGCAGCACGCCGGCCAGGTCGCCCGGGGCGCCCTGCGGCGCGTACACCTCGATCGCGCCCTCGGTGAACGACGGCGTCTCCGCCGGCGGACCCGAGGCGAGGATCCGGTTGGTGTTCTCCTTGCTCTCGGTGACGTTGGGCTGGTTGAACGGGTCGATGCCCAGCACCACGCCGGCGATCGCGGTGGCGTACTCCCAGGCCAGGAACTGCGCGCCGAGCGGGCCGTTGACCGCCACGTCGGCGTCGACGCCGCCGGCCGGGACGGCGCCGGCGGGCAGCGCGCCGCCGTAGGTCACGGTGAGCACGTCGTCGCCGGCGGCGCCGGGGCTCTGCGGCGACTCCACGACGACCGGCAGGATGCCGACGCCGGCCTTGCCGGTGGACTCGGCGATGAGCTGCTCCGCCCAGTCGCCGAGGCCCTCGATGCCGGTGCCGTCGGAGATCAGGGCGACCTTGTCCCGGCCCATGGTGGCCGCGGCCCCGAGCGCCGCGCCGAGCGCCAGGCCCGGGTTGTCGCGGTCCCCGCCCAGCGACCGCGCCAGCGCGTCGGCCTGGTCGAGCAGCTCGCCCACCTCGACGCCGGCCAGCGCCGACGGGACCAGCCCGAACGCGGTCAGCGCGGAGTAGCGGCCGCCGACGTTCGGGTCGGCGAGCACCGTGAAGGCACCCATCTCGGCGGCGGTCTGCTCCAGGGGCGAACCCGGGTCGGTGACGACCACGAAGTGCCGGCCGGCCTCCGCCTCGGTCATCCCCGCGTCGAGGAACGCCTGCCAGTAGGCCCGGCGGTGGCTGTCGGTCTCGACCGTCGAGCCGGACTTGCTGGCCACCACCACCACGGTGCGCTCCAGCCGGTCGGCCAGCGCCGCCCGGACCTGTCCCGGGTCGGTGGTGTCGAGCACCGTCAGCTGCTTGCCGAGGGTGCGGGCGATGACCTCGGGGGCCAGCGACGAGCCGCCCATCCCGGCGAGCACCACGTGGTCCAGGTCGGCCAGCTCCGCCTTCAGCTCGGCGAGCTGGGGGAGCAGCTCCCGGCTGCGCAGGTGGGTGTCCACCCAGCCGAGGCGGATCTTCGCCTCGGCCTCGGCGTCCGGGCCCCACAGGGTCGGGTCCTTCGCGGCCAGCTTGCCCGGCACGCCGGCACCGACCAGCGCCTCCCGGGTGGAGGCGGGCGCCGACTTGTCGACGGTGTCGGCCCCGTGCACGGAGAGCCCGGCGGCGGCCTCGACCGCCCCGGCCAGCAGGTCACTCACGCGTTACCTCCCGCCTGCTGCGCGGCCTGCGCGTTGCCCTTCGCGGCGTCGCCCGGGTGCCCGGCGCCCCGGCCCGCGGCCGACAGCGACTTGCGGACGCCGTCGAGCAGTTCCTGCCAGCTCGTCTCGAACTTCTCCACGCCCTCGCGCTCCAGGGTCTCGATCACGTCGGCCACGTCGATCCCGACCGACTCCAGGTCCGCGAAGACCTTGCGGGCCTCGTCGTACGAGCCGGTGATGGTGTCGCCGCGGGTCTCGCCGTGGTCGGCGTACGCGTGCACGACCGGCTCCGGCATGGTGTTGACCGTGCCGGGGGCGATCAGCTCCTCGACGTAGATGACGTCCCGGTAGTCCGGGTTCTTGGTCGAGGTGGAGGCCCACAGCGGCCGCTGCGGGTGGGCGCCGGCGTCGGCGAGCGCCTGCCACCGGTCGGAGGAGAACACCTCGCCGTAGCGCTCGTACGCCAGCTTGGCGTTGGCGACGGCGGCCTTGCCGCGCAGCGCCTTGGCCTCGTCGGAGCCGAGCTTCTCCAGGCGCTTGTCGATCTCGCTGTCGACGCGGGAGACGAAGAACGAGGCGACCGAGCCGATCTTCGACAGGTCGTGGCCGTTGGCCTTGGCCTTCTCGAGACCGGCCAGGAACGCCTCCATCACCTGCGAGTAGCGCTCCAGCCCGAAGATCAGCGTGACGTTGACGCTGATCCCCTCGGCCAGGGTGGCGGTGATGGCCGGCAGGCCGGCCTCGGTGGCCGGGATCTTGATGAAGAGATTGGGCCGGTCGACCAGCCACCACAGCGCCTTGGCCTCGGCGACCGTCCTGTCGGTCTCGTGGGCCAGCCGCGGGTCCACCTCGATGGAGACCCGGCCGTCGACGCCGCCGCTGCCCTCGTACGACGGGCGCATCACGTCGCACGCCCACCGCACGTCGTACGTGGTGAGCATGCGTACGGCCTCCTCGACCTCCACGCCACGGGCGGCGAGGTCGCGCAGTTGCCAGTCGTACTCGTCGGCGTCGCTCAGCGCCTTGGCGAAGATCGTCGGGTTGGTGGTCACCCCGGCCACGTGCTTCTCCCGGCGGAGCTGGTCCAGCCCGCCGGAGGACAGCCGTACCCGGGAAAGGTCGTCGAGCCAGACCGCCACGCCTGCGGCGGTGAGTTCACTAAGCCTGTCCGTCATGCCGTCCACGCTCCCCTCAGTTGCCGGTCGTGAAACCGGTGATGTCGCCCATCCGGGTCAGCGCCGCGTGCGCGGCGGCCACGATCCGGTCGGGGGTGAAGCCGAACTGCTCGAAGAGCACGGAGTGCGGGGCGCTCGCGCCGTAGTGCTCCAGGCTCACGCTCTCGCCGCAGTCGCCGACGATGCCGTGCCAGGACATGGCGATGCCCGCCTCCACGCTCACCCGTGCCTTTACCCCGCGCGGCAGTACCGACTCCCGGTACGCCTCGTCCTGCTCGAAGAACCACTCCTGGCAGGGCATCGAGACGACCCGGGTGGGGGTGCCGTCGGCCTCCAGCCGCTCGCGGGCGGTGAGGCAGAGCTGCACCTCGGAGCCGGTGCCGATGAGGATCACCTGCGGCTTGCCGTTGGACGCCTCCGCCAGCACGTAGCCGCCCTTGGTCACGCCCTCCGCGCCGGCCAGGGCCGAGCGGTCCATCGTCGGCAGCGCCTGCCGGCTCAGCGCCAGCGCCGTCGGCCGGTCGGTGTGCTCCAGGGCCTGCCGCCAGGCCCAGACCGTCTCGTTGGCGTCGGCCGGCCGGACCACGTCCAGGCCGGGGATGGCGCGCAGCGCGGTCAGGTGCTCCACCGGCTGGTGCGTGGGGCCGTCCTCGCCGAGGCCGATCGAGTCGTGCGTCCAGACGTAGACCACCGGCAGCTTCATCAGCGCGGCGAGGCGCACCGCCGGGCGCATGTAGTCGCTGAACACCAGGAAGGTGCCGCCGTACGGGCGGGTGCCGCCGTGCAGCGCGATGCCGTTGAGGATCGCACCCATGGCGTGCTCACGGATGCCGAAGTGCAGCGTGCGGCCGTACTCGTGGCCGGGGAAGCCCTTGGTGGCGTGGACGGCGGGGACGAAGGACGGCTCGCCCTTCATGGTGGTGTTGTTGCTCTCCGCCAGGTCGGCCGAGCCACCCCACAGCTCCGGCAGCACTCCGGCGAGCGCCTCCAGGACCTTGCCGGAGGCGGCCCGGGTGGCGACGCCCTTGGCGTCGGCCGGGAACTCCGGCAGCGCCTCGGTCCAGCCGCTCGGCAGGATCCGCCCGGCCATCCGGTCGTAGAGCGCGTGACGCTCCGGGTTGGCCTTCGCCCAGCCGTCGAACGCCGTGGTCCACTCCTGCTGGGCCCGGGCGCCGCGCTCCATCACCGTGCGGGCGTGGCCGAGCATCTCCTCGTCGACCTCGAAGGTCCGCGCCGGGTCGAAGCCGAGGAGCTTCTTGGTGGCGGCCACCTCGTCGCCGCCGAGCGCCGAACCGTGGATCTTGCCGGTGTTCTTCTTGTTGGGCGCGGGCCAGCCGATGATGGTGCGCAGCGCGATGAAGGAGGGGCGGCCGGTCTCGGCCTTCGCCGCCAGCAGCGCCCGGTGCAGGGCCTCGACGTCCTCGTGGTAGTCGCCCTGGTCGGCGTCGCCGGCGCGCCAGTCGACGGTCTGCACGTGCCAGCCGTACGCCTCGTAACGGGCCGCGACGTCCTCGCTCTTGGCGATCCGGGTGTCGTCCTCGATCGAGATCTCGTTGTCGTCGTAGATCACCGTGAGGTTGCCGAGCTGCTGGTGCCCGGCGAGCGCGCTCGCCTCGTGGCTGATGCCCTCCTCGATGTCGCCGTCGGAGACGATGCACCAGATGTCGTGGTCGAAGACCGACCGGCCCGGCTCGGCCTCCGGGTCGAACAGGCCGCGCTCGCGGCGGGCGGCCATCGCCATGCCGACCGCGTTGCCGAGGCCCTGCCCGAGCGGCCCGGTGGTGGTCTCCACGCCGGGGGTGTGCCCGTGCTCGGGGTGGCCCGGGGTCAGCGAGCCCCACTGCCGCAGCGACTCCAGGTCCTGCAGGGCCAGCGGGTAGCCGGAGAGGAAGAGCTGGATGTAGAGGGTGAGGCTGGAGTGGCCCGCGGAGAGCACGAAGCGGTCCCGGCCGGGCCAGTTCGGGTCGGCCGGGTTATGGCGCATGACCCGGTTGAAGAGCAGGTAGGCCGCGGGCGCGAGGCTCATCGCGGTGCCCGGGTGGCCGTTGCCGGATTTCTCCACGGCGTCCATGGCCAGCACGCGGACGGTGTCGACGGCCCGGCGGTCGAGGTCGGACCAGTTGAGTGCGGGGTGCTCAGATCGGTTGGCAGCCACGATGGTTGTGCTCCTCGGCAGATGGGCGGAACCCTCAGTGATGACCCTATCGAGCGGTCCTAAACGTCCGCCCAGGGATCTCTGCATGCCGGTCTGTACTGGTCGGCACCGCTGACCGGTACCGGCCCGACGGTGTGACGGCCCGCACCGTTGTCGGGTCGCCCGGGCAGCCAAAACGACGACGCGTAGTCTGTGGTGCGGTGTGTGGCCCCACCCGGGTCCGGCCGATCCGACCTCCCCTGCCGACGCCGGAAGGTGGCAATCCGTGAGCATGATCACCGAGCGCCCCGTCAGCAACTCTGCCGGGCAGCCGCCGGTGCGGACCACGGTGGAGACGTCGGCGGTGGCCCGCCGGGACGTCCGCGCGGTGGTCTCGGCCTACGTGACGCTGACCAAGCCGCGGATCGTGGAGCTGCTCCTCGTCACCACGGTTCCGGCGATGATGCTCGCGGACGGCGGGATGCCGTCGCTCTGGCTGGTGGCCGTGGTGCTGGTCGGCGGCTCGCTCGCGGCCGGCGCGGCCAGCGTCATCAACTGCTACATCGACCGCGACATCGACCAGCTGATGCGGCGCACCAAGCGTCGCCCGCTGCCGGCGCACACCGTGACGCCGCGCAACGCGCTGATCTTCGGGCTGGTGCTGGCGGCGGTGTCGGTCGCGATGATGGCGGCGTTCACCAACCTGCTGGCCGCCGGGCTCACGCTGGCCGCGATCGTCTACTACGACGTCGTCTACACCCTCTGGCTCAAGCGCACCACGACGGCGAACACGTTCTGGGGCGGGGCCTGCGGGGCGGCGCCGGTGCTGATCGGCTGGGCGGCGGTGACCGGGACGCTCGCCCCGGCCGCGTGGGCGCTGTTCGCGGTGGTCTTCTTCTGGCAGATGCCGCACTTCTACCCGCTGGCGATGAAGTACAAGGACGACTACGCCCGGGCCGGCATCCCGATGCTGCCGGTGGTGGCCTCCACCCGGCGGGTGAACGCCGAGATCATCGGCTTCGCCTGGCTGACCGTGGCGTCCTCGCTGGCCGTGTGGCCGCTGGGGATGAGCCTGATCTACGGCGTTCCCGCCGTGGTGGTGGGCGCGATCTTCGTGGTGGAGGCGCACAAGCTGGCCCGCCGGGTCGCGCGGGGGCAGGCCGTCAAGCCGATGCGGCTGTTCCACTGGTCGACCACCTACCTGACCATCCTCTTCGCCGCCGTCGCGCTCGACGCCCTTATCTGACCGGACCGCTGCGCGCCGCCCCGACCGCTGCGCGCCGCCCCGACCGCTGCGCGCCGCCTCGACCGGGCCGCGCCGGCCCCCTGACGGGGCCGCGCCGCGCCGCGCCGGGTCCGCTTGCGGATCGTGGGTCGGGTCCGGCCGCCGCTGCCGTACCGGAAAGTCATTGTTGTGTATGCCTTGTCCGGGTTTCCCGTCACATCGGTGACACCGTTCGCATCGGTCCTGAACCGCTTCGGATGCCCCGGGCCGGGCCGGTTCGGGACGACGTTTTGGCATGATAAGTAGGGATGATCAGGGCATATCGCCTGTGGTTCTCCTTAAACCTGCGGGTAATTGGCATCACAAAAGGTTCATGGTTCTCGCCCGCCCGGGTGGAAGTCTGCTTACGCTTCGCGTCATGGCAGATGGTTCCGATACGACGCTGACGGCCGAGCAGACCCCCGGGCACGCCCCGCAGGGCCTGGTCGCGGGCATCAAGTCGTTCGCCGCCGGTCACGGCGGGGCGAAGGCGGTCATCGAGTACGTCGGCAAGCGTGGCGCGCGCATCGTCCTCGTGGGTGAGGACGGGGTGTGGGGCGACCAGTTCGCCGACGACACCGTCGTGGCGCGGCAGGCCTGCGCGACGGCGGGAGTCACCGTCGAGAACGCCTGGGAGCGTGAACTGATGGACCAGATGCGTCCGAGCAACGACCTCTGGCGGTCGATGGCCCGGCGCACGATGGCCCGTTGACATAAATTGACCGACCACCACCAGTCGACCCGGGGGAAACCCCGGGTCGCTCTCATAACCTGTGCCGATCTGCCGGACCTCGACCCCGACGACCGGCTGCTGCTCGACCCGCTGGTCCGCCGCGGGGTGACCGCCGACGTGCTGGACTGGGCCGACCCGGGCGCCGACTGGCCCGCGTACGACCTGGCGGTGCTCCGCTCGCCGTGGGACTACGCGCTGCGGCGCGACGAGTTCGTCGCCTGGGCGTCGCGGGTTCCCGCCCTGGCCAACCCGGCGGACGTCGTGCGCTGGAACACCGACAAGCGGTACCTGGCCGAGCTGTCCGCGGCGGGGGTGCCGACCGTGCCGACGTCCTGGGTCGCGCCGGGGGAGGACTGGCAGCCGCCCGCCGCCCACGGCGAGTACGTCGTCAAGCCGGCCGTCAGCGCGGGCAGCCAGGACACCGGCCGCTACGACCTGGCCGATCCGTACCACCGGGAACTGGCCGTGGCGCACGTGCGGCGGCTGTCGGACGCCGGGCGGCTGGCCATGGTGCAGCCGTACCTCGACGCCGTCGACACGGCCGGCGAGACGGCCCTGCTCTTCCTGGCCGGCCCGGACGGCCCGACGTTCAGCCACGCGATCCGCAAGGGGCCGATGCTGACCGGCCCGGACCTCGGGGTCGACGGGCTGCACCGGCCCGAGGAGATCACCGCCCGCACCGCGACCGCCGCGCAGTTGGCGGTGGCCGACCGGGCCCTCGCGGCGGTGCCCGGCGGGTCGGGGCGCCTGCTCTACGCCCGGGTGGACCTCATCCCGGGCCCGGACGGCGCGCCGGTCCTGGTGGAACTGGAGCTGACCGAGCCGTCGCTGTTCCTCGGCCACGCCGACGGGGCCGCCGACCGGCTGGCCGACGCGATCCTGCTCCACCTGGGTCGCGCCGCCGGCTGACCGGCCCGCCAGGTGCGCGGCCGGACGGGCCGGGGAGCGCTCAGGCGGCGACCGGGACGGCCCGGTCGACGGCGTCCGGGGCCGGCGACGGCGCGACCGGGCGGCGCTCGCGGGTGGACCACTGCACCGACAGGGTGGCCAGCAGGACCAGGCAGGAGCCCAGCATGTGCGCGCCCACCAGCAGCGCCGGCAGGTTGGTGAAGTACTGCACGAAGCCGATCAGGCCCTGACCCAGCTCGACGGCGACGAGCACCAGCGCGGCCCGCGCGGCCCGCTGCGCGCCGACCGCGCGGAAGGCGAAGACCAGCGCCACGGACAGGCCGATGAGCAGGAAGACGCTGTCGGCGTGCACCTGGGAGATCGTCTCGGGGTCGAGCCCGTTGCGGGCGGCGCCCTGGTCGCCCGCGTGCGGGCCGCTGCCCGTCACCCAGGTGCCGATCACCAGCACCGCCGCGCTGACCACGGTGGTGAGCGCGGTGAGGGTCCGCAGCGGGGCCGGCACGACGGCCACCGGCGGGCCCGCCGGGTCCTTGATCCGCCGCCACAGGGCGTACGCGGCCGCGATCACCAGCATCGAGGCGAGGAAGTGTAGGCCGACCACCCACGGGTTGAGGTTGGTGAGCACGGTGATGCCGCCGACGACCGCCTGGGCCGGGATGCCGAAGAGCACCGCGACCGCGAGCGGGATCAGCTCCCGCCGACGGGGGCGGTGCAGCAGCACGGCCACCAGCACCGCCAGCGCGATGATGCCGACCGCGAAGGTGAGCAGGCGGTTGCCGAACTCGATCACCCCGTGCACGCCCATCTCGGAGGTCGTGACGTACGAGTCGTCGGTGCACCGGGGCCAGGTCGGGCAGCCGAGGCCCGACGCGGTGAGCCGGACGGCCCCGCCGGTGACGACGATGCCCACGTTCGCGATGATCGAGGCGAGCGCGAGACGGCGCAGCAGGGCGGTGGAGACCGGGAACCGGACGGATCGCTTCACGGCGCAAATCCTACGCACCGTAGTGGAGCACGATCGGGTGACTCCGCCCGTGCGGTGGTTCGGATCACCGGGACCCGGTTTGCGGGCCTCGGCCGAATTACGTAACGTTGGCGTTGTGAAATACGTGGCGGGGCTCTCCGGGGACCGGCCGACGGCCACCACCCCGGCCGCCGGCCGGTCCGCGTCCGTCGCGGACCTCTCCACCCGCGACCGGGTCACCCAGCTGCTGCTGGAGCGCGGCGCGACCACCGCCGCGCAGCTCGGCTCGGCGCTCGGGCTCAGCCCGGCCGCGATCCGCCGGCACCTCGACGCGATGCTCGCCGACGGCGACGTGCTCGCCCGCGAGCAGACCGTCCGGGGTCACCGCGGCCGCGGCCGGCCGGCGAAGGTCTTCCTGCTGACCGACGCGGCCCGGGTCCGCTGCGGCACCCACCACTACGACAACATGGCCACCGCCGCGCTGCGCTGGATCTCCCGCAACGGCGGCGCCGAGGCGGTCGAGGCGTTCGCGGCCGACCAGGTCGCCGCGCTGGAGGCCCGCTGCCGGGCCGCCATGGAGGACGCCGGCGACGACCCGCTCGCGCGGGCCGAGGCACTCGCCGGAGCGCTGACCGCCGAGGGCTACGCTGCGAACGCGTCCACGATCGCCTCCGGCGGCCAGCTCTGTCAGCACCACTGCCCGGTGGCGCACGTGGCCGCCGAGTTCCCCCAGCTGTGCGAGGCCGAGACCGCGGTCATCTCCCGCCTGGTCGGCACCCACGTGCAGCGCCTGGCCACCATCGCCCACGGCGACGGGGTGTGCACCACGCACATCCCCACCCAGCCGGGGCGTGCCCGTTCCGGTAAGACCGTCACCACTGTGAGGACAGATAGATGACCGAGCAGATCGTCCAGCCCCTGACGCAGGAAGAGCAGCTCGCCGCCCTGGGTCGCTACGAGTACGGCTGGGCCGACCCCGACGTCGCCGGGGCGGTCGCCCAGCGCGGCCTCGACGAGGCGGTGGTGCGGGACATCTCGGCCAAGAAGAACGAGCCGGCCTGGATGCTCGACCTGCGACTGAAGGGCCTGCGGCTGTTCGGCCGCAAGCCGATGCCCGCCTGGGGCGCCGACCTCACGGGGATCGACTTCGACAACATCAAGTACTTCGTGCGGTCCACCGAGAAGCAGGCCACCAGCTGGGAGGACCTGCCGGAGGACATCAAGAACACCTACGACCGGCTGGGCATCCCCGAGGCGGAGAAGCAGCGCCTGGTCGCGGGCGTCGCGGCGCAGTACGAGTCCGAGGTCGTCTACCACAAGATCCGTGAGGACCTCGAGGAGCAGGGTGTCATCTTCCTGGACACCGACACCGCGCTGCGCGAGCACGAGGACGTCTTCAAGGAGTACTTCGGCACGGTGATCCCGGTCGGCGACAACAAGTTCGCCGCGCTGAACACGTCCGTGTGGTCCGGCGGCTCGTTCATCTACGTGCCGAAGGGCGTGCACGTGGAGATCCCGTTGCAGGCCTACTTCCGGATCAACACGGAGAACATGGGCCAGTTCGAGCGCACGCTGATCATCGTCGACGAGGGCGCGTACGTGCACTACGTCGAGGGCTGCACCGCGCCGCTGTACTCCTCCGACTCGCTGCACAGCGCCGTCGTGGAGATCATCGTCAAGAAGAACGCCCGGTGCCGCTACACGACCATCCAGAACTGGTCGAACAACGTCTACAACCTGGTCACCAAGCGGGCCGTGTGCCACGAGGGCGCGACCATGGAGTGGGTCGACGGCAACATCGGCTCCAAGGTCACCATGAAGTACCCGGCGGTCTACATGACCGGCGAGCACGCCAAGGGCGAGGTGCTCTCGGTGGCCATGGCGGGCGAGGGGCAGCACCAGGACGCGGGCGCCAAGATGGTGCACGCCGCGCCGCACACCTCCTCCACCATCATCTCCAAGTCGATCGCCCGGGGCGGCGGCCGCACGTCGTACCGGGGCCTGGTCCAGGTGCTGGAGGGCTCGCACAGCAGCCGGAGCACGGTCAAGTGCGACGCGCTGCTGGTCGACACCATCTCCCGCTCGGACACCTACCCGTACGTCGACATCCGCGAGGACGACGTGTCGATGGGGCACGAGGCGACCGTCTCCAAGATCAGCGACGACCAGCTCTTCTACCTGATGAGCCGTGGTCTGAGCGAGGACGAGGCGATGGCGATGATCGTGCGCGGCTTCATCGAGCCGATCGCCAAGGAACTCCCGATGGAGTACGCCCTGGAACTCAACCGCCTGATCGAGCTCCAGATGGAGGGCGCGGTCGGCTGACGCCGGCCCGCCGGCGGGCCGCGCGAACGCCGACCCGTTGCGGGGCCGCCGGACGCCGACCCCTCTGGCCGGGCCGCGCGAACACCGACCGACCCTCCAGTTAATGACACCGTCGTCGTAGAACAGACCAAGGAAGAGATGACTACCCAGGCTTCCGCGCCGCCCAGCACCAAGTCGCAGGCGCTCCGCTCGTACGACGTCGCCGACTTCCCGGCCCTCACGGGCCTGGAGGAGGAGTGGCGCTTCACCCCGCTCAAGCGGCTGCGCGGGCTCACCGGCGAGGCGCAGACCGCCACCGGCACGGTCCGTCACGAGTACGGCGACCTGCCCGAGGGCGTCACCGTCGAGCGGATCGGCTCCGACGACCCGCGGGTGGGCAGCGTGCTCACCCCGGTCGACCGGGTCAGCGCGCTGGCCTACGGCGGGGCCGGGCAGGCGCTGCTGGTGCAGGTCGCCCGCGACGCCGTGGTGGCCGAGCCGGTGAGCCTGCGGGTGGTCGGCGAGGGCGCCGAGGGCATCGCCTTCGGGCACACCTTCGTCGAGGTGGGCCGCTTCGCCGAGGTGACCCTGGTGCTGGAGCACGTCGGCTCGGCCACGCTGGCCGACAACGTCGAGGTGGCGGTGGCCGACGGGGCGAAGCTGACCCTGGTCACCGTCGCCGACTGGGCCGGCGACGCCGTGCAGGCCCAGCACCTGAGGGTCCGACTGGGCCGCGACGCCAAGGTGGTGCACGTCCAGGTCTCCCTCGGCGGCGACCTGGTGCGGCAGTACACCTCGGTGGAGTACACCGAGCGGGGCGGCGAGGCCGAGCTGTACGGCCTCTACTTCGCCGACTCGGGCCAGCACCTGGAGCACCGCCAGCTGGTCGACCACACCGTGCCGGACTGCCGCAGCTACGTCGGCTACCGGGGCGCCCTGCAGGGTGAGAGCGCGCGCACCGTCTGGGTGGGCGACGTGCTGATCCGCGCCGAGGCGACCGGCACCGACACGTACGAGATCAACCGGAACCTGCTGCTGACCGACGGCGCGCGGGCGGACTCCGTACCCAATCTGGAGATCGAGACCGGCGAGATCGCCGGCGCCGGGCACGCGAGCGCGACCGGGCGCTTCGACGACGAGCAGCTGTTCTACCTAATGGCCCGGGGCATCCCGGAGGCCGAGGCGCGGCGCCTGGTGGTCCGCGGCTTCTTCGCGGAGCTGATCAACAAGATCCCGGTCGAGGAGCTGCGCGAGCGGCTGGGCGACGCCATCGAGGCCCGGCTGACCAAGGTCGGCGCCTGATGATCCGCCTCTGCTCCACCGAGGACGTGCCGAAGGGCACCGTGATCAGCGCGGACGTCGACGGCACCCCGATCGCGCTGGTGCACGGCGAGGACGGCATCTTCTACGCCGCCTACGACGAGTGCTCGCACGCCTCGGTCGCCCTCTCCGAGGGGGAGGTCTCCGGCTGCACGCTGGAATGCTGGCTGCACGGATCCCGTTTCGACCTGAGGACCGGCGAGCCGACCGGGCTGCCCGCCACCGAACCCGTTCCCGTCTATCCCGTCGAAGTCCGAGACGGCGACATCTACGTCAGTCTCACGCCGAGCAATGGAGTGACCCGATAATGAGCACCCTGGAGATCCGCGACCTGAAGGTGTCGGTCAAGCTGCCCGAGGGTGAGCTCAAGCCGATCCTGGCCGGTGTCGACCTGACCGTCCGCTCGGGCGAGACCCACGCGATCATGGGCCCGAACGGCTCCGGCAAGTCCACCCTGGCCTACTCGATCGCCGGCCACCCGAAGTACGAGATCACCGGCGGCTCGGTGACCCTCGACGGCGAGGACGTGCTGGCCCTGTCCGTGGACGAGCGGGCCCGCGCCGGCCTCTTCCTGGCCATGCAGTACCCGGTCGAGGTCCCCGGCGTCTCGGTGGCGAACTTCCTGCGTACCGCCAAGACCGCCATCGACGGCCAGGCGCCCAAGCTGCGCACCTGGGGTGGCGAGCTGCGCGGGGCCATGGAGCGCCTCCAGATGGACCCGGCGTTCGCCCAGCGCAACGTCAACGAGGGCTTCTCCGGCGGTGAGAAGAAGCGGCACGAGATCGTGCAGCTGGAGCTGCTCAAGCCGAAGATCGCGATCCTCGACGAGACCGACTCCGGCCTCGACGTGGACGCGCTGCGCGTGGTCAGCGAGGGCGTGAACCGGGTCCGCGACAACGGCGACACCGGCATGCTGCTGATCACCCACTACACGCGGATCCTGCGCTACATCAAGCCGGACTTCGTGCACGTCTTCGTCGCCGGCCGGATCGTCGAGCAGGGCGGCCCGGAGCTGGCCGACAAGCTCGAGGAAGAGGGCTACGAGCGGTACGCCGCCGGGGCCGGCGCGGCGCGGGCCTGAGTCCTCTCGGAAGAATGGGTGGGCCGGTCGACATGACTTCCATCGCGATCCCGTCGGGGATGCCGCAGTACGACGACGTGCCGCGTTACGACGTGGCGGCGGTGCGCGCCGACTTCCCGATCCTCGACCGGGAGGTCAACGGGCACCGGCTGGTCTACCTCGACAGCGCCAACACCTCGCACAAGCCGCGGCAGGTGCTCGACGTGCTCGGCGAGCACTACGCGATGCACAACGCCAACGTGTCCCGCTCGGTGCACACCCTGGGCACCGAGGCCACCGAGGCGTACGAGGGCGCGCGGGCGAAGATCGCCGCGTTCATCAACGCGCCGAGCGTGGACGAGGTGGTGTTCACGAAGAACTCCACCGAGGCGATCAACATCGTGGCGTACGCCTTCTCCAACGCCTCGCTGCGGCCCGACGCCGACCCGCGCTTCCGGCTCGGCCCCGGCGACGAGGTGGTGATCTCCGAGATGGAGCACCACTCGAACATCGTGCCGTGGCAGCTGCTCTGTGAGCGTACCGGCGCGACCCTGCGCTGGTTCCCGGTCACCGACCAGGGGCGCCTGGACGAGTCGGGGCTTCAGGACCTGGTCACCGAGCGGACGAAGATCGTCTCGCTGGTGCACATGTCCAACATCCTCGGCACGGTCAACGCCACCTCGCGGATCACCGAGCGGGTCCGCGAGGTGGGGGCGCTGCTGCTGCTCGACTGCTCCCAGTCGGTGCCGCACATGCCGATGGACGTGGTCGACTACGACGCCGACTTCATCGTCTTCACGGGGCACAAGATGTGCGGCCCGACCGGCATCGGGGTGCTCTGGGGTCGGGGCGAGCTGCTGGCGGCGATGCCACCGGTGCTGGGCGGCGGATCGATGATCGAGACGGTCACCATGGCCCGCTCGACGTTCGCCGCGCCGCCGGCCCGGTTCGAGGCGGGCACCCCGCCGATCGCCGAGGCGGTCGCGCTCGGCGCGGCCGTCGACTACCTCACCGGCATCGGGATGCAGGCCATCCAGTGGCACGAGAAGGAGCTGACGGCGTACGCGCTGGACGCCCTCGCCACGGTGCCCGGCCTGCGGATCTTCGGGCCGACCGTGCCGGTGGGCCGGGGCGGCACGATCTCGTTCGCCCTCGGCGACATCCACCCGCACGACGTCGGGCAGGTGCTCGACTCGCTCGGCGTGCAGGTGCGCGTCGGCCACCACTGCGCCAAGCCGGTGTGCACCCGGTTCGGCGTGCCGGCGATGACGCGGGCCTCGTTCTACCTCTACACCACCACCGCGGAGATCGACGCCCTGGTGGCGGGCCTGGAGCAGGTGCGGAAGGTGTTCGAGTGAAGCGGCGACGCAGGAGCCCGCGGATCGACGGGAGTTCAGCCTGATGCAGCTTGAATCTCTTTACCAGGAGATCATCCTGGACCACTACAAGCACCCGCACGGTCGCGGCCTGCGCGACCCGGACGCCTCGGGCGCCCGGGTCGCCGAGGCGCACCATGTCAACCCGACCTGCGGTGACGAGGTCACCGTACGGGTGGCCACCGACGGCGACGTGCTGCACGACGTCTCGTACGACGGCATGGGCTGCTCGATCAGCCAGGCGTCGGCGAGCGTGCTGCACGAACTGCTGGTGGGCCGGGGCGCGGGCGACGCGTTCCGGGTGCACGAGGCGTTCGTCGAGTTGATGTCCGGCCGTGGCCAGGTCACGCCGGACGAGGACGTGCTCGGTGACGGGGTCGCGTTCGCGGGCGTCGCCCGCTACCCCGCCCGGGTCAAGTGCGCGCTGTTGCCGTGGATGGCGTTCAAGGACGCCGCGGCACGCGCCGGTGTGGGCGTGAGCCCGACGGAGGTTGAGGCATGAGCAGCGAGGACACCGCCACCGCGGCGACCCCGGTGACCGGGGGCGCCACCGCCCCGGCCGCGGACGCCGCCGCACCGGCGACGAACGGCGCGTCGGCCGCCGGGGGCAGGGCCGCCGTCGCCGACATCGAGGAGGCGATGAAGGACGTCGTCGACCCCGAGCTGGGCATCAACGTGGTCGACCTCGGCCTGTTGTACGGCGTGCACGTCGGCGACGACAACGTCGCCACCCTGGACATGACGCTGACCTCGGCGGCGTGCCCGCTGACCGACGTGATCGAGGACCAGACCCGGCAGGCGTTGACCACCGGCCCGGGTGGCGGTCTGGTCGACGACATCCGGATCAACTGGGTGTGGCTGCCGCCGTGGGGGCCCGACAAGATCACCGACGAGGGGCGCGACCAGCTCCGCTCCCTCGGCTTCAACGTCTGACCGGCCCGGCGCCGGTCCCCGTCGAGCGCGTCGCCCCCACGGGGCGGCGCGCTCGACCCGTACTGCGGAATTCGCTGGCGGGGTGGCCGGGCGGGACCGAGGATGAGCGGGTGATCGAGACGTACCCGACGAAGACCGTCCCCGTCGCCGCGGCCACCGCCGCGCGCCGACAGTGGACGTCGTCCGGTCGCGTCCCGGTCCGCAGCCGACCGTCGTGACCGGCGCGTTCCTGGCCGGCCTGGTCGCCGGCTACGGCGTCGCCATCCCGGTCGGCGCGATCGCGGTGCTCATCCTCGGGCTCAGCGCCCGCACCTCGTTCCGGGTCGGCGCCGCCGCCGCGTTCGGGGTGGCCACCGCCGACGGGCTCTACGCCGCCGTGGCGGCCCTCGGCGGGGCCGCCGTCGCCGGGCTCGTCGCCCCGGTCGCCGGGCCGCTGCGGCTGGCCGCCGCGCTGGTGCTGCTCGTCATCGCCGGCCACGGCGCCTGGCGTGCGCTGCGTCCCCGCCCCGCGACCCGGGCCGCCGCCGGTCGCGGGGCCCTGGACACCCCGGCCCGTGCCTTCGCCGGCGTGCTCGCGCTGACCCTGCTGAACCCCGCGACCGTGGTCTACTTCGCCGCGCTCGTGCTGGGCCGCGCGGACCGCGCCGAGCCGGATCCGCTCGCCGCCGGCCTCTTCGTGCTCGGCGCGTTCGTCGCCTCGGCGAGCTGGCAGCTGGTGATCGCCGGCGGAGGCAGCCTGGTCGGCCGGGTGCTGACCGGCCCGCGCGGCCGGCTGGTGACCGCACTGCTCTCCAGCGCGATCATCGTCGCCCTGGCCGTGGCGATGCTGCTGCGCGGTTGAGCCCGGGCCGGCCGCCGCTGCCCGGCTGAGCCCGGGCCGGCCGCCGCTGCCCGGCTGGGCGGCGGCCCGCCGCCGCGCGTCCACCCACCCGTGGCGTAGGTTCGGCGTATGAGCAGCCGACCCGCAGCCGGAGGCGGCCGGTGGGTCGAGGTGGACCCGGCCCGGGTGGCCCGCTGGGTGGAGGGCTTCGCCGACCGGCACGGCCCGCCCACCGCCACCGTCGAGGCGTACGGGCTGCTGCTCGCCGCCGCGGACGGCGCGACCGCCGAGCTGCACACCCCGCCCGGCGCGCCCGCCGCCTCCGACCTGCCCGGCTTCGTGGCCGCCGCGGCCGCGCCCCGCCGGATCGGCCTGCTGCTCGCCCGGAAGGGCGCGGTGGCCCTCGGCGTGGCGGCGGGGGAGAAGCTGGTCGTCTCCAAGGTGGACACCCGCTATGTGCAGGGGCGCACCGCCGCCGGGGGCTGGTCGCAGCAGCGCTTCGCCCGGCGGCGCGACAACCAGGCGAAGGCGGCGCTGGGCGACGCCGCCGAGCTGGCCGTACGGCTGCTGCTGCCGGAGGCGTCGTCCCTGCGTGCGGTGGTCTGCGGCGGCGACCGGCGGGCGGTGGACACCGTGCTGGCCGACCGGCGGCTCGCCCCGCTGGCGGCGCTGCGCGCGGAGCGGCTGCTGGACGTGCCCGAGCCCCGCCACGCCGTGCTCGTCGGCGCGGTCGCGGCGGCCCGGGCGGTCCGGATCCTGGTGCGCGATCCCGCCCCGTCCTGACCCGGCGCACTAGGCTGGGCGCGACGGTCGGGGAGGGAGCCAGGATGGCGGAGACGGCGGCGGCCGACGTCGCCGTGGTCGGGGTCGTCGACTCCCACGACGACGCGGTCGGGGAGAGCCTGGGTGACCGGATCCGACGGCTGCGCCTGGCCCGGGGCCTGACCCAGCAGCAGGTCGTCGACTCCCGTTACACCCGCGCCTACCTGGGCGCCGTGGAGTCGGGTGCCCGGATGCCGAGCCCCGAGGCGCTGGCCCACTTCGCCGACCGCCTCGGGCTGGCGGTGGACGACCTGCGCCACGGCCGGCCGGCGAACGCCGCCGCCCAGCTCGCCGCCGAGCAGGCGGCGGCCCGCCGGGACCTCTCCGCCGGTCGGTTGGACGCCGCCGAGCGGGCGTTGACCGGGATACGCCGCCGCGCGGAGCGCTACCGACTGTCCGAGCTGGCCGGTTGGGCCGGATACCACCTGGCGGAGGCCCAACTGCACCGTGGGCGCACCGAGGACGCGGCCGCCCGGTACGACGAGCTGGCCGGGGACCTGCCCGACGACTGCCCGGCGCTGCGCGCGGCGGTGCTGGCCCGGCAGGCGTACTGCCTGCTGGTCGCCGGGGACGCGCCGCGGGCGGTGGCGATCCTGGAGGGCGGCCTGCGGGCCCTTCGGGCGGCGCCGCCGGTGGACGCCGACGCCGAGCTGCGGCTGACCAACGCGTTGATGTACACGTTCCTCGAGCTGAGCTGGCGGGAGCGGGCCCGGCGGTTGGAGCGGGAGGTGACGCCCCTGCTCACCCGGGCGACCAACCGGGAGTGGGTGGCGCAGTTCCACGCCGTCGCCGGGCAGTTGCGGCGCGACGGCGAGCTGGACGAGGCGGACCGGCACCTGCGGGAGGCCGTCCGTCGCTACACCGAGCTGGGGCTCACCCGGGAGATCGGCCTGTGCCACTGGGCCCGGGGCTACGTGCTGCTGCGGGCCGGGCGGCCGGGGGAGGCGGGGACGCCGCTGCGGCGCGCCCGGGAGACGCTGGGCGACGTCGGCGCGGTGCTCGACCACGCCGGGGCGACGCTGGAGCTGGCCGAGGCCCGCCGGCGCGAGGGCGCGCTGGACGAGGCGGCCGAGCTGGCCGAGGAGGCGGCCGGGGCGGCGACCGCCAGCGACCACCGCGAGATCATGGCCGAGGCCGACCGGGTACGCGGGCTGGTGCGGGCCGCCCAGGGCGACGGCGAGCGGGCGCGGCGGCTGCTGCTGCGGGCGGTCGACCGGTACGAGCGGGCCGGCCTGATGGGCGACGTGGTGATCACCTGCCGCCACCTGGCGGAGCTGTTGCTGGCCCGGGCGGAGCGGGACGAGGCGGCGGCGGTGCTGCGCCGCGGCCTGCGTGCGGCGGAGCGGCTGTCGTGAGCCGGCCGGAGCCGGACGGGGCGGACACGGCGACGAGCGGGCTGGGCGCGCGGGTGCAGCGGCTGCGCGCGCAACGGGGGCTCACGCAGCGCGCCCTGGCCGAGCCCCGCTACACCGCGGCGTACGTCTCCGCCGTGGAGAGCGGTCGCCGGGTGCCCTCGGGCGACGCCGTCGCCCACTTCGCCGAGCGGCTCGGTGTCACGCCCTCGGACCTGACCACCGGCCGCTCGCCGGCCGAGGTGGTGCGCCTGGGGCTGCGCCTGGCCGAGGCCGACCTGGCCGGCTCCGTCGACGAGACGGCCGCCATCTGCCGCGAGGTGGCCGGGGCCGCCGCCGACCTGGCGGAGCCGGTGCTGGAAGCCCGGGCCCGGCTCGGCCTCGCGGGCGTGGCGCTGCGCCGCGACGAACCCGGTACCGCGTCGGCCCAGCTCGACCGGGCGGAGGCCCTCCTGGCGGGGGCGGCGCCGCACGTACGCGCCGAGGCGGCGGCCGGCCGCGCCGGGCTGGCGTACCACGACGGTGACCCGCGCTACGCCCGCTACCTGCTCACCGAGGCCCGCGACGCGCTGCTGCGCGACGGGTACCCGGATCCGTCGGTCCTGCTGATCCTGCACGCCGAGCTGGTGCGCTGCCACGTCGCCCTCGGCGACGAGGAAGCGGCGGCGGGGGCCGCCACGCAGGCCCTGGCCCTGGCGGTGCTCCCCGCGCCGGCCCGGGTCGCCGGCCTGCACCTGAGCGTCGCGGCCTCGCTGCTCGCGTCGGGGCGGACGACGGAGGCCGCCGTCGCCGCCGAGCAGGCTCGCCAGGCGGCCCGGCAGGTCGCCCTGCGGTGGCTGCTGGCGTGCTGTCACCGGGCCCGGGGGCAGGGGCGCCGGGGAGCCGGCGACCTGGCCGGCGCGCTGGCCGACCTGGCGGGGGCCCACGCGGTGCTGATGGACGCCGGGCAGCCGGCGCTGGCCCGCGAGGTGGGGGTGGAGCTGGCGGAGGTGTACCACGCGCTGGGCCAGCCGGGGCGGGCCGACGCACTGTTGCGCGACGCCGTCGACCTCGGCGGCGATCCGGTGGTGGCGGCCCGCGCCGAGCGGGTGCGTGGCCTGCTGCGCGACGACGACGGCGACCGGGCCGGTGCCGAGCGGCACCTGCGGGCGGCGCTCGCCGGCTACCGGGCTGCCGGGCGGCGCCGGGAGCTGGCAGCGGTGGTCCTGCTGCTGGCCGACCTGATGCGGGGGTGGGACCGCCCCGACGACGCGCTCGATCTGCTCCGCGAGGGGCTGCACCAGGTGGAGCAGCTCGGCGAGCGGGTCGAAGTGCCGCGCGCCACGGCCTGAGCCCCCGGCGACGGGTACGCCGCCGGGGGCCCTCGGCCGGGCCGTCGGGCCGGCCCGCCCGTGGACCGGTCACCCGTCGGCCATACCTCGGCGGGGCGGGCGACCGGTGCGTGCCCGTGGCGTCAGTCCCGGGCCCAGAGCGCGGGCGCGTTCGGCGGTTCCCAGCCGGGCTGGGCGGTGTGCGCCTGCCGACAGCGGTAACCGACACCGCCGTAGGTGACCCGGGCCCCGACCGGGTACGCGGTACCGGCCGCCCAGGTGCCACCGGGGGCGGTGCCGGTCGGGGTGGGGGTGGGACCCGGGGTCACGCTGAGGACGAAGTCGAAACTCGCCTCCCGGACGCCGTTCACCGTGCGCACCGTCATCAGCAGCGCGGGGTCGAAGAGCGTGTCCGTGCTGTTGCGGGGTTCGCCGGGGAAGTACAGCTGGGTGGTGAGCACCGGCTGGTTCGGCGCCTGCGCCTTGACGTGGATGTGCCGTGTCCGTCCGGGATAGAGGCCCGGCACGATCGTGCTGAGCCGGTACGCGCCCGACGCGTCGGTGAACTGGTGGCCACGTAGCCGGTAGCCGACGTTGTCGTAGCCGCCGTTGGCGTCGGCCTGCCAGAAGTCCAGCAGCACGTCGGGCAGCGGCCGGCAGTCCAGCCCGAAGACGTGCCCGGTGACGGTGAGTCGGGTGCCGACCGTACCGGCCTCGACGAGCGAGGAGCGGCGTGGTGAGTTCGGCTTGAAGTAGGGACCCTCCATCTGCGGCGGCGTCGGGTCGTCGCCGTCGTCGCAGTACGGGGTGAGGGGCGGCGCCGACACGGGGTCGGCCGTCCTCGCGCCCACCGCCCGCGCGGCGCCGGCGACGAGGAACGGGGCGGGCAGGGCGAGCGCCGCCGCCCGCAGCACGCTCTTGCGTGTCACGCCGCTGTGGGGGCGGGCACCGTCTGGCTCCCGTGCGCCGCTGGCTGCACCGTTCATGAGCGTTCCTCCTGGTGGGGGGCGGGTATCGGGGCCCGGCCGGCCCGGGAGGTCCCTGGCACACCCGGGCCGGCCGGGCCGGCGACCCGACGCTATTGACGGACGTCGGGGTGCGTCGATGTGTCAGCCGGCGGGATCGTGGTGTTTTCCGCCGTGCCGGCGGAACGCGCCGGGGGAGTCGCCGGCCTCCCGGCGGAAGAAGCGGCAGAAGTAGGCGGGGTCGGCGAAGCCGAGCCGGTCGGCGATCGCGGCCACGGTGAGGTCGGTGCGGGTCAGCAGGCGCTTCGCCTCCAGGACCCGGGCCCGGCGGATCAGCCGGGCGGGGGTGGTGCCGGTGGCCAGCGGGACCGCGTCGTTGAGGTGGCGCACCGACACGCCGATGCGGCGGGCGTACGCGCGGGGAGGCTCGCCGACGAGATCCGGTTCGCCGAGCAGCTCCTCGAAGCGGCGGGCGATCGCGGCGGCGCGCTGGTTGCGGGTGCCCGGCTCGGGCGGCGGGCCGGGCGGCGGGCCCGTGGGCCGGGACCGGCGCACCTCGGTGAGCAGGAGGTGCAGGTAGGCGCGCAGGGTGCTCGTCCGGCCCGGCCCACCCCGGCGGTACTCGGCCGTCGTCCACCGCATCAGGGTGGCGATCCGCCTCGCCTGCGCGTCGTCGCGCGGGCGCCAGGAGCGGTGCCCCGAGCGGCGCAGCGCGTCGCGGTCGGCCGGGAAGGTCAGCAGGAACTCGGCGGCGCAGAGCAGTACGTGCCCGCGCAGGTCGCGCTGGTCCTGCCAGTGGTGCACCTGGCCGGGCGTGACGACGAACAGGTGCGGCGGTCGGACGGGGTGGGCGTCGAGGTCGATGACGTGGGTGGCCCGCCCGTGGGTCACGTACACCAGCTCGTAGAAGGCGTGCCGGTGCGGGAAGTCGGCGCGGGAGAGCGGGCCGATCTCCTCGAAGGAGCCGACGGCGAAGGGCAGCTCGTCCGGGGCGGGTACCGCCAGGTCGTGCCGGGGCAGCGCCGGCGACGGGCCGGGCGCGGGCGCCGGCGCGGGGGAGCGGGTGGCCGGCCCGGGGGCCACGGCGGGTCGTGCGGGGACGGTCCGGGTCCGGCGGTCGTACGGGCGCGGCGGGGACACGGGCGGCTCCGTTCGCAATGGAGGGACGGGGTGACGATCGATCGCTGCCTGTATTGACGGCGTCGGATGTCTAACCTACGGTGAGGGCAACACAGTTAACAACATTTGTTGTTGTGTCTGTAGCGCATCGGCGCGATCCCGCCGTTTGGCACTCGCGTGCCTGATCAGGCGGGCTCGATCTGACCCTCCACATCGTTCTGACCGCGAGGAGACCCCCATGCTCCGACGACCAGCCACCGTGGTGGCAACTACCCTGAGTGCTGCCGCTCTGGTGCTGACCGTGGCCCTGGCCACCCAGGCCGGCGCCGACACCGCCCCCACCTCCGCCGCGCCGGCCGCCGGCCCCGACGGCGTCGCGCCCGAGATGTTCGCCGCCCTGCAACGGGACCTTCGGCTGACCCCGGCCCAGGCCCACGCCCGCCTCGAGGTCGACGAGCACGCCAGCCGGGTGCAGCAGGTGCTGGGGGCCACCCTCGGCGCCGGCTACGGCGGCACCTGGGTCGCCGACGGGGGAGCCGCCGTGGCGGTCGGCGTCACCCGCGCCGCCGACGCCGCACGGGTCCGCGCCCTCGGCGCGGTCCCCGTCCCCGTCACGTACGGCGAGGACGCCCTCGACGGCGCGGTCGACCGGCTGAACCGCAGGGCCGCCGCCGCGCCGCAGGCCGTCGTCGGCTGGTACGCCGACCTTCCCGGCAACTCCGTCGTGCTGCTGGCCCGCGACGGCGGCTCGGCCGCGGCCCGGGCCTTCGCCGCCGCCGCGGGGGTGCCGGCCGGCGCGGTGCGGGTCCAGGCCAGCACCGAGAACCCGAGGCCGTACGCCGACGTGATCGGTGGCAACGCCTACTACACCGGCAGCAGCCGGTGCTCGATCGGGTTCTCCGTCGACGGGGGCTTCGTCACCGCCGGGCACTGCGGCCGGACCGGCGCCCGCACCTCGCAGCCGGGTGGCACCGTGCGCGGCTCCACCTTCCCGGGCCGCGACTACGCCTGGGTGCAGGTGGACGCCGGGAACACCCCGCGCGGGCTGGTGAACGACTACCGCGGCGGGACGGTCCAGGTGGCGGGCAGCGTCGAGGCCGCCGTGGGGGCGGCGGTCTGCCGGTCCGGCTCCACCACCGGCTGGCGCTGCGGCACCATCCAGCAGAAGAACGCCTCGGTGACCTACCCGGAGGGCACCGTCACCGGGCTGACCCGCAGCAACGCCTGCGCCGAGCCGGGCGACTCCGGCGGCTCGTGGATCTCCGGCGACCAGGCGCAGGGGGTCACCTCGGGCGGCTCCGGCAACTGCACCTCCGGCGCAACCATGTACTTCCAGCCGGTCAACGCGATCCTGGCCGCGTACGGGCTGACCCTCGTCACCGCCGGCGGCCCCGCGCCGACCCCCACGCCCACCTCGACGGGCAACCCGCCCGGCGGCACGACCTGGCAGGCCGGCACCGGGTACGCCGCCGGCGCGACGGTGACCTACGCGGGCGTGTCCTACCGCTGCCTGCAGGGACACACCGCCCAACCGGGCTGGGAGCCGCCGAACGTGCCGGCGCTCTGGCAGCGGGTCTGACCGCCGCCGCCCCGTACGCGTACGCCACGGGCCCGGTCACCGACCGGGCCCGTGGCGTCGTCCGTCAGGACGGGGTTCTGCGTGTTCAGAGGCTGCCGCGGAACGTGTCGCAGGACTTCGGGTCGCCGGTGGAGTAGCCCCGGGTGAACCACTCCTTGCGCTGGGCGGAGGAGCCGTGGGTGAACTCGTCGGGGTTGACCGGCCGGTTGGCCCGCTCCGAGATGGCGTCGTCGCCGATCTTCTCGGCGGCGTCGATGGCCTGCTGGATGTCCTGCTCGCTGATGCTGGTGAAGATCTTCTGGCCGCTCGCGTCGGCGGTGCCGGTGGCGTTCTTGGCCCAGGCGCCCGCGTAGCAGTCGGCCTGCAACTCCAGCTTCACCGAGAGCGCGTTCGCGCTGTCCGGGTCGCGCTGCTGCTGGCGGCGCATCTGGGCCTCGGTGCCGAGGAGGTCCTGCACGTGGTGGCCGTACTCGTGGGCGAGCACGTACGGCTGGGCGAACTCGCCGGCGGCGCCGAGCTGCTGGGCGAGCACCCGGTAGAAGGTCAGGTCGATGTAGACCTGGTCGTCGGCGGGGCAGTAGAACGGGCCGACGCCGGAGTCGGCCTGCCCGCAGGCGGTGCTGACGCCCTGGCTGAAGAACACCGTGCGCGACGGGCGGTACTGCTCGCCGAACGCCTCGGGCAGGGCCTTCTGCCAGTACGCCTGGATGGAGTTGACGTAGAGCGTGTTGCGGCAGTCGAGCTGCTGGAGCGCGTCCTCGGCCGAGCACTTCTGTTCCAGCGACGCGTTGTCGCCCTGCGGCTCGTCGCCGCCGTTCGTGGCCGCGTTCAGGCCGAAGCCGCCGCCGACGAGCGCGACGAGCACGGCGATGACCAGGCCGACGATGCCGCCCCGGCCGCCGCCGATCGGGATGGGGATGCCTCCCAGCCCGCCGCCTCCGCCGGATCCTCGCCGGTCGTCCACCTGGCTGGTGTCGATCCGCGCGTTCTCGTTCAGCTCCATGTCAACCCCGATCACCCGATTTGATCCGTTTTGGTGGTTGCGGTACCGGACCGGGTCCGGACGGCGTTCCGGTACCCGATGATCTTGATCGGTAATCCGGAGGGGTGGCCGGGCGGCGCCCGGTACACTTGCCCCCGTGCTGCTCTGCGAAGGCTGAACCGCCCCGCGCCGACGGGCCTCGTGCTCGCCGGCGCTTTCGCGTGCCCTGAGTCAGCCCTTCCAGACCCCGAGAGCGAGTCCTCCGACATGATCACTGCCACCGGCCTGGAGCTGCGCGCCGGCGCCCGGATCCTGCTGTCCGACACCACGCTGCGCGTGCAGCCGGGTGACCGGATCGGCCTGGTCGGCCGCAACGGCGCCGGCAAGACCACCACGCTGAAGGTGCTCGCCGGCGAGGGCCAGCCGTACGCCGGGCAGATCGACCGGCGCAGCGCCATCGGCTACCTCCCGCAGGACCCGCGCACCGGCGACCTGGAGGTCACCGGCCGCGACCGCGTCCTGTCCGCCCGCGGCCTGGACGTGCTGATGGCCCAGATGAAGGAGGTCGAGGCCAAGCTCGCCGACGACGCCGACGACAAGCTGGTCCGCCGCTACGGCGCGCTGGAGGACCAGTTCGCCTCCCTCGGCGGCTACGCGGCCGAGGCCGAGGCCGCCCGGATCTGCGCCAACCTCGGCCTGCCGGACCGTGCCCTCGCCCAGACCATCGGCACGCTCTCCGGCGGTCAGCGCCGCCGCATCGAGCTGGCCCGGATCCTGTTCCGCGACGCCGGCGAGAACGGCGGCGGCATCCTGCTGCTCGACGAGCCGACCAACCACCTCGACGCCGACTCGATCACCTGGCTGCGCAGCTTCCTCGCCAACCACAAGGGCGGCCTGATCGTGATCTCCCACGACGGCTCGCTGCTCGAGTCGGTGGTCAACAAGGTGTGGTTCCTCGACGCCACCCGCTCGGTCGTCGACGTCTACAACCTGGGCTGGAAGGCGTACCTGGAGGCCCGCGAGACCGACGAGCGGCGCCGCCGCCGGGAGCGCGCCAACGCCGAGAAGAAGGCCGGCGCGCTGATGGCGCAGGCCGACAAGATGCGGGCCAAGGCCACCAAGACCGTCGCCGCGCAGAACATGGCCCGCCGGGCCGAAAAGCTGATCTCGGGCCTGGAGGAGGTACGCGTCGCCGACAAGGTGGCGAAGGTGCGCTTCCCGAGCCCGGCCCCGTGCGGCAAGACCCCGCTCACCGCGACCGGCCTGTCGAAGTCGTACGGCTCACTGGAGATCTTCACCGACGTCAACGTGGCGGTCGACCGGGGCTCCCGGGTGGCCATCCTCGGGCTCAACGGTGCCGGCAAGACCACCCTGCTGCGGATGCTCGGCGGGCTGCTGGAGCCCGACACCGGCGGGGTGCACGCCGGGCACGGCCTGCGGCTCGGCTACTACGCGCAGGAACACGAGACGCTCGACGTGGACCGTACGGTGCTGGAGCACATGCGCAGCGCCGCCATCGAGCAGACCGACACCGACCTGCGCAAGATCCTCGGCGCGTTCCTCTTCTCCGGTGAGGACGTGGACAAGCCGGCCGGGGTGCTCTCCGGCGGTGAGAAGACCCGGCTCGCGCTGGCGACCCTGGTCTGCTCCGGCGCCAACGTGCTGCTGCTCGACGAGCCGACGAACAACCTCGACCCGGTCAGCCGGGAGCAGGTGCTGGACGCCATCGCCCGCTACCCGGGCGCGATCGTGCTGGTCACCCACGACCCCGGCGCGGTCATGGCGCTCAAGCCCGACCGCGCCATCCTGCTGCCCGACGGCGACGAGGACGCCTGGAGCGACGACCTCCTGGAACTGGTGGAACTGGCCTGACCATCCGCTCTGACCCGCCCCCCGGGCCGGGGCGACCCGGTGGGGCGGGTTGCGGTGGGTGCGGGTGGGTCGTGCGGTCAGCGCAGGAGGTCGCGTAGGTGGGGCAGGACGCCCGAGGTGGCCAGGATGACCACGCCGATGGCGATGAAGATCGCCGGAACGAGCCAGTGGCCCGCGCGCCCGACCAGCCGCGTCACCCGGGGGTGGTTGCCGAGCCAGGCGCCGGCCGCACACCACAGCGCGATGAGCACCACGAAGACCAGTAGGAAGACCGCGCTGTCCGCCGGGCCGAGCGCCCGGAACACCGGTACGTAGACGGCGATGTTGTCGGCGCCGTTGGCGATGGTCACTCCGGCCACGCCGATGGTGGAGCCCACCACCGCAGGTGTCTCGTCGGCGTCGCGGTCGAGCAGCGCGCGGACGCCGAGAGCGACCGGCAGCAGGCCGAGCAGCCCCGTCCAGGGATCGGGCACCACCAGGAGCCCGGCCGCGACCACGGCGCTGGCCAGGGCGAGGGCGCCGATGCCCAGGTACTGCCCGGCGACGATCTGCCAGGGCCGGGGGCGGCCGGTGGTGCGGGCGGCGACGAAGAGCAGCGTCAGGACGACGATGTCGTCGACGTCGGTGGCGGCGAACACCACGGCGGCACCGGCGGCGGTGCCCAACAGGTCGATCACGCCAGCAGGGTACGGGCGGGCCGCCCGTCGAGCCGGCTGAGCCCGTCGCGCCCGCCGAGTCTGCCGCGCGTGGTCGGGGCGGGCGTCCCGGAGGTCGGGAGCATCACTCTATCGGGAAGCTGACATTGCATAGCGTGTCGGTTGGCGAAGAGTTGATATCTGGCGCATGATCGTTCGAGGCGGTCTAATAGGTGGGACCGTATCCGAACCGCACAGTCTGGGACGTGAGGACACAGCATGGCAGCCACTGGCACAGCCACCAGCACTGAGAAGGGTCGCCGGATCGTCGGAGCCGAGCGTCAGACGCTCGCCAAGGACCTGGTAAAGCGGTACACCTCGGGTGAGAGCATCCGCGCGCTCGCGGCCTCGACCGGCCGTTCCTACGGGTTCATCCACCGGGTGCTCACCGAGTCCGGGGTTCAGCTGCGGCAGCGTGGCGGCGCCCGACGCCGCAAGAAGGCGTGACCCGCCCACCAGCGTCGTCCATCAGCGCCGCTCCCCGGGTCGCTCGGTGACCGCCGAGACGACCGGGGTCCGGCTGGAATGCGACGGGCCGGTCGCGACGGTCACGTTGTGCCGGCCCGACGTGCTCAACGCCCAGACTCCGGCGATGTGGCGCGCGATGAGCGAATTCTCCCGCGACCTTCCCGGCGACGTACGCGTCGTGGTCGTGCGCGGCGAGGGGCGGGCGTTCTCCGCCGGCCTCGACCTGTCCGTGGCCGGTGCCTCCGGTCCGGGGTCGTTCGCCGAGCTGGCCACCCTGCCTGAGCAGGAGTGTGCCGACCGGATCGCGGAATACCAGGGCGGCTTCACCTGGCTGCACCGCCCCGACGTCGTCTCCGTCGCCGCCGTGCAGGGGCACGCGATCGGCGCCGGCTTCCAGTTGGCGCTCGCCTGCGACCTGCGCGTGCTCGCCGAGGACGCGAAGCTCTCCATGGCCGAGGTGACGCTCGGCCTGGTCCCGGACCTCGCCGGCACGGGACGCCTGGTCGACCTGGTCGGCTACAGCCGCGCGCTGGAGATCTGCGCGACCGGTCGGCGGATGGACGCCGCCGAGGCGGACCGGATCGGCCTGGCCACCCTGGTGGTGCCCAACGCCGAGCTGGACGCCGCGGTGCGTGACCTGACCGCCGGGCTGCTCGCCAACGACCGCAACGCCGTGGTGGAGATCAAGGCCCTGCTCGCCGGCGCGGCCGGTCGGTCCGCCGCCGAGCAGCAGCGGGCCGAGCGGGAGGCACAGACCCGCCGGCTGCGCGATCTCGCCGGGCGCGGAGAATAGTAAGGACCGTTCGGGAAGACCCGGGTTACGGCCGAGGTTGTCAGAGTCGTCGGGACAATTGACCTGACGGTGCGGTCAGCCCGACGACCCGGAGGTGAACGTGTCCAACTCGATGTCGGGCGGCGGCATGGCCGGTTGGAGCATGCTCCGGTCGATGCGCAACCGCGACGAGATCTCCACGCACCGCCTCAAGCGCGGGGTGGCCCGGCGGATCGTGGCCTTCGCGCGGCCCTACCGCCGGGACATCGTCGTCTTCCTGGTCACCGTGGTGCTGGCGGCGGTCATCGGGGTCGCGACCCCGGTGCTCGCCGGCGACGTGATCGACACGATCACCCGGGGCAGTGCCGACGCCGGCAGCGCGGTGGTCCGGCTGGCGCTCGTCATCGCCGGCCTCGCGGTGGCCGACGCGCTGCTCTCGCTCGCCCAGCGGTGGTATTCGGCCCGCATCGGCGAGGGCATCATCCTGGACCTGCGCACCCGGGTCTACGACCACGTCCAGCGGATGCCGTTGCAGTTCTTCACGCGTACCCAGACGGGGGCGCTGGTCAGCCGGCTCAACAACGACGTGCTCGGCGCGCAGCGGGCGTTCACCTCGACGCTGTCCGGGGTGGTCAGCAACGTCATCCAGCTCGTGCTCACCGCCGCGGTGATGTTCACCCTCTCCTGGCAGATCACCGCGCTCTCACTGGTGCTGCTGCCGGTCTTCATCATCCCGGCCCGCCGGGTCGGCAAGCGGCTCGCCGAGATCACCCGGGAGTCCTACAACCTCGACGCGAAGATGAACGCGACGATGACCGAGCGGTTCGGCGTCTCGGGCGCGTTGCTGGTGAAGCTCTTCGGCCGCCCCGAGGTGGAGGCGCGTCGGTTCGCCGGGCGGGCCGAGCGGGTGCGCGACATCGGCATCCAGTCCGCGATGTACTCGCGGACCTTCTTCGTGGCGATGCTGCTGGTGGCATCGCTGGCCCAGGCGCTCACCTACGGGCTCGGCGGCTGGCTGGCGGTCACCGGCAACGTCAGCGCCGGCACCGTGGTGACCCTCGCCCTGCTGCTCACCCGCCTCTACGGCCCGCTGACCGCGTTGTCCAACGTCCGGGTCGACGTGATGAGTGCCCTGGTCTCCTTCGACCGGGTCTTCGAGGTGCTCGACCTGAAGCCGACGATCGAGGAGCGGCCCGACGCCGTGCCGGTGCCCCGTGACGCCGGTCGGATCGAGTTCCGCGACGTGCGGTTCCGCTACCCCAGCGCCGCCGAGATCTCGCTCGCCTCCCTGGAGGAGGTCGCCGCCCTCGACCGTACGGTCAACGAGCCCGTGCTCAGGGGCGTCTCGTTCGCGGTCGAGCCGGGGCAGATGGTGGCGCTGGTCGGCCCCTCCGGCGCCGGCAAGTCGACGCTGTCCATGCTGATCTCCCGCATCTACGACGTCACCGACGGGCAGGTGCTGGTCGGCGGGGTCGACGTCCGTGACGCCTCCCTCGACTCGCTGCGCGACGAGATCGGGGTGGTCACGCAGGACTCGCACCTGTTCCACGAGACCATCGCCGAGAACCTGCGCTACGCCAAGCCGGACGCCACCGACGACGAGATCTGGGCGGCCCTGGCCGGGGCGCAGGTCGCCGACCTGGTCCGGGCGCTGCCGGAAGGGCTGGACACGCTGGTCGGCGAGCGCGGCTACCGCTTCTCCGGCGGCGAGAAGCAGCGCATCGCGATCGCCCGGCTGCTGCTGAAGGCCCCGTCGATCGTGATCCTCGACGAGGCGACGGCGCACCTCGACTCGGAGAGCGAGGCCGCCGTGCAGCGGGCGCTGTCGGTGGCGCTGACGGGGCGTACCGCGCTGGTGATCGCGCACCGGCTCTCGACCGTCCGCGACGCCGACCAGATCCTGGTGCTCGACGGCGGGCGGATCGTCGAGCGGGGGCGCCACGAGGAACTGGTGGCCGTGGGCGGGCTCTACGCCGAGCTCTACCGCACCCAGTTCGCGGTCGCCGACTCGCCCACCCCGTACGCCGACGCGACCGGGCCCGAGCCGGTGGCCGTGCCGCCGCTGCGGCCCTACCTCGCCGACGAGGCGCTCCCGCCGGCGGCGGCCAACTGACGCTGCCGGGAGTCGCGGTCAATCACCGCCGGTCGGCGGCGCGACTGCCGCTGCCGACCGGCGCCTCAGTCGGCGGTGACCGCCGCCCGCAACTCCCCGAACGCGGCGCCGAGCGTCTCCGGGGTGAAGTGCGCGTTCAGCCCGCTGGGGTTGGGCAGCACCCACAGGCGGGCGCCCGCCAGCGGCTCCGGCTGCGGCCCGAAGGCGGCCTTCGGCCGGGCGAACCCGATCCGGTACGCGGTCACCCCCACCACGGCCACCCACCGGGGCCGGTACCGCGCGACCTTGGCGGTGAGGATCTGCGCCCCCTCGAGAAGTTCGGCCGGGGTCAGCTCGTCGGCGCGGGCGCTGGCCCGCGCGACCATGTTGCTGATGCCCAGGCCGTAGCCCGGCAGCTCGTCCTGCTCGCTGGGGTGCAGCAGCCGGGGCGTGAACCCGCCCCGGTGCAGCGCCGGCCAGAACCGGTTGCCCGGCCGGGCGAAGTGCCATCCGGTCGCCGCCGACCACAGGCCCGGGTTGATCCCGACGAAGAGCACGTCCAGGCCGGGGGCGATGACGTCGGGGATGGTGCGCTGCGCGGCCGCGGCGAGTTCCTCCCGGGTGGGGCGCGGATGCCGTGCGGCCGCGTCCGTCGTTCCCGCCCGCCGCCGGGCGGGGGAGCCGGGGGCCGACCTGCCGGCGGGCGCGGGCATCACAGGCTCCGCAGTACGCCGCCGTCGACCGGCACGGTGACCCCGGTCAGGTAGCTCGCGGCGGGGGAGAGCACGAACGCGGCCACCCGGCCGAACTCGGCGGGGGCGCCGATGCGGCGCAACGGAATGGCGGCCTCGGCCTCCGCGCGTGCCCGCTCGGGGTCGCCGGTGGCCGCGAAGAGCTCCACGTTGCGGTCGGTCATGATCCGCCCCGGCAACAGCCCGACCACCCGTACGCCCCGGGGGCCGTACTCGTCGGCGACGTCCTTGGCCATGCCCGCCAGGCCGGGCCGTAGGCCGTTGGAGATGCCCAGGCCGGGCACCGGCCCGCGCGCCGAGGTCGACAGGACCAGCCCGACGGCCCCGCCCGCGTCCCCGGCCAGGTTCTCGGCGACGGTACGGACCATGCGTACGGTGCCGAGGAAGACCGTCTCGAAGGAGTGGCGCCACTGCTCGTCGGTGACCGATGCGGCGCTGCCGGGCGGCGGTCCGCCGACCGAGACCAGCGCCCCGTCCAGCCGCCCGAAGTGCTCCCGGGCCGCCGCGACGAGGCGCTGCGGCGTCTGCGCGTCGGTCAGGTCGGCGGTCAGCCCGATCGCCCGCTCCGGCCCGCCGAGGCGCTGCGCGGCGGCGGCCACCGCGTCGGCGTCGCGGGCGGAGAGCACGACGCGGGCGCCGTCGGCGACGAGGCACTCCGCGGTGGCGTAGCCCAGCCCCCGGGAGGCGCCGGTGAGTACGTACACCCGATCGGTCAGTCCGAGATCCATGCCGTCGATCCTGCCGCACCCGGCCGGATCCGCCAGCGGGGCCCTCGGACCGCCAGGCGGCCGACGACCAGTGGCGGACGGTCCAGTGGCAGCGGACGGTCCAACGGTGGAGGGGCCAGCGGCGGGCGGTTCAGCGGTGTGCGGGGCGCAGCAGGCGTACCCGACCGGCGACCTGGACCGCGACGGCGCCGCCGGCGCGCCCCCACGCCGGCAGCCGACGCGGGCGCGGCGGTGCGTGCCCGTCGTAGCGGTGGGCGGCCTCGCGC
This sequence comes from Micromonospora sp. SD12, assembly GCF_052068495.1. Classification (NCBI taxonomy): domain Bacteria; kingdom Bacillati; phylum Actinomycetota; class Actinomycetes; order Micromonosporales; family Micromonosporaceae; genus Micromonospora; species Micromonospora sp. SD12. Next base: position 19,050 of record NZ_JBQHDF010000003.1, on the reverse strand, counting down.
GCGGCCAGTTCCTCCGCGCCCAGCGGCGGCAGCGCGCTCCGGTCGCGCAGGTCACGGGCCAGGTCCCAGCCGTCGCGCAGCGAGCCGTCGGTCGGCCGCCCCGACGCCCAGCGGGCGAAGGTCGCCGACCACTGCGGACCGAGACCGGTGGCGAGCAACGGCCAGTGCCGGGCCACCTCCCCGGCGCGTTTGCGCAGCAGCGCGGCTCCGGCGGCGGCGAGCGCCGCGGGGTCGAAACCCGCCGGCGCGGGGCCACCGGCCACCAGCGCCGCCACCAGCGCCGCCTGCCGCTCGGCCAGGTCGCCGCTCACGTCACCACCGGGAAGCCGGACGCGGCGGCCAGGGCGTCCAACTCGGCGCGCAGCACCGGGGCGGGCGGGTAGTGCCCGTCGCGTTCCAGCAGGAGCGCGGGTGGCCGGCGGCGGGCGCACAGCTCGCGCAGCAGGTCCAGCACCGGCGGCGGCACCGGATCGGTGTGCGTGTCGTGGTAGTAGCCGCCGTGCTCGGCGCCGCCCGCGACGTGCACGTAGGAGACCCGGTCCAGCGGCAGCCGGTCGAGCAGCGCGGCCGGGTCGGTGCCCCGGTTGCGGGCGTTGGCGTACACGTTGGCGACGTCGAGCAGCAGGAACGCGCCGGTGCGGTCCAGGATCTCGGTGAGGAAGTCGGCCTCGTCCAGCTCGTCGTCGGGCCAGTCGAACAGGGCCGCGATCGGTTCCAGCGCGAGCGGCACCGGCAGCCCGGCCTGCGCCCGGGCGACGTTGGCGCACACCGCGTCGACCGCCTCGCGGCTGCGCGGCAGCGGCAGCAGGTGGCCGGCCTCGACGCCGCCGGCCCGGACGAAGGCGATGTGCTCGCTGACCAGCGGCGCCCCGACCAGCTCCGCCACCGCGCCCAGGTGGGCGACGCGGGCCGGGTCGACCGGTTCCGCGCCGCCGAGGGACAGGCGCACGCCGTGCGGTACGACCGTCACGTCGCGCTCGCGCAGCGCGGCCAGCCCCGCCGGCAGCGGCCCGGAGGCGGCGACGCCCTCCGCGACCACCTCCACGAAGCGCAGCCCGGGCAGGTCGGCGACGAACCCGGCGATCTCCGGCCGCCAGCCGATGCCCACCCCATGTGGGCCGGTCATCCGCCGCACCCGCCTCCGCCGCAGCCCCCGCCGCCCCCGCACGAGCTGCCCCCGCTGCACGAGCTGCCCCCGCCGCACCCGCCGCCGCTGGAGGAGGCGCCGGTGCCGCTGATGGCCTGGCGCTGGATCTCGGCCTGGCTGGCGAAGCCGGGGTCCATGGCGTAGAGCGACGCGGTGCCGAACAACGCGACGCCCATCGCGGCGCCCGCCGCGCCGTACGTGGCGTAGGCCGGGGCCGAGGCGGGCGCGAGGTAGGTGTGCTGGCGCCGCAGGTCGCGCAGTGCCCGGGTGGCGGCGCGGGTGCGCCACGGCACCCGGTGCAGGAGGACGGCCACGACGATCAGCGGGATCTGGCTCAGCACGAGCCAGCCCACCGGACGGTCGTTGGCCAGCCCGGCGACGATGCGTGCCACGCCGACCAGCAGCAGGGCGGTGAGCAGGAACGCGCCCAGGCGCAGCGCGGACCGGCGGGCCGGTGCGAGCGCGAGCCCGCGTTGCTCCAGGCTGGCCCGCAGCTGATCGAGCGCCCGGACGACCCACTCGTCGCGGGCCAGCTGCCGGGTGGTGGCGTTGCGGCCGGCCGCGAAGTGGATCGCCTGGTCCAGCGGTGTGATCCCGGCCGGCAGCGGCCCGCCGGTGGTCAGCCGCCGATCCGGTCGTACGCCGATGGCGCCGCTGCTGCGCAGCGCGCCGACGGAGGCCCAGATCGCCAGCTGCTGCCCGCCGTTGAGGTAGGCGACCTGCTGCGGGCCGAGCTGGCCGACGTGACCCACCGACGGGCCGGCGAGGACCGCGAGCCGGTGGACGAGCGTACCGACGACGATCACGACGGCCACGAGGAGATAGACCCGGAGGAAGGTGGGGCCGGAGATGCCCCAGGTGTCACCAGGTGCGGCGGGGACGGTCATCTGCTGCTCCTTCGGGCGAGGGGGATCGCGGCCCAATTGTGGAGCAGCCCCGCCAGGGCGTACCCACCGCGTGGGCCGAGTTACCGGACCGATACGCGTGGCAGCGGGCGGACGGTCAGCGGCGGCGCACGGCCTCCTCGACCAGGTCGAGCACCGGGCCGAGGTCGCCGGCGGGGCGGCCCATCGCCAGGTGCAGCACCAGGCCGTCGTAGGCGAGTTCGAGGAACTGGGCCAGCACGTCGATCGGCACGTCCTCGCGGAGCACGCCCGCTTCCCGCTGCCGGGCCAGCCGGTCGCGGGTCGCCTCGGCAACCGCCGCCGACCGCTGCGCCCACCGCTTGGCGAACGCCGGGTCGGTCCGCAGTCGCCGGGACACCTCCAGTTGGCTGCCCAGCCAGCCGGTGGTGTCGGGGGAGACGGCGCCGGCCAGCAGGTCCCGCATGACCTGGACCAGGCCGTTGCGGGCTACGGTCTCCACCATGGCCGCGGCGTCGTCCTCGGCGACGGCGAGGAAGAGCGAGTCCTTGTCGCGGAAGTGGTGGAAGATCGCGCCCCGGGACAGCCGGGTGGCCTCCTCCAGCCTGCGGACGGTGGCGCCCTCGTAGCCGTGCCGGGCGAAACACGCCCGCGCGGCGGCGAGGATTTCCTGTCGGCGCGCGTCGAGCTGGTCCTGACTTACTCTGGGCACGGGTCGATCGTGACAGCTCACCCTCCGTTGTGCAAACCGTACGTACGGCTTGGTTTGGGGCGCGCGCATGATCATCCGTAGGGCACGCGCCGGTTAGGATCGCCCCGTGATGCCACTCCCCACCGCCGTCGCGGTCCCCGCCGCGCCGCTGACCGTCGCGGCCGTGCAGGCCGAGCCCGTACCCGGCGACGTGGTCGGCAACGCGGCGAGCGCCGCCCGGCTGGTCCGCCGCGCCACGGAGCGCGGCGCCCGGGTGACCGTGCTGCCGGAGCTCTTCCTGCCCGCGTACCACCTGCCGACGCTGGCGGCCGATCCCGCCGGCACCGACGTCGCGGCCGACGCGGCGGCCACGGTCGACGACGTGCGGCTGGACCCGCTGCGCGAGGCGGCCCGCGACGGCGGCGCGGCCGTGGTGGTCGGCGCCGCCGTCCGGCACCCGGACGGCCGGCGGACGATCTCCGCCCTGCTGGTCGACGGGGCCGGCGACGTCCGCGTCGGGTACGACAAGCAGCAACTGTGGAGCGGCGAGCGGGAGCTGTTCGTCGCCGGTGACCGGGGCGCGACCCTGCTCGTCGACGACTGGCGGCTCGGGCTCGGCATCTGCTACGACGGCTGCTTCCCCGAGCACGGCCGGGCCGCCGCAGCCGACGGGGCGCACGGCTACCTCTGCCCGAGCGGCTACCTGGCCGGCTCCGAGCACCGCCGCGACCTCTACTACGCCGCCCGCGCGCTGGACAACACGATGTACGTGGTGTTCGCCAACCTCGTCGGCGGCGCCGACCCGTGGCGGTTCAACGGTGGCGCCGCCGTCTACGACCCGGAGGGCCGCCCGTTGGCCCGGGGCGCGGACACCGGCGAGGCCGTGCTGGTCGTCGCGCTGGCCCCGGAGCCCCTCGCGGCGACCCGGTCCGCCCACTGCATGCTGCTCGACCGTCTGCCCGACCAGGGCGGGCCCCGGGCGGCCCTGCCGGCCTGACGGGTCGCCGGAAGCCGGCTCGGCACTGTCGGCGGGCGGTGGCGGTCCCGTAGGGTGCCCGAGTGCCGCTGCTCCTGCTGGACCTGGACAACACGCTGCTCGACCGGGCCGGTCCGTTCCGCGCCTGGGGGGAGCGTTTCCTGGCCGGTGTCGGCGCGCCGCCGGCCGACATCGACTGGCTGCTGTCCATCGACGCCGACGGGCTGACCGACCGGTGGGACGTGGCCGACGCCGTACGGGACCGCTACCGGCTGCGGATCCCGTCCATCGACCTGGTCGAGGAGCTGCACGACTGCGTGGTGGCCGACGTCCGGCTCGATCCGCTGGTGGCCTGCGCGCTGCGGATCGCCGACGAGGCGGGATGGACGCCCGTGGTGGTCAGCAACGGCGCGGTACGGCAGCAGGAGGCCGTCATCCGGCGTACCGGACTGGACCGCTTCGTCGCCGACTGGGTCATCTCCGAGGAGGCCGGCGTCAGCAAGCCCAACCCGAGGATCTTCGCGCTGGCCGCCCGGCGGGTGCGGCTGCCGTTACGCGGCGCCTGGGTGGTCGGCGACGGCCCGGAGGTGGACATCGGGGGCGCCGCCGCCGTGGGGCTGCCCAGCGTCTGGCTGCACCGGGGGCGGAGCTGGGTCGACAGCCGGTTCGCCCCCACCCGCACCGCCGACGGCGTGATCGCCGCCGTCGCGGCGGTGCTCGCCGCCTGACGGGCGGCGGGCCGGGCGTAAATCGGTTGACCCGGGTGGCGCCGGCGCGTGAGCATGGTCGGCGCATCGTGCAACCGGGCGCGCCCGGTCGAGGAGAGGGGGTCGGTCATGGCCGTCTTCGCAGGTCACCTCCACCTGCCCCCATCAGCCTCGAGCAAGGGAACACCACCGCAGTGCGCGATCACGACCTTCCGGCGCGCGAGCGCCGTACCCGCGGCAAGCGCCGCTTCGACGACGACGAGCAGCTCTTCCTGAAGCGGGGCCGGGCCGCCGGTCCCGCCCCCGCCGACCCGGACGCCGAGCCGGACCCCGAGACGGGGGACAGCTGGTCCTCCTGGGACGACGCCGTGCAGGGCCCGCAGCCCCACCCCGACTGGCTGGTCACCGAGCTGGCCGCCAGGGACACCGAGCTGGGGGTGCTCAAGACCGGCAAGGAGGCGGACGTCCACCTGGTCCGCCGGGCGGTCCCTGACACCGACCGGTCCTGCCTGCTGGCCGTCAAACGGTACCGGGACCCCCAGCACCGGCTCTTCCACCGCGACGCCGGCTACCTGGAGGGGCGCCGGGTCCGCCGGTCCCGGGAGAACCGCGCGATGGCCGGGCGCACCGCCTTCGGCCGGCAGATGATCGCCGGGCAGTGGGCGGCGGCCGAGTTCGCCGCGCTGGCCCGGCTCTGGGAGGTCGGCAGCCGGTACGGGACGATCTCCGTCCCCTACCCGGTGCAGGTGCGCGGCACCGAGCTGATGCTGGAGTTCCTCGGCGACCACGACGAGGGGCTGGCCGCGCCCCGGTTGGCCCAGCTGCGGCCGGAGGCGGGGGAGCTGCGCGAGCTGTGGGGACAGCTCGTCGACGCTCTCGTGGTGCTCGCCCGCGCCGGCCTCGCGCACGGTGACCTGTCGCCGTACAACCTGCTGGTGCACGCGGGGCGGCTGGTGTTGATCGACCTGCCGCAGGTGGTCGACGTGGTGGCCAACCCGCAGGGGCCGGAGTTCCTGGCCCGCGACGTCCGGGTGGTCGCCACCTGGTTCGCGGCCCGCGGCCTGCCGGCGGCGGACGCCGATCCGGCCGCGCTGACCGCGTTGCTGCTGCGGGAGGCGGGGATCCGCTGACCGCGACGTCCCGGGCGGCCGGCACCTGCCGCCCGGGACCGGGTCACTGGAGGTAGCGCTCGACCGCCGGCTTGGGACGCAGGCCCTGGGCGTCGGGGTCGCCGTGGGTCTGCCGGGCGGCCCGCCGTCGCCGCAGCAGGTCCCAGCACTGGTCGAGGGACTCCTCCAACTCGCGCAGCCGGGTACGGGCGTCGTCGTCCGTGCCCGACTCGCCGGCCTGCGCGTCGGCGCGCAACCGGTGCTCCTCGTCGACCAGCTCGGAGATGCGGTTCAGGATGGTCTTGTCGTCCATCCCCTGAGCCTGGCACAGGCCGTGCGGGGCGCGCCCGGGTTCCACCGCCGTGCCCGCCGCTGCGGTAGGTTGCCCAGCCATGGTCCCCACCGTCCGGGCCGCCGGCCCCACCGACGCGGCAGGGGTCGTCGCCCTGCTCCGCGCCGCCCGCCCCCATCTGGTGGTCACGCCGCAGGTGCTCGCCTGGCAGGCGACCGGCAAGCCGGCGGAGCGCTTCGGGATGCTCGTCGCCGAGGCGGGCGGCGGGATCGCCGGCGTCGCCCGTACGGGGCTGCTGCACGAGAGCGCGGAGCCTGGGCTCGGCTTCGTCAACCTGGTCGTGCACCCCGAGGAGCGTCGGCGGGGCGTCGGCTCGGCCCTGCTCGCCGCCGCCGAGGAGCGCCTCGTCGGGCTCGGCGTGCGCCTGGCGTACGCCCGGGTCGTCGACGAGCCGGCGTCGCTCGCCTTCGCCGAGCGGCACGGGTACCGGTCCGGCCGGCGCAACGTGATCCTGGGGCTGGACCTGGCGACGGCGGTGCTGCCGCCCGCGCCCGCCCCGCCGGCCGGGGTGCGGCTGGTCACGGCGGCGGACCTGCCCGACCCCCGTCCGCTGTACGAGGCGGACCTGGCCGCCGCCGCCGACGAGCCGGGCGACGTCGGGATGGACGAGATCAGCTTCGGCGACTGGCGGGCCGCGTACTGGGACCGGCCGGACCTGGACCGGGCGCTCAGCACGGTGGCGACGGCCCACGGGGTGGTGGTGGCGTTCACCGTCGCGCTGACCGACGGGCGCGACCGCTACCTGTCGGGCATGACGGGCACCCGGGCGGGGTGGCGGGGTCGGGGCCTCGCCCGGCTGGTCAAGCACGCGTCGCTGCGGGCGGCCCGGTCGGCGGGCCTGCGGTGGGCGTGCACCCTGAACGACGCCGGCAACGACGCGATGCGGGCGGTGAACGCCTGGTGCGGGTACCGCCCGGTGGCCGCCGAGTGGCGCCACCTGCGCACCCTCCACGAGTGACGCCCGACACGAAATCCTTCATGGACGAGCATTCCCATGAGCAAAATTCTCGTTCGACGGCTAGCGGATTCTCGGCGGGTGGTGGCATGCTTCCCGAATCGTGACGCAAGGCAGCCGTCTGCGTGACGGTCTGTCACAGCGGAGCGTGACCAAGGGGGAGGAGCCGCGGGTGCGGGATGCCATGGCCGGGCGGAGCGTCGACGACGCGCGAGGGCGGGCCGCCCGCTCGATACCACTGTGGAGGATGCTCCCGGGTCTGCTGCGTGACCCGCTGGGCCAGCTCGTCGCGGTGGCCGACTCCGCCGAGGGCGAGATCGTCCGGCTCAACCTCGGGACGATCCGTCCGTACCTGGTCACCGAGCCGGCCCACGTGCAGCACGTCCTGCGCGACAACGAGGCCAACTACACGCGTGGCGGCAACAGCATGCTCTGGCGTCCGGTGCGGCGGCTCACCGGCGAGGGCATCCTGTCCGACGGGCCGCAGTGGCAGGCCAGCCGCGCGCGCATGCAGCCGCACTTCACCGCCAAGCGCATCGACTCCCTCGTGGACACCATGAGCCGCGCCGTCAGCGACGCCGTCGACGAGTTCGACGAGCCGGCCCGCACCGGCCGGTGGTTCGACGCCGGCACCGAGCTGGGACGGGTCATCTGCCGGGCGATCAGCAGCGTCTTCTTCGCCGACCGGGTGAGCCTCGCCGACCAGCTGCGGATCGTCGCCGCCCAGGGCACGATCGTGACGGCGCTGCGCGCCCGGCTGCTCCTGCCGTTCGTGCCCGACGCGGTGCCGGTGCCGGGCGACCGCGCCCTGAGCCGCGCGATCGGCGTCGTCGACGACATCATGCTGCCGCTCGTACGCGCGGAGATGGCCAACCCGCGCGACGGCGACGACCTGCTGGCCGCCCTGGCACGCGCCCGCGACGAGCAGGGCCGCCCCCTCGACGAGCGGCAGGTCCGCGACGACGTGGTGGCGTCCTTCGCCACGGCGACCGAGACCACGTACGCCGTGCTGACCTGGCTGTGGCCGATCCTGGACGCCCACCCCGAGATCGCCGAACGGCTCTACGCCGAGCTGGACGAGGTGGTGGGGACCGACCGGACGATCAGCCGGGAGCAGCTGCGGGCGCTCACCTACACCCGGGCCGTGGTGGACGAGCTGCTGCGGATGTACCCGGCGGGCTGGCTGCTGCCGCGCACCGCCCTCGCCGACGACGTCATCGGTGGCACCAGGATCAAGGCGGGCAGCATCGTCGTCGTCAGCTCCTACATCACCCAGCGGCTCGCCCGCTTCTGGGACCGTCCGGACGTCTTCGACCCCGAGCGCTTCCGCGGCGACCAGTCGCGCCGCGGCCACCGGTACGCGTACTTCCCGTTCGGCGGCGGCCCGCACCAGTGCCTCGGCATGTACCTGTTCAATCTGGAGGCCCCGCTGGTGGTGGCCACCATGCTCAGCCGCTACCGCTTCCGGCTGCGGGAGCCCGGCATGCCGCCCAAGCAGTTGGCGGCGGCCCTGCGGCCGGGCCGGCCGGTGGTCATGGCGCTGAGCCCGGTCCGCGAGCGGAGGCCGGCATGACCGCGCTGCCGACGGCGACGCCCGACGGGCGCGACGAGCTGCGCGACGCCCAGGAGCAGGGCCGCATCTGCGGCCTGGCGGTACGCGGCCAACGCGACCTCCAGGCGTCGGCCGCGGCCCGCCCCGAACTGTTCCCCGCCGAACCGTTCGACACCATGCTGTTCGCCAACATCTCGCTAGCCATCGCCTTCGGTGCCCCGTGGTGCACGGCCGAGCAGCTGCGCGCCGCGAACCGCACCGTGCTGTGGGGCTTCGCCCTCGACTGGCTGATCGACCACCGGGCGCGTACCCGCGACGAGGTCGACGGGCTCGTCGCGCGCTGCCGCGCGGTGGCCGCCGGCGAGCCGCCCGCCCCCGACGACCATCTCGGCACCTACCTGGCGGCACTCCAGGAGGAGCTGGCGACGGTCCCCGCCTTCGCCGCGTACCGTCCGCTGTGGCGCGACCGGGTGGACGCGACGGTGCGGGCGATGGCCCGCGAGTGGGAGTGGAAGGCGGCCTGGCGGCCCGGGGACCGGGCGTCCCTGCCGAGCCTCGACGCCTACCTCGACAACGCCGACAACCACGCCTGCACGATCGTCAACGTCGCGCACTGGCTCTACACCGGCGACGAGGCCACCCTCGCCCGGCTGGACGAGCTGGTCGCGGTCAGCGACCAGGTGCAGCGCGCCCTGCGCCTCGTCAACGACCTCGGCACCTACGAGCGCGACCTGCGCTGGGGCGACCTGAACGCGCTGCTGCTGGTCGAGGACCGCGCCGAGGTGGAGCAGCGGCTCGCCGCGCTGGTGGACAGCTGCCGCCGGATGCTGGTCCCGCTCCGCACGACCTGCCCGCGCGAGGCGGACTACCTGGCCCGGCAGGTCGGCTTCAGCAGCGGCTTCTACCAACTGGCCGACTTCTGGGGGATGTCGTGACGGCGGCGCCCGTCGCCGCACCCGACGTCGGCGGCGCCGGGCTCGCCGCCGCCGGCCGTGAACTGGTGGCGGCGATGCTGGCCGCCCCCGCCGGCACGGTCTCGCCCTCGATCTACGAGACCGGCCGGCTGGTCGGCGACGCGCCCTGGCTGCCGGGGCACGCCGAGCGGCTGCGGTACCTGCTGGCCGCTCAGCGCGCCGACGGCGGATGGGGAGCGCCCGGCGCGTACGGCCTGGTGCCGACCCTCAGCGCGGTGGAGGCGCTGCTGAGCGCCCGGCGTACCGACAGTCGGGAGGCGCACCGGCTCGCACCGGCCGTGGACCGGGGAGTGGCGGCGCTGCGGGACCGCCTGCTGGTGGCCGTCGAGCCCGTGCCGGACATGCCGGGCGTCGACCTGATCGTGCCCGCCCTGATCGACCGGATCGACGCGCTCCTCGACGGCGGCGCGGTCGGTCGGAGCCGGCCGGCGGCGCCTGCGCTGCCGATGCCGTACGGCATGACCCGGCACCGGGCCGAGGCGGTCGGGCGGCTCCTCGCCACCGGCGGGCCCGTGCCGCAGAAGCTGTGGCACGCCTTCGAGGTGCTGGACGCGCGGGCGCGGGTGTGCCTGCCGGCCCGGCCCGTCTCCGGTGCCGTCGGCGCCTCGCCCGCCGCCACCGCGGCCTGGCTGGGCGATCCCACCCGTCCGGGTGCGGACCCCGCCGCGCTGGCCTACCTGACCGGCGCCGTCGCGCGCGGCGGCGGGCCCGTGCCGTGCACGACGCCCATCGCCGTGTTCGAGCGCGCCTGGGTGCTCAGCGGCCTGGCCCGGGTCGGCGCGGCGACGGGCGTCCCCGCCGAGCTGACCGGCGGGCTGGCCGCCGCGCTCGGACCGACGGGCGCGGCCACCTCGCCCGGCCTGCCGACCGACGCCGACACCACCGCCGTCACCCTCTTCGCGCTGGCCCGCCTCGGGCGCCCGGTCTCGCCTGACAGCCTCCTGGCGTACGACACGGGGGCGCACTTCTGCACCTGGCAGGGCGAGGACGGCGCCTCGGTCACCACGAACGCCCACGTCCTGGAGGCGCTGGGCTGGCACGCCCGGCACCGGCCGGGTCGCCCGTACGCCGACGTCGTGCGGCGGGTGGCCGGCTGGCTGGTCGACGGCCAGCACGCCGACGGCAGCTGGACGGACCGCTGGCACGCCTCCCCGTACTACGCGACGGCCAGCGTCGCGGCCAGCCTCGCCGAGTACGCGCCCGACACCGCCGGCGAGCGGCTCGACCGGGCGGTCGACTGGGTGCGCGACACCCAGCGCGACGACGGCTCGTGGGGACTGTGGGCCGGCACGCCGGAGGAGACCGCGTACGCCCTCCAGGTGCTGCTCGGCTCCGGGCGCGCGCCCCGGCCGGGCCTGGCCCGCGTCGTGCGCCGGGCGCTCGCCTACCTCGACGACCACGGCGAGGGCACCGTCGACGTTCCACTGTGGCATGACAAGGATCTCTACCACCCGGTGCTGATCGTGCGGGCCGCCGTGCTCGCGGCGCGGCACCTGGCCCGGCTGACCGGCCACGCGGGACGGTGAGCGCGGCGATCGGGTGCCCGCCATGACGCACCGGTCATGATCAGGACTGCTTGAGTGATCGTCGTGACACTGCTACCGTGCGCCGGGTCGGTCGAAGCGCCATGCGGAAGCCGCCGATCGGATGAATCAGACTCCCCGCCAGGGATGGTTTTCAATGGGTTCCCGCAGCTCCAATCTGCGCCGGAAAGTCGTGGCTCTACTGGCCTCACTCGTTGCGCTGTGGGCGTTCGCCGCGTGGGTGACCCTCCGGGAAGGCGTCAGTCTCCTCTGGGTGCAGGTGCTCGACGCGCAGGTCGCCCAGCCGGGTGAGCCGCTGGTGCTGGAGTTGCAGGCCGAGCGTCGCGCGTCCGCGGCGTACCTGGGGGGCTCCGGCGCGGCCGAGCGGGAACAGCTCGACGCGCAGTGGCGGCGCACCGAGGGCGTCGCCGACGACTTCCGCAAGTCGGTCAGCAGTTGGCGGGTGGACCTGGCGGCCGACGAGAGCCAACGGCAGATCGACGCGGTCGTCAGCGGGCTCGACCGGCTCGGCGGCGTACGCGAGTCCATCCGCGACCGGCAGGTCGACCGCGCCACCGCCACCCGCGCCTACACCGAGCTCATCGACTCGGTGCTGCGGATGTACGGGTCGCTGGGCAACCTGGACGACGAACGGTTCACGCAGGAGACCGCGGCGCTGATCGACCTCGTCCGGATCCGTGAACTCATGTCCCAGGAGGACGCCCTCGTCACCGGCGCCCTGGCCGCCGGCCGGATGACGCCCGAGGAGACCGCCGCGTTCGCCCGCGCCACCGGCGCCCAGCGCTACCTCGACAGCCAGGTCCGCACCGACCTGTCGAGCGCCGACCGGACCCGCTACGAGGCGCTGCTCAGCGGCGAGGCGTACACCACGTTCCGGGCCCTGGAGGACCGGGTCGTCGTGCAGGGACGCGCGGGCGGCGCGCCACCGGTGTCGGCGACCGAGTGGCGCGCGGCGGCCGACGTGGTGGTCGAGGAGCAGCAGCGCTTCATCATCGAGGCCGGTGACGCGCTCGTGGAGCGGGCCGCGCCCATCGCCGTCGGTGTCGTCCTGCGGCTGGTGCTGGCCGCCGGTCTGGGCCTGCTCGCCGTCATCGCCTCGATCGTCGTGTCGATCACCACCGCCCGGGCCCTCGTGCAGCAGCTGGAGCGGCTGCGCGACGCCGCCTTCCGGCTCGCCAACGAGCGGCTGCCCGGCGTGGTCGAGCGGCTCGGCCACGGCGAGGAGGTCGACGTCGCCAAGGAGGCGCCGCCGCTGGAGTTCGGCGACGACGAGATCGGCCAGGTCGGCAAGGCGTTCAACGCCGTGCAGGAGACCGCGATCCGCACCGCCGTCGAGCAGGCCGAGCTGCGCCGCAACGTCCGCGAGGTCTTCCTCAGCCTGGCCCGGCGCACGCAGGCGCTGGTGCACCGCCAGCTCACCCTGCTCGACGCGATGGAGCGCCGCGAGCACGACGCCGAGGAGCTGGAAGACCTGTTCCGGGTCGACCACCTGGCCACCCGGATGCGGCGCAACGCCGAGAACCTCATCGTGCTCTCCGGCTCCACCCCGGGCCGCGCCTGGCGGCGTAACGTGCCGATGGTCGACGTCGTGCGCGGCGCGGTCGCCGAGGTGGAGGACTACACCCGGGTCAACGTGCTGCCGCTCGGCGCCGTCTCGCTCACCGGGCGCGCGGTCGGCGACGTCATCCACCTGCTCGCCGAGCTGATCGAGAACGGCCTGTCGTTCTCGCCGCCGCACACCTCCGTCGAGGTGCGCGGGCAGATGGTGGCCAACGGCTTCGCCATCGAGATCGAGGACCGTGGCCTGGGCATGAGCGAGGAGGACCTGGCCGCCGCGAACCACCGGATCGTCGACCAGTCCGAGCTGAACCTGGCCAACGCCTCCCGCCTCGGGCTCTACGTGGTCAGTCGGCTGACCGAGCGGCACGGCGTGCGGGTGCAGCTCAAGGAGTCCGCGTACGGCGGCACCACGGCCGTCGTGCTGATCCCGGCCGAGCTGGTCACCGCCGACGACGAGGACCCGAGCACCTCCGGCGGCTTCCCGGCCGGTCTGCCCGCCGCTACCCGGGCACCCGGCACGCCCGGCCAGGTGCCGCCCACCGCCGAGCCGCCGCTCGCCGCGGTGCCGGTGGCGCTCGCCGAGCCGCTCGCGCCCCGTACGCGGCCGGCTCCGGACACCGACGCACCCGCCGAGGGGGACGCCGACACGGGCGGCCTGCCGACCCGGTCGCGCGGCCGGAGCCTGTCGACGGCCGCCCCGGCCCTCGACGCGCGGCTGCCCGTCCGGCCGCGTGCCGGCTCCGAGCAGTACGCCCTCGACGGCCCGACCTTCCCGACCGGCCTGCCGGTGGCCGCCGCCCGGCCCGCGCCGCCCGAGGCGCCCGGAACGCCGGACGCGCCGGAGGCGGACACCGGGTCCACCGCGACCGGCGGCCCGGCGCCGACGGCCCGCCAGGTGACCGCGCGCACCGACTCGGGGCTGCCGGTGCGGGTGCGCCAGGCCAGCATCGTGCCGGAGCTTCGTGACGATCCGGCCGCCGGCGGGGACGACGACACCGACGACGAAACGGCGCGCCCGCCGGAGCAGGTACGCCGGATGATGAGCTCCTACCAGACCGGCACCCGGCGCGGCCGTACGGACGCCGCCCGGCTGCTCGGTGGAGCGGGCGACAGCCGTACCGAGGCCGGCGGGGAACCCGACGCCGGCGACGACCTGCAAGCGACCTGACCGGCGCCGCGACGGCGCGGGGGACCTCCGCGCCGTGACGGTCAGCCGAGACGAGCACGGCGACAACTGCCGGGGGAGAAGAGGACGACGAGTGGCGCAGAAGACGGCTTCGAGTGCCGACCTGACGTGGTTGCTGGATGATCTGGTCGGCCGGGTGAAGCAGGCCGACCACGCGGTCGCGCTCTCGACGGACGGCCTGTTGATGGCCGCCTCGCGAGGGCTCAGCCGGGACGACGCCGAGCACCTGGCGGCCATGGCGGCCGGCATCCAGAGCCTGGCCCGGGGCGCGGGCAAGCGCTTCGGCGGCGGCCAGGTGCAGCAGACCATCATCGAGATGCAGTCGTCGTTCCTGTTCGTCACAGCGGCGGGGCGCAACGCCTGCCTCGCCGTCCTCGCCAGCGAGGACGCCGACGTCGGCCTGATCGCCTACGAGATGGCGATGCTGGTCACCCGCGTCGGCAAGTACGTGGCGTCGCCGACGCGGACCGGCGAGCAGCAGACCGGCGAGAAGTAGCCGCGATGACGGTGCAGGGGGAGTCCTCGGAGCACCAGTGGGTCGATGACCATGCCGGCCCGGTCGTGCGCCCGTACGCGGTGACACGTGGCCGGGCCCGGCCGGTCACCGGCACGTTCGACCTGATCTCCCTGGTGACGGCGACCCGCGCGGACGTGACCCCGGAGGTCGGGCTGGGCCCGGAGCACCTGGCGATAGTCGGGCTCTGCCAGCGGATCCAGTCCGTCGCCGAGATCGCCGCCCACCTTGACCTGCCGGTGGGCACCATCCGGGTCCTGCTCGGTGACCTGGCGGCCCGCAGCCTGGTGCAGGTACGCGAACCGCACACCACGGCCGGCCTTCCCGACAACAGCGTTTTCGAGGCGGTAATCAATGGACTACGGGCACTCTGAGCGGCCGGCGGGAGCGACGCCACTGCCCACCGCGATCAAGATCCTCGTCGCGGGCGGCTTCGGCGTCGGCAAGACCACCATGGTCGGCGCGGTCAGCGAGACGCGCCCGCTGCGTACGGAGGAGGTGTTGACCGAGTCCGGCGTCGGCATCGACGACCTCTCCGGGGTGGAGAGCAAGACGACCACCACCGTCGCCATGGACTTCGGCCGCATCACAATCAGCGACGACCTGGTGCTCTATCTCTTCGGCACCCCGGGCCAGGACCGGTTCTGGTTCGTCTGGGACGAACTGGCGCTCGGCGCGCTCGGCGCGGTGGTGCTGGCCGACACCCGGCGGCTGGCCGACTGCTTCCCCTCGATCGACTACTTCGAGGGCCGGGGCACGCCGTTCGTGGTGGCGGTCAACTGCTTCGAGGGGGCCCGGCAGTACCGGCTCGACGAGGTGCAGGCGGCGCTCAACCTCGATCCGGGGGTGCCGGTGCTGCTCTGCGACGCGCGGCAGCGGGAGTCCAGCAAGGAGGTGCTCATCACGCTGATGGAGCACGCCATGAAGACCCGCGAGGCCCGCCGCCGCGCCGCCGCAACCGAGTAACCGGACCACCGCCACCACCACCGCAGCCGCTGTTGCGGGGTGGCCGCCGTTGCGGCTGCCCCGCGTCGCTGTTCCGTGCCCGCTGCGTCGCGTCTTCTGGCGCGTTGCTGCCTGCTGCGCCGCGCTCCCGGATGAGATCTTGGTAGGGAATGGCCCCTCCGGGGGCACTTCCGTACCAAGATCTCCGGGCGTGCACCGGTGCCAGCGCGCCGGCACCGGCCGCATCTGAGCGGACACGCGAGGGGCCCCCTGCCGTCGTGGCAGGGGGCCCCTCGTCCGTGTCGTCAGTTGGCGATCATGCGACGCAGCACGTACTGCAGGATGCCGCCGTGCCGGTAGTAGTCCGCCTCGCCCGGGGTGTCGATCCGGACCACCGCGTCGAACTCGACGCCGGTGTCGGTGCTGACCTTGACCGTACGCGGGGTCTCGCCGTCGTTCAGCGCGGTGACCCCGGTGATGGAGAACGTCTCCGTGCCGGTGAGGCCGAGCGACTCGGCGGTCTCGCCGGCCGGGAACTGCAGCGGGAGCACGCCCATGCCGATCAGGTTCGAGCGGTGGATCCGCTCGTACGACTCGGCGACGACCGCCCGGACGCCGAGCAGCATGGTGCCCTTGGCCGCCCAGTCGCGCGACGAGCCGGAACCGTACTCCTTGCCGGCCAGCACGACCAGCGGGATGCCGGCCTCCTGGTAGGCCACGGAGGCGTCGTAGATCGAGGTCTGCTCGCCGGTCAGGTGGTTGACCGTGAAGCCGCCCTCGACGCCCGGGACCAGCTGGTTGCGCAGCCGGATGTTGGCGAAGGTGCCCCGGATCATCACCTCGTGGTTGCCCCGGCGCGAGCCGTACGAGTTGAACTCGTGGCGCGGCACGCCGTGCTCGGCGAGGTACGTGCCGGCGGGCGAGTCGGCCTTGATGGAACCGGCCGGCGAGATGTGGTCGGTGGTCACCGAGTCGCCCAGCTTGGCCAGCACCCGGGCGCCGGTGATGTCGACGACCGCCTTCGGCTCGCTTTCCATGCCCTCGAAGTACGGGGGCTTGCGGACGTAGGTCGACTCGTCCGCCCAGGCGAACGTGTCGCCGGTCGGGGTGGGCAGCGACTGCCAGCGCTCGTCACCGGCGAAGACGTCCTCGTACGCGGCGCTGAAGCCGGTGGCGCCGATCGCCGAGGCGATGACGTCCTGGATCTCGGCGCTGTTGGGCCAGATGTCCCGCAGGAACACCGGGTTGCCTTCGCTGTCCTCGCCGATCGGCTCGTTGGCCAGGTCGATGTCCATCGTGCCGGCCAGCGCGTACGCGACCACCAGCGGCGGGGACGCCAGGTAGTTCATCTTGACGTCCGGGTTGATCCGGCCCTCGAAGTTCCGGTTGCCGGAGAGCACGGAGACGACCGCAAGGTCGGCCTCGTTGACCGCGACGGAGACCTCCTCCGGCAGCGGGCCGGAGTTGCCGATGCAGGTGGTGCAGCCGTAGCCGACCAGGTGGAAGCCGAGCTTCTCCAGGTAGGGCGTGAGGCCGGCCCGCTCGTAGTAGTCCATGACGACCTTGGAGCCCGGGGCCAGGGTGGTCTTCACCCACGGCTTGCGGTTCAGGCCCTTGTCGACGGCGTTGCGGGCCAGCAGGGCCGCGCCGATCATCACCTGCGGGTTGGAGGTGTTGGTGCAGGAGGTGATCGCCGCGATCACCACGGCGCCGTGGTCCAGCTCGTACTCGACGCCGTCGGCGCCGGTGACCCGGGTCGGGTTGCTGGCCCGCCCGCCGGAGCCGACGGCCGCCGTCTTTAGGTCGCGCGGCGCGTCGGCCGGGTCGCTGACCCCGTTGGCCGGGGAGTCGCTGGCCGGGAAGGACTCGGCGCTCGCCTCGTCGGCGTGGCCCTCCACGCCGAACGGCTTCTCCTGCTGCGGTACGCCCGACTTGCGGCCACGGTCGCCGCCGGTCTCGTCGGCGGCCACGTAGTCGGTCAGCGCCGAACGGAACAGTGTCTTGGCGTTGCCCAGCGGGACCCGGTCCTGCGGGCGCTTCGGGCCGGCCAGGGACGGCTCGATCGTGCCCAGGTCGAGCTCCAGGCGCTCCGAGTACTCCGGCTCGGCCTCCGGGTCGTGCCAGAGGCCCTGCTCCTTGGCGTACGCCTCGACGAGCGCGACCTGCGCGGCGTCGCGGCCGGTCAGCTCCAGGTAGCGGACGGTCTCGGCGTCGATCGGGAAGATCGCGACGGTCGAGCCGTACTCCGGGGACATGTTGCCGATGGTGGCGCGGTTGGCCAGCGGCACGGCGCTCACGCCGGGGCCGTAGAACTCGACGAACTTGCCGACCACGCCGTGCTTGCGCAGCATCTCGGTGATGGTGAGCACCAGGTCGGTGGCGGTGGTGCCGGCCGGCATCTCGCCGGAGAGCTTGAAGCCCACCACGCGCGGGATCAGCATGCTGACCGGCTGGCCGAGCATCGCGGCCTCGGCCTCGATGCCGCCGACGCCCCAGCCGAGCACGCCCAGGCCGTTGACCATCGTGGTGTGCGAGTCGGTGCCGACCACGGTGTCCGGGTACGCCTGGCCGTTGCGCTCCATGATCGTACGGGCCAGGTACTCGATGTTGACCTGGTGCACGATGCCGGTGCCCGGCGGGACGACCTTGAACTCGTTGAACGCGGTCTGGCCCCAGCGCAGGAACTGGTAGCGCTCCTTGTTGCGCTCGTACTCCAGCTCGACGTTGCGCTCGAAGGCGTCCTCGCGACCGAACAGGTCGGCGATGACGGAGTGGTCGATGACCAGCTCGGCCGGGGCGAGCGGGTTCACCTTGGTGGCGTCGCCGCCCAGCTCGCGGACGGCCTCGCGCATGGTGGCCAGGTCCACCACGCAGGGCACGCCGGTGAAGTCCTGCATGAGCACCCGCGCCGGGGTGAACTGGATCTCGACGCTCGGGTCGGCGTCGGATTCCCAGACCCCGAGCTGCCGGATGTGGTCGGCGGTGATGTTCGCGCCGTCCTCGGTCCGCAGCAGGTTCTCCAGGAGGATCTTCAGGCTGTAGGGGAGCCGTTCGTGGCCCTCCACCTTGCTGATCTTGAAAATCTCGTAGCTCGCGTCTCCGACGCGTAGCTGGGTCTTCGCACCGAAGGTGTCGAGGCTCGCCACGTCGTACTCCTTCACACCAGCGACCGTGAGTAGTCCTGAGCAGTCTGTCGCACCGGTCGGGGTGCCGCCGTGGTTAGGGGACACTTACCGCCGATTCTCCGTCGTCAACAAAACCGTACGTCCGTCTTGCTAACTTCGCAACCTCGTGCCATCGTTCGGGACGAGGAGGTGCCACCATGATCCATCACGTCCAGCTCGCCTGCCCACGCGGCTCCGAGGAGGCGTCGCGGGCCTTCTACGTCGGCGTGCTCGGGATGACCGAGAAGCCCAAGCCACCCGCGCTCGCGGCCCGTGGCGGCTGCTGGTTCACCGGTCACGGCGCGGAGCTGCACCTGGGCGTGGAGGACGACTTCCGCCCCGCCCGCAAGGCCCATCCCGGTCTGCTCAGGCCGGACCTGGACACGCTCGCCGCCCGGCTGGCCGCCGCCGGATACCCGGTCACCTGGGGCGACGACGAGCTGCCGGGCATGCGCCGCTTCCACTCCCAGGACGCGCACGGCAACCGACTGGAGTTCCTCGCCCCGATCGACTGACCCGCCACTGCCCCCGAGGCGCGCTCTGGCCGCTACGGCCGCAATCACTGTTCGCGCCCGCCCCGCCCGGGCTGCTGGGCTCGGCCGGCTGAGTCGCCCCCGCGCCTCACGCCCGGCTCAGCGGCATGGCGAGAGGGCTGGTCCCCGGGCTCGGCGCAACGTCCCGGCTCGGCGGCGTGGCGCCTCCGGCTAGCTCGACGCCCGACAACGGTATGACGAAAGGGCCGGCCCCCGGGTGGGGGTCGGCCCTTGTCGTCGTTGCGTGGTGCGGGGCTGCTGGTCAGGCGGTGTAGCCG